>NZ_JBAJGT010000013.1:0-120294 GCF_036706555.1 Pseudomonas sp. JDS28PS106 | reverse complement strand
GCGGGAAGAGTGGACGGCAGCTTGGCTCCTACACGTGCTCAAGGGCACCGCGATTAGACAGCTTGCCGTCCACCCCTCTCACCCCAGACTTTAGCCTGATGGAAGACACAAGCGGATTTATCCGCGAGCATTCCCTGAACTACTCACATAACGCGAATCCATGTATTCGCTCGGCTGCAACTCAAGGACGTGATCACAGTGGGCAAGGAAATTATCTTAATGCGTCATGGCCAGCCGAATCTGACCACAGTCGACAAGGTTTCGGCACTGGGTATGAAAAACTGGATCGAGCAATACAATCTCTCGGTGATTACGAACCAGCCTGCCCCTGAAGCCAGCCTGGAGCTGGCCGCTACCGCCAAAGTAATTGTGTCGAGCAACGCGCCCCGTGCGCTCACATCCATCCAGGCCTTGGGTCTTCAACCCACCATCGTGGATGAGATTTTCTGCGAGGCACAGTTGCCCTATGGACGATGGGCACGTCCACGACTCGCTCCCTTCACGTGGGCATTCATTCTTCGTGTTTCATGGTTGTGCGGTTTCGCCAGGAATGTCGAGTCTGCTCGCGAGGCAAGGGCGCGGGCTGCTGAGGCTGCAAAACGCCTTGAAGATCTTAGCTGTGAAGGCTCGGTTCTTTTGCTTGGTCATGGATTCATGAACCGGATGATCGCAAAGCAGCTGGAAGCTGCTGGATGGATTCGCCATACAAGTACCGGCAATCGATACTGGAGCGCTGCGACCTACCGAATGAGTTAGAGCCGCGGCCCTTCGCGGATGAAGCGGATCGCCGCCCCGGCCGCTCCTACAGATTTTCGTAGGAGCGGATTCATCCGCGAAAAGGCGGGTCAGGCGCAGGGAATGTCTCGGGCACACCGGCGCCTCGCGGATAAATCCACTCCTACAGGTTGTCTGCATTACAAGTGCCTGACCCATCTGGAATTTTATCCGCATCAACGGTTGTAACTTCGCTCAAGACCGGTACAATGGCGCGGCTCGCCAACAGGCGGGTGTCGTTATGGTGACCCCACCGGTCCCCCCGCAACGATCAGCCGTGAACCCGGTCAGGCCTGGAAGGGAGCAGCCGTAGCGGTGACATTGTGTGCCGGGGTGTGGCTGGTGGGGTTGCCACCTGACGAACCTTCGTATCGTCAGTCCTGCCTTTCAAGCTTCCCCACTGCCTTCATATCTTCCAGTCGCCTTGGACAGAATCGTCCTTAGCCCTGAGCCTGGATTCCACGTTGTCTGCACCATTGCGCTACGTCGAAAGACGGGCATGCCTTGATGAACTCATCCGGGGTGATCCTGCCGTCCCCATTCTTGTCGGGGGACAGGTCCCGGTGTCCGCAGATGCGTGCCCTGGGATAACGTTCGCGCAGCTCTTTCAGCAGGGTTTCCAGTGTCGTGAACTGGGCCGGTGTGAAATTGTTGTCGGGCTTGCCAGCGGCGTTGACTCCGCCTGCCAGGCAAACGCCGATGGAATTGACGTTATGGCCTCGCACGTGGGCGCCGACCGTGTTCTCGGGGCGTCCGGTTTCGCGGGTTCCGTTTCGCCGTATCACGTAGTGGTAACCGATGGTGTCGAAGCCGCGTTGTTTGTGCCAGCGGGTGATGTCCGCTGCGCCGATGTCGGCGACCGGCCCGGTGGCGGAGCAGTGGACGACGATCAGGTCGGTGGTTTGCCTGATGACCAGGTTCGGGGAGGTCGTTGCATTCATGGTCTTGCTTCCTTGCAAGTGGGAAAGCTCGTAAGGAATACAAAAAGGGCGCTTCGGTCAAATCACAGTTGTTACAGACATGCTTTTTAATCAGGTGGCTTTGTAACGTAAACGAACCGGTTTGCCGCGTCTGGCTGGCTGCAAACGGGAGGCCTGCGCGGCGTACGCAGGTCATCCCGTTACCTGCGGGTCTATAAGCGCCCCCGGATCGGGCAGATAACCGGCGGCACCGGATGCTTTTTTGCCCTTGCTCCGCTAGCATTAGCGGTCTTCAGCTTCCTAGTCGCGACGGTTTTCGATGAGTTATCAGGTTCTTGCACGTAAATGGCGTCCGCGCTCGTTCCGCGAAATGGTCGGCCAGACCCATGTGCTCAAGGCTCTGATCAATGCGCTGGACAGTCAGCGTCTGCACCACGCTTACCTATTTACCGGCACGCGTGGCGTCGGCAAGACGACCATCGCGCGCATCATCGCCAAATGCCTGAACTGCGAGACCGGGATCACCTCGACGCCCTGCGGCACCTGCTCGGTGTGCACCGAGATCGATGAAGGCCGCTTCGTCGACCTGATCGAAATCGACGCCGCGAGCCGGACCAAGGTCGAAGACACCCGCGAGTTGCTGGACAACGTGCAGTACGCACCCAGCCGGGGCCGCTTCAAGGTCTATCTGATCGACGAAGTGCACATGCTTTCCAGCCACTCGTTCAACGCCTTGCTCAAGACCCTCGAAGAGCCGCCGCCCTACGTCAAGTTCATTCTGGCGACGACCGACCCGCAGAAGCTGCCGGCCACCATTCTGTCGCGATGCCTGCAGTTCTCCTTGAAGAACATGACGCCCGAGCGCGTGGTCGAGCATCTGACCCATGTGCTTGGCGTCGAGAACGTGCCGTTCGAAGAAGACGCGCTCTGGTTACTTGGCCGGGCGGCGGACGGCTCCATGCGCGATGCCATGAGCCTGACCGATCAGGCGATTGCGTTCGGCGAGGGGCGAGTGCTGGCGGCCGATGTGCGAGCCATGCTCGGTACGCTGGACCACGGTCAGGTATTCGACGTGCTCACCGCGCTGCTGGAAGGCGACGCCCGTGGCGTTCTCGAAGCCATACGGCGGCTGGCCGAGCAAGGGCCGGACTGGAACGGCGTGTTGTCGGAAATGCTCAACGTTCTGCACCGCGTCGCCATTGCCCAGGCGATGCCTGAAGGCATCGATAACGGTCAGGGCGACCGGGATCGGGTGCTGGCCCTGGCGCAGGCGCTGCCCGCCGAAGATGTGCAGTTCTATTATCAGATGGGGCTGATTGGTCGTCGGGATCTGCCCCTGGCGCCGGAGCCTCGCGGCGGGTTCGAAATGGTCTTGCTGCGCATGCTGGCGTTCCGCCCGGCCGACGTGGTCGACACGCCGAAGCAGCCGCTAAAGCCAGCGGGAATCAGCCAGGCCACGACTGATTCCCATACGGTGGTGGCGGATGTAGCACCGGCAGCGCCTGTCACTCCTGCGGCGCCAGAGCAGGCCACCGCGCCGACAGCGCCAGCGGCACCGATACCGCAACCCGCGCCAGCGGCGGAACAGCCGGCACCGGTCGAGGAAATCGATCTGCCGTGGAACGAGCCCAAGGCCCCGGCCGGCGCGTCCGTGGACCCGGAGATTGCCGTCCCGACCGGTCCTGTCGTGCCACTGGTGCCGGAACCGGTTCTGGACACTGTCGCCGAGCAGCCTGACCTGACGCCGATGCCGACTCCGGCACCGGCCAGTCCGGTACCGGACGCGCCCGAAGCGCCAATCCCGGCTCCCGCGGTGGCCGAACAGGTCACCCCAGCGATGCTCGAAGCCATCCCGGACCCCACTCACGATGAGGGTTACGTCTCAGGCCCCATGGGTCGTGACGACGAGCCGCCACCGGATGACGATTATGTCGAGCCGGACGTCGACATCGACCCGGCTTCCTACAGCTATCTGGACGAACTCGCCCACGACAGCGTCAGCGACGACGGGCCGGTCGAGCCCGAACCCGAGCCTGCCGCGATGCCCGCCACAGGTCTGGCCGCCGACTGGCTGGAAATGTTCCCGAAACTGCCGATCTCCGGCATGACCGGCAGCATCGCCGCCAACTGCACGCTGATGGAAGCCGAGGGCGACAATTGGCTGCTGCACCTGGATCCCGCGCACAGCGCGTTGTTCAACTTGACCCAGCAGCGCCGTCTGAACGAAGCATTGAACCAGCTGCAGGGCCGCACGATCCATTTACGTATCGAGCTGGTCCGGCCGGAACAGGAAACGCCCGCGCAAGCGGCAGCGCGACAGCGGGCAGAGCGGCAACGACAGGCGGAAGCTTCGATCCACGCCGATCCGTTCATCCAGCAGATGCTGCAACAGTTTGGCGCGATCATTCGCGAGGATACGATCAAGCCTGTGGACGCACCCGCGGCGCAGACCCAGTAACAAGGCCTGGCGTCCAGCGCGCCCGGCAAACGAACCATCCTATTTCGAGGAGATATCCCATGATGAAAGGTGGCATGGCTGGCCTGATGAAGCAGGCGCAGCAAATGCAGGAAAAAATGGCCAAGATGCAGGAAGAGCTGGCCAATGCGGAAGTCACCGGTCAGTCGGGCGCGGGCCTGGTCAGCGTGGTGATGACCGGTCGTCACGACGTCAAGCGCATCACCCTGGACGACAGCCTGATGCAGGAAGACAAGGAAGTGCTGGAAGACCTGATCGCCGCGGCCGTCAACGACGCCGTGCGCAAGGTCGAGCAGGCCAGCCAGGAGAAGACCGCCAGCATGACCGCGGGCATGCAGCTGCCTCCGGGCATGAAGCTGCCGTTCTGATCCGTCGGGCCGACGCTGCAAAGCGTTACGCCCGAGCGACAGGTTGCGCTCAACGAAGAAGCCAGGCCAGGTGCCTGGCTTCTTCGTTTCTGCGGTTTGGGTCGCCATCCTCGGACCACATCGAACGAACGCGCCGGGTACATCAGTGTCTGCTTTCTTACCCTACTCATTCAGGAGCCGACTCGATGAACCCAGATCTGATCCTCAACCAGCGAATCGTCCTGGCTTCCCGCCCGCAGGGCAGGCCCACCCCGGAAAACTTCCGCCTTGAACGTGAAGCCTTGCCGGATCTGCAGGACGGCCAGGTTCAGTTGCGCACTCTTTATCTGTCGCTGGACCCCTACATGCGAGGCCGCATGAGTGACGCGCCGTCCTACGCGGATCCGGTCGAAATCGACGCGGTCATGGAAGGCGGCGCTGTCAGCGTCGTGGAGCAGTCGCGCAATCCGAAATTCCAGGTGGGCGAGCTGGTCGTCGGCCAGACCGGCTGGCAGACCCACAGCCTGAGCGACGGCGCGGGTCTGGTCAAAGTGCCGGAAGGGCTGCCGAGCCCGTCCATGGCGGTCGGTGTCGTCGGCATGCCCGGCATGACCGCCTATATGGGACTCATGGACATCGGCCAGCCCAAGGCCGGCGAGACGCTGGTGGTCGCCGCGGCTTCCGGCGCGGTGGGCTCGGTGGTCGGGCAAGTCGCCAAGATCAACGGCCTGCGCGTGGTGGGTATCGCCGGGGGTTCGGATAAATGCCGTTATGTGGTTGACGAGCTGGGCTTCGATGCCTGCATCGATCACAAGAGCGACGACTTCGCCGAGCAGCTGGCAAAAGCCTGCGACAAGGGCATCGACGTCTACTTCGAACTGGTGGGCGGCAAGGTCTTCGACGCAGTGCTGCCGCTGCTCAATGCCGGGGCGCGGATTCCGGTCTGCGGCGTCATTGCGCAATACAACGCCCAGGGAGACGCCGAAGGTCCGGACAAGCTGCCGCTGCTGCTGCGCACCTTGCTGACCAAGCGCGCCCTGATGAAGGGTTTCATCGTTCACGAGGCCTATGGTTCTCGTCGTGACGAATTCATCGACGCCATGACGCCGCTGGTCAAGGAAGGCCGGATCAAGTTCCGCGAAGACGTCGTGGAAGGACTGGAAGCAGCACCGGAAGCATTTATCGGGCTGCTGGAAGGCCATAACTTCGGCAAGCTGGTGGTCAAGGTTTCCGATCTTTGATTCGCGGCGTCTGATTTGACGCTTACTGCAAGGCGCGGGTATAAACCGCGTCTTGTGATTACGTCGGACTTTTCTCCCAATGAGCTTCAGCCCCCTGATTCGCCAACTGATCGATGCGTTTCGCGTTCTGCCTGGCGTCGGCCAGAAGACCGCGCAGCGCATGGCATTGCAGCTGCTTGAACGCGACCGCAGCGGCGGCTCGCGGCTGGCCTCCGCGCTCAGTCAGGCCATGGATGGCGTCGGCCACTGCAAGGCCTGCCGCACGCTCACTGAAGAAGAGCTTTGTCCGCAATGCGCCGACCCGCGCCGCGATGACACCTTGTTGTGCGTGGTGGAAGGGCCGACTGATGTCTACGCGATCGAGCAGACCGGCTATCGCGGTCGCTATTTCGTGCTGAAGGGCCACCTGTCGCCGCTGGACGGCCTGGGGCCGGAAGCCATCGGCATCCCGCAGCTGATGGAGCGGATTGGCGAGCAGGGCACTTTTACCGAGGTGATCCTGGCGACCAACCCGACCGTGGAGGGCGAGGCCACGGCGCATTACATTGCGCAGCTGCTCAACGAGAAAGGTCTGGTCGCATCGCGCATCGCCCACGGCGTGCCGTTGGGTGGCGAACTGGATCTGGTCGATGGCGGGACGCTTGCGCATTCGTTTGCTGGTCGCAAACCAATCGCGCTCTGAGCCGGTCGCAAGCTCTGTGCTGGCGCCGTCCGCTGGCGCCTGAAGCCATCGGGCTTATTGCTCGTCCAGAGCGAAGCGGGTCAGGCTGAAGGTCGGGATGCTCATGTCGTTCAAGCGCTGCGAGCCGCCCAGCTCCGGCAGATCGATGATGGCGGCGGCTTCGTGAATCTTCGCGCCCATGCGGCGAATCAGGTTGGCCGCGGCGATCAGGGTGCCGCCGGTGGCAATCAGGTCATCGAACATCACCACTGAATCGCCGTCGCACAGGCTGTCGGCATGCACTTCCAGGTAAGCCTCGCCGTATTCGGTCTTGTAGGCTTCGCAGAGCACGTCCGCGGGCAGCTTGCCCTGCTTGCGGAACAGGATCAGCGGCTTGTTCAGCTCGTAGGCCACCACCGAACCGATCAGAAAGCCACGGGCGTCCATGACGCCGATATGGCTGAAGTCAGCCTCGATGTAACGCTGCACGAAGCTGTCGATCACCTGGCGAGTGGCCTTGGGCGACTGGAACAGAGGGGTGATATCACGAAAGATCACGCCAGGCTTGGGAAAGTCCACGACCGGGCGGATCAGGGATTTGAAATGGGTTGAATCAGAAATCATCAGGGTGATCCGGAGCTAGGTTGGCCGATAGTTTAAGCCCACCCGCTCCGAATCGCACGTTTTCAGCTGTCCATCGCGCCGCCGGCCAGGGCGCAGAGCTGGATCGGGTCGAGAATATGAATCTCCTTGCCTTCGGCTGCGATCAGCTCGCTTTGCTGAAAGCGGGTGAAGACCCGCGAGACGGTTTCCACGGCGAGCCCCAGATGATTGCCGATTTCGTTGCGCGACATGCTCAGGCGGAACTGATTGGCCGAAAAGCCCCTGGCCCGGAAACGCGCCGACAGGTTCACCAGGAAGGTGGCGATACGCTCATCGGCGGTCTTCTTCGACAGCAGCAACATCATCTGCTGGTCGTCACGGATTTCCCGGCTCATCACCCGCATCAACTGACGGCGCAATTGCGGCAGTTGCACGGACAGTTCATCGAGGCGCTCGAAGGGAATCTCGCACACCGAAGTGGTTTCCAGCGCCTGGGCGGAAACTGGGTAGGCCTGAGCGTCCATCCCGGACATACCCACCAGCTCGCTCGGCAAGTGGAAGCCGGTCAGCTGTTCTTCGCCGGCATCGCTGATGCTGAAGGTCTTCAGCGCGCCCGAGCGCACGGCATACACCGACTCGAACGTATCGCCCTGGCGGAACAGGAATTCGCCTTTTTTGAGAGGACGGCCTCGTTTGACGATCTGGTCGAGGGCATCCATGTCCTCAAGATTCAGCGAAAGCGGCAGGCAGAGCGGTGCAAGGCTGCAATCCTTGCAATGGGCCTGTGAATGAGCGCGCAGCTTGGCTGGCTCGGACATCACTTAATTCCTTGTGGGAAATCACACATAGGTCGTAAGGGTAACTCACGCGTTACGACTTCGGCCAGCGTCGTGCAGTGCCTGCGACAACATGGATCGGGCTGGCTCATGGCCTGTATTCGGGCACCCGCGGTTCAGATCACCCGCGAAAAACGCTGCCGGTTCTGCTGGTTCAGGCAGGCGTCGAACACCATGCATATCGAGCGCACCAGCAGCCGCCCGGCGGGCAGCACCTGGATGCCGCTGTCGCTGATACGCAGCAGGCCGTCCCGCGCCATGCGCGTGAGTTCGAGCCATTCCGATGCGAAGTAACTCGCGAAGTCGATGCTGTATGAACGTTCCATTTCGGCGAAATTTAACTCGAAGTGACAGATCAGCTGCTGGATCACCACGCGGCGAATCCGGTCGTCTTCGTTGCACACCAGACCACGGCGGGTAGCGAGCTGGTCGTTGGCAAGCAGGGTCTGGTACTCGCTGAGGTCGCTGCTGTTCTGACTGTAGAGGTCGCCGATCTGGCTGATCGCCGAGACGCCCAGGCCGATCAGATCGCAATGACCGTGGGTCGTGTAGCCCTGGAAATTGCGTTGCAGAGTCAGCTCTTCCTGAGCGATGGCCAGCTCATCGTCGGGCAGCGCGAAGTGGTCCATGCCGATGTAGCGATAGCCTGCGGCGGTCAGTTGCCTGATCGTGGCTTCGAGCATCGCCAGCTTGATTTCAGGCGCCGGCAGATCAGCACTTTCGATGCGGCGCTGGGGCATGAAGCGTTCCGGCAGATGCGCGTAGTTGAACACCGACAGCCGATCCGGTTGCAGGGCAATAATCTCTTCGACCGTGCGGGCAAAACCCTCGACAGTCTGCTTCGGCAGCCCGTAGATCAGGTCGATATTGACCGAGCGAAATTGCAAGGTGCGCGCGGCTTCGATAATGGCGCGGGTTTCTTCCAGGCTTTGCAGGCGATTGACCGCGCGCTGGACTGTCGGGTCGAGATCCTGAACGCCGAGGCTGATCCGATTGAAACCCAGTTCGCGCAACAGCCCCATGGTCGACCAGTCGGCTTCGCGCGGGTCGATCTCGATTCCGTAGTCACCGGAGTCATCGTCCAGCAGATTGAAACTGGCGCGCAGCCGCGCCATCAACTGGCGCAGCTCATCATGACTGAGAAAGGTCGGCGTCCCGCCACCGAAATGCAGCTGCTCGACCACCTGTGCCGGGTCCAGATGACAGGCCAGCATCTGGATTTCGTGCTCCAGCCGTTGCAGATAACCCTGCGCCCGGCCGCGGTCCTTGGTGATGACCTTGTTGCAGGCGCAGTAGTAGCAAATGTTGGCACAGAAGGGGATGTGCACGTAGAGCGACAGCGGACGGAGCGCCCTGCGGCTTTCACGCAAGGCATGGAGCAGGTCGAATGCGCCTACCTGAGTATGAAACTGAACCGCCGTGGGGTAGGACGTATAACGCGGCCCTGCCAAATCATAGCGACGAATCAGGTCGGAATCCCAATGAATGGCGTCGAGCATGCGGGCGTTCCCCGAAAAGGCTGGCAATGCTCGAAGTCTATGTGGCTCGCGGCGCCCGCATGTTGATGCGTGTCAAATGAGCGCACCGGAATCTCTGTCTGCTCGACGGGCGCCCGCCCGGCGTCCCGCGGAAAACCTCAGTGCCCCATCAACCCGTGCTGATGCGGACCGGGCAAGGTCCAGATGCCGAACAGGATCACCAGGATGCCGCCCGCCGTCCTGAGCCCGCGCCGACGCAGCAGCGCAATGGTGCGCTCGGCTGCGAGGCCGGTTGCCAGCAGCACCGGCCAGGTGCCCAGCCCGAAACCGAGCATCAGCAACGCGCTGTGCCACGCATTGCCCTGGCTGGCTGCCCAGAGCAGGGTGCTGTAGACCAGTCCGCAGGGCAGCCACCCCCAGAGACCACCCAGCAGCAGGGCGCGCGGCAGGGTCGAGACGGGCAGCAAGCGACCGGCCAGTGGCTGGATATGGCGCCACACGCCGCGACCCAGGCGTTCGATGCGGGTCAGGCCGCTCCACCAGCCGGCCAGGTACAAACCCATGACGATCAGCAACAGCGCGGCGGCGATGCGCATTCCCGTCGCGCCGGGGCTGCTGGCGACCGCCCAGCCCAGCAGCCCGACCAGCAAGCCGATGGTGGCATAGCCAAGCACGCGCCCCAGGTTGTAGGCCAGTAGCAGACGCAGACGGTGACCGCGCCGGTGTTCGGGGATCGCCAAGGTCAGCGCGCCCATCAGGCCGCCACACATGCCCAGGCAATGACCCCCGCCCAGCAGGCCGAGGACGAAAGCCGACAGCAGTTGCGGCGCCAGTTCAAGCATCGGGCTTCGTCCCGTCCTGCCCGGATGCCGCGGCCGATTTATCCGCCGCTTCATCGACCGCGGCCCGGTGGCCGGGGTCCTGATCGTCGTACAGAATGCTGTGCGCCGGGCCTTCCAAATCGTCGTACTGGCCGCTGTCCACGGCCCAGAAAAACACGTAGATCGCGACGGCGACCAGCAGCAGCGCAGCCGGGATCATGATGTAGAGCGCGGGCATGAGACCTCCCCGGACAAGGGCGTTTCGACGATCGGGCCCGGGGCCCGGGTCAGGCGCAGGGCATTGAGGATCACGACCAGCGAGCTGACCGACATGCCAATGGCGGCCCAGACCGGCGTGATCCAGCCCACGGCCGCGAGCGGTAGCATCAGGCCGTTGTAGAGCCCGGCCCAACCCAGGTTTTCGAGGATGATCCGGCGCGTGCGACGCGCCAGATCGAAGCTTCGCACCAGGGCGTCAAGGCGATTGCCGAGCAGTACGGCATCGGCGCTGGTCTTGGCCAGGTCGGTGGCCGAGCCCATCGCCACGCTGATGTCCGCCGCCGCCAGCACCGGCACATCGTTGACGCCGTCGCCGAGCATCAAGACTTTGCGGCCCTGTTGGCGAAGCTGGTGCAGAACGGCCAGCTTGTCGTCCGGGCGCAGGCCGCCGCGCGCCTCGTTGATACCCAGTTGCGTCGCGACGCGGCTGACCATCGGTGAGCTGTCGCCGGACAGCAGCAGGGTACGCCAGCCGCGCGCCTGACAGGCCTGCACCAGTGCCAGGGCGTCAGCGCGCAGACGATCGTCGAGCACCAGCCATGCCAGCGGCCCCTGCCGGTCCCCGAGCAACAGCCATTGGCCGGAAGGTTCTGGGGGCAGCGCGGGGCGGACGCTGCCGCTCAAGGCGCATACGAAGTCGGGCTCGCCGATGCGCAGCAGACGCCCGTCGACGTCACCCTCCAGCCCGGCGCCCGGTGTGCTGTGCACGTTTTGCGCGGCGACCGGCGCGCGGCCGAACGCCCGCGCGATCGGGTGTTCGGAACGGTCCTCCAGCGCCGCCGCC
This sequence comes from Pseudomonas sp. JDS28PS106, assembly GCF_036706555.1. Lineage (NCBI taxonomy): Bacteria > Pseudomonadati > Pseudomonadota > Gammaproteobacteria > Pseudomonadales > Pseudomonadaceae > Pseudomonas > Pseudomonas sp. JDS28PS106. The sequence continues at coordinate 109,074 of NZ_JBAJGT010000013.1, read as the reverse complement.
ATTGCCAGGCACTGATCGGCATCCAGAGCGGCGAGCGGCAGCACGCTCCGCAAAGTCAGACGGCCCTCAGTGAGAGTGCCGGTCTTGTCGAAAATCACCGTATCGATCTGGTTCAGGCCTTCGAGCACATGGCCGCGAGTCAGCAGCAGGCCCAGGCGGTGCAGGGTGCCGGTGGCCACAGTCAGGGCCGTGGGCGTCGCCAGCGACAAGGCGCAGGGGCAGGTGGCGACCAGCATGGCCAGGACGATCCAGAATGCACGGTCGGCGTCAAGGCTCCACCACACGCAGCCGATCACCGCAGCAGCCAGCAGGGACAGCGCCAGAAACCATTGCGCGGCCCGATCCGCGATTTCCGCCATCCGTGGTTTCTCGGTCTGTGCCCGCTCCAGCAAACGAACGATGGCCGACAGGCGGGTGTCATGCTCCAGCGCCAGAACCTCGATGCTCAGCGCGCTTTCCACATTCAGCGTTCCGGCGGTGACCGGGTCGCCTACGGCGCGCGCGTGTGGCAGATATTCCCCGGTAAGCAGGGATTCATCGACGCTGGACTGACCTTTCACGATACGGCCATCGGCCGGAATGACCGCGCCGGGCGGGACCAGGATCCGATCGCCCAATCGCAGCTCGCGCAGCAGAATGCGTTCACTGTGACCCTGTTCATCCAGGCGCAGGCATGAGGGCGGCAGCAGACTGACCAGATGCGCAGTGGCGGCAGCCGTGCGGGCGCGGGCGCGGCGCTCCAGGTAGCGTCCGGCGAGTAGGAACAGCGCGAACATGCCCACGGCATCGAAATACAGCTCACCGTGACCGGTGATCGCAGTCCAGATCCCGGCCAGGTAGGCCAGGCCTATCGCCAGCGAAACCGAGACATCCATGGTCAGGTGGCGGCTGCGCAGGTCACGCAGCGCGCCGCGAAAGAAAGGCGCGCAGCTGTAGAACACGATGGGAGTGGTCAGAAACAGCGCAACCCAGCGCAGGATGGTGTGCATCTGCGGACTGAGGTCGATGTTGAATTCCGGCCAGGTTGCCATGGTCGCCATCATGGCCTGAAACCACAGCAACCCGGCCACGCCCAGGCGGCGCAAGGCCAGTCGGTTTTCCTTCGCCATCTGCTCGGCGGCACGGTCCGCCTGCCAGGGGTGCGCTGCATAGCCGATGTTGCGCAGCTCCGTGAGCAGGTGGCTCAGCGGCAAACGGTCTGGGTCCCAGGACACCCGCAGGCGATGATTTGACAGGTTCAGCTGCGCGTCGCGCACCGCCGGCAAACCACGCAGATGGCGTTCGATCAGCCAGCCGCACGCGGCGCAGCTGATGCCTTCGATCAGCAACGTGGTTTCGCAGTGGTCTTGCTGGCGATGCACGAAGCCGGCCTGTACGTCCGGGCGATCGTACAGCGCCTGTTCGTCGAACAGTTGCGCCGGCAGTTGCCGGGGGTTGGTCGAGTGCTCGCTGCGATGCTGGTAGTAACTCTCCAGCCCGCCGGCAACGATGGCTTCGGCCACCGCCTGGCAACCGGGGCAGCACAGGTCGCGCGTCTCCCCAAGCACGGCGGCTTGAAAACGGCTGCCGGGCGGCACGGGCAGCGCACAGTGATAACAAAGGACGGGGGCGGTCATGGGCTGGTGCTTTGTTGCGCACCTTGCAGCGGTTCATCGCCCAGGCGCAGGTCGCGGTCGGGGCCGACCAGCTCTTCTTCGAACAGCCGCCAGGTCCGGCCGCCTTCGGTTCCCAGCAGCTCCACGAAGCGCCGTCCCCGAACCTCGTCCTGCAGCTGGCCGATATACCGCTCGCCATCACTGGTGCTGCGAATCAGAAACACGCGGCGGTCCTTGCCCGGTTGGGTAGGGGAGATGAGGTTCAACTCCAGCCTCTCAGGCCGGCTATGGCCGCTCAGGCGCAACTCGGCTTCACCGGTCAGTTCGTCCAGGCGAAGCGTGGCCCGCAGTTGCAGCGTCTGGGCGAACTGTTCCCGGTCCAGCGAACGGTTGATCCCCTTTCCCGCCTCGTAGTAGTTATCGGTGACCAGGTTGTCCGGGTTGTTCACCGCGATACTCACCATGGTCAGGCTCAGGGTGACCGAGCAGGTCAGGATGGCAATGATGATCCAGGGCCAGAGGTGCCTGTACCAGGGAGTCGAAGCGGTCGCGGCGTTCATGATCATTCTCTCAGCGCACTTGCGGGCCGATGAACCGGCTGTGCGCTTCTACCTGCGAATCAGGGTCGTCCGCATCCCTGAGGATGAACGTGACTTCGTTGGTGGACGATGGCAGCTTCTCGGGTGCGCTGGACAGCTCCACCGGCAGGCTGACGATGTCGCCGGCGGCGACGCGGATTTCCCGGCGGCCTTGCAGCCTGAGATCGGGCAGCCCTCCGGCTTCCAGGATATAGGTGTGATCGACCTGGTCCTTGTTCATGACCTTGAGGCTGTAGACGTTTTCGATTCGCCCTGCGGCATTTTCCCGGTACAGCACCCGGTCCTTGGTCACATCGAACCCCACCAGCGACCGGGTCATGAATGCGCTTGCCAGCAATCCGATCATGAGCAGCAGCACCACGGCATAGCCGATCAGGCGAGGTCTGAGTGTGCGGGTCACCTGGCCGGAGAGATTGTGTTCGGTGGTGTAGCTGATCAGGCCGCGCGGGTAGTTCATCTTGTCCATGATGCTGTCGCAGGCGTCGACACAGGCTGCACAGCCGATGCACTCCACTTGCAGACCGTCGCGGATATCGATGCCGGTCGGGCAGACCTGCACGCACATCGTGCAATCGATGCAGTCGCCCAGACCCTGGGCCTTATAGTCGGCTTCCTTCTTGCGCGGGCCGCGGCGTTCCCCGCGGCGTGGGTCGTAGGAAACGATCATGGTGTCCTTGTCGAACATGACGCTCTGGAACCGCGCGTACGGGCACATGTAGACGCAGACCTGTTCTCTCAGCCAGCCCGCATTGCCGTAGGTGGCAAGGGTGAAAAAGCCGACCCAGAAGTAGGCCCAGCCGTCGGCCTGCCCGGTGAACAGGTCGATGCACAACTGACGGATCGGCGAAAAGTAGCCGACGAAGGTCAATCCGGTCACGAAACCGATTAACAGCCACAAGCTGTGCTTGCAGGTCTTGCGCGCGATCTTCTCCGCGCCGAGCGGAGCCTTGTCGAGCTTGATGCGCTGGTTGCGATCGCCTTCGGTGATTTTTTCGCACCACATGAAGATCCACGTCCAGACGCTTTGCGGACAGGTATAGCCGCACCAGACGCGTCCGGCATAGACCGTGATGAAGAACAGACCGAAGGCCGCGACGATCAGAATGCCTGACAGCAGAATGAAGTCCTGCGGCCAGAAGGTGGCACCGAATATGTAGAACTTGCGCTCCGGCAGATTCCACCATACCGCCTGATGACCGCCCCAATTGAGCCACACGGTGCCGAAATAGATCAAAAACAACAGGGCGCCGCCGACCCTGCGCAGATTGCGGAAACGGCCTGTGAATGCGCGGGTGTAGATCTTCTCCCGCGAGGCGTAGAGATCGACGATCTGGCCGTCCTTCCGGGTGGGCGGGGTAACGTCGTTGACCGGAATGTGATTGCTCATCGGTGCGTCCCACGGCAGTGGAAATATGCCCCGACCAGTACCTGCCAACCGGGGTCAGAGTATGTTTCTTATGGCTTGCATCATACGCCTGGCGTCACCTCTCGAAGGTGCGACCTTTGGTCGCGTTGGGTCGTGATCGCTGATCGTGTATGTGATCTGGATCAATTGACACGCTAATTATGGTCCTTTTCAGGATGCGGGGCTGGCTGAATAGCGACCGGATTCCTCATTCAGCTGACTGACCCAGGGGTTGAGCAGCGGCACACCGCAGTGCCTGAAGTCCTCGACATTACGGGTCACCACAGTCATGCGGTGTACCAGAGCGGTCGCCGCTATCAGCGCGTCGGATTCGCTGCGTGGGTCGGGCACATGCAACTGGGCGTAGCGCCTGGCGACCACCGCATCGACCGCCAGTATTCGCCCGGCAAACGCAGGCAGGACATGGTGCTCAAGCCAGCGCCTGAGCCGCGCGCCCTGGGCCGGATCACGACGCTCCAGGCGCAGTACGCCGGTTTCCAGCTCCAGGACCGTGATGGCTGAAATGTACTGCCGCGAGGAGGCGTGGGATCTGGCCCATCTGACGACATTGGGGTCGGCGGCGGGCTTTCTCAGTTCGGAAACGACGTTGGTGTCCAGCAGAAACATCAGCTCAGATCTACGGGACGCGGGGTGATGTCGGCGCGCTGCGGCTCGAAGTTGATGTCGGCGGTATCGTTCATTACCAGCGTATCCACCAGGCTGACAGCGCTCCCGGTCAGTTGCAGATACTCCTCGATATTGAGCAGCACGTACGCCGGGCGCCCTCGATCGGTAATGAATACGGGGCCGTGATCGGCGGCCTTCTTGGCGCCGCTGGTGTCCTGATTGAACTCGCGGCTGGATAAGGTCAATGGCATGGGCGACTCCTGCATTTGTTCGGCAGACACGCATCGGAAATCGTCGCCGTCAGCACCCATACAGTAGTCGTGTAGAAACGTTGCTACAAGGCGGAAAGTGTAACATCGAGCATCGCAGCAGGATATCGTGCGAGGCAGCGTTACTGTTCGACCGCAGGCTCCTCCTTGCGAGAAAGGCTATAAACGTAGGCCGCCAGCAGATGCACCTTGTCATTGCCCTGCATCGCTTCCTGCGCGGGCATCTGGCCCTGGCGCCCATAACGTATGGTCTGCTGCAGCTGTGCGAAACCCGATCCATAGATGTAAGCGGCAGGCAGGGTAAGATCAGGCGCGCCCATGGCAACCGTGCCCTTGGCGTCGACGCCATGGCAGGCGACACAATTGGCGGCGAAGATCTTCTGGCCGGCCACCGGATCGGCCTTGGCATCCTGCGGCAGCTCGCGACCGGCGATGCGGCTGAGCACGAACGCCGACACATCGCGCACGCTTTGCTCCCCCAGTACCTGACCCCAGGCCGGCATGACGGCATGGCGACCGCCCATGATGGTGGTCTTGATGGCTTGCGCCTCGCCGCCCCAGCGCCAGTAATCGTCGGTCAGGTTCGGGAAACCGTAGGCGCCTTTGGCATCGGAGCCGTGGCACACCGAGCAGTTGGAAGCGAACAACCGGCCACCCATTTTCAAGGCCTGTGGGTCTTGCGCCACCTCTTCGATGGGCATGGCGGCGTATTTCGCGAAGATCGGCCCGAAGCGTGCTTCGGCCCGGGCCATTTCCTTTTCCCACTCGTGCACGCCGGTCCAGCCGGCCTGGCCGTCGGCAAAGGATATCTGCTTGTCTTTATCAAGCCAGCCATAGCCAGGCAGCAGCCCGCGCCAGTCGCCTAGCCCCGGATACAGCGCCAGATAACCCAGGGAAAACACGATGGTGCCGACGAACAGCATGAACCACCAGCGGGGCAACGGGTTGTCGTATTCCTCGATGCCGTCGAATGAATGGCCGACGGTTTCCTCGGTCGACTCAGGACGCTGACCTTTGCGGGTCGCCAGCAGCAACCAGGTGAGGGCGATGAGCGTTCCCAGGGTCAAAGCCGTGACGTACAGGCTCCAGAAAGTGCTCATGGCCGGTCGCTCCGGGAAACCTGCGTTTCTGGGTCGGGCTCGGCACCGGGCCGCGGTTCATCCGCGAATGGCAGCATGGTCGCGTCGTCGAACTCGGCTTTGCGCCGGGGGCTGAACACCCAGAGGATCAGGCCGATGAAGGCGATCATCACCACCAGGGTGCCGAGCCCGCGAATCGTTCCAATGTCCATTGCGCTCACCGTTTGCTCTTGATCAGGGTGCCCAGACCTTGCAGATACGCGACCAGCGCATCCATTTCGGTCTTGCCCGCGACTGCCGCCGCCGCGCCTGCGATGTCTTCGTCTGTATAAGGCGTGCCGAGCGAGCGCAATACTTCGAGCTTGCGGGCAGTCCGGGTCTCGTCGATGCGTTTCTCGACCAGGAACGGGTAGGCCGGCATCTTGGATTCCGGCACCACATTGCGCGGGTTGTAGAGGTGCGCCCGATGCCAGTCATCCGAGTAGCGACCGCCGACCCGCGCCAGATCCGGTCCGGTGCGTTTCGAGCCCCAGAGGAACGGGTGGTCCCAGACACTTTCGCCGGCCACTGAATAGTGACCATAGCGCTCGGTTTCCGCGCGGAACGGGCGAATCATCTGTGAATGGCAGCTCACGCAACCGTTGGCGATGTAGACGTCCCGGCCCTCCACTTCAAGCGCGGTTCGCGGCTTCATGCCTTCCACGGGGCGGGTGGTCACGTCCTGAAAGAACAAGGGGACGATCTGCGTGAGGCCGCCGACGCTTACCGCGATGACCATGAAGAACGCCAACAGGCCGATGTTGCGTTCGAGGGCTTCGTGTTTCATCAATGCGCCCCTACGCTGGCGATCCGGGCGGCATCTTCGGCCTGCTCAGGATCGGCGGCCCGGACGGTCCGCATGACGTTGTAAGCCATCAGCAGCATGCCGCTGGTGAAAAAGGCGCCGCCGATGGCGCGTACGATGAAGCCCGGATGGCTGGCCTGCAGGGCTTCGACGAACGAGTAGGTCAGCGTGCCGTCGTCGTTGATCGCCCGCCACATCAGGCCCTGGGTGATGCCGTTGACCCACATCGAGGCGATGTACAGCACCGTGCCGATGGTCGCGAGCCAGAAATGCGCGTTAATCAGCCCGATGCTGTGCATCTGCGCACGGCCGAAGACTTTCGGGATCATGTGATACACCGCGCCGATGGAGATCATCGCCACCCAGCCCAGCGCACCGGCGTGCACATGGCCGATGGTCCAGTCGGTGTAGTGGGACAGCGAGTTGACGGTCTTGATCGCCATCATCGGACCTTCGAAGGTCGACATGCCATAGAACGCCAGCGAGACCACCAGAAAGCGCAGGATCGGGTCGGTGCGCAATTTATGCCAGGCACCGGAAAGCGTCATCATGCCGTTGATCATCCCACCCCAGCTGGGCGCCAGCAGAATGATCGACATCACCATGCCCAGCGACTGCGCCCAATCCGGCAAGGCGGTGTAGTGCAGATGGTGTGGACCGGCCCAGATGTATAGCGTGATCAGCGCCCAGAAATGCACGATGGACAGCCGATAGGAATAGATCGGCCGCTCGGCCTGCTTGGGCACGAAGTAATACATCATGCCGAGAAAACCCGTGGTCAGGAAAAAGCCCACGGCGTTGTGCCCGTACCACCACTGGATCATGGCGTCGGTGGCTCCGGCGTACGCCGAATAGGATTTGAACAGGCTGACCGGGAGCGAAATGTGATTGACGATGTGCAGCATGGCCGTGACCACGATGAACGCGCCATAGAACCAGTTGCCCACGTAGATGTGTTTCGTGCGGCGCTTGACGATGGTGCCGAAGAACACCGCGCCGTAGGTGATCCAGACGATGGCCAGCAGGATCGCGATCGGCCATTCGAGTTCGGCATATTCCTTGGTGGTGGTGTAGCCCATTGGCAGGGTGATGATGGCGCTGAGAATCACAGCCTGCCAGCCCCAGAACGTGAACGCTGCCATACCATCGGAAATCAGCCGGGCCTGGCAGGTTCGCTGCACGACGTAATAGGACGTGCCAAACAGCGCGCAGCCGCCGAAGGCAAAGATCACCAGACTGGTGTGCAGCGGCCGCAGCCGGCCGAAGGTGGTCCATTCGAGGTCGAAGTTCAGCTCGGGCCGTACCAGCTGGCAGGCGATGAACACGCCCATCGCCATGCCGACGATTCCCCAGACGACAGTCATGATGGCGAACTGGCGAACGACCTTGTAGTTGTAGGCGGTGGGACTGGATGCGGTACTCATTTCAGGTCTCACGGGTCACGTCATTGTTATAGTCAACCCGGACGCAGACAGATGAGACGGCAGCACCATTGCGCCGCCAGGCGACGCATAGACGGTGCCGCGCTGAAGGCTGCGGCCTGCCGGACACGATCGATGCCGGCATCTTCGCCGGGCCGTGTCGAAGCGGACCGAAGGAGCGGGGGCAGGTCGATGCAGACGAAGCACCGGGTGTCGGCTTGCAGTCGGCCTGTGACCAGCGAGAGCCAGTCCACTGACGGCAAGCTTAGTCCCGAAAGAATAGGGAGGGAAGACCAGGGTAGCCGGGGTGCGACACTTGGTCGCAACTTGCCGCTCACAGAAAGGATGTCGCGCCCCGTTGCAGGACGCGGCATCCCGGATACCACTCGATGACGGCGTTACTGTGACGGCTTTTCTGTTTCGGGGAGTTGATCAGGACTCCTGGAAAGACTGTACACATAGGCGGCCAGCACTTGCACCTTGTCATTGCCCAGCAGATTGGCCTGAGCAGGCATATGACCCTGGCGACCCAGACGGATGGTCTGTTGCAGTTGTGCGAGGCTGGTGCCGTAGAGGTAACCACCGGGTTGTGTGAGGTCTGGAGCACCCATCGCCTCGACACCGGTACCCTTGGAGCCATGACAGGCTACGCAAGTGGAACTGAACACTTGCTGTCCGGCGTCGACGTCTGCCGTATTGCCGTCGGGCAGCGGCAGACCGGCCAGACCGTGCCGAACGTAGGCCGCGACGTTTTTCACCCCTTGCTCGCCGATGACAGGACCCCAGGCCGGCATGGCCGCCATGCGACCCTTCATGATCGTGGTTTTGATAGCATCGGCATTGCCACCCCAGCGCCAATTGGCGTCCGTCAGATTGGGGAAGCCGTAACCGCCCTTTGCGTCGGAGCCGTGGCACACGGAGCAGTTGGAGGCGAACAGACGTGCTCCCATCTTCAACGCCTGCGGATCCTGCGCGACCTGTTCCACCGGCATTGCGGCGAATCTGGCGAAGATCGGCCCGAACCGGGCATCGGCCCTGGCCATTTCCTTCTCCCACTCATGGGCGCCGGTCCAGCCGTCTTCATAGCCGGGTAGCAGACCTTTCCAGTTGCCAAGACCGGGGTAGAGCGCCAGGTAGCCCACCGCGAACAGCAGCGTGCCGACGAACAGCAGAAACCACCAGCGTGGCAACGGGTTGTCGTACTCTTCGATGCCGTCGAAGCTGTGGCCCATGGTCTGATCGGTGCTGCCGCGGCTCTCGCCCTTGCGTGTGCCGATCAACAGCCAGGCCAGACCGATCAGGCTGCCCAAGGTCAGGGCGCTGATATAGAGGCTCCAGAAGGTGGTCATGACTGAATGCTCCGCCTGTCGCTGGGTTGGGCTTGAGTGAGGGGTTCGCTCACAGCCTCGCAAGACTCGTCGGCGAACGGCGCCAGGCGGGCTTCGGCGAAATCCCGGTTGCGTTTGCTGCTTGATACCCATAGCGACAACCCGATAAAGGCTATGGCTATGATCAGGGTGCCCAGGCCGCGCAGATCTCCAGTGTCCATGGCGTTACCTCTTGTTCTTGATGGCAGTGCCGAGCACTTGCAGGTAGGCGACCAGCGCGTCCATTTCGGTCTTGCCCTTGAGGCTGGCGATCGCGCCCTGGATATCGGCATCGGTGTAGGGCACGCCGAGCGTGCGCATGGCGCGCAGCTTGGCCTCGGTGTGCGTGCTGTCCACCTGTGCGGTCACTAGCCAGGGATAAGCGGGCATTTTCGATTCCGGCACCACGTTGCGCGGGTTATAGAGGTGAGCCCGGTGCCAGTCGTCCGAGTAGCGGGCGCCGACCCGGGCCAGATCCGGCCCTGTGCGCTTGGAGCCCCAGAGGAACGGGTGATCCCAGACGCTTTCGCCGGCCACCGAGTAATGCCCGTAGCGCTCGGTTTCCGCGCGGAACGGCCGCACCATCTGCGAGTGACAGCCGACGCAGCCTTCGCGGATATAGATGTCGCGCCCTTCGAGCTGTAGTGCGGTGTAGGGTTTCATGCCCTCGACCGGCGTGTTGGTGACGTCCTGAAAGAACAGCGGCACGATCTGGGTCAGGCCGCCGACACTGACGGCCAGGACCATCAGGATCATCAGCAGGGTGACGTTTTTCTCGATGACTTCATGGTTCATGATCGATTCCTCAGGCCGGTTGCGCGGCAGCGGCGGTATCGACCGGGCGCGTGACCCGCACGGTGCGCCAGGTATTCCAGGCCATCAGCAGCATGCCCAGCAGAAACACCGCGCCGCCGGCCAGGCGCACGATGAAACCGGGATGGCTGGCCTGCAGCGCTTCGACGAAGGAGTAGGTGAGGGTGCCGTCGTCGTTGATCGCCCGCCACATCAGGCCTTGGGTAATGCCGTTGACCCACATCGAGGCGATGTAGAGCACCGTGCCGATGGTCGCCAGCCAGAAGTGCGCGTTGATCAGGCCGATGCTGTGCATTTGCGCGCGGCCGAAAACCTTCGGAATCATGTGGTAGAGCGCGCCGATGGAGATCATCGCCACCCAGCCCAGCGCACCGGCGTGCACGTGACCGATGGTCCAGTCGGTGTAATGGGAAAGTGCGTTCACGGTCTTGATCGCCATCATCGGACCTTCGAACGTGGACATGCCGTAGAACGCCAGTGACACCACCAGAAACCGCAGGATCGGATCGCTGCGCAACTTATGCCAGGCACCGGAGAGGGTCATCATGCCGTTGATCATGCCGCCCCAGCTCGGTGCCAGCAGCACCAGCGACATGACCATTCCCAGCGACTGCGCCCAGTCGGGCAGCGCGGTATAGTGCAGGTGGTGCGGACCCGCCCAGATGTACAGGGTGATCAAGGCCCAGAAGTGCACGATAGACAGGCGATAGGAGTACACCGGACGCTCGGCCTGTTTCGGCACGAAGTAATACATCATCCCCAGAAATCCCGCCGTGAGGAAAAATCCCACCGCGTTGTGTCCGTACCACCACTGCACCATCGCGTCGGTGGCGCCCGAGTACAACGAGTAGGACTTGGTCAGGCTGACCGGCAGTTCGAGGTTGTTGACGATGTGCAGCAGCGCCACGGTCAGGATGAAGGCGCCGAAGAACCAGTTGCCGACATAGATATGCCGGGTCGTACGTCGCGCCATGGTGCCGAAGAACACCACGGCGTAGGCGACCCAGACCACCGCGAGCAGGATGTCTATCGGCCATTCCAGTTCGGCGTATTCCTTGGACGAGGTGTAGCCCAGCGGCAGGGTGATGGCTGCGAGCACGATCACCAGTTGCCAGCCCCAGAACGTGAAGGCCGCCAGCCGGGGCAAGAACAGCCGGGTCTGGCAGGTGCGCTGGACCGAGTAGTAGGAGCTGGCGAACAGAGCGCAGCCGCCGAACGCGAAGATCACCGCATTGGTATGCAAGGGGCGCAGACGGCCGAAGCTCGTCCAGGGCAAGTCGAAGTTGAGTTCTGGCCAGACCAGCTGCGCGGCCAGAAAAACGCCCAGTCCCATCCCGACAATCCCCCAGACCACCGTCATAATGACGAACTGGCGGACCACCTGATAGTTATAGGCGGGGCTATGAGTTGTGTTCATTGAAGTGTGTTCCCATCCAGCTTGGTCGGGGAGCCACTGCACGGTTATAGCTCCGGGTTGGTGGCAGATTCATCAGAGGGTGTTTACAAAATGGCTGCACTCGGCAATACAGCGTTGAAATCGGTCTCAGAATGCTCATTTACTCCATGTAAACTCCGCTTTTTCGACCGATTTCGCCTTGTCTTGCCTTCGCTCGCCTATTTTGTAAACACCCTCTCAAGGTGAGGCATCAAAGCGAGGCAAGCATGAGCAATGGTCTGAAGACCGGTATTGACGAGGGTCAATGCGTCCGGCTGGCCCGGGACAGCGGCTGGTTGTGGACGCAGGCGCGGGAAATCGAAGGGCGCGCGGCGGCGACGTTGCTGCTGGCCCACGGTGCGGGTGCGCCGATGGACAGCGATTTCATGAACGAGATGGCCCAATGCCTTGCGGCGGAAGGGGTCAGCGTGATGCGTTTCGAATTTCCGTACATGGCGCAACGCCGCGACGGAGGCAGCAAACGGCCGCCCAATGTGCAGGCGCAACTGCTCGACTGCTGGCGTGAGGTCTACACGCGCCTGCGACCCTGTGTCGCCGGGCGTCTTGTCATCGGCGGCAAGTCGATGGGGGGAAGAATGGCGAGTCTGCTCGCCGACGAGCTGGAGGCTGACGCGCTGGTGTGCCTGGGCTACCCGTTTCACCCTGCGGGCAAACCGGAGAAAACGCGCACCGAGCATCTGGCGCAGCTGCGGACCCCCACGCTGATCGTGCAGGGTGAACGTGATCCGCTTGGCACACGGGAGGACGTCGCTGGCTATTCACTGTCGAGCATGATCGATATCCAGTGGGTGCCGACCGCCAATCACGACCTCAAGCCCTTGAAAGCGGCAGGCGTCAGCCATGCCGAATGTCTGCGAACCGCGGCGCGCGGCATCGCGCAGCTGCTGGCTCGCGCTCACTGACACTGCACGTCGAACGACCCGTCGGTGACAGCGAAGTCCATGGCCGAGATGCTGAAACTGAACTGACCTCGAATGCGCCGCGTCTCGCGATTGGCCTCGACAAGCGTGAACACGCCGCTCTGAAAATGCGCCGAGTGATAAATCACGCTCTGCCAGTGCGGCGTTTCGTTGTAGACGATCTTGATGCGATCCTGGCCGACCAGCTCGTAGCTGCCGGGTTTGAGGTCGCGGTCCAGGAACAGCCCGATGCTGGTGCGTTTTTGACCCACCTTGCCTTCGGCAATCACCTTCCATATCCAGTGGTCGGCGGCGCCCGCCAGTTCCGGACGCAGTGTCAGGCGGCCCAGCAGCGACGAGACGACCAGGGGACGGTGGTTGACCATGGCCGCGAACGTGCCTTGGCACGGCGCGGGGCGGACGAAGCGTCGGGTGGGAATGACAGGATGGCGCATGGTCTGGCTCTGATCGCGTCCGGCCTGACGCCTTGCGGTCAGCGCGGGGCATTGGGCGGCGTCGTTGCATGGAGAAACCGGGAGCGCCCTCGTTGGGAAGCGCTCCCGGTCGGTCGTCAGTTCGCTGTCACGTCAGCGAAGCGCGACGCAGAGACTCGCACTGTGTTCCATCAGTTTGAAGTCCAGGCCTGTCACCAGGTTTTTCACGTAGTACCACTTCATGCCGACCAGATTCTGCGCGGCAACCGTCGACGACCAGTAATTGCCGTTGCCCATGGGCCAGCGGCTGCCATAGGCCGCGTACAGCGCCTTGAGTTCGTTGATGTCAGGAAGGCGTCCGCCGATGCCCGCTGCGGCTGCGGACATGGCCGAATACTTGCCTTGGCCGACCCCGATGCAGTGAACGACGCCGGTCACCGTCACCTCGAAACTCAGGGCAGCTCCCGACGCATCGGTAGCGGTAATCAGCGCTTTGCCATTACCGCGTACAGTGGTCAGGCCGTCACTGTCCACATTTGCCACCCGTTGATCGCTCGACGTGTAGGAGTAAGGCGCCTGGCCGCCGGTTGCCGTGCGCCGGACACTGGTGCCAGGGGGAAGCTGCGGCAGCAGGTCCGGGGTGGCCGGCAGCAGATAGACCTTGCCAGCGAGGGTAACGGGTGAAGTGTCGAATCTGAAGCTGTCGACGATTCTGATTCTGATCTCTTCAGAACGCTGCATAGGACCGTTGAGCCGGTATACGGCGTACACCACCTTCACGACCTGACCAACGTTGTTGCTGACCAGCGAAGGGGCAAAAACAACTTCCAGAGCCTTGCCGGCCTGGGGCTCGGTCACGATCTGATCCTTATAGCCATTTTCCTTGGGACCGTTCCAGATCGTATAGACCCGGTCGCCGGCGCGTAGATTGGCGTTGGCTTCAATGATGACGGTGGCGCCGCTGGGGGTGTTGATCGGGTCGAGGGTATCACCGTTGGCTTCTTTGATGCGGGGGCGGGGTAGGGGAGACAAATTGTCCGGACCCACTCGCAACCTGAGTACCGGGGATTTGAAGAACGCTTTAGTCGAGGTTAGCACGGTGTAATAAACCTCGACGCTACCTCCCGCCAACACCCTGAGTTTTTCGTCGGGAATCACATAGTCGACGACCTTGCCGATATCCGCACTGGACAGGCGTTTAGTTTCCTCGTGCATGACCGTCGAACCCATCGAGGTGCGCCCCATCCATACCAGAGTGACGTCGTCGCCCGCCATCATGAAGTGGTAAGGCGGCACCTGTGTCACCACGGCATGCAAGGTTGGATCGAGCACACCATCCACCGCTGCCGGGATCACGGGCGGCGCGAGCCGTTGCGGTTGTCCGAGGATGCTCAACGGCAAGCTCTTGGAGCGCAATCTCTGGCCGGATGCCTTGGTCACGCTGTACTTGAAGCGCGCGCGGCCTTGTGTGATCGGGACAAACTGCGCATTGGGAATCACGAACTCGACAAAGCTGCCGGGCCTTTCGACGATCTTCGATGCGCTGTACGGCGGTAGTTCGATGCCTTCTGCGGTGCTGCGTTCGCTGACGAAAGTGAGAGTATCGCCGATGGCAATGTCAGGATGCGTCAATACCAGTGCTTGGATATCGGCACCCGCCAGCTTGTCGAGGTCCAGCACCATCTCCGGCGCCTGGGGCGCGACGGGCGCTGGCAGAGTGGACGCCCCAGCCTCGACCTCTACGTAGGTAGGGAGCGAAAACTTTGACCAGTTATTAACAACGTCGCGAATCTCATACCGCACTACGATGTTTTCCGAGTCACCCGCTTCGATGATGACCTCCTTGTCGATCGGTACAACCAGAGGCCGGCCGATCTGGGGCAAGGTCAACGGAGGCAGTTGGATCCTGATGCCGTGCCAGAAGACGGACGGCACGTCGCCTTCAACCATGTTTTCCCATGGCTTCAAGGTGACCGACACACCTTCTGGAGAAGTAATGACGCCTGGCGGACTGACCACAGGCAGATCCAGCTTCTCGTTCTCGTAAGGCGTCGCGGGATCGGGATCCCTGCCCCCGGGAATTTCGAGTTTGACGATGACTTGCTTGACCGGCGAGGGCTCGGGGTTGCCGGCCGGAAAGCGAGTATAGATATAGCGCACGTCTGTCAGCCCGGATTCGATCCAGCGCGTATTCACGTACAGCGAAACGATGCCGTTGGTGTCCGGGGCGTCGGGGGAATGGACATAGGTATCGATCACCGCATCGTTGGCGCCCCAATACAGATCGATTCTGTCTCGTTGACTGAGATCGACGGGGCCTACCAGCACCTCGAGAGGTTTGCTCGGATCCGCGACGTCAACATCGCCGACGCCTTCCTGGTTGTAGCTGTGGATGACCGGTTCAGGAAGCAGTCTTGATTGTTTTTGTAATTGCATGTCATGTCCTTTCGGAGGAAAGGGCAGGCGAGCCTGCCCTTGTATTTGAAGGGGTTATCGTTTGCCGCCGCGCATATCGATCCAGACGCTGGCACGTTTGGAGTTGCCCTGGCCTGTATCGCTGCGAACCTGGAAGGTGGCCTCGACATGGCCGTAGAAGTGTCTGTCGAGAATGCTGCGAGGTACGAGGAAGTTGTAGCCGTTGGTAACTTCTTCCTCGGTAAGATCCGCAGAGGTATGGGTCCACTCAAACAGTTTGGTGCCGCCCACCAGTTGGTCGAAAGCCTCGTAAGTAAATACGATGACCTGACCTGCGGCGATATTGATATACGGCTTGATATAGACGGGAGCGCCTGCTGCGCCATTGATCGGGTTGATCGCGCCGTACTCGTTCAGATCCGTGAACTCTGGAGCATCAGGCCCATCCGGGCCGCCAGGAAGTTCATCTTTGGAGCGGACGATGATGCCCTGTTCCAGAGAAGTCGAGGTATTGGGGTTGCCCGGTGTATTGACCGTGTAATACACGCGGATATCGCTGCCGGTACCCACCGGTTTGAACTTGCTGTTCAAGGCGGTGAGCAAAAGCGGCCGGCCGGCCACTACATCGGAATTGGTAATGATGTACGGCTGATCCAGAACTTCCTGTCCGCCCCAGAAGATTCTCAGTACTTGCGAGGCCTTGAAGCCGGAGTTCCAGTTGATGATCACGGTCGCATTCAGCTCGAAGTCGTTCTCATCGATAAAGTTGTCTTCATTGCTGGGTGTACCGCTGCCGCCCCTGACCGTGGGCTTTTCAGGTGTCCCGGGCACCGGCAGCTCAATATTGACCTCGAGCTCCAGATCGTTGGAAACACCGACCACCTGCCCGCCCCGGATCACCTCGTATTTCAACTGGCGCAGGCCGTTGCCCGCCGCCTCGATGGTGTCGAACATCACCGTAAAGAACAGCACGAAGGGTTCGCTGAGATCATCCGGGTCCACAGGAACCGGGCCCATTTTCTCGGTGGCCCAGTACAGCGTGATCTGATCGCCTGCTTCCAGAAAACTGGAGCTTGGAATCTTGACTTCGACCCCGACACGCGCCTCCTGATAGTTGATCAGGCCGTCGCTGTCGTCGACCACTGGCTTGGGCAAACCCGGTGTCACCTCGGTCAGAAACAGGGGAATGGTCACTTTCCTTGAATCCTCCGAGACGTTGCCTGCCCGGTCCGTGACCTTGTACCAGGTTGCACCCGCTGGGCTTGGAAGGCTGGTCAGGAAGGCTTTCGAGAACCGCACTTCGATCGGCGCGGTGCCGTCTTCCATGCCGTCAAGAGTCACGCTCGGGCCTGTCACGCTTCCCCAGTAAGTCTGGATAACGTCACCACGTTTCAGGTCCGAATAGCCGAAAATGCTGCCGACCAGCACGTCACCCATGTCGCTCAGTTCGTCCAGCGTGAGCCCGTCTTTTGCGACGTCGGGGAAGTCCATGTAGCCGAGCTGGTGGGCGCCGGGCGGGGTTCGGTCGATCAGAATGGTTTTTGGATAGGAACGCGAATCCGCGCCGCTTGGGAACGGCTTGACGCCATATTCGACTACATAGGGGCCATCCTGATCCAGCAGGGTGAGCGGCAATTTCAGCGTCAAATTCGTGCCAACAGGAGGGAACTCAATCAGTGAATTTTCAGGCCCTTCCTCTCCGTTGAGGATAAAGAAATAATGATCGTTCAACTGGGCTCTCGGCCAGAGAGGGAACTCCAGAAGCACGTCTTCATTAAGGTCCTCAGTCCTGATCAGCCCATCTTCCGGATCTGCTACGGGAATGGTGGGAGCCGGCAGCGAAGGGTCTGCTTGTTCTTTGGCGCCGCGTACTTGGTAGCTGGTGTTGAGATTTGTCATGTTATTACTCATATTAGGTTTTCTTCAGGCAGCAGTTCGCTGCTGACACGCGTATGGTTTCAGGTAGTTAAATGTGTGTGGCAACAGTGTTACTCTCGACGCTGGGGACGTAATAGAATTTTTCCACTGGTGTCAATAGGAAGGGCGGTGAGAAAATTGATAGGAGCCAATTTTCAGGAGGATTGGAAGAGTTTGTAGGAAGATTCTTTGTTTGATTAAGAAATGTATTACAAGGCCGCTCACGGATCGAGCATGAGCTTTGTTTTAATGCCTTCAAGATGTGGTCTCATATTTCTTGGAGGAACAATTATTGTGCTAAGTGCTGAATTGGGAAATGGAAAGTTGTATGCGGGTGTCTTAGTGGCTTTTATAGGTATGGCATCAAGAGCTGAAGCCGCAGAGCCGGTCTCGAGGCCTCCCCAGATAGTAATCAGGGACGGTGAAGTACTCCGGTTGGATGAGTCGTCAGCTTTCGCAGATTACAGTATTTACAGCGGTTCGGTCGTGTATGGAAATCGTGCTCGGGTAGGGCGGATGTCAGTGCATGATTCTCGGATAGTTTTAAATCACTCGACGTCTAGTGGCGCTATTGGACTCGAAGGTAATAGTCGTGCGGAAATCAATAATTCAATCCTACAGGGACGCGCTGGGTCGACCGGTGGAATAGCCCTGGTGGTGGGAATAAACTCCAGAGCCGTTGTCAACAACAGCGAAATAATCGGAACTGCTGGTGCAAACGTCACTGCTGGGTCGCTTGACCTTGTCAACGTGCAGATTGACGGAGGGATACAAACGCCTCAACCGAAATATGGGTGGGGGCTTGGAGTTTTTGGCGGTGAGGCAAATGTAATGTCGGGAAGCCGGATTCGCGCTCAGCGTATAGGGGTCTGGATAAGCCCTGCCGCTCCAGCTCTAGATGTTTCAAAGTCTCAGTTGAATGTAAGTGCCTCCGGGATCGAGTCACTGGATGGGCCTGCCATCAAGGTAGAGTCGGCTGGCATTGACGGTGATCGCACTGCCGATATCAACATAGCCAACCGCTCGGTGCTGCTGGCGGGCAACGGCAATCTTCTGGAGACTTCAGGCACCTACACCACGAGTTTCACCGTCGACGACAGCGACCTCACCGGCAATCTCGTCGCCGACGACATCAGTGTCCTGAACGTGAAGCTGCAAAACGGCGCCCGACTGACCGGCGATATCATCAACAGCACGACGCTGGCGGTGGACTCTGGCGCCCGTTGGCAGATGACTGGCGACGGCACCCTGAAATCACTGTCCATGAATGGCGGCTCGATAGGCTTTGCCGAGGAGGGTTTTCACAAGCTGTCGCTGGACCAGCTTTCTGGCACTGGCACCTTCGGCATGCGCGTCGATCTGGACACCGGCGTGGGTGACTTCCTGAACGTCAACGGGCAGGCCGATGGCAACTTCGGGCTTCGGGTTCGCAACACCGGAGTCGAACCGGTGTCTCCAGACATGCAGCCGCTCCAGATCGTGCACACCGAAGGCGGCGATGCGCAGTTCAACCTGATTGGCGGACGGGTGGATCTGGGCGCCTATTCGTACCTGCTGGAGCAGCAGGGCAATGACTGGTTCATCGTCGGCGAGGGCAAGGAAACCAGTCCCTCGACCAACACCGCCCTGGCGTTGTTTCATGCCACTCCGTCGATCTGGAACAGCGAACTGTCTACCTTGCGAACCAGGATGGGCGAACTGCGCCATGGCGGTGCGAGCGGAGGCTGGATACGTGCCTACGGTAACCGCCTGGACGCCTCGACAAGGGACGGCGTCGACTATCGCCAGCAGCAAAGCGGCCTGTCATTGGGAGCCGATGCCCCCGTGGACATCTATAACGGCCGTGTGCTGTTCGGTGTCATGGGCGGCTACAGCAAAGCCGATCTGGACCTGAGTCACGGCACCAAGGGCAAGGTCGATAGCTACTATGTCGGCGCCTATGGCACCTGGTTGTCGGACGATGGCTATTACCTGGACGGCGTGCTGAAACTCAACCGCTTCCGCAACAAGGCAGACGTGGCCATGAGCGACGCCAGCAAAGCCAAGGGTGACTACGCCAATATGGCCTTGGGCGGATCGGTGGAGTTCGGTCGGCATATCAAGTTGACCGAAGACTACTTTCTCGAACCTTTCGCGCAACTGTCCACCGTCGTCATCGAGGGCAGCGACTACAAGCTCGACAACGGCCTGGAAGCGAAGCATGAGCGCAGCCAGTCGGTGCTGGGCAAGGTGGGAACGTCCGTGGGCCGCAGTATCGCGCTCAAGGACGGCGGGATCTTTCAGCCCTATGTCAAAGTGGCCTTTGCTCAGGAGTTTTCCCGTAGCAACGATGTGAAGGTCAACGACAAGCGGTTCGACAATAGTCTGTTCGGTTCCCGGGCCGAGTTCGGTGCCGGTGCCGCGGTGTCCCTGTCTGAACGCGTGCAGGTCCATGCCGATTTCGATTACATGAAAGGCAAGCGCATCGAACAGCCTTGGGGTGCGAACGTGGGAGTGCGTTTCGCCTTCTGATTCGGTAGAGAAACCTTCACGGTGAATAAAAAGCCCCCGGTGAGCGATCACCGGGGGCTTTCCTTGTCAGCTGTCTGGATAACGACGGCTTACCGAACGTTTGCGTTGCCGCTGTCTGGGTGTAACCGGCGCTGCATAGTTGACCGTGACGGGCAGGGTCGGAGACCGGCCAATGATCACCCCGCAGCGTTGCACTTCGTAACGCAAGTCCACAAGACCGTATTGAACATGCGGCAGGAAGTTATAGGTTATACACAAGACGCGAACTATGCTGTTTGCAGTGGCGTCCTGATAGAGTGCTGACTCCGACTTGTGCATCCCCCAATAGAATAGAATGACGTCTTCGTTACGCATTTGCGGTGCGCCGGGTATATGTACGGTGACTCCTGCATGGGCTTCGTCGTAGCTGATGGCGTCCGGATTGGTGTTCGGCAAGATGGGTGGTTTCAAATGCTCCGATATATCCAGCGGTAAACCGCCAGGGGCAACTGTTTTTCCGGCTTCGTTGCCGCGTCGCCGGTTCAGGGGCGGCGGTGCGGTTACGGGTTTTTCCAGAAGGTCCTCTAGGTTGAAGCTGCGAGCGGATTTTGTTTTTGGAGGTTGTTGTTCCATTGTTGGCTCTTGCGTTATTAGTAGGTTGCGACCGCAAGCGGGTGAGTTACCGGCGACGCCCGTGAATTAAAAATAATAAAGGACAGTGGGTCAAGTTGACGATTTGTAGTCCGTCTTTGGATGTGAGTGAGGTCGTAGGGATCTGGTCTGTAGTCCGTAAATGATCTCATTCAGCGACGAATTGCCCGTAAATAGGGTGCGGCGTCGTGCTGGTTAAAATTTGCGCTATTAGGATGTTTCCGGTCCTGATGTAAGAATAAAACTACAAGTGCTGAATATTTGTAGGGCTTTTCCTATTTTTTGACTCTGTATCTGCTTGTTGTAAGAAACTTCACTCAAAAAACCACAAAACCTCCTGCACTCAAAATGAGTACAGGAGGTTCATGGTTGAATTCAAATGAATGTTACAGGCCTGAAGGCGACCCCTCGGCATCAGGCAGATGGATGCCCGAAGGTGTCCATTCAACGCTTCAGGTCTCAGACCGCTCACCTCGGCAGGCTCGGAATCGATCGAACGATTGCCCGCGCGATCCCTCACGCAGTAGGTCAGCCGCACTGACCCGGAACCCAAACCCATTAGAAATGGTTTGCTGAAAACGATCTCGATGATGCGTGTGGTGAGATCCGCGCGGGTTACCTGGTAGACAGGCCGGGCATTCCATTGAGAAAAGTCTTGATGACGTCTCCTTCTGCCATATGCGCGTAGCCGGGAACCAGCGCACGGACCACATTACATGGGGGACTATCTCGAAACATCACCGGCGCCAGCAAGGCTGCACCGGGGGCGGTACGATCGACCCTGATCGTGGCTGCATCCGATAGCTCCACCACGCCGTTCTCAACGTTTTTGGCAGCGTATCTGATGTGGTAAATACCTTCGTCTTCAAAGAGAGTGCCAGCGATGTGCATCGTCAGATCACCCACAGGCAAAGGATCAGGCAGGGCGGGTGAAGGAAGAACATGCATA
This sequence comes from Pseudomonas sp. JDS28PS106, assembly GCF_036706555.1. Taxonomy (NCBI): domain Bacteria; kingdom Pseudomonadati; phylum Pseudomonadota; class Gammaproteobacteria; order Pseudomonadales; family Pseudomonadaceae; genus Pseudomonas; species Pseudomonas sp. JDS28PS106. The sequence goes on along the minus strand of NZ_JBAJGT010000013.1, from coordinate 87,844 downwards.
TCGTTGATTTGCAGACCGTAGTAGTCCCCAGGCCGTGCGTGTTCCCACAGGGGGATAATGATTTCGATATCGCCGGTCAGGTATTCGATGTTTAGCAGGCCGTCATGCTGAGCGGCTGGCACGATTGGCGCGGGCAGGCGCTCAAACTTATTTAAGGCTATTTGGTTCATTGGTTTTCTCACTGTAATTATTGGTATCAGTGGTGTGTGGTCCGAGCCTGGCCGAGAACCTACGGTGTTCCGTCTCTGGTTCTCGGTCAGGGCAGTCGGGTAAACCGGCATCGCTGTCAGCGAGAACCCGGAAGTTCGCTGCTTTGAGATTCGATTGAACGGTTACCCGCGCGATCGGTAACGTAGTAAGTTACCCGGACCGAAGCCGTGCCCGGTTCTTCCGGCTTGTATTTGTCGAAGATGATCTTGACGGGATCTCCGTTGAAGTTCGCCTCTGAAATCTTGTAGGCAGGACCTGGCGCGCCGTTACAGAGTGTCTGGATCGAGTCGCCCGTTTCCATACCCGCATAGGGGTAAATGAAACCCTCACACTTGTCGTCTGGGCTGTGGGCGGAGAAAACGATTGGGCCCAGCGAGGTTCCACCAGGTGGAGTTCGGTCCAGCCTGATTGAGATGGGGTGAGATTGAACAGGTACACCGGATGGTTAATAAGTGAGTTGATAAGAGATGCTGAAGGTTCCATCCTCTGGAAAGAGAGAAGCCGGCATCGATAACGTTAAGTGCTCGGTCGGAAGCGGGTTCGTAATTACTTGATGAATCGACGCTTGTATGTGGCCAATAAACAAAGAGTAGACATTGTGGAGTGCGGTATGCCCCCACGATGGGGATGCGGACTTCAATCGGATTGACGAGATCTTTAATATTGATAAGGCCATCATGCTCGGCGACCGGAATGGTTAGAGCGGGTAAATCGTAGTAGTTATAATCGTTCATCATATTTTCCATCTTCATTAACGGCGTTGCAGCGGGTTGTTGTGTTGGTCAACGTCCGCTCTTTTAGCGACCACATCTGGCAATAGTTGCTCAGAAGTTGCTCGAGACTTCAAGCAATAGAAATCAGCGCGTCACGTCAACAGCATTGAATGCTTCACGAAACGTTCAGGAATATTTCCTCAACCGCTTGGGACGATCTTGTAGGAACCGACACAAAGTCGACCAAATCAACTAGGCAATAAAAAACCCCGACAAACCAAAGCTCGCCGGGGTTCTTTCGAAACCAGTCAACCCTTACCGATTAAACCGCTCCACTAACGAATACTGCGAATTCGCCGTACCCGTCAGTTCCGCACTCAATACTGCCGAGCGACTGGCCTGTTCCGAGGTGTTGTCCGCCAGTTGAGCGATGTTTGCAATGTTGCGGTTGATTTCTTCGGCCACTGCGCTCTGTTCTTCGGTAGCAGTGGCGATCTGGGTAGTCATGTCGGTGATGTTGGACACCGCTTCGCTGATGCCGACCAGCGCCTGATCGGCCTCCAGTACGCGGGCGACGCCTTCTTCAGCCTGACGATGGCCGTTGTTCATGGTCTGCACGGCGTCGTTGGCGGTCTGTTGCAGCTTGGCGATCAGGCCGTGGATCTGGCCGGTGGATTCGGTGGTGCGTTGCGCCAGCTGGCGCACTTCGTCGGCGACGACGGCGAAGCCACGGCCCATTTCGCCGGCGCGGGCGGCTTCGATGGCGGCGTTGAGGGCCAGCAGGTTGGTCTGGTCGGCGATGCCCTTGATCACATCCACCACGCCGCCGATCTCGTCACTGTCCTTCGCCAGGCGGATGACGGTCACACCGGTTTCGCCGACTGCCCTGGACAGCAGCTCGATGGCCGCGCGGGTTTCGCCGGCGATATCGCGGCCGCGACGGGTCAGTTCGTTGGCCTGTTGCGTGGCGTCGGCGGCGCGTTGCACATGGCTGGCGACTTCCTGGGTGGTGGCGGCCATTTCATTGATCGCGGCGGCAACCTGTTCGGTTTCGACGCGCTGGCGCTCCAGGCCGCTGGAACTGGCGACAGCCAGAGCGTTGGACTGCCGCGCCTGATCGCTCAGGTGTTCAGCGGTGTCCTGCAAACGAGTCAGGCAGGTTTTCAGCCGCGCTTCCTGGCTCAGGATGGACAGCTCCAGACGAGCCTGGGGCCCGCGACTGTCGGTGTACATCTGCGCGATCAGCGGGTCGGAAGTGGTCTGTTCGGCCAGACGCAGCAGGCGTTTGGTCCCGCGCTGCTGCCAGCTCAAGCCGAGCAGGCCCAGCGGAACCGACAGTGCCGCCGCCAGCGCAAAGCCCCATTCGGTGTTCAGCCACACCCCGATCATGAAGCTCAGCTGGCTGATCAGAATGAACGGCAGCCAGTCCTGCAGCACCGGCAGCCACTTGTCGCGACCGGGAACGGCCGCCTTGCCACTGTTCAGGCGGCCATAGAGCGCTTCGGCGCGGCGCACCTGCTCGGCGGTGGGTTTGACCCGCACGGACTCGAACCCCACGACCTTGCCGTTTTCCCGCATGGGCGTGACATACGCGTTGACCCAGTAATGGTCGCCGTTCTTGCAACGGTTCTTGACGATGCCCATCCACGGCTCGCCGCCTTTGAGCGTCGTCCACATGTGTTCGAACACAGCCGACGGCACATCCGGGTGGCGAACCAGATTGTGCGCCGCGCCGGTCAGCTCCTCATGGCTATAACCACTGATTTCCTGAAAAGCGTCGTTGCAATAACTGATCACCCCGCGCGTGTCGGTGGTGGAAATCAGGCGTTGTTCGGCGGGAAACGTCCGTTCACGTTGAGTGACGGGCTGGTTATTGCGCATGGGTGTTCAGTCCTTCGAGGCAGGAGGCTTTGGTCGTTTATCGGCCATGAAATCCATTTGTTAAACCCTGCAAGGCAAAATGGCCGGATTTCGATTGACGAGCAGCAATGCCGTTTATTCGAGCATGGGGTAGGTGAAGAGCCCGAAGTGCAGCAGATTCAAGCCGAAGTGACAGAGCACCGATGCACCCAGGCCGCCGAGTCGGAAGGCGATGCCGTAGCCGATGCCCGCGATACCTGCCAACAGCACCATATGCCAGCCGCCGCCGACATGGGCCAGGCCGAACAGAGACGCGCTGGCAGCCACTGCCAGCACCGGCCCCCAGGCGAGGGGTTTGCACCAGCGTTCGAAGAGACCTTGCAGATAGGCACGAAACAACAACTCTTCGGTCAGGCTGACCAGCAGCAGGTTATTGGCGGCCCAGAGGAGCCCCTGTTCCGGCCATTTCGGCGCCCAGCGAACGATGTCCAAGAGAACCGCCAGGCCCATGCACAGGGTCGCCGTAGCCACCAGCGCAACAGCCGTGACCGCGAGGCAACGTTGCCAGGAAACGCCTGGCAATAGCCATGGGCACGCGAGCAGAATCCACAACCCCAGCAAAGGCTTGTCCAGATTCAATCTCATGGAGAAAGGCGCGGCGTCGGCAGTAAACCGTGCGCCGTCGATCACTTTTGCGTTGTGGAACCCGGGCAGTAGATGGGCTGCCAAGCCCAGTCCGGTGATCAGGAACAGGCAGTGCCCGGCTATGCGCAGCCATGCATGATCGGCTCTGACGCATAGTCCGGCCAGGACCAGCGTCAGTATGGCTACCCCTGCGGCGGCGTCCAGCGCGCTGGCGGTCAGCGCCATACCGTAGCCCAGTATCAGGAGTCCAAGATAAAATTTCTGCTGTGCTTCCATTCGAATTTCCCTGCGCGTTCATCAGCGCAGGCATTCTAGCGGAGCCTGTCCGGATTCTTTACGCACGCCACAGGATGCAACACAAAGCCCGGTCATGTGACCGGGCTTTGTCGGATCGGGGTTCAGCAATCAGGCCGCAATCAACTGACGCAGCACATAGTGCAGGATGCCCCCTGATTTGAAGTACTCGACCTCATTGAGGGTGTCGATCCGGCACAAAAGGGCGGCGCTTTCCTGAGTGCCGTCCTCTCGGGTGATGACCAGACTGAGAGGCATGCCCGGACGCACGTCATGGCCGCTCAGACCGGTGATCGCCAGGGTTTCCTTGCCGGTCAGTCCGAGAGTCTTGCGGGTCTGTCCGCCGGTGAACTGCAAGGGCAGCACACCCATGCCCACCAGGTTGGAACGGTGAATCCGTTCGAAGCTCTCCGCGATCACAGCCTTGACGCCAAGCAGGTTGGTGCCCTTGGCCGCCCAGTCACGGCTCGACCCCGTGCCGTACTCCTGGCCTGCGATGATGACCAGCGGCGTTCCTTCATCCTGATAACGCATGGCCGCGTCATAGATCGAGAGCTTTTCACCGCTGGGCACATGCAGGGTATTGCCGCCTTCCTCGCCGCCCAGCATTTCATTGCGGATCCGGATATTGGCGAAAGTGCCGCGCATCATCACTTCGTGGTTGCCGCGTCGGGATCCGTACGAGTTGAAATTCCTGGGTTCCACGCCCTTGGCGCGCAGGTAACGACCGGCGGGGCTGTCGGCCTTGATATTGCCGGCAGGGGAGATGTGGTCAGTGGTCACCGAGTCGCCCAGCAGGGCGAGCACGCGGGCTCCTCGAATGTCTTCGACCACCGGCAGGGGACCGCCGATACCCTCGAAAAAGGGCGGATGCTGGATGTAGGTCGAGTCCGTCTGCCAGACATAGGTCGCGGCCTGAGGGACTGCGATGGACTGCCACTTTTCATCACCGGCGAACACTTCGGCATATTCCTTGTGGAACATGCTGGTGTTCACCTGCTCGACCGCCTCGGCGATTTCCCGCTGACTCGGCCAGATGTCGCGCAGGTAAACCGGCTGACCGTCGGCGCCCTCACCGAGAGGGTCGCGACTGATGTCGATGCGGACCGTGCCTGCCAGCGCGTAGGCCACCACCAGTGGCGGCGATGCCAGCCAATTGGTTTTCACCAGCGGGTGCACGCGACCCTCGAAATTGCGGTTGCCGGACAGCACCGACGCGACGGTCAGATCCGATTGCTGAATGGCTTTTTCGATGGGCTCCAGCAAAGGGCCGGAGTTGCCGATGCAGGTCGTGCAGCCATAACCCACCAGATCGAAACCCAGCGCATTGAGGTACTGAGTCAGACCGGCGGCATGGTAATAATCGGTGACGACCTTGGAGCCGGGAGCGAGGGAACTCTTGACCCAGGGTTTGCGGGTCAGGCCTTTTTCCACGGCTTTCTTCGCCACCAGCCCGGCCGCCATCATCACACTCGGGTTGGAGGTGTTGGTGCAGGACGTGATGGCGGCGATGACCACCGCGCCGTCGCGCAAGCGATAGGTCTGGCCCTGGTATTCATAACTGGCTTCGCCTGCAACCTGCGCATCGTTGCCTACCGCGACGCCGCCGCCACCTTCGCTTTCCAGGCGGCCTTCCTCGACCTTGGCGGGCTTGACCTGCAAACCCAGGAAATCTTCGAAAGCGCTGGCAACGGCGGGCAAGGGCACCCGGTCCTGCGGACGTTTCGGACCGGCCAGACTGGACTCCACCGCACCCATGTCCAGTTCCAGGCTGTCGGTGAAAGAAGGTTCCAGACCGGGCAGACGCCACAACCCTTGCGCCTTGCAATAGGCTTCCACCAGCTCGACCGTCTGCGCGGGCCGGCCGGACAGGCGCAGGTAGTCCAGTGTCACGTTATCGACCGGGAAGAACCCGCAGGTCGCGCCGTACTCAGGGGCCATGTTCGCAATGGTGGCGCGGTCGGCCAGCGGCAGGTCTGCGAGCCCGTCGCCGTAGAATTCGACGAATTTGCCCACTACGCCTTTCTTGCGCAGCATTTGCGTCACGGTCAGCACCAGATCGGTAGCGGTGATGCCTTCCCGCAGCTTGCCGGTGAGCTTGAAACCTATCACTTCGGGGACCAGCATCGAGACCGGCTGACCGAGCATGGCGGCTTCCGCTTCGATTCCGCCCACGCCCCAGCCCAATACGCCAAGACCGTTGATCATCGTCGTGTGGGAATCGGTGCCTACCAAGGTGTCGGGAAAGGCATAGACGCGGCCGTCTTCCTCCCTGGTCCAGACCGTGCGCCCGAGGTACTCGAGGTTCACCTGATGGCAGATGCCGGTGCCCGGCGGCACCACGCTGAAATTGTCGAAGGCGCTTTGGCCCCATCGCAGGAATGCGTACCGCTCGCCGTTGCGCTGCATCTCGATATCGACGTTTTCTTCGAAAGCGTCCTGATCGCCGTACCGGTCGACCATCACCGAGTGGTCGATCACCAGGTCGACCGGTGAGAGCGGGTTGATGCGCTGTGGATCGGCACCTGCCTTCGCGACCGCCGCGCGCATCGCAGCCAGGTCCACGACCGCGGGCACCCCGGTGAAATCCTGCATCAGGACCCGCGCCGGACGGTACTGGATTTCGCGATCAGACCGGCGCTCGGCCAGCCAGCCGGCCAGCGCTGTAAGGTCGTCTTTGGCGACGGTCTTGCCATCTTCCCAGCGCAGCAGGTTTTCCAGCAGCACTTTGAGCGACATCGGCAGGCGGCCCAGATCACCCAGGCTTTTGGCGGCGTCGGGCAGGCTGAAGTAATGGTAGGTGGTGTTCTCGACCTGCAGCGTTCGCAGGCAGTTCAGGCTATCGAGGGAGGACATGAACGGCTCCTTATGGAATGTGTGCATGGCTTCATGCAGCCGGCGCCGTGTGCATCAGGTCGGGGGCGCCGCTTGACGTCTCAATGCTTGTGGACTGCCCCGCCGCGCCAGTGGTTCCTGATTTCGGTATGATGCGCGGCTTTCGAGTTCGCGGGTCGTAGACCGCTCACCCAGGCCGGGGTCCGCGTCGTTCAGGAGTCACCCATGAATACCCTCTTTATGCACTGTCGGCCCGGTTTCGAAAGCGAGGTCTGCTCGGAGATCTCCGAGGTCGCCGCGCGTCTCGATGTGGCCGGCTATGCCAAGGCCCGCCCGGATACCGCGTGCGCGGAATTCGTGTGCAGTGACGCGCAAGCCGCTGAGCGCCTGATGAGCGGCCAGCCGTTCTCCGGCCTGATCTTCCCTCGGCAGTGGGCCCGCGGGGCTTTCGTGGACCTGCCGGAAAGCGACCGGATCAGCGTGATCCTCGAACGCCTGGCGGGCTTTCCCGTCTGCGGCAGCCTGTGGCTGGAGGTCGTCGATACCAACGAAGGCAAGGAGCTTTCCACCTTCTGCAAGAAATTCGAAGCGCCGCTGCGCAAGGCGCTGACCAAGGCCGGGCTGCTCGTCGAGGACCCGCGCAAGCCGCGGCTGCTGCTGACCTTCAAGAGCGGGCGCGAGGTGTTTCTCGGTCTGGCCGAACCGGATAACAGCGCCATGTGGCCGATGGGCATTCCGCGTCTGAAGTTCCCTCGCGAGGCGCCCAGCCGATCGACCCTCAAGCTCGAAGAAGCCTGGCACCATTTCATTCCACGACACGAATGGGACTCGCGTCTTTCGGGCGACATGACTGGCGTGGACCTTGGCGCAGCGCCGGGCGGCTGGACCTATCAGCTGGTGCGCCGCGGGATGCTGGTCACGGCCATCGACAACGGTCCTATGGCCGAGAGCCTGCTGGACACCGGTCTGGTCCAGCATCTGATGGCGGACGGCTTTACCTACAAACCGCGTCAGACGGTGGACTGGATGGTCTGCGACATCGTCGAGAAGCCCGCGCGCAGCGCCGCCTTGCTGGAAACCTGGCTGGGGGAGGGGTTGTGCCGAGAAGCCGTGGTCAATCTCAAACTGCCGATGAAGCAGCGTTACGCCGAAGTCCGTCGTCTGCTCGACCGTATCGAAGCCGGTTTCAAGACCCGGGGCGTGCGGGTTTCGATTGGCTGCAAACAGCTGTATCACGATCGTGAGGAAGTGACTTGCCACCTGCGAAGGCTGGGGTGAAGTGCTGGCGATACGCTGCCGCTTTGCGGCAGATCGCGGCTGAAGCCGCTCCTACAGCATGCGTTAGCTTGCGACGGTGCAAATAGGGATTGTCCCCGCCCCGTAGGAGCGGATTTATCCGCGAAGCTTTAGGTCAGGCGACATATTTTTGCAAAGGCAGCCGGCCTCTCGCGGCTGAAGCCGCTCCTACGGGGGGTGTGAGCCGCAGTGGCGATGAACGATGACGCGGTGCTTCTGTCTGTTTGGCCTGACGCAGCGATATGGGTGACAATGCCCATCTGCTTTCCGGAGTGTCACATGTCTGAATCCATCGAAAACCTGTCCGTCGATGCCGTGCTGGATGCCAGCGGGCTCAATTGTCCCGAGCCTGTGATGATGCTGCATCAGAAGGTCCGTGATCTGCACGGCGGCGGCCTGCTCAAAGTCATTGCCACCGACCCGTCGACCCAGCGCGATATCCCCAAATTCTGCGTGTTCCTGGGGCATGAACTGGTCGAACAGCAGGCACAGGGCGAGACGTTCCTGTACTGGATCCGCAAGAAAGCCGACTGATCCGGTCTCGCGATCGCGGGACTGACCCTACCTCCATGCAGCACTGCCGAGTACCTGCCATGCGAATCGTCGCCGACGAAAATATCCCGCTGCTCGATGCCTTTTTCTCGGGTTTCAGTGAAATCCGCCGTCTGCCGGGCCGCGCCATCGACCGCGTTGCCGTGGCGGATGCCGATATCCTGCTGGTGCGTTCGGTGACGCCGGTGACCGCACAGATGCTTGAAGGCAGCCCGGTGCGGTTCATCGGCACCTGCACCATCGGTACCGACCATCTGGATCTGGACTACATCCAGCGCAATGACATTCGCTGGTCCAGCGCGCCGGGTTGCAATGCCCGCGGGGTGGTGGATTACGTGTTGGGCAGCTTGCTCACGCTTGCCGAAATCGAAGGCGCGAACCTGCGTGACCGGACTTATGGTATCGTCGGCGCCGGCCAGGTCGGCGGCCGGCTGGTCACTGTGCTCAAGGCGCTGGGCTGGAATGTGCTGGTTTGCGATCCCCCAAGACAGGCGGCCGAAGGCGGTGATTTCGTCGATCTGGAAGAGATCGTTCGTCGCTGCGATGTGATCAGTCTGCACACGCCGCTTACCCGCTCGGGAGAGCATCGCACCCATCATCTGCTGGACGCGGCGCGCCTGGGGCAGCTCAAGCAGGGCGCCTGGCTCATCAATGCCAGTCGTGGCCCGGTGGTGGACAACACCGCGCTGCGTGACGTATTGCGGCAGCGGGACGACCTCCAGGCGGTACTGGACGTCTGGGAAAACGAGCCGCAAGTCGACCTCGATCTGGCCGATCTGTGCGTGATCGCCACGCCGCACATCGCCGGTTATAGCCTGGATGGGCGCCAGCGCGGCACCGAGCAGATCTATCAGGCGCTGTGCCGGTTCCTCGGCCAGCCGGCCGCCATTCGTCTTGAGGACCTGTTGCCCGCACCTTGGCTCTCTCAGGTCCGGCTCGATGCAGGTACCGATCCTGACTGGGCGCTTAGCATGTTGTGTCGGGGCGTCTATGATCCACGACGCGACGACGCCGACTTTCGCCGCAGCCTGGTTGAAGACACCGACAGGCAGCGCGCGGCGTTCGATGCGCTGCGCAAGCATTACCCACCGCGCCGCGAAATCGATGGCCTGAAAGTCAGTATCGAGGGTGAAGCGTCGCAGTTGCGTCAATTGGTGCAGGCACTCGGTGCTCAAGTGGCCTGAGGCCAAACTGCGGACAGAAAAAACCCGACGCGAGGGTCGGGTTTCAAGAATGGGTGCCGCTCAGTTTTGTTTTGCAGGGGTGACCCATTGCTTGTCGCATTCCTGGCAAGCGGCCTGGACCATTTCCTCAGTGATCAGAATTTCACGTCCATCCTGATCCAGCACCGCACCGCCAACCGGCAGGTTAGGGGTAGCCCGAACGATTTCGACGGCATTGCTATGCTCTTGCAGACTCATGGTCTATCTCCTTTCATCAGGTGCACTTTGAAATTACCCGCGCTCGATGAATGTGCCGTGACATCTTTCAACCGTTCGTACGCAAGTCGGCCAGACGGACTCAGGTCATTCACGGGCGGCTGTCGCCGGTCCGCGCCTGCTGTCATACGGCCATAGCTCATGACCCGACTGCGCTTTGAAAAGTTCACGACTGAGTTGAACATCCGCGCAGATTCTCTATGACTACAGGTGTAGGCTCTGCGATTCAAGCACTTCCAGACAAGCAGGTACCTTTTGACCATTTCGCTGTTTTCCCGACGCCAGCGGCAAGCTGTTCGCCTGGCTTGGAGCTTCATTTCTCCGTATCGCTGGCAGGCTGCGGGCGCACTGCTGGCGCTGGTTCTCACTGCCGGCATTACCTTGTCCATCGGGCAGGGCATCAGGATGATGGTGGACCAGGGCTTCATGACTCAGTCCGCAGTGCTGCTCGAACGCTCCATCGGACTCTTCATGCTGCTGGTGATGGGCCTGGCGGTCGGCACCTTCACCCGGTTCTATCTGGTGTCGTGGATCGGCGAGCGGGTGGTCGCCGACCTGCGCAAAAAAGTGTTCGATCACCTGGTGGATCTGCACCCCGGTTTCTATGAAAGCAATCGCAGCTCCGAGATTCAGTCCAGACTGACCGCCGATACCACACTGCTGCAATCGGTGGTCGGGTCTTCGCTGTCGATGTTCTTGCGCAATGCCCTCATGGTGCTGGGCGGCATCGTGCTGCTGTTCATTACCAATCCCAAGCTCACCAGCATCGTGGTGATCGCGCTGCCGCTGATCATCGCGCCGATCCTGCTGTTCGGTCGCCGGGTACGCGCGCTTTCCCGACAGAGCCAGGACCGCGTCGCCGACGTGGGCAGCTACGTGGCGCAGACGCTGGGCCAGATCAAGACGGTTCAGGCTTATAACCACCAGCAGCGCGACAAGGCGCACTTCGCCCAGACCGCCGAGCAGGCGTTCGAAACCGCGCGCAAGCGTATTCTGCAGCGCTCGTGGCTGATCACGCTGGTCATCGTGCTGGTGCTTGGCGCAGTGGCGGTCATGCTCTGGGTTGGCGGCATGGACGTGATCGAAGGTTCGATCAGCAGCGGCGAGCTGGCCGCTTTCGTGTTCTATGCGTTGATCGTCGGCATGGCCTTCGGCACCTTGAGCGAAGTGATCGGCGAGCTGCAACGCGCGGCCGGCGCGGCCGAACGGATCAGTGAGCTGCTCGCGGCGCGCAGTGAAATCACCGCGCCGGAGCAGGGCCTGGTCAGCCTGCCGTCGAAGGTGGCCGGCCACCTGACGCTCGAAGGCGTGAGTTTCGCTTACCCATCACGGCCCCAGCGCAATGCGCTGGATGATTTCACCCTGAGCATCAGGGCGGGGGAAACCCTGGCGCTGGTGGGGCCTTCGGGTGCTGGAAAATCGACTCTGTTCGACCTGCTGCTGCGCTTCTACGACCCTCAGCAGGGACGCATCCTGGTGGACGGCACCCCGATCGGCCGGCTCGATCCGCGCGACCTGCGCCGCTGTTTCGCCCAGGTTGCGCAGAATCCGGCGCTGTTCGTCGGCAGCGTCGAAGACAACATTCGCTACGGCAACCCGCACGCCTCGTTCGAGCAGGTCCAGGCCGCGGCGCGTGTCGCCCATGCTCACGAATTCATCCTCGACATGGCCGACGGTTACCAGACCCGGCTGGGTGAGGGTGGCGCGGGATTGTCGGGGGGGCAGCGCCAACGGCTGGCAATCGCCCGAGCGTTGCTGGTAGACGCGCCGATTCTGCTGCTCGACGAAGCGACCAGCGCCCTCGATGCCCACAGCGAACATTTGATCCAGCAGGCACTGCCTGCGCTGATGAAGGGGCGCACCACACTGGTCATCGCGCACCGGCTGGCGACGGTGCAGAACGCCGATCGCATTGCCGTGATCGATCAGGGGCGCCTGGTCGCGGTCGGTACTCACGCGCAGCTGATCGACAGCAACCCGCTGTATGCGCGGCTGGCGGCGCTGCAGTTCAATACCGGGAGTGAAGGCGAAGGTTAAACATTGACGACCCGCGTCCGGCAGGCGGGAGCGGGTCGCAAGCAAATGCCTGCTTAGCGGTATTCGCACAGATAGGCGGTGTCGACGCTGACCTTGAGCTGGAACTTGCTGTTGGCCGGCACGTGGAACTGGCTGCCGGTGCTGTAGGTTTCCCAGTTTTCGCTGCCCGGCAGGCGCACGACCAGCTCTCCGGAAATCACGTGCATGATTTCGCGCTGGGCGGTGCCGAACTCATATTCGCCGGCGGCCATCACGCCGATGGTGGCTTGGCCTTCAGCCTGGCTGAACGCGATGGATTTGACGGTACCGTCGAAATACTCGTTGACCTTGAACATGGGCGATTCCTTGTAAGGGGCTGAAAAAAGGCTGCTCAGTATGCCCAAGGCGCCCGGCCTCGTCACCCGCCGCGCGGATCAGTTAGGGAGAATCAGCGGCAGCAGACGCGCGGTGTTGCGGGCGTCGACCAGCGCCCGGTGCTGCTGACCGCTGAACTGCATGCCAGCCAGCTGCAATGCGCTGTTCAGGCCCATTGGCCGCTGCAGCTGACGGGCCTGGGCAAAACGCTGTTTGAGGTTGACGTAGGGCAGGCTGGTCAGCGCGCTTTCCAGCCGGTGCTGGCGCCATTCCTCCTCGAGCTGGCGGCGGTCGTAATCGCCCCAGCTCGCCCAGCCGACGACCCGCGCCCGGTGATGGCTCAGCCAGCGTTCGAACTGGGGCCAGACCGTGGTCATGGGCGCCGCGGCGTCGATACTGCTCTGGCTGATGTGGGTCAGCTCGCGGCAGAACTGAGTCAACAAGGGCCGGCGCACGGGCCGTACGAAGCGCTCGAAATGATCGATTTCCCGTCCGTCCTGGTTGACCAGGGTGACGCCGATTTCAATGACTTCCATTTCCGCGACCGGCCACCCGCCTTCTTCGGTGGTGGCTTCCAGGTCAATCACCAGCCAGTGCGGCATTCTCAGGCATCCTTTGAGCGTCGATGGGACCAGCGTAGCCAGTTTCGGTCGGGTATGCGCGGCCGTCTCGTCCGTCTGGCCCCAGCTATCGACCCCCGATTCGGATTTTGGTGCCGCAGCCAGTATCACGACTGTCTTTATGAGAGATGGCGATTTAATGGCATTTGGCGGTATCGCCGTTTGTCTATCCCATGTAAATTGCATAGCGTGTAGCTTTCTGATCGATGCCGGTGTTATGAAGAAGTCCCGACTGACAATCTTTGGCTCGCTGCGTATCGTCGTTTTCGGGGTCGTGATGGCCCTTGTGAGCGGTGAGGTGATCGCGGCGCGCGTCGTGAAAATCGCGGCAGTCCATTTTCCTCCTTACGTCGTACGCCCCGAGCAGGGTGTCGACAGCGGGCTGCTGATCAAGCTGGTCGCGGCGCTCAACGCTCTGCAGCAGGATTATCAGTTCGTTACGGTCCCCGCTTCGGTGCCACGTCGTTATCGGGACCTGATCCAGGGTCGAATCGACATGGCCATCTTCGAGAACCCCGATTGGGGATGGGCAGGCATCGCTTACGACAAGGTGGACATGGGGCTCGAAGATGCCGAGGTGTTCGTAGCCCGGCGGGCCGAGGGGCGGGGGCAGGAGTATTTCGATGATCTGTCGGACAAGCGTCTGGCGCTATTCAGCGGATACCACTACGGATTCGCCGACTTCAACGCCGATCCGCATTATCTCAATGACAAGTTCAAGGTCACGCTTACCTACTCGCACGACAGCAACGTCCTGATGGTCGCGCGAGGGCGTGCTGATGTTGCTCCGGTCACACGCTCATACCTCACGGATTTCATGGCGCGTTATCGTGGCGACGCCCGGCAGTTGATGGTCTCGGAACGGGTCGATCAGGTCTACCGGCAGTACGCCCTGCTCAGACCGGGTGCGAATATCGACGCGGCGCATTTCAGCCGGCTGCTCGAAAGGCTGCGTGAGAACGGAGTGCTGGCAAGCATTTTCGAGCCATGGCACATCAAGGTGCTGTACGGCCCGAACGCGCCCGGCGGTTGAGAGCGACACCGGACGGTGTCGCTCGTCGGATCAGCGATCCTTGGCTTCCTTGGCATCCATTTCCGCATTTCGTTCATGGACGCGCTTGAGCTGTTCCTCGGTCAGGGGAAGTTTTTTGGCCGTATCGCGCAGCATCAGCAAACCGCCGACGATCGAGCCGATCGCTACCAGCAGAATCAACCAGGCATACCAGGGCATAAGGCTCTCCTCGCTATCGTAACGATTTGAGCAACGGCGCTGCTCATTGGTTCAAGCGGCAAGTTACAAGCTGCAAGCTGCAAGCTACAAGCTACAAGCTTGAAGCTTGAGGCTTGCCGCTTGCCGCTTGCCGCTCAAACCTGCGACCCGCTCAGCATTGCGTCAGCGGGGGCTTCGGCCCGGGACCGGGCGGTCAGCAGGAAGTACACGAAACCGACCACCATGAACACCAGGAAGATCAGTGCGATCAGCGGGTTGAACCAGACCATCGCCACCAGGCAGACCACCGCCAGCGCCAGCGCGATGCCGGGCACCACCGGGTAACCTGGCGCGCGGAAGCTGCGCTCAAGACCCGGCTCGACCCGGCGCAGCCTGAACAGGCTGAGCATGCTCATGATGTACATGACGATGGCGCCGAATACCGCCATGGTGATCATCGCCGCGGTCAGGCTCATGCCGCCCAGATTGACCAGTCCGTCGCTGTAGATCGCGGCGACACCGACCACGCCGCCGGCCAGCACCGCGCGATGCGGCGTCTGGAAACGCGACAGCCGGGCGAGGGAAGCGGGCAGGTAACCGGCTCGCGCCAGCGCAAAGAACTGCCGCGAGTAGCCCAGGATGATGCCGTGGAAACTGGCGATCAGGCCGAACAATCCGATCCACACCAGCATGTGCAGCCAGCCGGAGCTTTCGCCGACCACGGCCTTCATGGCCTGGGGCAAAGGGTCGTTGATGTTGGAAAGGGTGCGCCAGTCCCCGACTCCGCCGGCGAACAGCATGACTCCGAGCGCCAGCACCACCAGGGTCAGAATGCCGCTGATATAAGCCTTGGGAATGGTCCGCTTGGGGTCGCGGGCTTCTTCGGCCGCCATCGCCGCGCCTTCGATGGCCAAGAAGAACCAGATGGCGAAGGGGATGGCGGCGAACATGCCGGCAACTGCCTCCGGCCCGAAGGTCTGCGAGCCGGCCCAGCCGTTGAGCGCAAAGTTGCTGAAGCTGAACGCAGGCGCCACCACGCCCATGAACACCAACAGTTCGGCCACCGCGAGCACGCAGACGATCAGTTCGAAGGTCGCCGCCAGCTTCACGCCGAGAATGTTCAGCGTCATGAACACCAGATAAGCACCGACCGCCGCGTGCTTGGGATCAAGACCCGGAAACTGCACATTGAGATAAGCGCCGATCGCCAGGGCGATGGCCGGCGGGGCGAAGACGAATTCGATGAGCGTCGCCAGCCCCGCGACCAGTCCGCCTTTTTCCCCGAAAGCGCGTCGGCTGTAGGCAAACGGACCGCCGGCGTGGGGGATGGCAGTGGTCAATTCGGTGAAGCTGAAGATGAAGCAGGTGTACATGGTGGCGACCAGCAGCGCGGTTACCAGAAATCCGAGGGTCCCGGCCACGCCCCAACCGTAGCTCCAGCCGAAATACTCGCCGGAAATGACTAGCCCGACCGCGATTCCCCACAAATGAAAGGTGCCCAATGTCGGCTTGAGTTGCGTGCTCATGGTGTTCTCCTGGAGTCCGTGCATCGAAGAAACAATTGATGGTGGCGGCTTGCAGGCTGCATGCCAGCGCGGTCGCCGGGGTCGTATTGGCCGCGTTGGCGTCGCGGACGGAACATTTGGCTAGTCAGGGCACGCTGTCATCCGCCCTGTACGCATCAGGCTGGTGCGCCGCCCGGCGGTCCGCGAGAAAGCGGCCGGTTAATGACGGCTGACGGGTCCCGCGGCAGGCAAGGTTCGGCTACAATGCGCGCCGATTTCGACTTACCTGAGAACACGCTCATGTCCGCCTGCCAGACTCCTGTCATTGTCGCCCTGGATTTCCCGACCCGTGACGCCGCCCTGAGGCTGGCCGACCAGCTTGACCCGAAACTGTGCCGGGTCAAGGTGGGCAAGGAGCTGTTCACCAGTTGCGCCTCGGACATCGTCGAAACCCTGCGCGACAAGGGCTTCGAAGTCTTCCTGGATCTCAAATTCCACGACATCCCCAACACCACGGCCATGGCCGTCAAGGCTGCCGCCGAGATGGGCGTGTGGATGGTCAACGTACATTGCTCCGGTGGCTTGCGCATGATGGCGGCCTGTCGTGAGGTGCTCGATAAGCGTAGCGGACCTCAGCCGCTGCTGATCGGCGTCACGGTGCTGACCAGCATGGAGCGCGAAGATCTGGCCGGCATCGGACTGGACGTCGATCCGCAGGAGCAGGTGCTGCGTCTGGCGGCGCTGGCGCAGAAGGCCGGCATGGACGGGCTGGTCTGCTCGGCACTGGAAGCGCCTGCGCTGAAGGCCGCTCATCCGGCCCTGCAACTGGTCACTCCAGGCATCCGTCCGGCGGGTAGCGCCCAGGATGACCAGCGCCGGATTCTGACGCCGCGCCAGGCGCTGGACGCCGGTTCCGACTATCTGGTCATCGGCCGCCCGATCAGCCAGGCCGCCGACCCGGCTCAAGCGCTGGCGTCGGTCGTCGCACAGCTGGGATAAGCCGCACCCCGCCGGCGGTCAGCCCGGAATGTCTTCGACCTTGAGGATCAACTTGCCGAAGTTCTCTCCGCTGAACAGCCGGTTCAAGGTTTCGGGGAAGGTTTCCAGACCTTCCACGATGTCTTCCTGGCTCTTGAGCCTGCCTTCGGCGATCCAGCCGGCCAGCTCCTGACCCGCCGCCGCGAAACGCGCGGCGTGGTCAAGCACCACGAAGCCTTCCATGCGCGCGCGGTTGACCAGCAACGACAGGTAATTGGCCGGGCCCTTGACGGGCGTGGTGTTGTTGTACTGACTGATCGCGCCGCAGATCACGACCCGCGCGTGCAGCGCCAGACGACTGAGCACGGCGTCCAGAATCTCGCCGCCGACGTTGTCGAAATAAACGTTCACGCCATTCGGGCAGGTGCGCTTCAGTCCCTCGAGCACGTCTTCGCTCTTGTAGTCGATAACCGCATCGAAACCCAGCTCTTCGGTGAGCAGGCGGCATTTACGCTCGCCGCCGGCGATACCGACCACTCTGCAGCCCTTGATTTTGGCGATCTGCCCGGCAACGCTGCCGACCGCGCCCGCCGCGCCGGAGATCACTACGGTATCGCCACTCTTCGGCGCGCCCACATCCAGCAGCGCGAAGTAGGCGGTCATGCCGGTCATGCCGAGCGCCGACAGGTACAGCGGCAGCGGGGCGAGGCGCGTGTCTATCTTGTAGAAACCCTTGGGCTCACCGAGGAAATAGTCCTGAACGCCTGACGCGCCCTGCACGAAGTCCCCGACGGCAAAGCCCGGATGGCTGGACTCGATCACTTCGCCGACGGCAAGCGCGCGCATCACCTCGCCGATCCCGACCGGGGCGATATAGGATTTGCCTTCGTTCATCCAGCCGCGCATGGCCGGGTCCAGTGACAGAAAGCGGTTCCTGATCAGAATCTGACCTTCGGCGAGGTCGGCTACCGGCACCTGCTCGAAGGTGAAGTCCTCTCGGGTCACATGGCCGACAGGGCGCTTGGCGAGCAGGAAACGACGGTTCGATGGGCGAGTCATGGCGGCTCCTAGGGTCAATGAAAGGATTGATTGAAGACGCCGGGCGCTGCCTCGGCAAGTCGCAAGCGTGCGCGGAATGCCCGCTCATAGCGCTGGATGATCGGGCCGAGCGGGTCGCAACAGTTCCGATACGGTCATCGTGCGAAGGATTGCGGCTTGAGTCACCTGCGTACGTGCACTACATTGGCCCATCGCCGAAGACCGGGTTTCGCAATGTCCAGCATCCATCTCCCCACGCTCTATCCCAAGGTTCTGCGCGCCGGTGACCCGGTGGCGCTGGTTTCACCGGCCGGGCCGGTCGACGCCGGCAAAGTGGAGGCCGCCGTAAGGATTCTGCAAAGCTGGGGACTAGAGCCCAGGGTCTATCCACATGCCCTGGGAAGACATTCGTTTTATGCCGCCAGTGACGAAGATCGTCTCGCGGACCTCAACGATGCGCTGGCCGATCCGCAGATTCGCGCCGTGCTCTGCAACCGTGGCGGCTATGGTTTGCAGCGCATTGTTCAGGGAGTGGATATTGATGCGGTACGACGCGACCCCAAACTGATCACCGGCTTCTCGGATGTCACCGCGCTACATGGTGCGCTCTGGCGGCACGCTGGACTGGCGACGGTGCATGGTCCGGTCGCTACCCAGCTGGGGCAGGGCACCTTGTTTGCCGAGGGTATGCGGCAGGCGCTGATGACCACTGAACCTTCGGTTCTGACAGCGAACGCGGATGTCGCGACGGTGGAAGTCAGGACCCGCGGTCGCGTTGAGGGCGTACTGTTAGGCGGCAATCTGAGTATTTTGAGCAGCAGCGTGGGCACACCTTTCATGCCGGATCTGGACGGCGCGATCCTGTTGCTGGAAGAGGTCGGGGAAGCGGCTTATCGCGTCGATCGCATGATCACGCACTTGCTCAATTGCGGAATCTTGCAGAGGGTAGCGGGGATCGCGGTGGGCGATTTCAGCGTGCCGGCCGGTTCGGCAGGCGCGATCACACCGGCTCATGTACTCGATGAACGTCTGGCAGGGCTCGGCATTCCGGTGCTGGGCGGGTTGCCGGTCGGCCACGGGACGCTCAATCAGGCCGTCGCCTTCGGGACCCGTGCCACGCTGGATGCCGATGAGGGCGTTCTGCGGGTAGCCGCCGCCGGGCAAGATTGAGCCTGGTTACGCAAGACGCTCGGGCATCGAACCGCCCATCCGTTCGCTGATCAGTCTGGCGGTCTCCTTCAGCCGGCGGGCCGCTGCTGTCAGGGTCTGACCGGTCAGCACCGATCCGGAACCCACTACGGTCACCACGCCTGCCAGCCGGTCGCCCGTCGCGAACAGCGGCGCCGAGGCCGCGTTGATGCCGGGCATGAGCATGCCCTGTATTTCGTGTATTCCGTGCTCGCGGATCTGCCGGACATGCCGTACCGCGCTTTCCGATTGCTCCCGATTCAGCAGCGGCAGTTCAACCTCGCGCAGCAGGGCGGTCTGCGCCTGACCGAGGAAACTGTCGAAGACCAGCCCCGTGGACGAGCTGAGCAGCGGCAATACCGATCCGACCTGGGTCACCAGCGTCACTGCGCCCAGTGACGGTTCGACATGAACCACGGTAGGACCCCGGTTGCCCCATACCGCGAGGAAACAGGTCTGATCGAGCTCATCGCGCAACGTGGCGAGTCGAGGCGCGGCAATCTTGTGAACGTCCAGCGTGCCGAGCGCTGCCAGGCCGGTCTCAAGCGCGGCTCGACCCAGGCCGTAGTGGTTGGTCGCCGGATCCTGCTCGGCAAAGCCGCTGGCAATCAGGGCCTGCAGGTAACGGTGGACCTTGCTGGCCGGCATGCCCAGGCGCTCGGCAAGCAGCGTCAAGGATGTGCTGGGCGCCAGTTCGGCCAGCGCCTTGAGCACGCCAAAGCCGACCTCGGCCGCTTGCACCTTCTGCTGCCGAGCGCCGGCAGGGCTGTGAATGTCTTCGCTCATCGACCCGTACGCCGTTACTGAAAAGGCCAGCTTTATAGCTTGACCAGACCTTGAACTCAAATTACGTTTTACGTAACCCGTTTACGATATGAATAATAACAAGAGGTCAAGATGTCAGCGCCTATCGCGGCCGACCCCCTGAACTACCTTTCGGGGTTCGGCAATCAGTTCAGTACTCAAGCCTTGCCGGATGCATTGCCTCAAGGCAGAAACTCTCCACAGCGCCATCCCTTGGGGCTGTATGCCGAGCAGCTCTCGGGTACGGCCTTCACGGTGCCTCGCAGTGAAGCGAGACGCACCTGGCTGTACCGTATCCAGCCGTCGGCGGCTCACCCGCGCTACGAGAAAGCCCCCCGGCAGATCCTTGGGCGCGAGCAGGGTCCCGTCACGCCCAACCGCTTGCGCTGGAACGCCTTTGCGATTCCGGACCAGCCCACGGATTTCCTCGACGGCCTGATCTCGCTCGCCAGCACCTCACCGGCCGATCAGGCGGAGGGCATCAGCGTGTACGTCTATGCCGCCAACGCTTCCATGCAGCGCGCATTTTTCAACGCCGACGGCGAATGGCTGGTGGTGCCTCAGCAGGGACGCCTGCGGATTGTCACCGAACTGGGGTTGCTGGAAGTGGCGCCGCAGGAGATCGTGGTTGTGCCGCGCGGCTTGAAGTTTCGCGTCGATCTCCTGGACGACAGCGCTCGCGGATATGTCTGCGAGAACCATGGCGCATCGCTGCGCCTGCCGGATCTGGGACCTATCGGCAGCAACGGCCTGGCCAATCCGCGGGATTTCCTGACGCCGGTGGCCTGGTTCGAGGACAGTACCCGGCCGGTAGAACTGGTCCAGAAGTTCCTCGGCGAGCTGTGGGTGACCCGGCTCGGCCATTCGCCGTTTGACGTGGTCGCCTGGCATGGCAACAACGTACCGTATAAGTACGACCTGCGCCGGTTCAATACCCTGGGCACCGTCAGTTTCGATCATCCGGACCCGTCCATTTTCACTGTCCTGACCTCACCGAGCGCAGTGCACGGGCAGGCCAACGTCGATTTTGTGATTTTCCCGCCGCGCTGGATGGTCGCCGAGAATACCTTCCGGCCTCCATGGTTCCATCGCAATGTGATGAACGAATTCATGGGACTGATTGAAGGCGAATACGATGCCAAGGCTGAAGGTTTCGTGCCCGGTGGAGCCTCGCTGCACAGCTGCATGAGCGCTCACGGCCCGGACAACGCCAGCGCGGTCAAGGCAATGGCTGCCGAACTCAAGCCGCAGAAGATCGAAAACACCCTGGCTTTCATGTTCGAGACCGGCAAGGTACTGCGCCCCGGCCGCTACGCGCTGGAGTGCGCCGAACTGCAGGCCGATTACGATGCCTGCTGGGCGAACATGGGCCGGACCTTTACCAGGAAAACGCAATGACACTACCGATTTCAGACCGCCGCAGCTGGGTGCCGGGCGCGGATGAGCACACCGACTTTCCGTTGCAGAATCTGCCGTTCGGAGTCTTCGCCTGGAAGGACAACGGACCGCGGGGCGGCGTCGCGATAGGTGATTTCATTCTCGATCTGCAGGCGCTGGTCGACGCCGGATGGATCGACGAACAAGCCAGGGAAATCGCGAGTATCGCGAGCCGGGACCAGCTCAATGATTTTTTCGCGCTGGGGGCCGAGTCGCGGCGCCTGCTGCGCACCGCTCTGCTCGACCTGCTTGATGCCGCCGCGCCGGAACGGGGGCGGCTGGAGGCCGCTGCCCCGACCATTCTGCGTCCGGTCAGCGAGTGCGTCATGCACATGCCGGCCCGTGTTGGCGACTACACCGACTTCTACGTCGGCATTCACCACGCGACCAATGTCGGCAAGCTGTTTCGTCCGGAAAATCCGCTGCTGCCCAATTACAAATACGTGCCCATCGGTTACCACGGTCGGGCCTCGACGCTTTGCGTGTCCGGCGCCCCGGTGTGTCGTCCCGCCGGGCAAACCTTGCCCCCGGGCCGGCAGGAGCCGGTTTTCGGTCCATGCAGGCGGCTGGATTACGAACTGGAGCTGGGGGTGTGGATAGGTCCGGAAAACCGGCAGGGCGAAGCGATTGCCATCGATCAGGCGCCGCGCCATATCGCAGGTTACTGCCTGCTCAACGACTGGTCCGCGCGCGACGTCCAGGCCTGGGAGTACCAGCCCCTGGGCCCGTTCCTGTCCAAGAGCTTTGCCACCACAATCTCCCCCTGGGTGGTGACGCCCGAAGCCCTGGAGCCGTTTCGCCGCGCCCAGCCCCGGCGACCCGAGGGCGATCCGCAGCCCTTGGCCTATCTTTTCGACGAAGCGGATCAACGCAACGGGGCGCTGGATATCGAGCTTGAAGTGCTGATACTTACCGAACGGATGCGCCGTGACCATCTGGCGCCGCACCGTCTGGCGCTCAGCAGTACGCTGAACATGTACTGGACCGCGGCCCAGCTCGTCGCGCATCACAGCGTCAACGGCTGCGCCCTGCGACCGGGCGATCTGTTCGGTACCGGGACCCTGTCAGGCCCGCAGGCTGGGCAGCATGGCAGCCTGCTGGAGATGAGCGAAGGTGGCAGGCAGCCGGTCGTTCTGCCCAATGGCGAAGAGCGTTTCTTTCTCGAAGATGGGGACGAAATCCTCCTGCGCGCCCGTTGCCGGAGGGAAGGGCAGGCGAGTATCGGTTTCGGCGAATGTCGAGGGCGTGTGCTGCCCGCTCCGTCAGGGGCCTGAATCCTCAGGTTTGCCGCGCGTCGTCGGCAATTTCATACCAGCCGAGGAACATGTCGAGCGTTGATTCGATGACCCGCTCCTGCTCCTCGGTGTTCAGCAGCCCGGCGTTGAACGTGACCTGCGGCCAGAATGCGAAGGCCTTGAGCAACGCATGCATCTGGGTCGCGGCAAAGCCGGGTTCGACCGCTTTGAGCCTGCCGTCCTTCTGGGCGGCGCGAACCCAGATCGAGAAGGTTTCCTCGCGCTCGTTCAACCGAGCCACCCAGGCCTGTGCGCGCTCGGGAGAATGGACCGTCGCGCCGAACACCACTTTTGCCAGGTCCAGAAAACTGCTGTCGTTCAGGGTATCCATCTTTTGCCGAAGCAGCTTGCGAAGCTGTTCGCGAAGCGTGCAATCGGCCCGATAGGGCGCGTCTGCCAGTGGCGGCGCGCAGCTCCACAGCCGCTGGAGAATCTCGGCGAACAACTCTTCCTTGCTGGGAAAATGATTGTAGACGGTGCGCTTGGAAACCTCGGCACGTGCCGCGATGCGGTCCATGCTGGTGACCTCGAATCCACGATCACGAAACTCCGCGATAGCGGCCATCACGATGGCTTCACGTTTCTGATCGGTAAGGCGAATGGCAGAGGTCATGGCAGGCTTCAAACACACGTTTAGAGAAAATTACACTCGGTAGTTTACTTATCACCAAGGATCATGCAAGCTTAAAACTACACCGTGTAGTGTAATAGCGAAGCGTCCCCACCTTTGCATGAAGGCCGGCTTCGCTTTTCCACGGTGTACCACGGCTCTGCGAGCCTGACCGTCATTCTTTACCCGCTACCGGGAGGCAGCGCCTCATGGCCACGACAAAAAATCAATCGGACCTGTCCTCATTGCCCACCTTGTCCCGCCACGAGGGTCGTTATCGCAATCGTGCACCCATGACACCATCGAGCACACTGCGTACCCTCGCCATCTTCTGGGATCAGCTGTTCAACAAACCCAGGCACACGCGGCCGGCGGGAGAAATCCCGGTGCAGCCGCTGTCTCGCCAGCAGTTGCTGGCAGCGCCGGACAACACCGTTTACCGGCTGGGCCATTCCACCGTGCTGCTCAAACTGCACAATCGTTTCTGGCTGACCGACCCGGTGTTCGCCGAGCGCGCGTCGCCGGTGCAGTGGGCCGGCCCGCAGCGCTTCCATCAGCCGCCGATCAGCCTTGACGAGCTGCCGCCGCTAAGCGCCGTCATCCTGTCCCATAATCACTACGATCATCTGGACCGCGCCGCCATTGGCCGTCTGGTGCACAAGACCGGCTGTTTCCTGACGCCGCTTGGTGTAGGCGATACCCTGATCCAGTGGGGCGTGCCGGCCGAAAAAGTTCGGCAACTGGACTGGTGGCAGTTGACGGAAGTGGAAGGGCTGGAATTCGTCGCCACTCCCTCGCAGCATTTTTCTGGGCGTACCTTGCGCGACAGCAATCTCACGCAATGGGCGTCCTGGGTCATGATCGCCGGCCAGCGGCGGATTTTCTTCAGCGGTGACAGTGGATACTTCGACGGCTTCAAGGCCATCGGCGATCAATACGGCCCATTCGACCTGACGCTGATGGAAACCGGCGCCTATAACGTGCAGTGGCCCATGGTCCATATGCAGCCGGAGCAGACTCTGCAAGCTCACCTTGACGTGCGCGGACGCTGGTTGCTGCCGATCCACAACGGGACCTTCGATCTGGCGATGCACGCCTGGCATGAGCCGTTCGACCGGATTCTCGCGCTGGCGTGGGAACGCAGCGTCAATATCACCACGCCGATGATGGGGCAGCCGTTCTATCTGGATTATCCGAGTCGTGGGCTCACCTGGTGGCTCGACGTTGAGGAAGCCGCTCAACCCGCGAAAGAGCGGGTCGGGCGCTCATTGGGGTGCGCTGAAAAAGGGCAGAACGCCTGAGTCCGCGCCGATCAGGTCGGCTGATCGGACTCCGGCGCGGTGCGAGGGCGTGGTTGCTCGCCTTTCTCGTTGAGCTCCTTCTGCTTCTCGCCCACCTTGCCGGCGTTTTCCGGTTTGTGATCGAGGTCTTCGCGTTTGGATTCATCGGCCATGGCCCATCTCCCTTATCCGGCGTTCGTAGTATTGGTCAACGCGGCGCGGACAAGATTCGATAATTCGCGTCCGCAAGACGCCATTTGCGCTGTCTAGACTCAAGACATCTTGGTCGAGTTCAGGCTGTCGTCATGCATCACCTGCGCGCCCAGGCGCTGAATAATCTGTGGGCCAACCATCGGCTACTTGCAAGCTGTGCTGCGCTGACCGACGAGGAGTATCGGGCGGCGCGCACGGGATTCTTTCCGTCGATCCAGGCGACCCTCTGCCACATTCTGGAAGTGGACGTCTATTACTTCGCCGCGCTCAACGAAGATTTGCTGGGCCAGGATGTGCCGCCGCCAGTCAGGCTGGAGTTTGCGGAACTGAACGCCAGACAGCGGTTACAGGATCGTGATCTGGTGGAGTTCTGTACACGGCTTGCGGATTCCGACGCCCAGCGCGAAGTGCGGTTGATCCGTGCCGAAGGCGAAGTGCGGGAACGGATCGACCGGATTCTGCTGCATCTGTTCGAGCACCAGATCCATCATCGCGGGCAGGTGCACTGCATGCTGTCGGGAACCTCCGTCGCGCCGCCGCAGCTCGATGAGTTCTTTCTGGTCGCCGACGAGCCTTTCAGACGCAAGGACATGCAGGCGCTTGGCCTGGCGGAAGAGGACATCTGGCCCAGATGATGGCAAGGTCCTATCGCCAGCAAGCTGGCTCCCACGCGCGATGGTCCTATCGCCAGCAAGCTGGCTCCTACGCGCGATGATGTAGGAGCCAGCTTGCTGGCGATCTCGCACGGGTACCCGACATCCAAATGAATACCATCTGTGCAATCAGTGTGAACCCATTGCTTGAATCGATAGTCACCATCAAGGAATGCGAGTTCTGTTTTTCTCGCGAAAGAGGAGGATAGCGACATGCCTCCGATGCAGCTGATGAAGGACACACCATCATGAAACTCTCGAACCTGTTGGCCCTGGCCGCCGTCCTAATCGGTGGCATCATGATCTCCGCTCCCGGTTATGCGGCGCAGGGCGGCGATTGCCGGCTCCTGCCGGTCGCCGACAGTGGTGCGCAGTTGCGCTCATCCCAGAAGGTCGCTGTGCTGTACAGCGAAAACACGGTCAACACGCTTCAGTACCTGGAGCAGTATCAGGCCGTTGCGTCTCGCGGCGCCGCCGATAGCCGGCTCGACAGTCGGATTCGCCAGGCATTCATCGGCAGTGCCGACCCGAAGCTGGCGATCGATCGTCTTCAAGGCGCACTGAAAGAGCGCTTCGCTCAGGTGACCGTCTACGACGACCTCGACAGCGCGCTGAATGCCCAGCCTGATGTGGTGGTGATGCTGGATGTCTACAACCGCCTGCTGACCCAGAGCAATTCCAGAGTAGAGGCGCAATTTGCCGCGACTTTCTACGACTCGCAGTTGCAATTCATCGGCAAGGCCGAAGGTGCTCGCGTCGAGGATATGACCGCTGCATGGCTCAAAGGCAAGGCCGCCGAGCAGATCGCCGCGCAGATCGACAGCCAGCGTTCGCTGCAACTGGACGCGCTGAACCGCTTCGATACCTCCCTCGACAGCCTGTTCAACGCGCGTCAGGCCGGGCGGATCGCTGCCAACTGATAGCCGGTCGGGGTATCATCCGGCGCCCGATCTCATGGACGTAGTCGCATGCAACTGCCGGATCTCAATCTTCTGATCGCCCTCGACGCGCTGCTCGACGAGGGCAGCGTTGTCGGCGCCGCCCGGCGCATGCACCTGAGCCCGGCAGCGATGAGCCGCACCCTGACCCGGATTCGTGAAGCCATGGACGACCCGATCCTGGTGCGCGCCGGTAGAGGGCTGGTACCGACCCCTCGCGCGCTGGCGATGCAGGCTCAGGTCCGGGAACTCCTGGAACAGGCCGCGCAGGTATTCCAGGCGCGGGACGAAGTCGACATGAGCACGCTGGAGCGCTGTTTCAACGTGCGCTCCAATGACGTGTTCTTCGGCTCGTTCGGCGCTCGCTTGCTGGAGGCCATGCGCACCAGCGCGCCCGGTTGTACGTTGCGCTTCGTGCCGGAAGGGCCGGGCGACGATGATGCGCTGCATGAAGGGAACATCGACCTGTACGTGGCCTCGCGGCGCAATTTCGGGCCTGAGATCAAGGTCCAGACGCTGTTCACCACGCGCTTCTGCGGGCTGGCGCGAGAGGATCACCCGATCTTCGACGCACCCATCACGGCGCAGCGATTCGCGGCTTACGATCAGGTCAGCGTTTCGCGGCGCGGGCTTGCCCGTGGTCCCATCGATCCAGCCTTGGCGGAACTCGGTCTGGAGCGGCGCATCGCGCTCATCACGCCACATTTCCACTCGGCGATTTTCGGCGTGGCAGGGTCGGATTTGATCTTGACGCTGCCTGAACCTGTACTGTGGAACATGAAGGGTCTGGGTCTGCGCATGCGTGCGTTCGAGATTCCCCTGACTCTTGAAGAGGTGTCGGTAAGTCAGGCCTGGCACCCGCGCTTCGACAAGGACCCGGCGCATCGCTGGTTACGCCAGACCCTCAAGGAAATCTGTTCGGTGCAAGGCAAGCTGACGTTCTAGCAATCCGCGTCGACGGCTGCTCGCCAGGGTTTGAGCCAGATGGCCAGACCGATCAGCAGAAGCCCGCCGCCGAAGGTAGCAAGACCCAATTGCAGCCAGGTGTTCTGAACCGGATGCAGCCACAAGGCTGCCGAGATCATGGTCAGGCAGGCCAGCATCCAGTGGCTGCGCCAGGCCACCACAGCTGTCAGACCCTGGCGGCGCATGAGCAGCAAGCCTGTGAGCAGGGCGCCGGCCAGGGCCGCGACCGCGATACCCTCCAGCCCCAGCCAGAACGGCAGTACGCCCAGCAGCAGCGCGTTGCACAGGCTGCCCAGCAGCTCGCAGTTGAGCGGCAAGCGGGTGTCCGCGGCTGCATAGGCGTAGCGAGCCAGCAAGGCATTCCAGGCGCTGAACATCAGCGGTGCGGCGAACCAGGCGAGCAGTTCTGGCAAGGGGCCGTTCTGGCTTTGTCCGGGAAGCAGCAGGGTCACCAGCGCACCGGCCGCGCCGATCAGGCCGACGACAGCAGGCAAAGTGAGCAAGGTGGTACTGGCCAGACCGCGGCGCAGCAGCGACAGGCGCTGGTCACCTGCCGCGCTGCCGCTCATCAGTCCCAAGAGCACCTGATTGAGGCTCATCAAAGCGATCAACGGCAGATTAATCAGTTTGCGGGCCAGGTTGACCCAGGTGACCGCGCCGTCTCCCAGCAGCGACGCGACCATGCGCTCCAGCAGGGCCAGTCCCTGGCTTGCGAGATTGCTGGTCAACAAGGGTCCAAGACGTGCAAGCAGTTCGCGCAGCGCGCCGGGCTCGGCATGCCGCCGCCACGGCCGCCAGCCTTGCCGACAAAGGGCGGGCAGCAGCACCGCGGGCATCAGCAGGCTGCCCAGCAGGCAGGCACCGGCGACGCCGGTGAGAGTGGCGGACTGGCTGAAGACTGCCAGATACAGCACCGGCGGTGCGTTGAACACCAGTGAACCCAGGCCTGCCAGCAAGAAACGTGATTGCGCCTGCAACGGCACGCAGAGCAGGCCATGCAGTACAAAACCCGGCGCACACCACGCCAGCCATTGCAGACCGCCGGCGGCTTGCCGAAGGCCCTCGTCGTCCAGGCCCGGTCCGACCACTTGCGTCCAGAGGCCTGAGCCTAGACTGAGCACCGCGCTCAGCACTATCGCGAAAGCCAGCAGGGCAGGTGTCATCGCGCCGAGCCAGCGCTGGCGCGCGTCCTCGCTGCGCTGTTGATAGAGCGGCAGCGCCGCGGCGCTCAGCAGACCGGCAGCCAGCGACATGCGCAGCGCCTCGGG
Source organism: Pseudomonas sp. JDS28PS106 (assembly GCF_036706555.1). Taxonomy (NCBI): domain Bacteria; kingdom Pseudomonadati; phylum Pseudomonadota; class Gammaproteobacteria; order Pseudomonadales; family Pseudomonadaceae; genus Pseudomonas; species Pseudomonas sp. JDS28PS106. The sequence goes on along the minus strand of NZ_JBAJGT010000013.1, from coordinate 59,606 downwards.
CAGAAACATCGCCACCAGGAAGGCATCGCTGCGCTCGCCCGCGCCCCAGGCCGCGACCAGCAGCCACTCTCGGGCAAAGCCCGCCGCCAGTCCGGTCAGGGTCGCCAGTGTCAGCCAGAGGGTGGAGCCCAGCATGATCGTCGCGCCTGCTTAGTGAAACAGCGTGAACAGGCCTTTGCCGCCCACTTTGTAGTTGAGATTGCGTGTCCGCTCGCCCTTGATCTCGGCATTGGGACCGCCGACGATGGCGTAGGGCGGGACCGGCTTGGAGACCACGGCGGCACCGCCGACCACCGCGCCCTCGCCAATCTCGGCGCCGAACGAGATCAAGGCCCGGCTGCAGATCCAGGCATAGTCGCCGATTGACACTGGGCCGCCCACAGCCCAGAACTCCGGCGCCTGCAAGTCGTGGCCGCCGGCGATGATCAGCACATGCGATGCAATGGTCACGTGATCGCCAATCACCAGACCGCCGCGTGCGTCGAGCTGGCAGTGCCAGCCGACCGTGCTGTCATTGCCGATACGCAGGCTGTCGACGCCCAGGACTTCGGTGTTGCGCCAGACGGTCGAGCCTTTGCCGATCTTTGCTCCGCCCATCCGCAGCCACAGCAGGCGCAGCGTGTGGCTGGGGATTTTGCAGATCAGCATGTTGTACAGCTGCTCCCAGACGCGCAGCATGCGATCGCGCAGCGTCGGCCAGTTGATGCCGTACAGCGGAATCAGCGCGCCCAGGGTTTCCTGGGACAGCAGGCGATAAAAGCGTCGCGCCAAGGGGTGTTCGATGCGCGGCTCGATGTTCAGGTACGAGATGAATGACAGCGTCCGGCCCTTGATGCGCGTCTCGAAGCACACGTCGTTGGCGAGCATCCACTCGTACGCGGCCTGCAGCTCTTCCAGAGGTACCCCCATCTTGAGGGCATAATCGGGCAGCGCTTCGCGCAGATCATGCGAATGCATCATGCGATGTTTCATGAAGAGGTTCCTGGAACAGAAAGAGATTTTGAGGAGGGCACAGCGGCGGCCCGTACCCTGCGGGTTTCGTGCAGGCTGATGCCGACGAACAGCCAGAACAGCGCGACCAGCACATTGGTGAAGCTGAAGTAATGGTCGAACAGGCCGCTGAACAGCGCCGCCATGACACCGATCATGCAGCCCAGGCCAATGGCGTTGTCCTGGGTCAGAACGATCGATTGCCCTGTGGGCCGTACATGTTTCCACCAGCTCCAGGTCGCAGCGATGAACAGTACCATGCCGGGCAGCCCCATCTTGTAGATGAAGTTGAGCCACAGATTCGAGATCCCGTAGTCGGTGTAGCCCTGAACCGGCGGGTCGACCTTGAAACCGATGCCGAACGGGAAGGTGGCGACCGCATCGGGGAAGTGACTGTATTCGAGAAAGCGGACCGCGGTGCTGGTGTCATCGTTGGAGAACAGGCCCAACAGGCGTTCCTGCAAGGGTGGATAGAACATCAGCAGCGCCACGCCAGCCATCGCGCCGCCTACCAATAGCCGGCCCAGATGCGGAATGCGATGACGCGCCATCCACAGCATCACCGCCACCAGGCTCACCAGAGCGCCTCGCGAACCGGTCAACAGCAGGCCGACCGCGCCGATGGCAGCGACGCTCAGTCCCAGCGCGCGGCCCAGGCCTTTACAGGTCATGCCGTAACAGAAGGCCAACGGCAGAATCATGGCAAACGCGCCCCCGGCCACGTTGGGGTGCATCCAGGGTGTGCCCATCCGGTTGACAAACGACAGCAGACTGTCGCTGAGCACGTCGATACTCGCGTAACCCATGGTCGCCAGAATCGGGGTAATGGCGGTCGCCGAACGGTTGATCACGTACACCGGGATCGAGAGCAACAGCATCAGCAGCGTTCCGCCCAGGATCGCGACCACTACCCGGTCCAGATCCCTGCGGTCGGTCAGTAATCGGGGTACCAGAAACAGCACGGAGAGGTTGAACAGCCAGCGTACCCAGTTGATCGGCCCGTTGCCCTCCAGGGGTATCGACACTTGCCCGACCAGAAACGGGAAGGCGCTGAACAGCATCAACGCCACCAGCCAGCGTTCCGGGCGCAGCATCTTCGGGACCCGCGTCTGGTCCTGGAATATCGACTGCAACAACCAGGCACCCCAGGTCAGCATGATCAGTGCTTCGGAGACCGTGGTGCGGATGCCGATCTGGACCGTCGAGTAGGGCACGAACGCGCCGATGAAGCAGAACAGCAGCAGTCCCCGCACCGGATGGTGTAGCACGCTGACGACGGCCGCTACCCCCGCCAGCGCCACAAGGACCTTGGCGACCGGCAGCACCCAGATCAGTACCCCGAACATCAGGCTCAGCAGCAACCCGACGGGCAACGCAATCGGCATCAGCGCAACTCCTCCAGCGCGGCATACACACCCTGGCGATAAGTCTGGGTGTCGTAACGCGCGACCCAGACGCGGGCAGCCTCCGCGTCTTCGTGCGGGGCGTGCGCAAGGCTTTCCATCAGGCTGATCAGGGCTCCGCTGTCGACCGGCGAAAAGCGCGGGCTGTCAGGCGGAGCAATTTCGTCCAGCGACGAGCCGGTCGCGACCGCCACCGGGGTGCCGACACTCAGCGCCTCGATCACCGGCAGGCCGAAACCCTCGTTGCGCGAAGGTTGCCACAGGCGGCCGGCATTGCGGTACACGGCGTGAAGCTGCGCATCGCTCAGGCCACTGACCGCATGCAGACCCGGCAACTGCCGCTGGGCCGGCGCCAGGCAATCGTCGCCGCCGACCAATACCAGCTCGGGAATGGCTGCGGATCTTTGGCGAGCGGCATGCCAGGCGTCGACGAACCAGGGAATGTTCTTGCGTGGCTCGCGGGTGCCCACGCACAGCCAGTAACCGGTCGGCAGCCGCAGGTCAGTGATGTCCGCCGCTTCGCCCTTGAACCCTTCGACCAGCGGCGGCACCACCCGTAGCTTGTCCCGGACCCAGGGAAACAGCCGCTGGGCTTCGTTGGCGGTGAACTGCGAGACCGTCCAGATCCGGTCGGCGACCCGCAGCGAATGCAGGATCGATAGCCGGTCGGTGACGCGATAGACCCGCGCCTTGAGTCGCGAGCCGTGGTGGTTGTCCTGGGTCAGCTGGAACAGGTCATGCAGTTGCAGCACATAGCGCAGGCCCGCCGGTTTGCGACCCAATGGCAGCCCCATGTTGATATTGGCCATGTAGATGTCGACTTCAGCGTCGCGCAACGCGCGCGGCAGGAACAGTCCCTCGAAGCGCAGCCGCTCCGGCAGCCGGTGCACCGCGTCGATGGGTGCTGCCCAGCGCGGCACGTGCACGTGGCGCCGGATCGGATGGTCGTGGGGCGCGACGCCGAACAGTTGCAGTTGCACGTCGGGATGCGAGCGGAACGCCTGTTCCAGCGCGATGTTCTGGCGGCCGATGCCGCTGAAGGGATAACCGGCGGCCGCGCGGTAGTCGAGTCCTATACGCATGTGCGCGATCCTTCCTGTGCCTTGCCCTGGGCGGACAACAGCCGGTGATAGATATGTTCCAGCTGGGTGGCCGTTACCGACCAGTCATGGGTGTCGCGCACATAAGCGCGACCCGCCTCGCCGATCTTCGCCAGGATCACCGGACACTGGATGTTGTTGGCGATCAGACGCGCCAGTTCATCGGCATCCTCGCTGCCCAGGTAATGCTCGCCGTTGCTGACCGCCAGACCCGAGACGCCCTGCGCGGTGGTCACGATCGGCAGGCCGGCGGCCAGCGCTTCGAGGATCTTGAGCTTGGAGCCGCCGCCCTGGCGCAGCGGCGCGAAGAACATCGACGCACTGGCTTGCAAGGCACGCAGGTCCGGCACGAAGCCGACCCATTCGATCCGTGGGTCAGGCCAGCGCTCCCGCCAGGATTCAGGCAGGCCGAAGCCGCCGACCGCGAAACGCACAGTGGGCGAGAGTGCCCAGACCTTGGGCATGATCTCGTCCAGCGCCCATTCGACGGCATCCACGTTCGGGCCGTACTCATAGTTGCCGATGAACAACAGACGATGGTTATAGCGATCCGGCAGCACGCTGGCGTAGTAATGGGTATCCACACTGTTGACGGCGACCGAGGTCGGCTTGCCGCTCAGGCGCGACAAGACCTTGGCGTCATCCTCGGTCACCGAGACCAGCTCACCGACCTGGCGGAACACCCGCAGCTCCCAGCGCCGATAGCGCCAGCGATCGTACGCCGCAAAGGCGCCTGCCCAGCGAGGCAGCAGGTTATAGCTGGCCGCGCCCAGGGCTGACTCGACATTGTGTTCGGTCAGGACGAAAGGCTTGCCCGAGCGTTGCAGTGCCCGTTCAAACGGCTGGAAGGCGTAGCTGTGCTGCAACTGGATGATGTCCCAGTCTTCCTTGAGCAGCTCTTTGAACACCCGCTCCAGCTCCGGCGCGTAACCGTTGATGCTCGCCAGCATCGGCACGGGCGCGAAGGTCACGGCGAGCAAGGTCTTCAGGCTGTGACGCGGGCGCCGGGGCACGACAATCAGCCGGTCCAGCCAGGGCTCCAGCGCCGAGCGGGTGCTGTCATCCAGCTCGGTCTTGGATTGCACCAGCAGCGTGATGCGGTGCCCGCGCGCGGCGAGATTGCGCAACAAGTGATATTCCCGCGTCTTGCCGCCGCTAGTGGTCGGCCACGGCAAGTAGGGAAGCGTCCAGAGAATGCGCATGGCTCAGGGTTTCCATTCCAGAATTTGCAAAGTCGGCTTCAGGCCCAGGGTGATGCCCTTGTCGGCGCTCAGGGGCAGACGGCTGCCGGTCAGCGGGTCGTGCAGAACCGCGTCGGTGATCGTCGGGAAGTTCAAGGTGCTGCCGGTCGCGCTCCAGAACATCAGCAGGCGCTTGCCGTCATCTCGATCCCAGGTGATGGCATACAGATCGGCGGGTACGCTGCTGACGCCGGGCGGGTCGGCGGGAGTCAGGCGCGGGCCGGTGATTTGCAGGAAGCGTTGCAGCGCGTTATAGACCGGCTTGGGATTGGCTTGCAGATCCAGCAGGCCGTATCCCTGATCGCGAGCGCTGGCGCGTTCGTCCAGATCGCTGAGGTTGAACAGGAAAATGCGCTGGAAATCCAGAGCGCTCATCAGCGCCAGCCGCCGCAGCGTGTAGTCGGCCTGGCCATCGACGCCGATCAGCGCCTGCAATTCCACCGGTCCGTCGTAACTGGACCAGCCCCATTCGGTGGCCCAGACATCTTTCACGCCGCTGCCGTGCAGCATCTGGTTCACGGCATTGGCCCGCACCAGAAAGTCCCGGTCGCGCACCGAATCGCCCTCGGGGTATTCGGAGTAGGGGTGATAGGCCGCGACGATGTTACGCGCGCCCAGTCCGTCATTGACCAGGGTCTGCAACATATAGCCCGGCGTGCTGTGCATCTGGCTGTAATACGCCATGCCGGCGGTGACGATAGTCTTGTCCGGCAGGACGCTGCGAATGGCGTCGGCCGTGGTGGTCAGCAGACGGCTGTAGGCGACAGGGTCCTCTTTGGGCTGCCAGATGATGTTCGGCTCGTTCCACACCTGCCAGGCCCCGACCTGCGGGTAACGCTGGGCGAGGGCGGTCATTCGCGAGGCGAACAGCTTGAAATCGCTGGGTGGATACTGGTCCCGGCTCTGAGCGGAGGCAGGCGCGGTGCTGGCAAAGGGGGCCGAACCGACCATGTAGGCCAGCGTGTTGTAGCCGTGTGCCTTGATCTGATCCATGGCGCCGTCCAGTTCGGCCAGGCGGTACTGATCCCTGACAGGTTCGATGATCGGCCAGTGAATGGTCAGGCGCACCCACTTCAGACCCAGCGCGTCGAGCCGATCCATCTGCTGGCGGTAAATGTCCGGCGTAAAGTACTGGAACTGGACGTTGACCCCCAGAAAGTCCTGCCACACCACGCTCTGACGACCCTTGAGCACGGTCTCGGCCCAGGCATCCGACGCCAGCAGTGCGCTTGCCAGCGCGGCTGCGCAACCCATTCGTTTCGCCATTCGATTCAGCATCGCTTCACCTCGCAGGCTTGCTGGAACACGTCGAGAAAACGCCTTGCGGTCTCGCTCCAGACCCGTGCGCGGCCCATCTCACCGGCCTTTTCGGCCCAGTCTTCGGTCTGCCCGGGATGTGTGCAGATATGCGCGAGTGCGTCGGTCAAGGCCTGCACATCGCCCTGTGGGAAGATCATGCCGTTGCCGTGTGAAACCTCTTCGGCGAATGACCGGGCATCGGAGGTGATCACGCCCCGCCCGCAGGCCACTGCCCAGGAGAGCGCGCCGCTGGTGCCGCGCAATTGGCCCAGCAGTTTGAGCTTGCTGGACTCGCGGTAAGGCAACACCATCACGTGGTGCGCCTGGATGACCTCGGGAATGCGCTGCGCGGGCAAGTCCAGCTGCCAGTCGATCAGGTCCACCAGCCCCAGTTCGCGGATTCGCCGGCGCAACTGCTCCAGATAGCTGCCGGACGGACCGAACGCCATTTCCGGTTCGCTGCCGCCCGCCAGGGTCAGGCGGAGGCGGGAGCGCAGGTTGGGGCGCATGATGAACAGCGCGGCCAGGGCTTCGAGCAAATCCTCGATACCTTTGCCGCGATAGATGAACCCGAAGTACAGCAGGCGTAGTGGCCGCAAGGGCGGGAGCGGCGCCGGTTCGATGGGCAGGTTGCCGTGACTGATTACCGCCATCCGCGACTGTTCCACGCCCATGCGCCTGCGCAACGCCTGACCCCCGGCCTGAGTCAGGGTGATCAGGCGAGTCATGTGGCGCGCCAGTTGACGTTCTTCGCGCAGGCACAGCGGGTCGGCCAGCACCGTGGCGATTTCCGGCGCCGGGGAGCGCATGCCGGTCGCGAGCGACAGTGGCCATGGCAGGCGCTCCCGGCGCCAGACCAGGCGTTCAGGATCGTGCACCGTGGCGGTCAGCGGCAGCGCGGGCAACTGCCGGCGCAGGGTGCGCAGCGCCTGAAATTCGGCCAGTCGCCCGCCGCCCAGCTCGGCGTGCGCCATGTCCACGCCCGTCCAGTCCCAGCTCGCGACCCGTTCGACCGCCTTGCGAGGGTCGTTGCCGATCCCCTGCAGCGGCGTGACGATTTCCACGCCCAGCGCCTGCAGCGCGTTTCGCAGGTGGCCGGCATAGTCGGCGATGCCGTTCTGTTCTGGCGGCAGCGGGGCGAGCAGGGCAATGCGCATCAGCCACGACTCCCGATACGCTTCATGAAGGTCAGCACCTTCTCCGGGACCGCGAAGCGGCGCCGATTGAGAATGATGCCGTCGACCCGCTTGAACGCGGTATTGAGGTTGGTCAGTGCATCTTCCAGCATGGGTACGGTGGTCTGTTCGGCCTGGATCACCAGCACGATCAGATCAGCATCACGCAGCAGCACGAACGCGCCCTGGTTGTCCGCCAGGCTCGACGCGTTGAGCAACAGGATTTCACCGGGCTGCGCGGGGCCACGTCCTTCGGTGCGGACGCGGTGCCCTTGCTCGATCAGCAGTTCGCTCAGATGGGCGATCACGAATTTCACACCCGCCCCCGGGTGTCCGGCGGTAAAGCCTACGACCAGACCCTTCTCGGCCACCTGGCCCAGCGGCAGGATTCCGTAGATCCGATGCAGGTTGGCGGTAAAGGCGCCGCGACGTTCCTGAGCGCGCTCCAGGTCCGGGAGGCTGGTCCACACAGGCACGCCGAAACGCCCTTCGATCTTGTCACCGTCGTGGATGCGCTGGTCCAGCAGGTAGAAGAAGTACAGCGCCAGCAGTCCCACCAGAACGCTTACCGGCAAGGCCAGCAGGAGCATGGCCAGGCTTTTCGGGAAGACCCGGCTGGGGTTGAAGGTCGCTTCTTCGACGGTCGCGATGTTGCTGATCTGACTGTTGTCCAGCTCGCGGTCGATCCGCGCTTTTTCCAGGCTGTCGGTGTACAGCGCGTAGCTTTTCTCGGCGGCGTCCAGTTCGTTCTGCAGACGCGACAGCTCGGGCTCCAGGTTCAGCGCCAGCTGGCGGTCACGTTCCAGCTGGGCCAGTTGCGCATCCTGCTGGGCCAGCTGGGTTTGCAGGCGAGCGTAGCTGGTCTGCTGGTCGGCATACACGTTCTGCATGCGGTTGTAGATGGGATTGGGGGTGATGCTCTCGGAGCGCTGGACCGTGGCGTCCTGTTCCTGGAGCAGCTTCTTGAGATTGTTGATCTCTTCATTGACGGCACGTACCGGAGGCGCCTGCTCCTTGAACGAGCGCAGGAGTTCCTGGCGCTCGACTTCCTTGCCGTTGATACGGTTCTGCAAATCCTGGCGATTGGGGTTGAGCGCCAGCTCGCGACCCGCGGAAACAGTCTTGGGCTGAGCCGCCAGCTGCTTCTTCAGCAGATCCAGGCCCGCCTTGGTGGAGGCGATCGCGCGGATGGTGTTGTTGCGCTCGGTGCGCAGATCGTTCAGGCCTTGGGACGTGTCCGCCAAACGCTGGGCAATGCTCACGGCACCCAGCTGGTTCAGGTAGGTCTGGATCTGTTTCTTGAAGGAAATGATATTGGCGGCGGTGGATTTCACTTCCGATTCGTAGAACCCGTAGAGGCTCACGCGTCCCAGAGTGCGGGTACGCTGCAACTGGTACTCCTCGATCCAGGTTTTGAGCACGCTCTGGGCAGTGGCCGGATCGTTCCAGGTGAAGGTCAACTCCATGACCGACGAGCCCTGTTCATGGCGCACCTTGAAGTTGCGCTGCAGATTCTCGGCGAGCGTCTCTGCCTGAGTGCGTTTTTCCACCAGCCCGACGAACTGCAGCGCACCCCGCAGGATGTCCACCAGGGCGCTGACCGCGCTCTTGAGGGCAGTCTTGACCGAGGCGATCACGCCGGTCGGCTGTGGCGCGCGCGACAGCTCGGCGAGGTATTTTTCCGCGACGGTACGCATGATCGGCCGGCCGGTGAGCATGCGCTCCTCGTCGAGCAGCGGGTCGCGCAAGCCACCGGGGACGACGATCGCCTGGCGGTCGGAAAGCTCGATGGGCACGGTGCTGCTGTCGCGGCCGGGCTTGACCAGCAGCAGGGCAGTGGACTCGTAGCGGTTGGGCAGCAGGAAGGCGCCCAGCAGAATGATGACGAAGGTCACCAGCACGGTGGTCTGGACTTCGCGCCGGAAGATGAAGAACAGGCGCAGCAGGTCGCGAAAAGAACGGATGTTGATCATGTGGATTCCCTGGCAATCAGTTGCTACGCAGCTCGTAGTTCACGCCCAGCCCGATCGACTTGGCGAAGGGCAGCAGCTGGTTGAAGTACAGGTTGACGCCGTCCACCTTGTTGCCGACGGTGGACTTGGGAACGAACACGACATCGCCGCGCTTGAGCAGCACCGGCGCGGCAGGGCCGCCGGCGCCGGCCCAGAGCAGCTTGCTGTAATCGAAGAAGTAGGTCTTGTAGAGACCGTCCTCTTCCTCACGCAGCAGGGCGACCCGAGTGGCGTCGGCATCCAGGGCGACGCCGCCGGCGCCAACCAGCGCCTGGGCCAGGCTGGTCGCCACGGTCACCGGCAGGGTGGCCGGATTGCGCACCGCGCCGCCGACGAACACGGTGTTGCCGGGGGACTGGGAAATGTTGATGGTCAAGGCCGTTTCGCGATACACGTCCTTGAGCTTGTCTTCGAGCACGTCGTTGAGTTGCTGCACCGTCAGGCCCGCAGCCTTGACCGTGCCGATGTACGGGTAGGAGAAAGTCCCGTCGCTCAAGACCTGGAACAGGGTCAGCTCGTAGATGGAGTTGGCGGTGAACGCCGAGATCGAAGGCGCCTCGCCCGTGTTGCGCACGATGCGCAGGGTGTCGCCCGGGCGAATCCGCTCCGCGGGCAGCGGTTTGCCGGCCAGCGCGCGCCCCGCGGCCTGACCCGCCTCGATCTGTGCCCGGTCGTCGGGCAAGCCGACCCGCGAGGGCGTATTGCAAGCGCTCAGCAGCATAACGCTGGCGATGAGCATCAAGCTCCAGCTTTTCATTGGTCCAAAACTCCTGTCATGCACGAATACGGCGCCCTTGCGGGTAAATCAATCATGTTGGCGGGTACTGCCTGGTCCAATGTGCTCGGTTCAGCGTCTGCCATCGGTGGTCGCAGGGTCGCGCGGGCGGCCCTGCACCGGTGTTGCTGTCAGCTCTTGACCGCTTGTGCGGGCACTCTTCCGTAGATGTCGGTGAAACGGACGATGTCGTCTTCGCCCAGATACTCGCCGCTCTGGACTTCGATCATCACCAGGTCGATGACGCCGGGGTTGACCAGTCGGTGAGTATGGCCGGGCTTGATGAAGGTGGACTCGTTGGTGTCGAGCTTGAACTCGCGTTCGCCGTTGGTGACTTCGGCCATGCCGCTGACCACGATCCAGTGTTCGCTGCGATGATGATGCATCTGCAGCGACAGCGAAGCCTTGGGGCGCACCACGATGCGCTTGATCTTGAAGCGCTTGCCTTCCTCCAGAACGGTATAAGTGCCCCACGGCCGGGTGACCGTGCGATGCAGACGATAGGCGTCGTGGCCCTGGCGCTTGAGTTCCTGCGCGATCAGCTTGACGTCCTGGCTGCGGTTGCTGTCGGCGATCAGCAATGCATCGGGGGTGTCGATGATGATCAGATTGTCCAGCCCCACACCGCCCACCAGACGCTTGGGCGAGTCGATGTAGCAGTTGGTGACATCATGCAGTACGGTCTCGCCATTGCACTGGTTGCCATTGACGTCGGCGTTGGCCAGCTCGCGCAGCGCCTGCCACGAGCCGATATCGCTCCAGCCCAGTTCACAGGGCACCACGGCCACCTTGTCCGAACGCTCCATGATCGCGTAATCGATGGAGATGTCCGGCACCGTTTCGAAGACTTCAGCGTTCAGTTCGACTTGCAGCTCATGGCTGCCGTGTTTGCTTTCACTGGCTAGCAGGCAGGCCTTGACCGCCTCCAGCACTTGCGGCGCATGGGTCTCGAACTCGCGCAGCACCACATCGGCGCGCAGGCAGAACATGCCGGCGTTCCATAGGTGTGCGCCGCCATTCACGTAGGCCTGGGCAGTCGGTGCATCGGGTTTTTCCACGAAGCGTGCCACTTGATAGCCGTAGTCGTTGAGCGCCTTGCCTTTTTCGATATAGCCGAAGCCGGTTTCCGCCTTGGTCGGCAGGATGCCGAAGGTCACCAGCCAGCCCTCGGCGGCCAGCTCGCGTGCCTGGGACACGGCGCCCGAGAAAGCCTGCACGTCTTCGATCAGGTGGTCGGCCGGCAGGATCAGCAACTGGGTCTCTTCGCCATACAGGCGGGTCACGTGCAGGGCAGCGGCGGCCACGGCAGCCGAAGTGTTGCGACCGAAGGGTTCGAGCAGGAAGTCCAGATTGACGCGCGCCTTGTTGAGCTGGCGATAGTCGTCCACGGTCCGGAAGTAGACTTCCCGGTTGGTAACGGTCAGGACCCGGTCCACCGCAGGCAGGCCGGCGGCACGTTTGAAGGTCTTTTGCAGCAGGCTTTCGCCATCGGGAAGGCGCATGAAAGGCTTGGGCATGGCTTCACGAGATACCGGCCAGAGTCGAGTGCCGGAACCGCCGGCGATGATGCAGGGGATGAGATTGCTCATCAATAAGCCTCACGAGTGAAGAGCACTGCCGGAACAGTGCGCATAAGGATGTAGAGGTCGAACCAGACGGACCAGTTTTCTATGTACTCAAGATCGAATTCGACGCGCTTTTCGATTTTTTCCACGGTGTCTGTCTCACCACGGTAGCCATTGATCTGCGCCAGCCCGGTGATGCCGGGTTTGACGCGATGGCGTGACGTGTACTCCTTCACCGCCTGCTCGAAGAGAATGCCGGCTGCTTTGGTAGCCGTCGCATGGGGGCGCGGGCCCACCATGGACATCGTTCCCGCCGCCACATTGAACAACTGTGGCAGTTCATCCAGGCTGGTCTTGCGGATGAAGCGCCCGACCCGGGTAACCCTGGCGTCGCCCCGGGTGGTCTGTTTTTCCGCCGTGGCATCAGCCTGATGCTGATGCATGGAGCGAAACTTGAAGACTTCGATGAGCCGGTTGTTGTAGCCATAGCGTTTCTGGCGAAACAGCACCGGACCCGGCGAATCGAGTTTGATGGCCAGTGCGATCAGCAGCATCAACGGTGACAGCGCGACAATGGCCAGAGCCGACAGTGCAATGTCCTCGGCGCGCTTGAAAAACGGCGACCAGCCGCGCAAGGGCACGTCCGACGCGTTGAACATCGGCAGGCTGGCGACTTCGGTAATGCGGTTGTGCGCATGACGGAAGGCGATCATGTCCGGCACCAGCAGCACGTTCACCGGCAGGCGGCGCAGCTCGCGAATGATGTAATCCATGCGGTTCTCGGCGGTCCAGGGCAGGGCGACCATCACCTGAGTCACCTTGCCGTCGCGGATGAGCCGTTCCAGATCCTGAGTGTTGCCCAACAGCGGCAGATTCCCTACTGATTTGGGCATGCGACCGATGCGGTCATCGATGAAACCGAGCACGCCGGAGCGAATGTCCTGGTTTTCCAGCAGGTACTCGGCCAGCCGCAGACCGTTCTCGGTCGCGCCCAGGATCACGGAGTTCTGCAGGTACGTGCCTTTGCGCATCTGGCGCCGAAACACCATGAGTATGGTCAGACGGACCATACAGAACAGCGTCAGACTGGCGCAGTACCAGATCACCAGCTGTTCATTGGTGATGTAGTCGAACAGGCCCAGCGTCTGGTGCATGAACAGCAGCAGTCCGAAGGCGGTCGACCAGGCCACGAGGATCAGGCGCAGCCGCAGCGCATTGCTGAACAGCGCTTCGGAATAAACGCCTAGCGCCTGGAAGATCAGCACGCAGACCACGCCGAAGAACACCTGCACGGCGAGGTAGCTCCTGGAGCCGCCGAGCGCCGAGTCTTGCATGAAAGCCAGGATCAGAATGCCCGGCAGCACGCCGGCGATGCCATGAGCGATGCGAATGCCGAACAGAAAATACTCAATGAGACTGGTGCGCGTCAGCGAAAGACTGTCCACCGGATGCAACCGCATAAAGCTCCCTCACTGCTCGCCGGTGGCGCTTGGCACCGACGCAAACACATTCATGACCGGCGCTGTCAAAAAATCAGCTTTGCGCCGGTTTTGTCCAAGCGTAGTCAGGAACTTGGCGTTCCGGAATTTATCCGTAGGACGTCTCTTCCCATTTATGTCGTCCTGGTCGCAATTTTATTGAAGACATTTCATCGCTTTAGCGCGAAATCCACTCGTATGGATATACGACTGACAGTAAAGCTCATGAAACGAGGCTTGCATGAGAAAGAACGTAATATTTTCAGGCCGACGGACGGTCGGTGTAACGATTTGAGGCTATCGCCCAGCAGCCGCAGGGGGCCGGCCTTGAGCGGCCGTTCAGAAAATATTTATGGAAGCGAAGGTCTTTTGCATTCGTCAGAGGTCAGATTCATGCGCTGTACGAAAAGTGTCCGTGATTGGTAGGGATTCACTGATCGGCGCGGGCGGCGACGGGCGGAGGCCTGTCGGGCTTTTCTTGCAGATATCGATGGGAGGGGGTCATGACACAACGCAGGGCAATGCTGATATTGCACGGCAAACAATCGCTGAACGAAGACGTGCGGGCGGCCGTTACCGAAAAGCGCAAGCAGGGCTGGGACCTGGACGTGCGTCTCACCTGGGAAGGCGGAGACGCGCAGCGTCTTGTGAAAGAGGCGCTGGCGGCCGGTCATCGGCAGATCGTGGCCGGCGGCGGCGACGGAACCTTGCGCGATATCGCCGAGGCCATCGCCCTTGCCGATGAACAGGCCAGCCTGACCATTCTGCCGCTGGGCACCGCCAATGATTTCGCCCGGGCCGCGGGGATCCCGCTTGAAGTGGCCGCGGCGCTGGAGCTGCTGGAGCAGCCGCCTGTTGCGGTCGATCTGGGCGAAGTGGACGGCAAGCTGTTCCTGAACATGGCGACCGGTGGCTTCGGCAGCCAGGTCACCGCCAACACGTCCGAAGAACTCAAGAAAGTGCTGGGCGGCGCCGCCTACCTGTTCACCGGCCTGACCCGTTTCAGCGAGTTGCATGCCGCCCATGGCGAACTGACCGGACCCGATTTTCACTGGCGGGGTGACTTGCTGGCCCTGGGTATCGGCAACGGGCGACAAGCCGGGGGCGGTCACGTTCTGTGTCCCGGAGCGGTCGCCGACGACGGGTTGCTGGATGTCAGTATCCTGCCGGCACCTCAAGAGGTGGTAGGGACCTTACGCAGCCTGCTGGAAGGCGGGCTGGGTATCGACAATATGTTCATCCGCGCACGTTTGCCTTGGGTGGAGCTCAAGTCGGCCCAGGGCCTGGACATCAATCTCGACGGCGAGCCGCTGTCGGGCGAGGATCTGCGCTTCGTCGCCCGTCCGGCGGCGATCCACTTGCATCTGCCGTCAAATTCACCGGTTCTGGGGGCGCCCGCGCGGCTCAGTCGTCCAGACTGATGATGCGCTCGCGCACGCAGAACAGCACCAGGCCCGCCACGTCGAAGATCTGCAACCGCTTCATGATCTGCGCGCGGTGGGTCTCCACGGTCTTGATGCTCAGGTTCAGGCCGCTGGCGATCTCCCGCGTGGACTTTCCGCGCACGATCAGGCGCAGGATTTCCAGCTGGCGCGCGGTAAGGTTGTAATGTTCGACCGGGCGCGGCGTGGCAGGCTGATTGCCGCGCAGCGCCCGATTGATGACCGTGTGCGCGATCGCCGGACTCAGGTAGCGCTCATGATTGCGCAGGGCATCGAGCGCTTGTTGCAGCTCGGTGGTGGTCGCGTCCTTAAGCAGATAGCCATGAGCGCCCATCTCCAGCGCGCGCATGATGATTTCAGGGTCAGTGTGCATCGACAGGATCAGCACCTTGCTCGACGGGCGGGTATTGAGCAGGCCCTGCAGAGCATCCAGCCCGTTGGTTTCCCTCATGCTGACGTCCAGCAGAATGATGTCCGGGTCGAGTGTGCTGGCGAGCTCCGGCAGATCCTTCGCATCGGCGGCTTCGCCGACCACCGTGTAACCGGGAATATCGGCGACCATGGCGCGCACGCCCGCCCTGATCAGCGAGTGATCGTCGATCAGCAGTAACGTACAGTTCATGGGTGCTTCTTGGAAGAGTCGGCCCGCTCGTGAGCTCGGGCAGGCCATGGAAACAGGACCTCGATGCGGGTGCCCTGGCCGGGGCTGCTGTGCAGTGTCCAGCAGCCGCCCAGCAGCGCCACGCGCTCGGACATGCCAGCGATGCCGCGCTGGCCTTCACGGGCCGGATCGCGAGCCGGCTCGAAGCCGACGCCGTCGTCGCTGATCGCCAGGGACAGACCGGCGGGCAGCCGTTGCACGCGCACCAGCAGGTTACGCGCATGAGCATGACGCAGCATGTTGGTGACCGCTTCCTGAGTGATGCGGAAGGCGGCCATGCTCATGTCGTCCGGAACGCCGGTCAGCCGCTGCTGACACTCGAAGCTCCAGCGTACCGGGCTGTCGGCCAGGGTGGTGAGCAGATGACTGCGCAGGCTGGCTTCCAGTCCCAGGCTGGACAGTTGGCGCGGATTGAGGATCGCCGAAAGATCACGAACCTTGTTGAGGGTGTCCTCGAGAATGGTCCCGAGCTGCTCGCCATGACCGCGCAGCTCTTCGGGCAGGCGGCGCTGTAACCAGTCGCTCTGCATGCGGGCGGCGGTCAGCATTTGCCCGATGTCGTCATGCAGCTCGCGGCTCAGCCGCTGACGTTCTGTTTCCTGAACTTCCAGCAAGCGCTCGGCCAGCTCCCGGGGTTGCAACTGGATCATCCGGCGCGAATGCAGCTGCATGGCGAAGACGACGGCGAAGGCGACCATGTTCAACGACAGCAGGGGAATGGATACCGCAGCTCCGACCAGCAGGAGCGCAAGATTGCCCGCGAATGCTACGACACACAGCGCAGCCGTGAGCCACTGGGCGCACCGGCTGTCGAAGCGCGCTGGCCGTGTAGAGGGTGGGCTGGCGTACATAATGGATGAAGTCACCGAAAGTCTTTGTCAACGACCGGACGATATGGACGTCGGCCCTGTAACGGACATCTAGTTAGATACCCGCCTTGTTGCACCAAAACAGCAGACAATTAAGGACTGCATCTAAGGAAGTCAAGCAAAACCCGGACTACGCGGGTGAGAATTGCAATTCTACCTTATTGAAGTCGGTTGACCGCGCAGAACTTTCGATATTATTGAACGGCAGTTTGAATGTGTTGCCGTGAAGCGGCCGGAGTGGCCGCCGCAGACAGGTCGCCGGCAGCAATGCGTGACTATGCCGGTCGAGGTGCGTCTGTCTGGTCGTGGGTAAGGTCGGCGGGCTCGGGCAACCCGCAGGCATGGGCGAGTCTGTCGAGCAGGTCCTGTTGCTCGTCGCTGTCCAGCGGGAGTTCGCCGGTTCTGGGGTCGATGAGTTCGAGCTGCCAGGCAATGAGCGTCAGGCAGTTCTTGAGCACGCTGCGCGCTTCATCCTGCAGCGGGCGGTCGCTGCCGTGGGCCGACAGCACGGCGCTCAGCCGGCCGGAGAAGGTTTCGAGAGAGGCGACGCCGGCTTGCCTGGCCTGGCAGCCCAGGCTGTCGAGTGTTGCGATCAGGCAGGAGACGGCATCTTCGTCATCCCCGATCAGTTCCAGGTGCGAGATGCATTCTTCGAGCTTGTACAGCAGTGCCTGGGAGTCCACGAGAAACTGGCCGGAAGTGCCCTGCCAATCATTACTGTTCAGCATCCTGTCTCTCCACACATCAAGGGCAGCGAGTTAGTTTCGCGCGCGGCGAACGGCTGACAGTTAACGTTGATTTCAATCGAAAGTCTGTAGGCACTTTCTGAAACTGGAAAAGTGATGGCACATTGATACTTAGTTGCAATATTTCGATGTGCTGAGGCCATCGCAACCGGCCAGGCGAGAAATATTCCGCGAGTTCTGTCAGGTCGCCCGTCGCCCGATCCAGACCTGGACCGACATGCTGGCGAAGTGGATGAAAAAGCGGACACAAGCCTGACTCCCTTCTTGCAAATGAGAAAGGCGTCACAATAGTGGCAAATAGCTGGGGAGAATATCAGGTCTGCCCTGATGGGTGCTCAGGGTCACCCTTAGGGGTGACAAGGTCTCGATGCGTCGAGTGTGTCGCTGGCGAAGGAGCCCGGCCGCGACAGCAGTAGAGCATGATGTTAATGTGACATCAATTACCGCGTGGCGCTTTTTTCGTCTTTTCGATGTCCGCCGCGCCTTTTGCAAACACTCTCTAAGGTCCGGTCCTTTTCAGCCGATACAGCGAAGGTCTGGACTCATCGAATTACGTACCTGGAGCTAAAATGGCTGGCATTCTCGACACCGTGGACCAACGCACGCAGCTGGTGGGCGAGAACCGCCTGGAAATCCTCATGTTTCGCCTGGCGGGTCGTCAGCTGTTCGCGATCAACGTCTTCAAGGTCCAGGAAGTGCTCCAGCTTCCCAAACTCACGCTGATGCCGCAGCGCCACTCCTTCGTCTGTGGCGTGGTCAACCTGCGCGGCCAGACGCTGCCGGTCATTGACCTCTCCCAGGCCATCGGCATGCGTCCGCTGGTACCGGGCCCTGGCAGCACCATCATCGTGACCGAATACAACCGCTCGGTGCAGGCATTCCTGGTCGGTGGCGTGGACCGCATCGTCAACATGAACTGGGATGCGATCATGCCTCCGCCGACCAGCGCCGGTCGCCAGCATTACCTGACGGCGATCAGCAAGGTGGACGATCAGCTGGTGGAAATCATCGACGTGGAGAAAGTCCTGGCCGAGATCGTGCCCTACAACGCCCGGGTGTCGCGCGAGAAGCTCGAAGACCCGGTGCTCGAAGGCGCGCGAGGTCGCGAAATCCTGCTGGTGGACGACTCCAAGGTAGCGCTCGCACAGCTGCGCGATACCTTGTCTCAGCTGGGTCTCAAACTGCACGTCGCCAGCGACGGCCTCAAGGCGCTGAACATGCTCAAGGCCTGGGCGGATGCCGGCGAGGATGTTCACCAGAAGCTGCTGATGGTGTTTACCGACGCCGAAATGCCGGAGATGGACGGCTATCGCCTGACCACCGAGATTCGCAACGATCCCCGCTTGCGCGCCCTTTACATTGTTCTGCACACCTCGCTGTCGGGCAGCTTCAACGAATCGATGGTCAAGAAAGTCGGCTGCGACAACTTCCTGTCCAAATTCCAGCCCGACAAGCTGGTCGAAGTGGTGCGCGAGCGTCTGCTCATGATCGCCGGCTAAGCCTGATGACATTTCCCATCGGCAGGTGAACCCCGAGAGCGGCTCGTATAAGCTTTGACCCTCATGTCACAGCTCCCGCGCCGCTCAAGGAATAGCCATGCTGCATCTCAGCGCCCTGTATCGTTTCCCTCTCAAATCCTGCAAGCCCGAAATTCTGCAACGCGCGACCATTGATGAGCTGGGGCTGGCCGGCGATCGCCGCTGGATGCTGGTGGACGCCGACACTGGCCGCTTTCTGACCCAGCGCACCGTGCCGCATATGGCGCAGTTGTCAGTGCTGTGGAACCAGGCGGGCGGCGTAACTTTCAGCGCGCCGGACGTGACCCCGCTGGACGTGGCGTTGCCTGCGGACAGCGACGCCAATCTGCGTGGCGTGACCTTGTGGCGCGATACCTTCCAGGTGCCCGATGCTGGCGAAGCCGCGGCGCAATGGGCCTCCGCTTTCGTCGGCAAGCCCGTGCGGGTCGTTCATGCGCCCCTTGGGCGGGCTCGAATGCTGGATGAGGAATACCGCGCCGTTCACGACAAGGTGGCGTTTCCCGACGGCTTTCCTTTATTGCTGATCGGCCAGGGTTCGCTCGACGAACTCTCGGCGCGGGTGGGCAGGCCCATGGAAATGCTGCGCTTCCGGCCGAACCTGGTGGTCTCCGGCGCCGAAGCCTTCGCCGAAGACGGCTGGAAACGCATCCGCATCGGCGGCATCCAGTTCCGCCTGGTCCAGCCTTGCGCGCGTTGCATCGTGACCACCATTGATCCGGCCACCGGAGTGCGCAGCGAAGATCGCGAGCCGTTCACCACGCTCAAGACCTTCCGGGCAATCGAGGGCAAGGTGATGTTCGGGCAGAACGTGGTCAGTGATGGCGTGGGAGAGCTGGAAGTCGGGATGCCAGTCGAGGTGCTGGAGTAAGCGCCCGCCGGGTCTGCTGCCGCTGCGCGGCAGATCGCCAGCAAGCTGGCTCCTACGGCACCATCGAGCTTCGTAGGAGCCACCGGGGCGGCGTTCCGCCTTGCTGGCGATAGGTCAGAGATCGTCGAAATACCGCTCGTGCCAGTCCACCAGCGGTTGCGGTGAATTGAGCTTCTGGCCGTAGATAACCGAATACGACAACACGTTCTGCACGTACTGACGTGTTTCGTCGAACGGGATGCTCTCCACCCACACGTCGAACGCCAGATGGTTTGCGCCCTTGAGCCACTGCCGCACGCGGCCGGGGCCTGCGTTGTAAGCCGCCGACGCCAGCACCCGGTTGCCGTTGAACTGTCCGTGCACCGTACTCAGGTACGCGGCACCCAGCTGGATGTTGGTGTCCGGATTCAGAACCTGCTGCGGCGACGCCAGAGGGATACTGAACTTGCGCGCGGTTTCCTTGGCCGTCGCTGGCATCAATTGCATCAGGCCGCTGGCACCGACCCCGGAGCGCGCGTCATCCATGAAGGCGCTTTCCTGGCGGGTGATTGCGAATACCCAACTCGAATGCAGACCGCGTACCTTGGCTTCGCGCACCAGCGTGTCGCGGTGGGCCATCGGGAAGCGGATATCCAGGTCGTCCCAGTACTGCGCCTGACTGATGGTGCGGATCGCCGGGAAGTACCACTTCAGATCGTAGGCAAGCTTTGCCTGCGCGACCATTTCCTCGCGGCTGAACTGCCGGCTGACGTAGTACCACTCCCGACGCCCATCGACGATGTCGCCGCGGGCATGGAATTCCAGGGCACGACGAACGCCTGGCGTATTGCGTACCTTGTTCATCACCGCGTTGCTGATGGGCAATGGCTTATTGTTGAGCTGATAAGCGTTCTGCGTCCTGTCCGCCGCGAGAAAGCCATAGAAGTCCCGCTCCCGTGCAACATCTTTATAAAGCGCGGGGATCAGCGGATTCCCCGGCTGGGCCAGCTCCAGCGCCCGCGCTTCCCAATAGCGCCAGCGGTTGGTGGAAGCCAGGTCCTTGGGCAGGCGGCGCGCCAGTTCGTAAGCGTCCTGCCAGCGGCCAAGGCGCAACAGCAGGCGCAGGCGCCATTCGGTCACGGTGTTGTCGCGCAGCTCGGGGTCGTATTTGGTCATGACTTCCAGGGCGCGACCGTCGTAGCGGCGTGCCAGGGTCAGGCCGATTTCCTTGGCGATCTCCACCTGTTCCTCGCGGGAGAAACGCATGGTCGCGGCGTAGCCGTCGAGCATGGACAGCGCTTTTTGCGGGTCCTGGCGTGCCAGACGGCGCAATCCCAGGCCGACCACGTCCGACATGGCCTCATCGACCGGCGTGAAGAGGGCCGGGTTGTTCACCATCTCCGGCTTCTGCGCAACGGCCAGCAACAATTTGCCTTGGGGTGCGAGAGAGTTGAGGCTGTTGACGAGCGTGTTGGCCAGGCCAAAGTTGCGCGCCTGGGCGGCAAGCTTGGCACGCTGCCAGCGCTTTTCTTCGGTCAACTGGCCCGCCGCGGCCCACTGGGCGAAGAAGGTGTCGCACGATCCGGGTAGCGTCTTGCCGGTCATCCAGAGCTTCTCGGCGCTGGCGTAGCCCTCGGCGCGCTTGCCCGTGCTCAGCAGATACTGACCGTTCAGGCAGTCCAGCTCGACGAAGTTCATCTTCACGTCGTAATAGCGGGCGAAGGTGGACCAGTCGCCGCGCTCGGCCAGCCAGCGCAGCCAGCGCAATTTCATCCAGTTGGCCTGGGGCAGATCGCCATGAGCGGCGAGGAATCTTTCGATTTCGGCATTGCTGGCGGATTTCAGACGCGCGGTCAGCTCGTCATATTGCAGATAGGGCTCCAGCGGGTAATCGGCGAGCGCCGCGCTGTACATCCGATACGGGCCAGTATCGCCCTTGGCGAGCGCGCGCTTGGCTTCGTCGTAGTACTTGCGCTGTTGGCTGATGTCGACCGCGTGGGCGTACTGGACAGCGGCAGCGGAAAGGAGCAGGCAGGACACGATACTGAACAAACGACTGCGCATGAGACTTCCGGGCGGATGGGTCGTGAAATGTGCCCTAGCTTAGCCTTTTGCCAGCGTGGGGTGAAAGCACTGGCGACACTCGGAGCGCTGCTGCCAATGACTGACGGTTATAAAGGTAACGGCATGTGTGGCAAGTGCCATCGAAGGCCGACACGCCAGGCCTATCTCAGGTAGAATGCGCGCCCGGTTTTTGGAGAAGCTCATGACCCTGCTCAAATTCAGCGATGTGTCCCTTGCGTTCGGCGCCATGCCGTTGCTGGACAAGGTGTCCTGGCAGATCGCCCGTGGTGAGCGGGTGTGCATCATCGGTCGCAACGGGACCGGCAAATCCAGCATGTTGAAGCTGGTCAAGGGCGTGCAACTGCCCGACGAAGGTGCCGTATGGCGCGCGCCGGGCCTCAAGATCGGCGAGTTGCCGCAGGAACTGCCGGTAGCCGACGGACGGAGCGTCTTCGATGTGGTCGCCGAGGGTCTGGACGGTGTAGGCGCCTTGCTGGCCGAGTATCACCATCTGGCACAGAACTGCGTGACCGAGGAAGACCTCAACAAGCTGATGCACGTACAGCAGGAGCTGGAAGCGCGCGACGGCTGGCGGTTGCAGCAACTGGTCGACAGCACCCTGAGCCGCCTGCAGTTGCCGGCCGACAAGACCCTGGCCGAGCTCTCCGGTGGCTGGCGCCGCCGCGTGCTGCTGGCTCAGGCGCTGGTGTCCGAGCCTGATCTGCTGCTGCTCGACGAGCCGACGAACCACCTGGATATCGGTGCGATTGCCTGGCTCGAAGAAGCGCTGAAGGATTTCCAGGGCGCGGTACTGTTCATCACCCACGACCGGGCTTTCCTGCAGAACCTGGCAACCCGGATCCTGGAGTTGGATCGCGGCGGTCTGATCGACTGGAACGGCGACTACGCCAGCTTCCTGGTTCACAAGGAGGCGATGCTCGCCGCCGAAGAAACCGCCAATGCCCTGTTCGACAAGCGTCTGGCCCAGGAAGAAGTCTGGATTCGGCAGGGCATCAAGGCCCGCCGTACCCGTAACGAAGGGCGGGTACGCGCGCTCAAGGCGCTGCGTGTCGAGCGCAGCGAGCGTCGCGAGCGCACCGGCAAGGCCAACATTCAGCTCGATACCGCCGAGAAGTCCGGCAAGCAGGTCATGGCGCTGGAAAACGTCAGTTTCGCCCATCCCGGCGGGCCGACGCTGATCAAGAATTTCTCGATGGTGCTGCAACGCGAGGACCGTATCGGCCTGCTCGGCGCCAACGGTACCGGCAAGACCACGTTGCTCAAGCTGATGCTCGACAATCTGCAGCCTACCGAAGGCAAGGTGGAAGTCGGTACGCGCCTGGAAGTGGCCTATTTCGACCAGCTGCGGCATCAGCTGGACCTGGAAAAGACCGTTATCGACAACGTCGCCGAAGGCCGTGATTTCATCGAGATCGACGGGCAGAACCGCCATGTCCTGAGCTATCTGGGCGATTTCCTGTTCAGTCCGCAACGCGCGCGTACGCCGGTCAAGGCGCTGTCGGGCGGGGAGCGGGCGCGCCTGCTGCTCGCCAAACTGTTCAGCAAGCCGGCCAACCTGCTGGTCCTCGACGAGCCGACCAACGACCTCGACGTCGAAACGCTGGAGTTGCTGGAAGAAGTCTTGCTGACCTTCAAAGGCACGGTCCTGATGGTCAGCCACGACCGGGCATTCCTCGACAACGTGGTGACCAGCACCCTGGTGTTCGAAGGTGAGGGCAGGGTCCGCGAATATGTAGGCGGATACCAGGACTGGCTGCGCCAGGGCGGCTCGCCGCGTCTGCTTGGTGTCGCCGACAGCAAGTCAGGCAAGGCGGAGCTGAACAGCGCGGTGGTCAAGCCCGCGGCGGTCGTGGTCGAGGATATCCCGGTCGCGAAAAAGAAGCTCAGCTACAAGCAGCAACGTGAACTGGAGGCCCTTCCGGCGCAGATCGATGAAGTTGAGCAGCGGATGGCGGAACTGACTGCCGAAATGGCGGAACCTTCGTTCTACCAGCGTCCCGCGGCTGAAACCACAGCGGTACTGGCCCAGGTCGAAAGCCTGCAGGCCGAACTCGATGGCTTGCTCGAGCGCTGGGCAGAGCTGGAAGAGTAAGGAGGCGACAGGCGCTCCCCAGGGCGCCTGTTTTTTAACGGGCTGCAACGCAGCCCTGCCTGCAATTATTCCGGCTTTTTCAGGCGCACTGCCAGAACGTCGCAGGGCGCGCCATGCAGCACGTCGTTGGCGGTCGAGCCAAGCAGCAGCGCCAGGCCATGACGGCCGTGGCTGCCCACCACGATCAGGTCGCACTGCTGGTTCTTGGCCAGTTGGTGGATTTCCTGGCGGGGCTGGCCGTATACCAAATGAGCTTCGCCGGCTTTCATATCCGGATACTTGATTTTGAGTCGCTCCAGTTTTTCCTTGGCCTGATCGAACTGCTGTTGCTGCAGTTGCGACAGATCCATCGGAACGTCGCCGCCGAACGCCATGGCCATGGGCTCAACGATATGCACCATCGACAAGGTCGCGTCGCTGGCTTGCGCCAACTCACGGGCGCGACGGATGACCGGATCGCACTCGTCGGTGAGGTCAATGGCTACCAGTATGTGTTGATACGACATGATGATGTCCTCCGGGAGGATTGCGATGGTATTGAGTATGGCCCTTTCGCGTGCATCTGGGCAGCACCCTATGCAAGCCTTTGTTTTTTGTGTCGTTGTGGTTCGAAAGAGCGAGCGGGGGCAAGAAATATGACGGTCTGGATAGTTCTGTCAATCATTTGTGTGATGCTGAGCCCGCTGGTCTGGCTCAAACCCTCCCGTGGTTCGAGTGGCAAAATGGCCCTGCGCATGCAGGCCAGGCGCATGGGGCTGGCGATGCAGCTCGCTCCGCAGGAATGGCCGCACTGGCTGGACCGGCAGCCGCCTGACCTCTGCGCGCAGTACTGCAGGCCGCGCCGTGCGCGGGAAGCGGCGTGCTGGGCGTACTGGCAAAGCGCGCCGGGGGTATGGGTCAACCGTTGGCGCGAGCCCTGTGCGGACGAAGTAGTGACGGGGCATCTGGCTACGCTGCCGGCGGACGTCTACAAGGTTGAGGCGGACTCGCGGATGGTCGCGCTGTACTGGGCGGAGAAGGGTGAGCCGGAAGTGTTGCAGCGTATTGACGCGGCATTGAAGGCGCTGGCCTGAATATTCCGTAAATGACAGGCATTAAAAAGCCCGATAACAACATCGGGCCGGGGGTTGGCCAGGCAGGCCGATAACAGGTGGCGCTGTCGAAATGCCGCCAAAGACAGGGGCGTCGTTACGACGGGTCGCGCGCAATGCGCTGACTCTAGCCGCTCTGCTCCGTTTTGTCGCGTTTTCCTTCACATATTTTCATGCGTGACCCCCGACGGTGCATGCAGACTTTGTCGCAGGCTTTGCACCATCACTGCGCTGAATGCGAATGAATCATCCTGTAACCCATTAAGTCGAATTAACTGGTCGGCGCACCGATGGGCCGTGTTTATTGCCATTTAGCCGAATTGACAATCATCGGGTTTTGCCGGATGGTGTGCGTACCAAATCAAACGGCCGTATGAATCAAGTGTTTGGGTGTCAGACGGCTCTGACAGAATCCTGGCTACCACGTCGGCGGGTGTGTTGGTGATTTAGCGTGCGTCGTAGTCTTACCCGACGTCAGGCCGGGTGAGTATTGTTCAGCTTCCATACTGTGGAGATCAGTTGATGATTTACGAAGGTAAAGCCATCACGGTTAAGACTCTTGAAAGTGGCATCGTCGAAATTCTTTTCGACCTCAAGGGTGAGTCCGTCAACAAGTTCAACCGCCTCACCCTCAATGAACTGCGCCAGGTCGTGGACACCCTCAAGGCCGATGCCTCGATCAAGGGTGTGATCGTCTCCAGCGGCAAGGAGGCGTTCATCGTCGGGGCCGACATCACCGAATTCGTCGACAATTTCAAGCTGCCCGAAGCCGAAATCATGGCCGGTGGCCTGGAAGCGAACCGGATCTTCAGCGATTTCGAAGACCTTGGCGTGCCGACAGTGGTTGCGATCAACGGCATCGCCTTGGGTGGGGGGCTGGAAATGTGCCTGGCCGCCGACTATCGGGTCATGTCCGCCGCCGCGAAGATCGGACTGCCGGAAGTCAAGCTGGGCCTGTTCCCGGGCTTTGGCGGCACCGTGCGCCTGCCGCGGCTGATCGGCGCGGACAACGCCATCGAGTGGATCGCCGCCGGTAAGGAAAACAGCGCCGAGGACGCCCTCAAGGTAGGCGCCGTGGATGCCGTGGTCGCGCCTGAAAAACTGGCCGCCGCCGCGCTCGACCTGCTGAAGCGCGCGATTGCCGGCGAGTTCGACTTCAAGGCCAAGCGCCAGCCCAAGCTGGACAAGCTCAAGCTCAACCCTATCGAGCAGATGATGGCGTTCGAAACCGCCAAGGGCTTCGTGGCAGGTCAGGCCGGTCCGAACTATCCGGCGCCGGTCGAAGCCATCAAAGCCATTCAGAAGGCTGCCAACTTCGGGCGCGACAAGGCGCTGGAGATCGAGGCAGCCGGTTTCGTGAAAATGGCCAAGACTTCTGCCGCAGAAAGCTTGATCGGTCTGTTCCTCAATGATCAGGAGCTCAAGCGCAAGGCAAAGATCTACGACGAAATCGCTACCGATGTGAAGCAGGCGGCCGTGCTGGGCGCCGGCATCATGGGCGGCGGCATCGCCTACCAGTCGGCGGTCAAGGGCACCCCGATCCTGATGAAGGACATCCGTGAGGAAGCCATCCAGCTGGGTTTGAACGAAGCCTCCAAACTGCTGGGTAATCGCGTCGAAAAAGGCCGCCTGACGCCCGCCAAGATGGCTGAAGCGCTCAATGCCATTCGTCCGACCCTGTCCTACGGCGATTTCGGCCACGTGGACCTGGTTGTCGAAGCTGTCGTCGAGAACCCCAAGGTCAAGCAGGCCGTTCTGGCCGAAGTCGAGGACCAGGTCGCCGAAGGCACCATCCTGGCGTCCAACACATCGACCATCTCCATCAGTCTGCTGGCTCAAGCGCTCAAGCGTCCGGAAAACTTCGTCGGCATGCACTTCTTCAATCCGGTGCACATGATGCCGCTGGTGGAAGTGATTCGCGGCGAGAAGTCCAGCGAAGAGGCGGTTGCCACTACCGTGGCGTACGCCAAGAAAATGGGCAAGAACCCGATCGTGGTCAACGACTGCCCGGGCTTTCTGGTCAACCGTGTCCTGTTCCCGTACTTCGGCGGGTTCGCCCGGCTGGTCAGCGCGGGCGTGGATTTCGTGCGCATCGACAAGGTCATGGAAAAATTCGGCTGGCCGATGGGCCCCGCGTACCTGATGGACGTGGTGGGCATCGACACCGGTCATCACGGTCGCGACGTCATGGCCGAGGGCTTCCCGGATCGCATGAAGGACGACCGTCGCTCGGCCATCGACGTGCTGTACGAAGCCAAGCGTCTGGGCCAGAAGAACGGCAAGGGTTTCTATGCCTATGAAACCGACAAGAAGGGCAAGCCGAAGAAGGTCAACGACCCGGCGGTTCTCGATGTGCTCAAGCCTGTGGTGTACGAGCAGCGCGAGCTGACCGACGAGGACATCATCAACTGGATGATGGTCCCGCTGTGCCTGGAAACCGTGCGCTGCCTGGAAGACGGTATCGTCGAAACCGCCGCCGAAGCCGACATGGGCCTGATCTACGGCATCGGTTTCCCTCCGTTCCGTGGCGGCGCGCTGCGCTACATCGACTCCATCGGCGTCGCCGAATTCGTTGCCCTTGCCGATCGCTATGCCGAGCTGGGTGCCTTGTATCAACCGACCGCGAAGCTGCGTGAAATGGCCCGCACCGGCCAGCGCTTCTTCGGTTAAGCGCCTTCTGAGGAATGAACCTATGAGCCTGAATCCAAGAGACGTCGTGATCGTCGACTTCGGTCGGACCCCGATGGGCCGCTCCAAGGGCGGCATGCACCGCAACACCCGCGCCGAGGACATGTCGGCGCATCTGATCAGCAAGCTGCTGGAACGCAATGCGGCCATTAACCCGGCCGAAGTCGAAGACGTGATCTGGGGCTGCGTCAACCAGACCCTTGAACAGGGCTGGAACATCGCCCGCATGGCGTCGTTGCTGACCCAGATCCCGCACACCGCCGCAGCGCAGACGGTCAGCCGTCTGTGCGGCTCGTCCATGAGCGCACTGCACACCGCGGCGCAGGCGATCATGACCGGCAACGGCGACGTTTTCGTGGTCGGCGGCGTCGAGCACATGGGCCATGTCGGCATGATGCATGGCGTGGATCCCAACCCGCACCTGTCGCTGCACGCCGCCAAGGCGTCGGGCATGATGGGCCTGACGGCGGAAATGCTGGGCAAGATGCATGGCATCACCCGCGAGCAGCAGGACGCATTCGGCGTACGCTCCCACCAGTTGGCCCACAAAGCCACCCTGGAGGGCAAGTTCAAGAATGAGATCATCCCGATGCAGGGCTTCGACGAAGACGGTTTCTTGAAAGTCTTCGACTACGACGAAACCATTCGTCCGGACACCACGCTGGAAAGCCTGGCGGCGCTCAAGCCTGCGTTCAATCCCAAGGGCGGAACCGTGACCGCCGGCACTTCATCGCAAATCACCGACGGCGCGTCGTGCATGATCGTGATGTCGGCCCAGCGCGCGCGGGACCTGGGCATCCAGCCGATGGCCGTCATCCGTTCGATGGCAGTTGCCGGCGTGGACCCGGCGATCATGGGCTACGGACCGGTTCCGGCGACCCAGAAAGCGCTCAAGCGCGCAGGTCTCGGCATTGGCGACATCGACTGCTTCGAGCTCAACGAAGCCTTCGCGGCGCAGGCGCTTCCGGTGCTCAAGGATCTGAAAGTGCTCGACAAGATGGATGAGAAGGTTAACCTGCATGGCGGCGCGATCGCCCTGGGTCACCCGTTCGGGTGTTCCGGCGCGCGCATCTCCGGTACTTTGCTCAATGTCATGAAGGAGAAAGGCAGCACGCTTGGCGTCGCGACCATGTGCGTCGGTCTGGGGCAGGGCATCACGACCGTGTTCGAACGGGTCTGATTCGTCCAGGTGATGCAGGCCGGGGCTCGATGCCCCGGCTTTTGCGTTTTTTGAGCAGGTAAAAGTTTCAATATTTGTCCAGAGGTTGTTCCATGCAGCTGCAACCAGGCGTTTACCGCCATTACAAGGGCCCTGAATACCGCGTGTTCAGTGTCGCCAGACATTCGGAAACCGAAGAGCTGGTGGTGTTCTACCAGGCGTTGTACGGCGACTACGGCATGTGGATTCGGCCGCTGGAAATGTTTCTGGAGTCCGTCGAGGTTGACGGCGAACAGGTCCCGCGCTTTGCTTTGGTCCAGGCCGAAACCAGCCTGTTTTCGACGCCGCGGACGTCTGACGCACCATAGCCTGTGCTTGACCTCACCCGGTAGCCACTATATATAGCGTGGCCTCTACACGCTCCAATCTGTCTTTCATCTGCTATTCAGGAATTTTCTGATCCATGGGCAAATCGCTGGTCATCGTGGAATCCCCGGCTAAGGCCAAGACCATCAACAAGTATCTGGGCAACCAATACGTGGTGAAGTCGAGTATCGGCCATATCCGTGACCTGCCCACCAGCGGTTCGGCAAGCGCGGCAAAGGAGCCGGCGGCCAAGCGCGGCAAGGCGGCGGGCGAGGGCCCGGTGCTGTCGCCCAAGGAAAAGGCCCAGCGCCAGCTCGTCGCCCGCATGGGCGTCGATCCGGAGCACGGCTGGAAGGCCAAGTACGAGATCCTTCCCGGCAAGGAGAAGGTGATCGACGAGCTGCGCAAGCTTGCCAAGGATGCCGACACCATCTATCTCGCGACGGACTTGGACCGCGAAGGGGAGGCTATCGCCTGGCACTTGCGCGAAGCCATCGGCGGCGATGACAGCCGCTTCAAGCGCGTGGTGTTCAACGAGATCACCAAGAAAGCGATTCAGGACGCATTCTCGAAACCCGGCGATCTCGATATCGCCCGGGTCAACGCCCAGCAGGCGCGGCGTTTCCTGGACCGCGTCGTCGGTTACATGGTGTCGCCGTTGCTGTGGCAGAAGGTCGCGCGTGGTCTGTCCGCGGGCCGTGTCCAGTCCGTGGCGGTCAAGCTGGTGGTCGAGCGTGAACGGGAGATCCGTGCGTTCAACCCTGAAGAATATTGGGAAATCCACGCCGATCTGAGTACCGCCAAAGGCGCGAACGTGCGCTTCGAAGTCGCTCGCCAGAACGGCGAGGCGTTCAAGCCGCTCAACGAGGCCCAGGCCGCCGCCGCGCTGGAGAAACTCAAGGCCTCCAGCTACAGCATCGTCAAGCGCGAAGACAAGCCGACCAGCAGCAAGCCCTCGGCGCCGTTCATCACCTCCACTCTGCAGCAGGCCGCGAGCAACCGCCTGGGCTTCGGGGTGAAAAAGACCATGATGATGGCCCAGCGTCTCTACGAAGCCGGCTACATCACTTACATGCGTACCGATTCGACCAACCTCTCCGCTGATGCGGTCGCGATGGCCCGCGCCTACATCGAGAGCGAATTCGGCAAGAAATACCTGCCCGACGCCCCGATCGTCTACAGCAGCAAGGAAGGCGCCCAGGAAGCGCACGAAGCGATTCGTCCTTCGGACGTCAATACCGACCCCGCGAAGCTGTCAGGCATGGAGCGCGACGCCGAGCGTCTGTACGAGCTGATCTGGCGTCAGTTCGTGGCCTGCCAGATGCCACCCGCGCAATACCTGTCGACTACCGTCAGTGTCGCCGCCGACGAGTTCGAGCTGCGCGCCAAGGGTCGTATCCTCAAGTTCGACGGTTACACCCGCGTGCTGCCGCAAATGAGCAAGCCGGGTGACGATGGCGTGCTGCCCGACATGGCGCAGGGCGAGGCGCTGAACCTGGTCAGCCTCGACCCGAGCCAGCATTTCACCAAGCCGCCAGCCCGTTATTCGGAAGCGAGTCTGGTCAAGGAAATGGAAAAGCGCGGCATTGGCCGGCCCTCGACCTACGCCGCGATCATCTCGACGATCCAGGACCGCGGCTATGTCGCGCTGCATAATCGCCGGTTCTATTCGGAAAAAATGGGCGATATCGTCACCGAGCGTCTGTCCGAGAGCTTCTCCAACCTCATGGACTACGGCTTCACCGCCGGCATGGAAGAGAATCTCGACGACGTGGCCCAGGGCGAGCGTGACTGGAAAAACGTGCTGGACGAGTTCTACGGCGACTTCCGCAAGAAACTGGAAGTGGCCGAAGCTCCGGACGGCGGCATGCGCGCCAACCAGCCGGTCATGACCGACATCCCGTGCAAGGTTTGCGGGCGTCCGATGCAGATTCGCACTGCGTCCACCGGCGTATTCCTCGGCTGCTCCGGCTACAGCCTGCCGCCCAAGGAGCGCTGCAAGTCCACGATCAACCTCACGCCCGGCGACGAGATCGCCGAGGATGATGAGGGTGAGTCCGAATCCCGCGTATTGCGCGGCAAGCACCGCTGCCCGATCTGCAGCACGGCGATGGATGCTTACCTGCTCGACGAAAAGCACAAGCTGCATATCTGCGGCAACAACCCCGATTGCAACGGCTACGAAATCGAGGAAGGCACCTACCGCATCAAGGGTTACGAAGGGCCGAGCCTGGAATGCGACAAGTGCGGCAGCGAGATGCAGCTCAAGACAGGTCGTTTCGGCAAGTTCTTCGGCTGCACCAATCCTGAGTGCAAGAACACCCGCAAGCTGCTCAAGAGCGGGGATGCGGCGCCGCCCAAGATGGACCC
This sequence comes from Pseudomonas sp. JDS28PS106, assembly GCF_036706555.1. Taxonomy (NCBI): domain Bacteria; kingdom Pseudomonadati; phylum Pseudomonadota; class Gammaproteobacteria; order Pseudomonadales; family Pseudomonadaceae; genus Pseudomonas; species Pseudomonas sp. JDS28PS106. The sequence goes on along the minus strand of NZ_JBAJGT010000013.1, from coordinate 28,614 downwards.
GGTGAAGATGCCCGAGCTCAAATGCGACAAGGTGGACGACACCTATGTGCTGCGCGACGGGGCTTCAGGTCTGTTCCTGGCGGCCAGTCAGTTTCCCAAGAACCGCGAGACGCGCGCGCCGCTGGTCATCGAGATTCTGCCGCACAAGGCTGAAATCGATCCCAAGTATCACTTCCTGTGCGAAGCGCCGCAGAAAGATCCGGATGGCCGCCCGGCGGTGATCCGTTACAGCCGCAAGACCAAAGAGCAATACGTGCAGACCGAGGTCGAAGGCAAGCCTACCGGCTGGCGCGCGTTCTACGACGGCGGCACCTGGAAGGTCGAAGACAAGCGCTGATCGCAAGCGTCCGGCCTCGCGCCGGCCGCTTTGTTTGCAGGGCCGGTTGCGGCTTCTATGCTCGTTGTATCCACTCGCTTTCGAGGGTCTCGTCATGGCTCATGAGTTCTACACCCGCACCAACCAGAAGATCTACTTCGCAGGGCTGGCGCTCGAAGCGCTCGGTCGGGCGGAAAAAGGCCAGACGATGAATGCTCAGGCGCTGATGCAGGCCGAGCGCGAGTCCGTGCTTTTCCACCTGTACGGCGCGCTGCTGGGTCTGTGTCATGAGATTGCCGGTTACTACCGTCTGCCGCAGGCGGGTGCGCCTCGCGTCGAACTCTTGCTGAATCAGGAGGTTCTGCAGGCATCCGCGATTCCGGAGCTTGCCGAACTGATCGAGCTTGCCCAGCATCGGGAAACCTGGCTGGGCCAACTGCTGGCAGGTTACAACGCGCTTTTCCAGCCGCCTCGCGCGCCGGTCAAGCCCAAGGGTGACGTGACCCAGCCGATGATCGTTGCGGTCAATCTTGACGATGAGCCGGAGGCCGAGCTGAGCCGCGACCAGCTGGAAGAGTGGCGACAGCAGCTCAAGCAACTGGCCGTTCGTTTTCGGGAAGGTCTCAGCGAGTGCTAGAGAGCGGGCTAAACCCGCCAAAGGGTTGCACCAGTCGGCTAAAAGCCATACTGAATGCGTGTACAGGCTGGTACAATCGCCGCACTATGTGGAGTACTTGTTCTGATGCCTAGCTCTTTTCTTGAAATTGTCGAATTGCCCGATGGACGCATCGAACTTCGTCGCGCGGATGACGAAGGGTCGTTGGTGACTCTGGATTTTTCCGAAGACGCCAAAGCATTCATGCAGGGGCAACATGTGGAAGTGGCCAAGGCCATGTTGAGCGTGGGCGTTCAGATGGCGGGTCGTCTTGCGGAAGGGGATCTCGAAAAAGAAGAAGACGGCCCGCGCGTTCTTCATTAAGGTCGGGCTCGGAGGTCTGGCTCAGGCTGGGCTGGGTTTACCCCAGCCTGATATTGAGGCTTTGAGCATCTCCGATCCTGGCAGCCGCGACCAGATGCTGCCGTGCCGCCGCATTGAGCGGATTGATCCAGCTTACGACCGTATGACTGCGGCCCAGCCTCAGGGCTTCGCGTGTCAGCTCCAGCGCGCTTTGCGAACCCCGCGGCTGTAGCAACAGGATTCGCTCGCGATTGAGGCCGGCGTCCCGCAGCCAGGTCTGGGTCAGGCTGGCAGGCGGAGCGATAAGCGTCAGCCAGCGAGCATCCGCTTCCTCGCTCAGATTCTTCAGGACCGGCGCCAACAGGTTCAGGCAGTTGCCGGCGGCACCGCGCAGCGACAGCTCGCTGAATACGTCAGGTTGAGTGTTCCAGGTCGTATCGGCGACCTCAGGCATGCGCGGGACGACAGGCTGGGCCAGAAACGCCTCGAACAGCGGTAATTGAGCTTGCGATGCTTGCTGGAACTGCATGGACGTCTCCTCAGCGGCGAATCACGCCGACGCTCAAACCTTCGATCACGAATTCCTGATCCTTGAGGTTCACTTCGATGGGAGCGAACTCCGGGTTTTCCGCCAGTAGCCAGACCTTGCTGCCTTCGCGCTTGAAGCGTTTGACCGTTACCTCGTCGCCGATGCGGGCAACCACGATCTGGCCATTGCGTGCCTCGCGGGTGGTGTGCACCGCCAGCAGGTCGCCGTCGAGAATGCCGACGTCCTTCATGCTCATGCCGTGTACACGCAGCAGGTAATCGGCACTGGGATGAAAGAAGGCGGGATTGATGTTGCAGGATTCTTCGATATGCTGCTGGGCCAGGATAGGAGCACCTGCCGCCACGCGACCGATGACGGGCAGGCTGCTGTCGTCGGGTTTGGCTTCGAAGCCTGGAATGCGAATGCCGCGCGAAGCGCCGGGCGTCATCTCGATGGCGCCCTTGCGAGCCAGCGCCTTGAGATGTTCCTCGGCCGCGTTGGGCGACTTGAAGCCCAGCTTCTGCGCGATTTCCGCACGGGTGGGCGGGTAGCCGTTGTCTTCGAGACAACGCTTGATGAAGCCCAGGATTTCAGCCTGGCGGGGCGTGAGTTTGATCATGTCGAGCGCTCTGTCTTTTTATACAGTGCCTGGGATTATATACAGTGAAGGCGTAATGGCAATCGCCGATTTGTATTTCGCCGCCAGGCGGTAGTGCCCGCCCGTTCGACCGACACTCCATCGTTCAGCGGCTGAAACAGTGACTGCACGGCCATAAAATGAACGGGCCCGCTTGACAAGCGGGCGGGCTGATACGTATGTTTCAAACGTTCGTTTGTTAGGCAGAGAGCCATGGCACAGTCGGAAACCGTTGAACGCATTCTGGATGCCGCCGAGCAGTTGTTCGCGGAAAAGGGTTTCGCCGAGACTTCCCTGCGGCTGATCACCAGCAAGGCCTCGGTCAACCTGGCGGCTGTCAATTATCACTTCGGGTCCAAGAAGGCGCTGATCCAGGCAGTCTTCTCACGGTTTCTCGGACCGTTCTGCGTCAGCCTCGACCGCGAACTCGAGCGGCGCCAGGCCAGGCCCGAACACAAGCCTACGCTTGAAGAACTGCTCGAAATCCTCGTGGAGCAGGCTTTGGTGGTCCAGCCCCGCAGCGGCAATGACCTGTCCATCTTCATGCGTTTGCTGGGGCTTGCCTTCAGCCAGAGCCAGGGACACCTGCGCCGTTATCTGGAAGACATGTACGGCAAGGTATTCCGCCGCTACATGACACTGGTCAACGAAGCGGCACCGCGCATTCCTCCCATCGAGCTGTTCTGGCGCGTGCATTTCATGCTCGGCGCGGCCGCGTTCAGCATGTCCGGCATCAAGGCCCTGCGCGCCATCGCCGAAAACGATTTCGGCGTGCATACCTCCATCGAGCAGGTGATGCGCCTGATGGTGCCATTCCTGGCGGCGGGCATGCGTGCCGAGACCGGCGTCACCGACGAAGCGATGATCGCCGCGCAGCTCAAGCCACGCAGCAAGTCGCAACCGGCCAAGGCCTGAGCCTTTCGCCGGCTTTATTGCACCCTGTGGCCGGATCAAGCACCATGCGCGCATTTGATCCGGCACTGTAAGGGTTCGCTATGAGTTCAGGCCTCCAAGGCTCGTTGATGGTCGATGTCGCGGGTACGTGGCTCACCGCCGAAGACCGTCATTTTCTTCGCCAGCCCGAGGTGGGTGGCCTGATCATCTTCGCCCGCAACATCGAGCATCCGCGTCAGGTGCGTGAGCTGAGCGCCGCGATTCGCGCCATCCGTCCCGATCTGTTGCTGGCGGTCGACCAGGAAGGCGGGCGAGTGCAGCGCCTGCGTCAGGGCTTCGTCCGGCTGCCCGCGATGCGTGCCATCGCCGCATGCCCGGACGCTGAGCTTCTGGCCGAGCATTGCGGCTGGCTGATGGCGACCGAGGTGCTGGCGGTGGGTCTGGATCTCAGCTTCGCGCCGGTCCTGGATCTGGACCATGCGCGTAGCGCCGTGGTCGGCACCCGCGCGTTCGAGGGCGACCCCGAGCGTGCCGCGTTGCTGGCCGGCGCCTTCATCCGTGGCATGCGCGCCGCGGGCATGGCCGCAACCGGCAAGCATTTCCCGGGGCACGGCTGGGCGGAAGCGGATTCCCATGTGGCGATTCCCACCGACGAGCGCAGCCTCGACCAGATCCGCGCCCACGATCTGGTGCCATTCGCGCGCTTGAGCGGGCAGCTCGCGGCAGTCATGCCGGCACACGTCATCTACCCGCAAATCGACTCGCAACCGGCGGGCTTTTCCCGTCGCTGGCTGCAAGACATTCTGCGCGGCGAACTGGGGTTCGACGGGGTGATCTTCAGCGATGACCTGTCCATGGCCGGCGCTCACGTGGTCGGCGACGCTGCCAGCCGGATCGAAGCCGCGCTGACCGCGGGTTGCGACATGGGGCTGGTGTGCAACGATCGTGCTGCCGCCGAACTGGCGCTCGGCGCCGCTCAACGCCTCAAGGTCAAGCCGTCGGGGCGTATTGCCCGCATGCGCGGCCAGGCTCGGGCCAGCACCGATTACCGTCAGCATCCGCGCTGGCTGGCAGCGCTTCAGGCCCTTCGCGGCGCGGGCCTTGTCGACTGATCAGAGCATGCGCTTGAGGGTATTGTCCTTGCGCACGACGTGGTGCCAGAGCGCCGCGATCACATGCAGACCGATCACGTAGTAGAAGATCGAAGCCAGCAGCTTGTGCAGGTCCTCGTAATACTCGGCGGTCTGTCCCGAGGTCGGAAACGGCCAGGGAATCTGTACCGCCGTCAGGGGAATGGGCAGCGCGCCTTTTTCCACCATGACGGTCAGAATGCCGAGCACAGGCTGGATGAAGAGAAAGGCGTACAGCGCGTAATGAGACAAAGTCGCGGCGAGCCGGAGTGCACCTTCCAGCGGCGGCATTATGTCGGGAGGGGGATGACGGCGACGCTCGGCGACCCGAAAGAATGCCATCACCAGGATCAGGATCCCGACCCAGAAGTGGGTCTGTACCACCAGTATCCGCGCATCCGTGCCGCGACCGAATTGGGTGCGGCTGAGAATCAGCGTGTAGGCGAGGACGATCAGGATCGCCATCGCCCAATGAAAGCATCGGGCTTTGGCGGTGTAGCGGGATCTGACGGGTGCATCCACCGTTCGCTTCCTTTGTCTGTTGAGTCGTTGCTGCCAATCGCTAGCTGTGACCCGCCTCGGTCGCGCCGGTTCATGTATGGCACGGCCCTCCTGCGCTCGCCATGTCTTTCATGGCGCAGCAGGGCGGAGATGAAGTCAGGGATGAGCGGCCTGCAGCTTCTTCGCTTCTTCGAGATGAGTCTGGAGCCTGGGCAGGTATTTCTTTGCGAACGCCTGCAATGGCGGTATATCGGCTTCATCGGCCTGCTCCTGAAACAGCTCGATGCTCTGTTCATGGGCTAGCACCTGGTTGTTGGCATAGGCTGCGTCGAACGAGCCTTCCCGATATTCCAGGATCAGCTTCTTGACCCGGTCCATCATAGCCGTTCCGTCAGAGGCCGGCAGCCCGAGCTGGGTGGACAGCTCGGTCAGTTCGGCGTTGGCGGCCTGATGGTCGTCGATCATCATCTGCGCAAACCTGCGCACATCGGCGGCCTGGCTTTTCTCCAGGGCCAGCCTGCCGTTGGCGATTTCCGCCAGGCCTTTTTCCGACGCCGTCTCAACGAAAGCCCGGGGCGATGCTGCAAAGGCGGGCGCCAGCGCGACGGTTGCGGCGAAGATCAGTACGGCTGAACGCAGCAGGCGGATAAGCGATTTCATGGTCATGCGATCTCCATCGGGTCATCAGGCTCGACCAGCAAGGTCGGGCGTTCATTGCAGCGGATAGCTGAACCGACCTCCGGCCTGTTCGCAATCGATGCGCGCCTGCGCCTGTTCCTGCAATTCGTAATACCAGGTCACAAGGCCCGCATTGTCGGGGACCTGAACCGTGTTCTGTCCGGGTTCCTTGCTCGACGAGCGCTCGTTGGCAAGGGTTTCCTGGGTCAGCGTGGCGGTGCAGGATGCAACGGCGCCGCTCGGGCAGCTCTCTACTTTGCGCTTTTCGGTGGGAGCGCTGCCCTTGTCCTCATTGCTGCAGGACCAGTCGATAGAACCGGGCGGCATGTTGCGGTATTCGAAGCAGGTATGAGGTTCGACGACAGGAATCTGCTGGCTGCCGGGGCGGGTCGTCACGTCGCAGGCCTCGGCCCGTGCCAGGGACCAGCCGATGGAGCAGACAAGACTGCCCGACAGAACGATGGAAGACTTCAAGCTCATTGTTATCACCTCGCAGCGTTCGCCGGCGTGGGTTCTTGCTTGATCCGAATGAGTACGCGGCGGTGAAGTTCCGGCACAGATGACGAACGGACAACCCTGCCCGAGCCGGTCAGCTGCCGCCAGCCCAGGGAACCTGCGCGCGCGGCAGGCTTCATATGACGTGAACCACGACGAAGGAGCGAGTCTTGACCAGTGCCAATACGCCCGCAGGCAGTATCACGCCGGTATCGGCCGGTATTTCGATGAATGTTCTGACAATGAACATGCACATGGGCTTCGGCATTTTCAATCGGCGATTCATCCTGCCCGAATTGCGTGAAGCCGTGCGCAGCGTGTCTGCCGATATCGTGTTCTTGCAGGAAGTACACGGCGAACATCAGAGTCATGCCGCGCGGGTCAAGGGCTGGCCGACGATCTCCCAGTACGAATTTCTGGCCGACAGCATGTGGAGCGATTTCGCCTATGGTCGCAATGCGGTCTACCCGGAAGGCGATCACGGTAACGCGCTGCTGTCCAAGTACCCCATCGTTCGTCATGAAAATCTCGATATTTCCATTCACGGGACCGAGGAGCGCGGGCTGCTGCATTGTGTGCTCGATGTGCCCGGCGCCGGCGAGGTTCATGCGATCTGCGTGCACCTGGGGCTGATGGAAAGCCATAGACGCCAGCAACTCAAGCTGCTGGCTGAATTGATCGCGCGCCTGCCTGAAAGCGCGCCGGTCATCGTCGCCGGGGATTTCAACGACTGGCGCCAGCGCGCCGATGCGTTGCTGGCCGGCACGGGCCTTGCGGAGGTATTCGTTCAGCGGTTCGGCGCGCCGGCCAAGAGCTTTCCCGCCCGCTGGCCGCTGCTGCGCCTGGATCGCATTTACGTACGCAATGCGGCAACCCACCGACCGAAAGTGCTGTCCAATCGTCCGTGGTCCCATCTTTCTGATCACGCACCGCTGGCGGTAGAGGTAAGCCTATGACAAATGAAGCCGACAAGCAGGGGCGCTGGGTAGACGGTAACTCGGTCGAGTTGCTGATCAATGGCGAGGATTTCTACACGCGGGTTTTCGAGTGCATTCGCGCGGCTCGCAAGGAAGTGCTGGTCGAAACCTTCATTATTTTCGAAGACCGGATCGGGGAGGGGCTGCAGCAGGCACTGATCCAGGCGGCCAACAACGGTGCGCGGGTGGTGGTCACGGTCGATGACTACGGAACCTCGGACCTGAGTTCCTCATTCGTCAGAGCGATGATCGACGCCGGCGTCCAGATCCAGCTGTTCGATCCTCGTCCTCGATTGATGGGAATGCGGACCAACCTGTTCCGCCGGCTGCACCGCAAAGTGGTGGTGATCGATGGCGAACTGGGGTTCATCGGCGGCATCAACTACAGCGTCGACCACATGACCGATACCGGACTGACCGCCAAGCAGGATTACGCTGTACTGGTGCGCGGCCCGATCATCGCCGATATCCACCGCAGCGCGCTGCGTATGCTCAGCGAAGGGGTGCGAGCGAAGCTCAAGCCGATCCCGCTCAAGCTTGACCATGCTGGCAGCGCACGGATGCTGTTGGCCGAACGGGACAACGCCGAGCACACCACGGATATCGAAGAGCAGTATCTGCAGGCCATCCGCAAGGCCAACCACCGCATCACGCTTGCCAATGCCTATTTCTTCCCCAGCTACCGGTTTCTCCGTGAACTGCGCAACGCGTCCCGGCGCGGTGTCAAGGTCACGTTGATCCTGCAAGGGCAGCCCGACATGCCGTTCGTGCGAGTCTGCTCGCGGCTGACCTACACCTATCTGCTGCGAGATGGCGTCATTATTCATGAGTACACGCAACGAGCTTTGCATGGCAAGGTCGCGCTGATCGATAACGAGTGGTCGACAGTGGGCTCCAGCAACCTGGACCCACTGAGCCTGGCACTGAATCTGGAGGCCAACCTGTTCATCCGTGACCGAGCATTGAACAATCATCTGCACGATCACTTGCGTGACCTGGCGGCCGCGCACAGCACCCAGATCAGCCTCAAGGGCGCGGCTCGTGGGCAATGGTGGCGGGCGCCGATGATCTTTTTGTGCTTTCACTTCCTGCGCCATTTCCCGGCGATCGCAGGGCTGTTCCCCGTGCATGGAATGCGCTTGAAGCCGATCCGGGCCGGCGATGTGGTGCCCGAAGCGAGCGTCATCGAACAGCAGCAGCAATCCCGCCGCGAGCTGCAAGACCAGGAGAAGACGTCATGACCCAATCCGCGAACGCATCCGCCGGGCCCGCACAGGGCGCCAAGTGGAAATGGGCGAAGCGTCTGTTCAACGTGTTTTTCTTCATCGCCGTGCCCGTGTTGCTGTTCCTGCTGGTCAAGAATCTGGACTGGCAGGAAGTCAGCCAGGCGCTGCGGTCTTACAAGGCCCGCACGCTGCTGATCGCCGCTGTGGTCGTCTGCGCCAGCTACCTGACCTACTGCGGCTTCGACGTGCTCGCCCGCTACTACACCGGGCATAAGCTATCGATCAAACAGATCGTGCCGGTGACCTTCGTCTGCTACGCCTTCAACCTGAACCTCACCTCGTGGGTCGGTGGAGTTGCCTTGCGCTATCGGCTGTACTCGCGGCTGGGGCTGGACGTGCCCACCATCACGCGCATTCTCAGCTTGAGCTTGATCACCAACTGGCTGGGCTGGATGGCGCTGGCCGGAGCGGTGTTCTCCATGAGGTTTCTGGAGCTGCCTGAAGAATGGGCAATCGGCACGACCACCCTGCAATTGATCGGCTTTGCGATGCTGGCCTTGTGCGTGGCCTATCTGCTGGCCTGTCGCTTTTCCAAGCGTCGGTCGTGGACCGTGCGCGGGCAGGAAATCGCCTTGCCGTCGATTCAGCAGGCGCTGATCCAGGCCGGACTCGGGGCGCTGAACTGGTCATTGATGGCACTGGTAATTTTCACCCTGCTGCCCAAGGATGCGTTTTACCCAGCGGTGCTGGGCGTCCTGCTGATCAGCAGCATCGCCGGTGTGGTCACGCACATCCCCGCGGGACTGGGTGTTCTGGAGACGGTATTCATCACCTTGCTGGCGCATCAGTTTTCCAAGGGCAGCATGCTCGCGGCGCTGATCGGGTACCGGGCGATCTACTTCCTGCTGCCGCTGCTGATTGCCGTAGTGGTGTATCTGGTGCTGGAAAAGCGGGCGAAGAAAATGGGCCTCGACAACCAGAAACGCGCCGAGAACACGCCGCATAACCACAGCCCCCACAGCGCCCCCTGATCACCGCCGGGTCGATCGCTTCGCGGATGAATCCGCTCCTACGAAAATCGCGTGTCTGTAGGAGCGGATTTATCCGCGAGACAATTGCCTGGTCGCAACTTGTTTTATTGCCGGGTCGATTGCCTCGCGGCTGAAGCCGCTCCTACACGGGGTGGACGGATTGTGCGAGTTATTCGCGCTGTTCCTTGCGGGCAAAGGTCTTGACCGCCTCGACGGCATCGCGGGTGCCTTCACTGATACGCACGATTACCGAGCCGGCCTGATCCGCAAGCTCCACGCCCCGCGTCGCGGTATTGCGCGTGGTGTCCATGCTGGCGATGGCCTGGCGGGTTTCATTCTGGATCGCGTCGATCATTTGGGAAATTTCCTCGGTCGAGCGACTGGTGCGCCCCGCCAGCTGGCGTACCTCATCGGCAACCACCGCAAATCCCCGGCCTTGGTCGCCGGCGCGGGCAGCCTCGATGGCCGCGTTCAGCGCCAGCAGATTGGTTTGCTCGGCGATGCTGCGAATGGTGTTGACGATTGCCGTGATCTGCTCCGAGCGCTCGCCCAGTTGCGTGATCATTTTCGACGACTCTTCGATGTTCAGCGAAATCTGGCGCATTTCCTGCGCGGCCTGCTGAATGACCTCGCTGCCCTGGGCCGTGACGTTCTGGGTCTGCACCGATATATGGTAGGCCTGGGCCGCGCTGTTCGCGTCTTGCTGGTGTTGAAGCACCCGGGCGGTGATGTCCGAAGCGAACTTGACGATCTTCCACAGCTTGCCGTTGGCGTCGTAGACCGGGTTATAGGTCGCTTCCAGCCATAGTGTCTGGCCCTGGCGGTTGACTCGACGGAACTGACCGCTGAAAAACTGACCCCCGTTGAGCTTGCGCCAGAAATCGGCGTATTCCTGGCTGCGCGCCACGTCGTCCGGGCACAACATACGGTGATGGTTACCGACCAGCTCCGCCTCCGCGTAGCCCACCAGGCGGGTGAGGTTTTCATTGGCGCGCAGGATGTTGCCCTTGAGGTCGAACTCGATGACACCCATGGCGCGGTCGATCGCCTGAAGCTTGTTCTGCGCCTCGGTGTCAGCCTCGACCCTTTCCGTCACATCCATTGCGTACTTGATGACCTTGAGCGGTCGACCGGCGCTGTCCGTGACCGGGTTGTAACTGGCTTCCAGCCAGACAGTGCTTCCGTCTCCGGCGACCCGGCAGAAGGTATCGGCCACGAATTCCCCGGCACGCAGCTTCGACCAGAGCTGTGCGTAATCGGAACCGCGCACATAGTCAGGCTGGCAGAACATCTTGTGCTTCTGGCCGATGATCGCGTCGCGGCTGTAGCGCATCGTTTTCAGAAAATTGTCGTTGGCGTCAAGGACGGTCCCGTCCAGGTCGAACTCGACGATGGCCATCGATCGATCGATGGCTTTCAGCAGCCATGTCTGGGTATCGACGACATGACGCAGCGTGGAAATTTCTTTCTTGCCGGAATTGAAAAGCACGATGGGCCTGACTGGGGGTAACTGAAAGGATGAGTCCTGCTCCGTGGTCCGGATCTCAACCGAGATCATGCTCATCCTGAGCAGTGATGGCACTATATGTACAAATCGATGTAGTTTGTACAACTTTCGTGTAGAAAATCCACAGTTTCGGATAGACAGCATTCCAGACTCACCCAAATGGATGGGTTTGGTGCTATCAGCGTCGGATTGAATGCCTCCTCGGCGATTTCCCCCACGAGTTCCCAGGATCAATGGTCTCGCGCGCAGGCCCGGGGACCGCCAGTCACAAGCCGACGTATTGCCGACCGCGCGTCCTGCCGGGGCGGGCGTGGGCATCTATCCTGCTTGTAGAAGGTTGAGGCGCATGGCGCTCCCGCCCGGCATTGGTCCGGGCCAGGCGGTGCCTGAGCAGGATTGTCCGGCCTGCGAATCGCGCGCACCTGACGAGGACTGTTCCATGAATCTGTTGACCCGGGCCAACCCCGGCGCAAGAAATATTGTCGCTTTGCAACCAGGCCTTCTCGATTACGTAGGCTTCGATGCCTATCGGCTTGAGGCCGGTGAAAAACTTTCCGTCAATGCCCAGGACAGGGAGTTGTGCATCGTGCTGCTCGCCGGGCATGCCACGGTAATGGGCGAAGCGCCGGGGCAGGGCGGGTTCATCTGGGAGAATGTCGGTGAGCGTCGCTCGGTCTTCGAAGACATCGCGCCCTATGCGGTTTACCTGCCGCCAGGCAGCAAGGCAGCCTTCACAGCGCTCGGACCGGCCCATCTGGCGGTATGTTCGGCGCCGGGAGCGGATGGCGTTCGCGCGCCGGCACGGCTGATCACTCCCGACAGCATCAAGCGCAGCGCGCGTGGCAAGGCGGGCAACCTGCGCTATGTCTGCGATGTCCTGCCGGATACCGAACCTGCGCATTCGTTATTGGTAGCGGAGGTCCGGACCCCTTCGGGTCATTCGTCCGGCTATCCTGCTCACAAGCATGACGCCGATGACGGCTCGGGAGAGACCTTTCTCGAAGAAACCTTGTATCACATGGTCGACCCCGCGCAGGGCTTCGTCTTCCAGCGCGTCTATACCCGTGATCGCAGCGTCGATCAGGCCATGGCCGTGGAAAATCACGACCTGGTGATCGTTCCGCAAGGCTATCATCCGGTCTGTGTGCCCTATGGCTGCGAATCATGGTACCTGAGCGTGATGGCAGGTCCCGTTCGGGCCTTGCATGCCAGCAGCGATCCGCGTCACAACGGCTCGCTGGATCTTTGAAACCCCTTGAGGAGGCTCGATGAGAATCGGATTACTCGGTTATGGCAAAGGCGGCCGTTACTTTCACGCAACGCTGCTGCCGGGGCTGCCCGGTGTAACCTTCGTGGGTGTCGTCACCCGCTCCCCCGAGCGCAGACGGGACATCGCGCAGGATCATCCCGGCCTGCCGACGTTCGATACGCTGGCCGATCTCGCGGCGGCAGGGGCGGACGTTGTGGCTATATCCACGCCCTTGGCGTCTCGGGCCGCGCTGATTCTCGAAGCCATCGAGCTGGGCCTGGCGGTGGTCAGTGACAAGCCGTTCGCCAGCAGTGCCGCCCAGGCCCGGGAGCTGGTCAACGCCGCCGAACGCAACGGCGTTATGCTGAGCGTGTTCCAGAACCGACGCTGGGATTCGGATTTCCTGACCGTGCGCCGGCTGATCGAGGACCGGGCGTTGGGTCCGATCAGTCGGTTCGAGTCCAGCATCGAGCGCTTCTCGCCGGCATCGGTCGGCAAGGCCAGCGGCGGCGGCCTGCTGCGTGACCTTGGCAGCCATCTGGTGGATCAGGCGTTGCTGCTGTTCGGCCCGGTCGAGCGGGTTTACGCCGAGCTGCGCTACCCACCCTCCAGCGAGCTGGATCACACCTTCTTCATGGCCCTGACCCACGCCAATGGTGTGGTCTCGCATTTATCCGGCAGCTGCCTGCAACCGGCGGCCAGACCCAGGTTCCGGGTGACGGGCGAACTGGGCTGTTACAGCGTCGACGGACTCGACGGTCAGGAAGCCGCCGCCATGGCCGGCAGGACGCCGAACAGCGAGGGCGAGCGCTGGGGCATGGAAGATGAGGCCCGCTGGGGCTGGCTGGAGCGTGGCGGCCGGCGTGAACGTGTCGCTTCGGTGCCGGGTGACTGGCAGCAGTTCTATAAGCTGTTGCAAAAGGCAGTCGACGGGCAGGGCCGCAATCCGGTCGACCCGTACGAAGCGGTGGCTGCGGCGACGGTGCTGGACGCCGCGCGACTCAGTGCCGACCAGGGGCGAGTGATCGTCTTGTAACCGGCTCGATGCTCTGGCCGTTGGCTGCCGGAACTGATGCAGTCTGGCCCGGTCAGAGCCTTTTCAAAGCTCGCTGTAAACGGGTTGCCGGCCTGACCCGCAGAGAAAAGCCGCACTCGTTGCCGAAAAACCCCTCAATTAGGTTGCCGAGTGACCAAGCCGGCCTTAGACTGCCGCCCCTCGTAAATTGAGTGCCGGGTGGCGCTTGGAAATGATGGCGCTTTTACGGCAACGTTAAGCCGCTCCTCAATGCACGTTTTTTTGTAGAGAAATAAATGACAAAGGAAAAGTTGCTGGCCATGCCGGCCGATGACTACATGAATGCTGAACAGCATGCTTTCTTCGTCGAGCTGTTGCAGGCCATGAAGGTTGAAATCCACGAGCGTATCGAGCAGAGCCGTATTGCCATCGAGAGCCTGGATACGCCTGCGGACCCTGCCGACGCGGCTTCGGTGGAAGAGGAGCGTCACTGGTTGGTCAACGTGATCGATCGTGATCAGCGCATGCTGCCACAGCTGGAAATGGCTTTGTCGCGGATCGCCGACGATACCTTTGGCTGGTGTGATGACAGCGGAGAGCCCATTGGCCTCAAACGTCTGCTGATCAGCCCGACGACCAAATATTGCATCGAAGCGCAAGAGCGCCACGAGCAAATCGACAAGCACCAGCGTCAAGCCTGATAACGGCTGATACCTGAGTGACCAGACCGGGAGGCCCAGAAAGGCCTCCCGGTTTCGTTATTGCCGGCTTTCAGGAATACCTGGAAAGTTGTTCGCAGATTTCCGCTTCGCGCATTCATAAATTATCGTAGGAATAATCTGAATATCTTTTTCCGCCCTTGACTAATGTTCTGTCGCAAGCAAGCTGTGTGTTAATAGTTACATACTTTTTGAAGCGATTGGTATTGAGTTTTTCTAAGGACGGAAATGCTATGCAATACACAGGGTTCAATACACCGGTTGCAAGCGATGAAGCCAGGCTGCGGGTCACCGTGCGGATCGGATTGTTTTTCGATGGTACCGCCAATAACCGCATAAATAGCCGGATCGGTGCGCAGTGTCAGGCCATGATGGAAAGTAATGACCAGATGCATACGCAGGAATGCGGCGGTCGTCATCTGGAGCCTGGCAGTAGCTACAGTAATCATCTGAGTAATATCGCCAGGCTGGCGGAACTTTATGTCAGTGAAAGTTCCGCTCGTAATAGAGGGCGAGGGCTCAAGGTTTATTATCCGGTCTACGTCAGCGGCGCGGGCACGACGTCAGGCGGGCGAGATTCATTATTGGCCGGGCAAAGTTTCGGGCGCGGACTTACCGGTGTGGTCGCCAAGGTCGAACGCGCCTTTGCCAAGACAGAGGCGCGCCTCAAGCGATTTCAACAGGACAACCCCGGCTGCCTGATCGAAGCGCTGGAGTTCGACATATTCGGTTTCAGCCGCGGCGCAGCCTCGGCCAGGCACTTCGTCAACGAAATCCTCAAGCGGGAGCAGGGTGCGTTGGAGCCGATCCTGCGCAGCCGCAAGGTGCCGCTCTGCGGCTGCTTCACCTGGGATCGCAGTGTACGGATCAGGTTCGTCGGGCTTTTCGATACGGTCGCGGCAGTCGGCAGCTTGAAGGATCTGGGCAACGTCCGCGATGCCTCCAACAACCGGGTCAATCTTTACCTGCCCGAAGGCTGCGCCGACCACGTGGTGCATCTGGTGGCGCGAGACGAGTTCCGACGCAATTTCGCGCTCAACAGCATCACTCCTGCGTGGCCAAAAGAGATCGTGGTGCCCGGAGCCCATGCGGACATCGGCGGCGGTAATCCGGCAGAGATGGTGGAAAGCGTGCTCTTGACGCGTCCGCGGGTCAGTCTGGTGTATCGGGACAGCCCCTGCGAGGCCAGTCAGGCCTGGCTTGATTCGCTGGCCGATCTGCAACTGTTGAGCGCCGAGCGTGGGCTGCTTGATCCCCAGGACAGCGACGCATCACTGAAAGTGGAGTGTTGCGAGTCCATAAACCGTACCGGCGTCAGGTTCGGCGCCAAGACCGTCTGCGCGGCGGTGTGCCTGCGGCGCAGGGTCTACGGCGATCTGTCACGGGTGTATCTGGGCATCATGCACCGGCTGGCGTGTGATGCCGGCGTCCCGCTCATGGCGGTTCCCGGCGGCGGCGACTTCGACATCCGCTCCGAGCTTCGCGGCATCGCCGACAAGCTGATGCTGTATGCCAGAGGCGGCAGGTACGACTTGGATGAAGAGCAAGAGCGCGTCCTGCGCTGGCGGTACATCCACAGGTCCGCTCATTGGGGCGGGGCATTGGGCAGTATCGGCGCGTTGAGCGACGCAGTGTTCGTCCATGCCCCGGCCCCTGCGGGAAGAGTCCGGCACCCTAATGTCGGACGGCCCGGTTACCCGCACTGAGCAGCTGTCACTTATGAAGCAGTACGTTCAGCTCATCGAAGATCGGAGCCCAGTCAGCGTCGTCATGCACCGCTTCCTTGAGAAAGCGCTTCTGCGTATCCGTCCAGAAGTCCGCGTCGCTCAGTTTGACGTCTTCGGGCAGCGAGTGCGCGGCAACGAATTCGTTGATACTGGCTTCGTCGGAGTCCAGTCCCAGCTGTGCAAAAAGATCGGCCAGGCTACGAGCTTGCAGTTCCATTTCATCTCCTTGACGTTTGCCGTCGTGTCATCAGGTGTACAGCATCGGAGTGGTACGACGGGGCAAGAGTTCGATGGTTTTGAGCGCACCCCTGGCACAAACTTTTGCGCAGCGGTGGTAAGTGTTAATGTGCATCGACCGGGGCCTGCGCACTACAATCGCGTATCAGAGCCCGATGCTCCACGGTTGATGCCGCCCGGCGTGCGACTCATGACCGGGGTCCCGCACAGCGCTTCGACCTGTCTGCAACCGTAACTGACAACCGGAACACGCCCGCCTCGGCACATCGCCGCAGCGCGCGAAAGGCGGCGCGCGACCGCGACCCGTCAAGATCCGTACCGACTCGGGTCGCAACGAAATTTTCTGACCGCCTGACCGTTTCAGGCGGATGTTCATCATGTTTGGGGGTTTGTACCTTGGCAGTAAGTAACCTGGATACCCATGCGTTGTTCGTGCTCGGAGACTTGCGAGCACAGTTGGTCAAAGTGTTCCAGTCCCGTTTCGTATACATCTACGAACAGTCTCCCGACGGCGTCTACATCGCCGAAATCGATACCGAGACCGCCTTGGTGGTCGATGACAAACCGCGTCTGGAACTCAAGGTCGGCGATCACTTCCGCGCTGCCGTGCTGCCCAGCCGTGAAGGCGGCAAGCTGGAAATCAGATTCCGCGACATCAAGTACACGGTCTACGGCCTGGGCGAGTACGCACATGTCGCCACGACCGATGGGCAGGGAATTGTCTTCAAGGAAGGCCATGCCATCCTGATGGTGTTCGCGGGCAACGGGCAACTGATCGACGGCATGACCAAGAGCCTCAAGACCGCTGCCAGCAAAGCGGCCAAGTGGCGCAAGGGCGAGCTGACGTTCAAGGCCAGCGAATGATTCCGGCCGGCCCTGCCGGTCAGCTTTCCCTTGGCTCTGTCGGGCTGCTGACTTCTGGCGGCACGTCCTCGCCGGCGCCGCGCTTGCGGAACAGCGCGGTGCGTGCTAGCAGCAGGGTCGTCACCGGGACCGTGATCGACAGCAGGATCGGGATCAGCCATGCATGAATCACCGGTCCGGATTTGAGCGCCGAGAAATAGATGATCGATGCCAGTGCCACGCACCAGGCGCCCAGGGTCGAGGCCAGCGCGGGCGGGTGCATGCGCTGGAAGAAATCCTTGAGACGCAGCAGGCCCATGGCGCCGGTCAGGGTAAACAGACTGCTGGCGATCAACAGCAGGCCGGTGAGCGCTTCGACCCAGAGGGGCATTTCAGACATGGCGGTCATTCGATCACCTCGCCGCGCAACAGGAATTTGGCGAGCGCGAACGAACCGACGAAGCCGAACAGGGCGATCAGCAGCGCGGCTTCGAAATAGGTGTCGCTGGCATAACGAATCCCCAGCACCAGCATCATCAGCATGGCGGTGATGTACAGGTAGTCCAGAGCCAGGACACGGTCCTGCGCGGAGGGGCCCCTGAACAGCCGGATCAGCGTGACAATCATCGCCAGCGCGAAGATGGACAGGCTGATCAGGATCGCATTGTCGAGCAAGGCACTCATTGGAAAATCTCCAGCAACGGGCGCTCATAGGTCGCTTTGAAGTGTTCGATGAACTGCGCCTCGTCGGGCAGATCGAATACGTGCATTAGCAGGACGCTGCGGTCCAGCGCCAACTCTGACCAGACGGTGCCGGGCACCACAGCGGTGATCATCGCCAAGGCCGCCAGACCATTGGGGTCGCGCAGCTCCAGCGGAACGCGGACGAATCCGGAGCGCGGCGGATTGCGCCGCGCCGTCCAGACTTTCCAGCCCACTTCCAGGTTGGACATGACCACGTCGCGCCCGACCAGCAGGAACAACTTGAGAATGGCGCGTGGATTCTTGTAGCGCGCGCGTTGCGGTCGCAGCCGCTGCATGAGCAGCGGAGCCAGGAAGCCCAGCAGCGCACCCAGAATCAGGTTGCCGGGGCTGACCGACAGGTTGAGCACCAGCCACAGTGCCCACAGGGCGAGGGAGAATCGTGGCGCGGGAAACAGATATCTCATGGCAGTTCCTCCAGCGCCGCCTGACGGGCAGGGCCGGGTATCGGTCTGGTGGCCATCACCGACTGCACGTACTGCACCGGCTCATGCAGTGCCGCTGCGGTATCGCGGGTGTAGCGCAACAACGGCTCGGCCATTATCGTCAGCCCGATGCTCAGGCCCAGGAGAATGACGATCGGGATGTATTCCAGACGGCGCAGTACCGGCGAAGGCCGTTCGTGGGGCGTCCAGAAACGCTGGGTGCCCAGGCGCGCGAAGGCGATCAATGCCGCCAGCCCCGAGAAGATCAGCAGCCCGATCAGCAAGCCGGCAGGCAAGGAAAGGGCTTCGTCCTGTGCCACGTCCAGGCCTAGCGGGTTCATGAGCGCGCTGAGCAGCGTCAGCTTGCCGATGAAGCCTGACAACGGCGGCATGCCGATCACCAGCAGGGCACAGGCAATCAGACTCAGCCCCAGGAACGCCATGGTGATTGGAATGACCTGACCGACCACGATCTTCTGCTGTTCGTCGAGGTTGGCCCCGGGCGGCGGGTGCAGGGACTCCATGGTTCGCGGCAGTTGATCGGCGTCATCCTCCAGCGGAATCTCGTTGGCCGAACGCGAGCGCTCGATCAGTTCGCCGAGCAGGAACAGGGCGCCCAGCGCCAGGGTCGAGCTCACCAGATAGAACAGCGCGCCCGCCGTCACGCTTGGCTGGGCGAAACCGACCGCCGACAGCAGCGTGCCGGCCGAGACCAGAATGCTCAGGCTTGCCAGCCGCTCCAGGCGTTGCGCTGCGATGATCGCCACCGCCGCGGTGAAGATGGTCGCCATGCCGCCATAGACCAGCCAGTCGCCGCCGAAGTACGCCGAGGCCCCGGCACTCCCGGAAAACAACAGTGTCCACAGACGCAGCAAGGTGTAGACCCCGACCTTGGTCATGATGGCGAACAGCGCGGCCACCGGCGCGCTGGCCGCGGAATAGGCGGGCACCAGCCAGAAGTTCAGCGGCCACATACCGGCTTTGGTGAGGAATGCGGTGGCCAGAATGCCAGCGCCGGCGTGCAGCAGGCCCAGGTCGGACTCGGGCACTTGCGGAATCTTGACCGCCAGGTCGGCAAGGTTCAGCGTGCCGGTCACCCCATAGATCAGCGCCGCGCCGATCAGAAACAATGACGAGGCGAGCAGATTGATCGAAATGTAATGCAGGCCCGCGGACACTCGCGCGCGCCCGGAGCCGTGCAGCATCAGGCCGTAGGACGCCGCCAGCAGTACCTCGAAGAACACGAACAGATTGAACAGGTCGGCAGTCAGGAACGCGCCGTAAAGACCCATCAGCTGGATCTGGAACAGGGCATGAAAGCTGGCTCCGGCCCGGTCCCAGCGCGCCAGAGCGAACATCAGAGCGCAGACGGCGATAATGCCGGTCAGCACCAGCATCATCGCCGACAAGTGATCCACCACCAGCACGATGCCGAACGGTACTTCCCAGTTGCCCGGCAGGTACACGCCGATGGAACCGCTGGTGCCGGATTGCTGCACCCACATCAGCAGGGTCACGGCAATACCCAGCCCTACCAGGCTCGACAGCAGGTTGAGGCGACCCTTGAGGGTCCGGTGCTTCTCGCCCAGCAACAGCATGATGCCGGCCGTCAGCAACGGCAGCAGGATGGGCGCGACGATCAACGGGTTCATCCAGATCATGCCTTCGGCTCCCGGCCGTCGACATGGTCAGTACCGGTCAGGCCACGCGAGGCCAGCAGCACCACCAGGAACAGCGCGGTCATCGCGAAACTGATGACGATGGCCGTGAGCACGAGCGCCTGGGGCAGCGGGTCGGTGTAATGGAGCAGATCCTGGGGAACGCCGTCCTTGATGATCGGTTCCTTGCCGATGAACAGGCTGCCCATGCTGAAGATGAACAGATTGACGCCGTAGGACAGCAGGCACAGTCCCATCACCACCTGAAAGGTGCGCGGGCGCAGGATCAGCCATACGCCCGATGCGGCGAGGACGCCGATGGCCACGGCAATGACTTCTTCCATCAGCTGGCTCCTTGTGAAGTGACGGGTGGGATGACGGTTTGCGCGACCGGGTTGGCCACCGGCTTGGGCAACTGAGTCGGACGATGGCTGCGCACCGACTGGTGGGCCAGCGCGGTCAGGATCAGCAGGGTCGAGCCGACCACCACCGTGTAGACGCCCACGTCGAAGAACAGCGCGCTGGCGAAATGCAGGTCACCCAGCAAGGGCACATGCACATGCGCGGTATGGGTCGTCATGAACGGGTAGCCCAGCGCCATGGAACCGATGCCGGTCAGCACGGCGGTCAGCAGACCTGTGCCCATCCAGCGCAACGGGCGCAGGCTCATCTTCGCCTCGACCCACTGGGTGCCGGCCACCATGTATTGCAGAATGAACGCCACCGACATCACCAGCCCGGCGACGAAGCCGCCGCCCGGCTGATTGTGTCCGCGCATGAACAAGTACATCGAAACGATGAACGCGATCGGCAGCAGCAGACGAACCAGCACCGCCGGCACCATCATGTAGCCCAGCGCGGTATCGCTGGCGCTGCGCGGGTTGATCAGGTCGGTGACCATGTCGCGTCCCAGCCTGCGCTGTTGGGCGGGCAGGGCAATGCTTTCCTTGGGCGGGCGGAAGCGGCGCAGCAGGGCGAACACGGTCAGGGCCACCGCCGCCAGGACTGTGATTTCGCCGAAGGTGTCGAAGCCACGGAAGTCCACCAGCATGACGTTGACCACATTGGTGCCGCCGCCTTCCGGCAGCGCGCGGCTCAGATAGAACGACGAAATGGTGTTCGGCGTCTGGCGGGTCAACATCGCGTAAGACAGCAACGCCATGCCGAAGCCCACCGCTACCGCCAGCACGAAATCGCGGACCCGGCGGGTGCGCGCCCGCAGTCGCGTGCTGACTGGCGGCGTGACGTTTTCATTGCGTCGAGGCAGCCAGCGCAGGCCAAGCAGAATAAGGACAGTCGTCACCACTTCCACCACCAGCTGGGTCAGGGCCAGGTCGGGCGCCGAGAACCAGACGAAGGTGATGCAGGTCATCAGGCCGCAGACGCTGACCATGATCAAGGCCGCCAACCGGTGATATTTGCCTTGCCATGCAGCACCCAGAGCGCAGGCGATTGCGATCAGCCATAGCGCGACGAACACACCGGAACCCGGAATCTTGGGACGGTCTCCCCAGGTCAGCCCGCTGAAGAACATCGGCAGGAACCCGGCCAGGGTGGCCGCCGAGACCAGCAGAAACAGCTGCGGCTGCAAGCGGTAGGTGCTCACGAAGCGCTCGAACCGACGCGCCCACTGCATGAGCACGACCAGACTGCGCTCGAAAAAACGCTTGCCGTTCAACTGGCCGATCAGCGGCGGAACGGCAAAGCGCTCGCGCTTGAAGGATTTGCGCAGCAACAGATACAGGATCACACCGCCGGCCATGGCCACCAGACTCATGATCATCGGTGCGTTCCAGCCGTGCCAGATGGCCAGACTGTATTCGGGCAGCTCGCCGCCCACCACCGGCCGGGCGGCGGCCGCCAGCAAGGTGGCGACCGATTGCGCGGGGAAGATACCGACCACCAGACAGGTCAGGACCAGCAGCTCTACCGGCGCGCGCATCCAGCGTGGCGGCTCGTGGGGCACATGAGGCAGGTCCTGGGCTTTCGGTCCGAAAAACACGTCGACCGTGAAACGCAGCGAGTAAGCCACGCTGAACGTCCCGGCGATGGTCGCGACCACCGGCAGCGCTATCTCGACCCAGGCCGTGGCCGAGATGAACACGGTTTCGGCGAAGAACATTTCCTTGGACAGGAACCCGTTGAGCAATGGCACGCCGGCCATCGAGGCACTGGCGACCATCGCCAGCGTCGCGGTGTAGGGAATCAGTTTGACAAGGCCGCTCAGCCGCCGGATGTCGCGCGTGCCGCTTTCGTGATCAATGATCCCAGCCGCCATGAACAGCGACGCCTTGAAGGTGGCGTGGTTGAGAATATGGAACACCGCCGCCACCGCCGCGAGCGGACTGTTCAGGCCCAGCAGCAAGGTGATCAGCCCCAGATGGCTAATGGTCGAATAGGCCAGCAGGCCCTTGAGGTCGTGCTGAAAGATCGCCGCATAGGCGCCAAGGATCAGCGTACAGGCGCCGGCGCCGCTGACGATCCAGAACCACTGTTCGGTGCCCGACAGAGCCGGCCAGAGCCGCGCCATCAGGAATACACCGGCCTTGACCATGGTCGCCGAGTGCAGATAGGCCGACACAGGCGTCGGCGCCGCCATGGCGTGGGGCAGCCAGAAATGGAAGGGAAACTGGGCGCTTTTGCTCAGCGCGCCGATCAGGATCAGGGTCAGCAGCACCGGGTACAGCGCGTGCTGGCGAATCGCATCGCCGGACGCCAGCACGCGATCAAGGTCGTAGCTGCCCACCACGTGGCCCAGCAACATCATGCCCGCCAGCAACGCCAGGCCCCCCGCGCCGGTGACCATCAAGGCCATGTAAGCGCCGCGTCGGGCGTCCGCGCGGTGGTGCCAGTAACCGATGAGCAGGAAGGAAAACAGGCTGGTCAGTTCCCAGAAGAATACGATCTGGATCAGGTTGCCCGACATCACCAGGCCAAGCATGGCGCCCATGAAGGCGAGAAAGAACGAGAAGAAACGCGGCACCGGGTCGTCCGGGGACATGTAGTAGCGGGCGTACAGGGACACCAGCGCACCGATGCCCAGTACCAGCATCGAGAACAGCCAGGCGAAGCCGTCCATGCGCAAGACGAAGTTGATTCCCAGACTCGGGAGCCAGATGTACTCCTCGCGCAGCATGTTGCCGTCAGCGATCTGCGGGAACCACAGCGCGCATTGCAGCGCGCCTGACACGGCGATCAGGCCGGCCAGAATGGATTCGGCGTTACGGGCGTTATGCGGCAGAAAGGCTGCCAGGCAGCTGCCAATGAACGGCAGAAGCAACAGGACGAGCAATGACATAGGCTTCTGGTCTGCAGGAAAAAATAAGCATCATACGTGCCAAGGGGTGCATCGCCAAAACCTGCCGCCGACGAATTTCCTACAAGAAATGTCGAGGATGAATAATTTCGTACGATACGCTTCCTTTTGTCCTGCAGACTGGGCCTTCCGTTCCTACTTGTTGCAGCCCGCGTCATCGGGTCGCACGGAAAAGGCGGGTGATGCGGGATTCATGGGCTGGTCCGCCGTTACTCCGCAGGGTCAGGCACATTGTTTTCCGTGCGCTCGTTATCAGTGATTGCCGGACGTTTTTTCAACTCGCTGACGATGACGCCGGCAATGATCAACGCAGCACCCAACAGCGCGACCGCCGGCAGCCGTTCACCGGCCAGCCGCCCGGCGATGCCTGCCCACACGGGTTCGCCGGCGTAGATTACAGTGGCGCGCGTAGGCGATACACTGCGCTGAGCCCAGTTCATCGCAACCTGGATGATCGCGCTCATCAGCCCCAGGCCTACTGCAGTGCCCGCCAGCAGCCAGGAAAATTCCGGTATCGCCTCCTGGGTCGGGACTGTCATCAGAAAGGCCAGCAGCGAAGCGGTCGCCAGTTGCACCACGGTTACCCGACGCACATCGACCTTGCCGGCGCAGGCGCTGATCAGAATGATTTCCGCCGCGATCGCCACCGCGCTCACCAGCGTCGCCAGCTCGCCGGGACTGAACTGCAGGGTGGCGCCTTGCGCTCCGGACACCAGCAACAGGCCGGCGAAGGCCAGGCCGATGCCCAGGCTCGGCATCAGCCCGGGGCGGCGTCCAAGCACCAGCCATTGCAGCAAGGGCACGAAAGGTACATACAAGGCGGTGATGAAGGCCGATTGACTGCTGGGGATGGTCTGCAAGCCGATGGTCTGCAAACCGTAACCCAGCATGATAGCCGCGCCGATCGCCAGACCTGCGCGCAATTCGAACGCGGTCAGGCCCCGCAGCGTCCTGAGCGAAAACAGCGCGACAATGATTGCCGCCGCCGCGAACCGCAGGCCTACAAAAAACATCGGGCCGCTTGCGTTCAGGGCATACTGCACCACCAGGAAGGTGGCGCCCCACAGCATGGTGATCAGGATCAACACGAGTTCTGCTTTACTGACGCGCGGCGTCCAGCGAGGGATCTTCATGGTCGACAAGGGACTCTGCGAGGATGAGACGGACGGCACGAAACGTGGCGTGAAAACTGGGCAGTATAGTGCGCATCAGGTTCGGATGAAATCAGATGGATAAGGAAACCGCGCGGCGTGCTCCCGTGCTGCAACACGTCAGTCAGAACGTGCGGCGCTTGCGTCAGGCCGCGGACATGAGCCAGTCGCTTCTGGCGGAACGCTCCGGGGTCAGCCGACGCATGCTGGTGGCGATCGAGGCCGGCGAGAAGAACGTCAGTCTCGCCACCCTCGACCGGGTGGCCGAAGCACTGGACGTGGCCTTCAGCGACCTGATCCAGGCGCCCGAGCTGCGCGATCACAGTCGCATCAACGAATTGGCCTGGGCCGGCGCGGGAGAGGGGAGCAAGGCCACATTGCTGGCCAAGGCCAACGCCCGTCGTGAAGTCGAACTCTGGGAGTTCTGTCTGGCACCCGGCGATGCCTATGCCTCCGAAGCAGACCCCGAAGGCTGGAGCGAGCAGGTGTATGTCGTCGAAGGACGGCTGACCGTCGCTTTGCCCGATGTGTCCCGACAGGTCGCGGCGGGCGAGTTCTTCATGTTCGCCAGCTGTCAGCCCCACAGTTACCGCAATGAAGAGTCGATACCGCTGCGTTTCGTGCGCACGGTCGTGCTCTGAGACGCAACCGTACAACCGATCAACCGCCTGAAACGGATTTCCAATGACTCGACACACACAGCAGGCCGATATTCTGATCGTCGGCGGCGGCCTCAGCGGCACGCTGCTGGCCGCGCAGTTGCTCCGCCAGCCCGGCACGCGACGCATTCTGATCATCGAGAGCCGCGGCGAGCTCGGCCGCGGCGAGGCCTACAGCGCCACGCTGCCGGGCCACACGCTCAACGGCAACGCAGCGCGCATGAGCGGCGATCCGGACAATGCCGATGACCTGACGCAATGGTTGAGCGGGTTCCTGGAGCAGGGTGGCTGGCCCGAGGCCCGCGAGCAGGCACTGCCGGTCGCCGAACTCTTTCCCCCACGCGGCATTTTCGGCCTGTACGTCCAGCAGCGGCTTGCCGAAGCCCGGGCCCTGGGCGCGCAGTCGGGGTCGGAAGTCGAGCATGTGCAGGGCGAGGCCGTGGACTTGCAGGTCGAGCCTGAGGGTGTGCACGTGGCGCTGGCCGACGGGTCGCGGCTGTCCGGTCGCTTCGCGGTGCTGGCCACTGGCATGTATGCCGCTTCCCGTACGCCGCAACGCCAGTCCAGTGGCCTGAACGCCGCCGCGGTGGATCCCTGGGATGTGGCAGCCATGCGCGATCTGGACCCCGACGCCCGGGTGCTGATCATCGGCTCCGGTCTGACCATGGTGGATGCCGTGGTGTCCTTGCGAACGGCCGGGCATCGCGGGTCGATCGATGTGTACTCACGACACGGCCTGTTGCCGCACGTTCGTCGTCAGCCGCCCGAATGGCCGGACTTCCTGAGTCAGGACGTGACCCTGCGCAGCCCTCGGCAACTGCTGCGCAAGGTCCGGGAACAGTGCGAACTGGCCATCGAAAGCGGTATCGACTGGCAGGCGCCGCTGGATACGGTGCGCGCCAACATCGGTCGTCTCTGGCATCAGGCGAGCGATCGGCAGCGGCGTCAGTTCGTGCGTCACGTCCGCCCCTGGTGGGAAAGCCACCATCATCGCTCGCCGCCGCCCAGCGCGGCGTTGCTTGCGCAGTGTGTAAAGGAAGGCCGGCTGAAGATTCACGCGGCGGAGTTGCGCAGCGTCGAGACCGACGATGCGGGACGGATACGCGTCGGCCTGCGGCGCCGGGGTCAGCGTGCACTGTCCTACGAGACCGCTGATGCCTTGATTAACTCCACGGGGATTGAATACGACTGGCGCCGGGTCGACCGTGCGCTGCCACGTCAGCTCCTGGCGCGCGACCTGATCCAGCCAGGCCCGCTGGCGCTGGGCATCGCCGCCGATACGGGCGGCGCGGTGCGCGATGCCGCCGGGCAGTGCTCCACCAGACTGTTCAGCCTGGGGCCGCCGTTACGTGGCCTGTGGTGGGAAAGCACGGCAGTGACCGACGTCGCCAGCCAGGCGAAGGCGCTGGCGGTGCGGCTGGCGAGGCTACAGGCCGATCAGGACTGATCGAGCAGGCGCGGTCCGGTCCCCTCGCGGCTCAGCTCATCGGCGCAATTGCGCAGCGGGCAGGCCTGCATTGACAGGCAACCGCAACCGATGCACCCAGTGAGTTGGTCGCGCAGGGCCGACAAGCGCTGGATACGGTCATCCAGTTCCGCGCGCCACTGCAGGGAGAGCGCGTTCCAGTCCTCGGGGGTGGGCGTGCGCCCCTCGGGCAACGCCTGGAACGCCTGATGGATGCTCGCCAGCGGAACGCCGAGCCGTTGCGCGACCTTGATCAAGGCCACGCGGCGCAATACATCCCTTGGGTAACGCCGCTGATTTCCCGCGTTGCGCTGGCTGGCGATCAACCCTTTGCTTTCGTAGAAATGCAGCGCGCTCACCGCCACCCCGCTGCGGGACGCCAACTGACCCACCGTCAACAGCGGCGCGACTTTCGCTTGCGGGGACCGATCCATCGTAAAAACCTGCTTGACCTTAAGTTAACTCGAGGTTTTACCCTGCGCGCTCCGGTTTGGCAATTCAAGGGGAAGGACGATGGTGACGACAGTCGAAGAAGGGCCGTTCAGCCAGTTGATCGAATACGCGATAGATCCACGCCTGCAAGCGGGGCTGATCGATGCGCTGATCGAGCGCGACCAGCGCTATACCGCGGGTTATCCGGGGTTCATCACGGCCAGCGTGCAAGCCAGTGAAGACGGAGCGCGAGTACTGCATCAGGTGCTGTGGCGCAGCCGGCCGTATGGCGAGGAGGCTTGTCGAACCGCAGAATCCCGCGGGCCTGATCTAGGTCAGTTGCTGCGCCGTTTCAGGGTCCGGTCGGCGAGCTTTGCAAGCTTCACGGTCGTGGGCCAGGTCACCCCGCGCAGCGCGTGACCTGGCCCGTGAGGCAGACTACTTCGCTTGGGGCGGGAGGTCGTTGGCGATCATTTCGCCAAACGGGCCAGTGAGGTTGGTGATGCCGCGACCGGCGAGGCTCGCGTAAGGCTCGGGAAGCAACGGAAAGACCAGTTCGGCGAAACGATAAGCCTCTTCGAGGTGTGGATAGCCGGAAAAGATGAAGCTCTCGATACCCAGATCGGCGTATTCCTTGATGCGCGCCGCCACCTCTTCAGGATTACCGACCAGCGCGGTTCCGGCACCGCCGCGCACCAGACCGACGCCCGCCCACAGATTGGGGGCGATCTCCAGGTTATCGCGACGTCCGTCATGCAGGGCGGCCATGCGGCGCTGTCCTTCGGAGTCGAAGCGGGCGAAGGACTTTTGCGCGGCAGCGATGGTTTCGTCGCTGATGTGCTCGATCAGGCTGTCGGCTGCCTTCCAGGCTTCCTCGCTGGTCTTGCGGACGATCACATGCAGGCGAATGCCGAATTTCACCGTGCGCCCGATGCGCGCGGCGCGTTCGCGGATATCGGCCAGTTTCTCCGCGACCGCCGCTGGCGGCTCGCCCCAGGTCAGGTAGACATCGACCTGTTCCGCCGCCAGGTCATGAGCCGCATTGGACGAGCCTCCGAAATACAGCGGCGGGTAAGGCTTCTGCACCGGTGGATACAAGGCTTTGGCGTTCTGCACCCGCAGATGCTTGCCTTCGAAGTCCACGGCTTCGCCCTGCAGCACGCGTCGCCAGATCTTGAGGAATTCGTCGGTAACTTCGTAACGCTCGCTATGGTCGAGGAAACTGCCGTCGCCGCGGTTCTCGTCCGGATCTCCGCCGGTGACCACGTTGATGAGCAGGCGACCGCCTGACAAGCGGTCCAGGGTCGCGGCCATCCGGGCCGATACGGTGGGAGAAATGATGCCCGGACGAATAGCCACCAGATACTTCAGCTTCTCGGTAAGGGGGACCAGCGCCGAGGCAATAACCCAGGAATCTTCGCAGGAACGTCCGGTGGGAATCAGTACGCCATGGTAGCCAAGATCGTCGGCGGCCTGGGCAACTTGCTTGAGGTAGTTGAGCGTGACCGGGCGCGCGCCCTTGGTGGTGCCCAGATAGTGTCCATCACCGTGGGTGGGGAGAAACCAGAAAACGTTCATGACAGGTCCTTGGAAGTGAACAGCCGCTCGCCGGCAGCCTTGGATTGCCCTCTTTATAAAGACTTGTGGTTATGCCGTAAAAGAACGTGCAGCGATATTTTTATACCGTTTAACTGTGCTGTAGGAGCCAGCTTGCTGGCGATGCGCGCCGATGCGGTATTCCTGAAACTTCGCGGACCTTTTGGCCGAATCGCAGCAAGCCAACTCTCATCAGACAAAAAATATTTCATTGATTTTGCATGGCGGAAAACACGCACGCGCTGTGGGAGGGAGCTTGCTCGCGACGGCTTTTACCGCGGTGGCACTGTCGGCTTTGAGCATGTCCATTACCGCGTGCGCTGGACCTCCTGGTTCCGGCCCTTACGGCCGGGCCACTTTCCTTTCGGGGAAAGTAACCAAAGCCTGAACTGACCCCCAAAAGTTGGACATCCAGTTCGACCCAAGGGGACAACCATGACGAAGTACAATCCGGCGTTCAAGCTCAAGCTGGTCAAGCAGT
>NZ_JBAJGT010000012.1:0-136336 GCF_036706555.1 Pseudomonas sp. JDS28PS106 | reverse complement strand
CAAAGCGGGAAGAGTGGACGGCAGCTTGGCTCCTACACGTGCTCAAGGGCACCGCGATTAGACAGCTTGCCGTCCACCCCTCTCACCCCAGACTTTAGCCTGATGGAAGACACAAGCGGATTTATCCACGATGCGCCGGACAGCGGACAGATGCCTTGGTATTCAGTAAACTGCGCGTTTGTGACGCAATATGTCGCAATGCTGTAAACCCGGGAATCCTCTGGTGTTGCGCTGTAACAAGTTGTCGCCTGGCGACAAGGCTGCGCCTGGCTCTGTCCTTACAATCTTTCAATCGCTCGCCATATTTCAGGCAGGCGTTCCTCTTCAGGAGACTCCGATGTCCGTTGAGCATGCCGCGGTGCAACGCGCCGATTTCGACCAGATAATGGTCCCCACTTACGCGCCGGCCGGGTTCATTCCCGTTCGAGGCGCGGGATCCCGAGTCTGGGATCAGGCGGGCCGCGAGCTGGTGGATTTTTCGGGCGGGATCGCCGTCAACGTGCTGGGTCACTGCCATCCGGCGCTGGTCGGCGCGCTGAGCGAGCAGGCCAACAAACTCTGGCATGTGTCGAACGTCTTCACCAACGAGCCGGTGCTGCGTCTGGCGAAGAAGCTGACCGACGCCACCTTTGCCGACCGGGTGTTCTTCTGCAACTCCGGCGCGGAAGCCAACGAGGCCGCGTTCAAGCTGGCCCGTCGCGTGGCCCACGATCTGTACGGCCCGGACAAGTACGAAATCATCGCCGCGCTCAACAGCTTCCACGGCCGGACGCTGTTCACCGTGAGCGTCGGCGGTCAGCCCAAGTACTCCGACGGTTTCGGCCCCAAGATCACCGGTATCCGTCACGTTCCGTACAACGACCTGGAAGCTTTGAAAGCGGCCGTTTCCGACAAGACCTGCGCGGTCGTGCTCGAACCGATCCAGGGCGAGGGCGGTGTGCTGCCTGCGGAACTTGCCTACCTGCAAGGCGCGCGTCAGCTATGTGATGAGCACAACGCGCTGCTGGTGTTTGACGAAGTCCAGAGCGGCATGGGCCGTACTGGCCAACTGTTTGCCTACATGAACTACGGCGTGACCCCGGACATTCTGTCCAGCGCCAAGAGCATTGGCGGCGGTTTCCCGCTGGCGGCGATGCTCACCACCGAGAAGCTGGCCAAGCATCTGGCGGTCGGCGTGCATGGCACCACCTACGGCGGCAACCTGCTGGCGTGCGCGGTGGGCGAGGCGGTGATCGATGTCGTCAACACCCCCGAGGTACTGGGCGGCGTGCAAGACAAGCATCAGCGCTTCAAGACGCGTCTGGAGCAGATCGGCCAAGAGTACGGCGTGTTTTCCGAAGTGCGCGGTCTGGGTCTGCTGATCGGCTGCGTGCTGACCGATGCCTGGAAGGGCAAGGCCAAGGAGTTCTTCAATGCCGCCGAGGCTCATGACCTGATGATTCTGCAGGCCGGTCCCGACGTGGTCCGTTTCGCGCCGAGCCTGGTGATCGACGATGCGGATATCGATGAAGGTCTGGATCGCTTCGAGCGCGCGGTCGCCAGTCTGACCGCCTGAAGAACCCAGGTTGACCCGACGTCCGTGCGAGCGGCGTCGGACATTTTTCAGTGCCGGGCGGTTGCCGTCGCCCGGCATGTTTCCAGTGACGGGCTAAACACCCTCTAAGGAGTGGCACCATGCTGGTAATGCGCCCCGCGCAAATGGCTGACCTGGCCGAGGTACAGCGCCTTGCCGCCGACAGCCCGATTGGTGTCACGTCCCTGCCTGACGATGAAGGCCGTCTGAGCGACAAGATCGGCGCTTCGGAAGCTTCGTTTGCGGCCGAGGTCAGTTTCAATGGCGAAGAAACCTATTTCTTCGTGCTGGAAGACACCGCCAGCGGTCGACTGGTCGGCTGTTCCGGAATCGTCGCTTCGGCGGGGTACTCCGAACCTTTCTACAGTTTTCGCAACGAGACGTTCGTGCATGCCTCGCGCGAGCTGAAGATCCACAACAAGATCCACGTGCTCAACCAGTGTCACGACCTGACCGGCAATAGTCTGCTGACCAGCTTCTACGTGGTCCCGGAACTCGTGGGCACCGCGTGGTCGGAACTCAATTCCCGTGGCCGTCTGTTGTTCGTCGCCGGCCATCCGGAGCGTTTCGCCGATTCGGTGGTGACGGAAATTGTCGGTTACAGCGACGAAAACGGCGACTCGCCGTTCTGGGACGCCATCGGTCGCAACTTCTTCGACTTGAATTACGCCGAAGCCGAGCGCCTGTGCGGCCTCAAGAGCCGCACCTTCCTGGCCGAACTGATGCCCCATTACCCCATCTACGTGCCGCTGTTGCCCGACGCGGCGCAGGAAGCCATGGGTCAGGTGCACCCGCGTGCGCAGATCACCTTCGATATCCTGATGCGCGAAGGTTTCGAGACCGATCATTACATCGACATCTTCGATGGCGGGCCGACCCTGCACGCCCGGGTATCGGGTATCCGCTCCATTGCCCAGAGCCGGCTGGTGCCGGTCAAGGTCGACACCGGGCAGGACACGGAGGTCGGCAAGGGCGGTCGCCTGTATCTGGTGGCCAACGGGTTGCTGCAGGATTACCGCGCCGTCCTGCTGGAGCTGGACTGGTCGCCGGGCAAGCCGGTCGTGCTGAGCCTACCGGCGGCTGAAGCGCTCGGGGTGGGCGAAGGCGCCAGCGTACGGATCGTGGCGGTCTGAAGATTCGCGGATCGTTCGACAAGCAAGTTTCCGGGGCGCGAGAGCCGTCCCGTTGAGGAGAGAAAATGATCGTTCGTCCCGTACGCAGCAGTGACTTGCCGGCGCTGATCGAGCTGGCGCGCGGCACTGGCGCCGGTCTGACAACCCTGCCTGCCAACGAAAAGCGTCTGGCCCATCGAGTGGAGTGGGCCGAACGGACCTTCCGGGGCGAGGCCGAGCGCGCCGATGCCGACTACCTGTTCGTTCTCGAAGACGACGATGGCAGCGTGCTGGGAATTTCCGCCATCGCCGGTGCGGTCGGTCTGCGTGAGCCCTGGTACAACTACCGGGTGGGGCTGACCGTCAGTGCTTCGCAGGAGCTGAATATCTATCGGGAAATCCCGACGCTGTTTCTGGCCAACGACCTGACCGGCAACTCGGAATTGTGCTCCCTGTTTCTGCGCAGCGACGCACGCACCGGGCTCAACGGACGCTTGTTGTCCAAGGCGCGCATGTTGTTCATCGCCGAGTTTCCGAAACTGTTCGGCGACAAGGTCATTGCCGAAATGCGTGGCATGTCCGATGACAACGGTCGCTCGCCGTTCTGGGAAAGCCTGGGCCGGCACTTCTTCAAGATGGAATTCAGTCAGGCCGACTACCTGACCGGCGTCGGCAACAAGGCCTTCATCGCCGAGTTGATGCCCAAATTCCCGTTGTACACCTGCTTTCTGTCCGAGACCGCGCGCAGCGTGATCGGCCGGGTGCATGCCGAGACCGAGCCGGCGCTGACGATGCTCAAGGCCGAAGGTTTCACCTATCAGGGCTACGTCGACATTTTCGACGCCGGTCCTGCCATTGAATGCGAGACCGGCAAGATCCGCGCCGTGCGCGACAGTCAGGCGCTGGTACTGGCAATCGGCACCCCAGGCGACGACGCGCCGCGTTGCCTGATCTATAACCGCAAGCGCGAAGACTGCCGGATTACCACCGGGTCGGCGCGGTTCGCCGCCGGCACGCTGGTGGTGGATCCGCTGACCGCCAAGCGTCTGCGCATGAGTCCTGGCGACAGCGTGCGGGCGGTGCCTCTCTCGGCGGGCAAGGAGGGGGTCTGATGGCTTCGCTTTATATCGACGGCGTCTGGCATGAAGGGCAGGGCGAGGCATTCGACTCGCTGGACCCGGTCAGCCAGGCGGTGCTCTGGTCCGGCCGTGGCGCCTCGACCGCGCAGGTCGAGCAGGCGGTTCAGGCGGCGCGTCAGGCGTTTCCCGGCTGGGCGCGTCGACCGTTGGACGAACGAATCTCGATTCTGGAAGCCTTTGCAGCCGGCCTCAAAGGCCGCGCCGACGAGCTTGCCCACTGCATAGGTCAGGAAACCGGCAAGCCGTTGTGGGAAGCGGCGACGGAAGTGACCAGCATGATCAACAAGGTCGCCATTTCCATTCAAAGCTATCGTGAGCGCACGGGGGAGAGAAGCGGCCCGCTCGGCGACGCCATGGCGGTGTTACGCCACAAGCCCCACGGCGTAGTGGCTGTGTTCGGCCCTTACAACTTTCCCGGACACCTGCCTAACGGGCACATCGTTCCGGCGCTGCTGGCGGGCAATTGCGTTGTCTTCAAACCCAGCGAGCTGACGCCGAAAGTGGCGCAACTGACGCTGCAATGCTGGATCGAGGCAGGATTGCCGGCCGGTGTGCTCAACCTGCTGCAGGGCGGCAAGGACACGGGCATCGCGCTGGCGGTGAACACTGGTATCGACGGTCTGTTCTTCACCGGATCGAGCTTGACCGGCAATGCGCTGCACCAACAATTCGCCGGACGGCCGGACAAGATTCTGGCGCTGGAGATGGGCGGCAATAATCCGCTGATCGTCGATCAGGTACAGGACGTGGACGCCGCCGTGTACGCGGTCATCCAGTCGGCTTTCATCTCCGCGGGTCAGCGTTGCACCTGCGCCCGGCGGCTGCTGGTTCCCCAGGGCGCGTGGGGCGATGCATTTCTCGCCCGGCTGGTCGCGGTCAGCTCGACCATCGAGGTCGGTCGGTTCGACCGGCAACCGGCGCCGTTCATGGGGTCGGTGATTTCGCTGCACGCCGCGGCGGCATTGCTGGAAGCACAGCGGCAGCTGATTGCCAAGGGGGCGGTCGCGTTGCTGGAAATGACCCAGCCGCACAGCCAGGCCGCCCTGCTGACGCCAGGCATCCTGGATGTAAGCGCCGTTAGCGACAGACCGGACGAAGAGTTGTTCGGGCCGCTGTTGCAGGTGGTGCGCTATGCCGACTTCGATGCCGCAATCGCCGAAGCCAATGACACCCGGTACGGCCTGGCGGCCGGCCTGCTGTCAGACTCGCAGGCGCATTACCAGCAATTCTGGCTGGAAAGCCGGGCTGGCATCGTCAACTGGAACAAGCAATTGACCGGCGCGGCCAGCAGTGCGCCCTTCGGAGGTGTCGGGGCTTCGGGCAATCACCGGGCCAGCGCCTGGTACGCCGCCGATTACTGCGCTTTTCCGGTGGCATCGCTGGAAACCGACAGCCTGGCATTGCCGGCTGCACTGACGCCGGGCATTCGCCTGGATTGACAACAGATCCATGGAATCACGCCGATGAAATCCTGCGAAGTCAATTTTGACGGGCTGGTAGGGCC
Source organism: Pseudomonas sp. JDS28PS106 (assembly GCF_036706555.1). Lineage (NCBI taxonomy): Bacteria > Pseudomonadati > Pseudomonadota > Gammaproteobacteria > Pseudomonadales > Pseudomonadaceae > Pseudomonas > Pseudomonas sp. JDS28PS106. The sequence goes on along the minus strand of NZ_JBAJGT010000012.1, from coordinate 131,008 downwards.
GACCCACAACTATGGCGGGCTGTCCTACGGCAACGTCGCCTCCCAGAACAACAGTCAGCAATCGGCCAATCCACGCGAAGCGGCGCTCCAGGGCCTGGCGAAAATGAAGGCGTTGACGGACCTGGGATTTACCCAAGGTGTCCTCGCGCCGCAGGAACGTCCGGACATTGCGGCTTTGCGTCAGCTGGGTTTCGGCGGCACCGACGCACAGGTGATCGAGCAGGCGGCGCGCCAGGCCATGCCGCTGCTGGTAGCCAGTTGCTCGGCGTCGAGCATGTGGGTCGCCAATGCCGCGACGGTCAGCCCCAGCGCCGATACCGCCGATGGCCGGGTGCATTTCACCGCCGCGAACCTCAACTGCAAATTCCATCGCAGCATCGAGCATCCCACGACCGGCCGGGTGCTGGGTGCGATGTTCGCCGACCCCAGGCATTTCGCGCATCACGCCGCGTTGCCGCCGGTGGCCCAATTCGGCGACGAGGGCGCCGCCAACCATACCCGCTTCTGTCGTGACTACGGCGGCAAGGGGGTCGAATTCTTTGTGTTCGGGCGCAGCGCGTTCGATACCCGTTATCCCGCGCCGCAAAAGTTTCCCGCGCGCCAGACCCTCGAAGCCTCCATGGCGGTGGCGCGTTTGCATGGCCTCGCCGAGCAGGCGACGGTGTTCGCCCAGCAGAATCCCGCCGTGATCGATCAGGGCGTGTTTCATAACGACGTGATCGCGGTCGGTAACGGCGAAGCATTGTTCTACCATCAGGACGCCTTTCTCGACACCGACCGGGTGCTGGCCGAACTGCGCGACAAGCTGGCGGCCATCGGTGCAGGCTTTGCGCCGATCTGTGTGCCGCGCGCCCAGGTTTCGGTCGATGATGCGGTGCGCTCATACCTGTTCAACAGCCAGTTGCTGAGCCGTGCCGACGGTACGATGCTGCTGGTGGTGCCTCAGGAATGCCAGCAAAACGACAGGGTCTGGCAATACCTCCAGGCGCTGATCGCCAGCGGCGGTCCGGTGCGCGAGGTCAAGGTCTTCAACCTCAAGCAGAGCATGCAGAACGGCGGTGGTCCTGCCTGCCTGCGTCTGCGGGTCGCGCTCAACGAGACCGAGCTGGCGGCGGTCAATCCCGGTGTAATCCTTACCGACCCGCTTTACCAGACCCTCACCCAATGGGTAGACCGCCATTATCGCGACCGCATGAGCGAGAACGATCTGGCCGATCCGCAGCTGTTGATCGAATGCCGCACGGCACTGGATGAATTGACGCAAATCCTTAAACTGGGCGCGGTTTATCCGTTCCAGCTTGGCTGACTCGTTCGGCCGCAACTCGGCGCACCCTGATCGGTGCGCGTTATTCCTTTATAGAGACCCCGCACATGACCGACGCCCTGCAGTTAATCCTCGAAGACAAAGACGGCAACCCTTCGCCCACCTCGTGCAATCGCCTGGCGATCGTCTGGCAGGGCAAGGAAGTGTGGATCCAGCATGACGGCCGTGGCCAGTTGCTGATCGGTGTCGACGTCGAGGAAGGCGATGCTGAATACGCCAACCTGCTGCTGCGCCCGCTGGCGACCAATCTGGTGAGCCTGGAGCTGGAAATGGAGCCGGCGGACCTGGCTGGCGATGACGACGATCACGTCCACGGTCCGGACTGCAACCATTAAGTAGCCAAGCAAGGAGCCGGCCCATGCTCGCCCTCGGAAAATTGCTCGAACTGACGCTGGCCGGACGCGAGCCGGCGCAAAAGACGCAAATGACCTCCGGCGGCGTGCGCCTGCGCTGGCTCGGGGAAGGGGCGCTGGAAGTTCGCCCGCCCGAGGGTGGCGACAACGGCACCGATCTGTTGTTGTCTGCCGGCATCCATGGCAACGAGACAGCGCCTGTCGAATTGCTCGACGATCTGATCCATGCCATCGCCCGTGGAGAGCTTCAGCCACGGGCACGTATTCTCTTTCTGTTTGGCAACCCCGAAGCGCTGCGGCGCGGGGTGCGCTACGTGGAAGAAGACGTCAACCGGCTGTTCAACGGTCGTCATCGTCTCGGGGGCGGAGCGGAAGCGTTGCGCGCCTGCGAACTGGAGCGACTGGCCGCGACCTTCTTCAGCCTGCCGGACCGCTATCGCCTGCATTACGACCTGCACACAGCCATTCGCGGATCGCGGATCGAGCAGTTCGCGCTGTATCCGTTCAAGGACGGCCGCGCGCCCTCGCGCCGCGAGCTGGCGCGGCTGCGGGCCGCCGGCATGAGCGCCGTGCTATTGCAGAACAAACCGTCAGTCGTATTCAGCGCTTACATCTATGATCAGCTCGGTGCCGAGGCTTTCACCCTGGAACTGGGCAAGGCCCGACCGTTCGGCCACAACGCTCAGGTCGACCTTGGCCTGTTGCGCAAGCGGCTTGTGCACCTGATCGAAGGCAGCGAACCGGAACTCGAACCGGTGCTGGACGGCATGCACCTGTTCACCGTGGCGCGCGAGATCATCAAGCGCAGCGACGCGTTCAGGTTGCATCTGGATGAAGAAGTGGAAAACTTTTCCCCGTTGGAGCAGGGCTACCTGCTGGCCGAGGACGCCGGGGATACGCGCTGGATAGTGGAAGAAGAGGACGCGCGCATCATCTTCCCCAACCCCAGAGTCGCCAACGGATTGCGTGCCGGCATCTTGATCGTGCCGACCACGGCCGACCAGATCCCCTGATCCCGCGCGCCGGCGTAGGAGCCAGCTTGCTGGCGATCCGCATCGTGGCAATCGCCAGCAAGACGGATCGCCGCCCGCTGGCTCCTACGGGGGCCTTGAGCACTCGTGGAATCAGCTCGCCGCTTTGTGCTGCGCCGTCAGCCCACGCAACGCGCGTACCTTGTTCAAGGTGTCGACACAGGTCCGGGCCGCTTCGGCGCCTTTGTGCACGAAATGATCGAAGAAGAACTTCTGATGCTCTTCGCCCGCATGGAAATGGTGAGGCGTGAGGCTGACCGAGAATACCGGCACTTCGGTTTCCAGCTGGACCTGCATCAGGCCGCTGACCACGGTCTGGGCCACGAACTCATGGCGGTAGATGCCGCCGTCCACCACCAGCGCGGCACCGACGATGCCGGCATAGCGACCGGATTTGGCAAGCAGCTTGGCGTGCAGCGGGATTTCGAAAGCGCCGCCGACTTCGAAGAAATCGATGTCGCTTTCCGCATAGCCCAGGTTGGCCATCTCGGCGACGAAGCCCTTGCGGCTCTGATCGACGATTTCCTTGTGCCAGGTGGCCTGGATGAACGCAACGCGCTCGTTGGCGTGGGCTTTGCTTTTGCTGTCGATTGCAGTGGGTTGCACGTGTTCTGACTCCTGTTTATGAAAAAAACAGGGCGTTTGGATCGAAAGGGATTCACGTTCCGTGGGAAATGACTCCGGGCAGGGTAGTCGTGCCGAAGCTTTGCAAACGGTGCTGTAGACGCTGATCCCGCTCTCTCTTCATCCGGACTATGACCGTCGGCTCCGGATTCACACCGGATCTGCTGACCTTGAAAGCGTGACCGCCTACAAGCGCTCGCGGGCTGGACGCATTGTGCGTCATCACCGCCGGTGGGGAATTGCACCCCGCCCTGAGAACGTTGCCGAGCGTACGAATTCGCCGACGCGGGGATTTTTAACACAGTTACGCACAGTGTGCATCGACACTTTCGTACGGCGGTCCTGCCTTTTTCGCATAAGGACGTGCAGTATCGGCAGTGGCGCGGCTTCGACTATGATGTCCTGCGGCCTCGGTAACGCCCTGTTACAAGCACGGCGTTGCAACCATTCTGATCCGAATTCAAGGAGCCTCTCGTGACCGTCATCGATTTGCGCAGCGATACAGTGACCCAGCCCACACAGGGCATGCTCGAGGCAATGATCAGTGCGCCTACCGGTGATGACGTCTATGGCGAAGACCCGACCGTCAATCAGCTCGAAAGCACCGCCGCCGACCGGTTGGGCTTCGCCAGCGCGCTGTTCGTGCCCAGCGGCACCATGAGCAACCTGCTCGGGCTGATGGCTCATTGCGAGCGCGGCGAGGAATACATCGTCGGTCAGCAGGCCCATACCTATAAATACGAAGGCGGCGGCGCCGCGGTACTGGGTTCGATCCAGCCGCAGCCGCTGGAGGTGCAGGCCGACGGTTCGCTGGACCTGACCCAGGTGCTGCAAGCCATCAAGCCGGACGATTTCCACTTCGCCCGCACGCGTCTATTGGCCCTGGAAAACACCATGCAGGGCAAAGTGCTGCCGCTGGAATACCTGGCTTCAGCCCGCAAGCTGACGCTCGATCACGGCCTGGCCATGCATCTGGACGGCGCCCGGGTATTCAACGCAGCAGTGGCACTGGGCGTGGAAGTGCGGGAGATCACCCGCCATTTCGATTCGGTGTCGATTTGCCTGTCCAAAGGGCTGGGTGCGCCGGTGGGTTCGGTGCTGTGCGGTTCCGCCGCGCTGATCGGCAAGGCACGTCGCCTGCGCAAGATGGTGGGTGGCGGGATGCGCCAGGCCGGCGGGCTGGCCGCCGCCGGGCTGTATGCGCTGGAACACAATGTGCAGCGCCTCACCGAAGACCACGCCAATGCCGTGTTTCTGGCACGCGGGCTGACCGAACTGGGCTACAGCGTCGAGCCGGTCCAGACCAACATGGTCTATGTGGACATGGGCGAGCTCGCTACATCGTTGAAGGCTTACTGCGCCGAGCGGGATATCCGCATCAGTGCCGCGCCTCGACTGCGACTGGTCACCCATATGGATGTGTCACGCATTCAGCTTGAGCGCGTCATTGCGGTGTTCGCGGAATTCGCCCGCCTGTAAAGCGTCGAGTGCCAGTAATCCAGTAACTTGTCTCTATCGTACAAACACACTGTACCGAGGACGCAACGCCTATATAATGCGGCCCTTTGCCGTCGCTACGTCATCTGACGTTTTGCACCGCCTCTGGCCGCAGTCTCCGTGGAAGAACCTATGAAAAGCGCAGAAATCCGTGAAGCCTTCCTTGGCTTCTTCGAAGAGCAGGGTCACACCCGTGTCCCTTCCAGCTCCCTGATTCCAGGCAACGACCCGACCCTGCTGTTCACCAACGCAGGCATGAACCAGTTCAAGGACTGCTTCCTGGGTCAGGAGAAGCGCGCCTACACCCGCGCGGTCTCCAGCCAGAAATGCGTGCGTGCCGGCGGCAAGCACAACGACCTGGAGAACGTCGGTTACACGGCCCGTCACCACACGTTCTTCGAGATGCTCGGCAACTTCAGCTTCGGCGACTACTTCAAGCGCGACGCGATCACCTACGCCTGGACGTTCCTGACCTCCGAGAAGTGGCTGAACCTGCCCAAGGAAAAACTCTGGGTCACTGTCTACGCCACCGACGACGAAGCCTATGACATCTGGACCAAGGACATCGGCGTGCCGCCTGAACGCATGGTGCGCATCGGCGACAACAAGGGCGCTCCGTACGCCTCCGACAACTTCTGGACCATGGGCGATACCGGCCCCTGCGGTCCCTGCACCGAGATCTTCTTCGACCACGGCCCGGAAATCTGGGGTGGCCCGCCCGGTTCGCCGGAAGAAGACGGTGATCGCTTCATCGAAATCTGGAACAACGTTTTCATGCAGTTCAACCGCACCGCGGACGGCGTGCTGCACCCGCTGCCGGCGCCTTCGGTGGACACCGGCATGGGCCTGGAACGCGTGAGCGCGGTCTTGCAGCACGTGCATTCCAACTACGAGATCGACCTGTTCCAGAGCCTGCTGGCCGCTTCGGCAAAAGCCACCGGCTGCACCAACGACAATCAGGCATCGCTCAAGGTCGTCGCCGACCATATCCGCTCCTGCAGCTTCCTGATCGCCGACGGCGTGCTGCCGTCCAACGAAGGACGTGGCTATGTGCTGCGCCGGATCATCCGCCGCGCGTGCCGTCACGGCAACAAGCTGGGCGCCAAAGGCAGCTTCTTCTATCAGATCGTGGCTGCGCTGGTCGCCGAAATGGGCGCTGCGTTCCCTGAGCTGACTCAGCAGCAGGCGCACATCGAACGTGTACTCAAGGCCGAGGAAGAGCAGTTCGCCAAGACCCTGGAGCAGGGCCTGAAGATCCTCGAACAGGATCTGGCCGAGCTCAAGGGCTCGGTGGTTCCGGGTGAAATCGTCTTCAAGCTGTACGACACCTACGGTTTCCCGATGGACCTCACCGGTGACATCGCCCGCGAGCGCGAGCTGACCCTGGACGAAGAAGGCTTCGAGCGCGAGATGGAAGCCCAGCGTGTCCGCGCCCGCTCCGCCAGCTCCTTCGGCATGGACTACAACAGTCTGGTCAAGGTCGACGTCGCCACCGTGTTCACCGGCTATGCGGCCACCAGCGGCAGCGCTTCGGTCATCGCGCTCTACAAGGACGGCCTGGCCGTCGAGAAACTTGGCGAAGGCGAGGAGGGCGTCGTCATCCTGGACAGCACGCCGTTCTACGCTGAATCCGGCGGTCAGATCGGCGATTGTGGTTTCCTGCAGGCCGGCGAAACCCGCTTCGACGTGCGCGACACCACCAAGACCGGCGGCGCGTTCCTGCACCACGGCGTGGTGGCATCGGGCAGCCTGAAAATCGGTGCCGCAGTCGAGACTCAAGTGTCTGGCGATGTGCGCCAGGCCACCGGCCTCAACCACTCGGCGACCCACTTGCTGCACGCCGCATTGCGTCAGGTACTGGGTGATCATGTACAGCAGAAAGGCTCGCTGGTGGACAGTCAGCGCCTGCGTTTCGACTTCAGCCACTTCGAGGCGATCAAGCCTGAACAGCTGCGGGCGCTGGAAGACATCGTCAACGCCGAAGTGCGCAAGAACACTCCGGTCGTCACCGAGGAAACCGACATTGAATCGGCGCGCAAGCGCGGCGCGATGGCCCTGTTCGGCGAGAAGTACGGCGACACCGTTCGCGTACTGAGCATGGGCGGCGACTTTTCCGTCGAACTGTGCGGCGGCATTCACGCCAGCCGCACCGGCGATATCTCGCTGTTCAAGATCGTCAGCGAAAGCGGCGTTGCCGCTGGCGTGCGCCGTATCGAAGCGGTGACCGGCGCGGCCGCGCTGGCTTGGCTGAACAGCGCGGAAGACCAGCTCAAGGAAGCCGCGACCCTGATCAAGGGCAATCGCGACAACCTGCTGGACAAGCTTTCGGCCGTGCTGGAACGCAACCGTCAGCTGGAAAAGCAGCTGGAACAGCTTCAGGCCAAGGCGGCCAGCGCCGCCGGCGACGATCTCTCGGCTTCGGCCGTTGACGTCAAGGGTGTCAAGGTCCTGGCCGCTCGCCTGGACGGACAGGACGGCAAAGCGCTGCTGGCGCTCGTCGACCAGCTGAAGAACAAACTCGGCCGCGCAGTGATCCTGCTCGGCAGTGTCCATGAGGAAAAGGTCGTCTTGGTGGCGGGCGTGACCAAGGACCTGACTGGCCAACTCAAAGCCGGTGATTTGATGAAACAAGCGGCGGCTGCCGTCGGTGGCAAGGGCGGCGGCCGTCCTGACATGGCTCAGGGTGGCGGCGTCGATGCGGGTGCTCTGGATACCGCGCTGGCGCTGACCGTTCCTTTTGTAGAGCAGGGTATCTGAGCCGGACGTCCGGTCCGCGTTTCCCGCGGGCCGGCGTTCCGGGCATTCATGGGTGCCCATTACGGGTTTTAAGGCGGCTTTGAGATGGCTTTGATCGTACAGAAATTTGGCGGCACCTCGGTTGGCTCGGTAGAGCGGATCGAACAGGTGGCCGACAAGGTCAAGAAATTCCGCGAGGCGGGCGACGACCTGGTGGTCGTGCTCTCCGCCATGAGCGGCGAAACCAACCGTCTGATCGAGTTGGCCCGGCAGATCAGCGACCAGCCGGTGCCACGCGAACTGGACGTGATCGTTTCCACCGGCGAGCAGGTGACCATCGCGCTGCTGGCGATGGCGCTGATGAAGCGTGGCGTGCCGGCGGTGTCCTACACCGGCAACCAGGTGCGGATTCTCACTGACAGCGCGCACAACAAGGCGCGCATCCTGCAGATAGACGACCAGAAGATCCGCGCCGACCTCAAGGCCGGCCGGGTGGTCGTGGTCGCCGGCTTCCAGGGTGTCGACGAGGACGGCAACATCACGACCCTGGGTCGTGGCGGGTCCGATACCACAGGCGTGGCGCTGGCCGCGGCCCTCAAGGCCGACGAATGCCAGATCTACACCGATGTGGATGGCGTCTATACCACCGATCCGCGCGTCGTCTCCCAGGCCCAGCGCCTGGACAAGATCACCTTCGAAGAGATGCTGGAAATGGCCAGCCTCGGTTCCAAGGTCTTGCAGATCCGCGCGGTGGAGTTCGCCGGCAAATACAATGTCCCGCTGCGCGTCCTGCACAGCTTCAAGGAGGGTCCGGGCACCCTCATTACCATCGATGAAGAGGAATCCATGGAACAGCCGATCATTTCCGGCATCGCCTTCAACCGCGACGAAGCCAAGCTGACGATCCGTGGCGTGCCGGATACTCCGGGCGTGGCATTCAAGATTCTCGGCCCGATCAGTGCGGCGAATATCGAAGTCGACATGATCGTGCAGAATGTAGCCCACGATAACACCACCGACTTCACCTTCACCGTGCATCGCAACGACTACCAGTCGGCGCTGCAGGTGCTGGAAACCACCGCCCGGGAAATCGGCGCGCGTGAAGTGTCGGGCGACACCAAGATCGCCAAGGTCTCGATCGTCGGTGTCGGCATGCGCTCCCACGCGGGCGTCGCCAGCCGCATGTTCGAAGCACTGGCCAAGGAAAGCATCAATATCCAGATGATCTCGACCTCCGAAATCAAGGTGTCGGTCGTTATCGAAGAGAAATATCTGGAACTGGCGGTGCGCGCGCTGCACACCGCTTTCGAACTGGACGCTTCCCGCCAGGGCGAGTGATCCGTCAGCGCCGGGTGTGAATGCTTCGCACCCGGCCTTATCGCCGCGCGAGACTGTGCTTTTTCTCGCGCTGGCCGATACTCTGTTCAGGCGTGTGGCGTTTTCGTCCCAGGCTTGCCTGCTGGTTTGCAGACTGTTGTCCCTGAAGAATGCGTAAGGAGAAAGGTATGCTGATTCTGACTCGTCGGTGCGCAGAAAGCCTGATCATCGGTGATGGCGAAATCACTGTGACGGTGCTCGGCGTCAAGGGTAACCAGGTACGGATCGGTGTCAACGCGCCCAAGGAAGTCGCGGTTCACCGCGAAGAGATCTACCTGCGTATCAAGAAAGAGAAGGACGAAGAACCAAGCCATTAATTTTATTTGAATTTTTGGTTTGCAAACGGGGAAAAGGGTGGTTATTATACGCCCCGTGTTGCGGAGAGCTGGCCGAGTGGCCGAAGGCGCTCCCCTGCTAAGGGAGTACACCTCAAAAGGGTGTCGGGGGTTCGAATCCCCCGTTCTCCGCCATTATTTCTGTAGTGCGTTAGATTTGGCTTGATCGGTAAGTTGTTGAAATTACTCGAAAAAGTGCTTTACAAAAGAATTTAACGACCTATAATGCGCGGCACCAACACAATGCACTCGTAGCTCAGCTGGATAGAGTACTCGGCTACGAACCGAGCGGTCACAGGTTCGAATCCTGTCGAGTGCACCATTTCAAGGTTGGTTACAGCAAGGTAGAATCTACGGCGCTGTATTCAACTGGCTTCAACCAGCGGTGGTCTGGTCTAAAAACACCAAATGCACTCGTAGCTCAGCTGGATAGAGTACTCGGCTACGAACCGAGCGGTCACAGGTTCGAATCCTGTCGAGTGCACCATACACCAAAAAGCCCACATCATCTGATGTGGGCTTTTTGCTTTCTAGGGTTTGCCTCGCACACAGCCTTGACTGTCGAAAGTCACCAGATGGCTGATCTTTTTCTTCCGATCTTCGTACTGGTAGCGCAGCTCGCCGTTACGGTGCTGGACTTTCGCCGGCCGGCCGAGCAGGTTTTCCACCTCTCGTACGGACATGCCCGGTACGACCCGCTTGTTGATAATCGCTCGACGCCGTGCCTCGCCGGATAACTGATTGCCGCATCCGTCATCGCGCTGGCCGACAATCACCACGTCGTCATTCATTGCCATTGGGCTCGGCCCGTTTGTGACAGGTGCTGACAGCCCGGGCATCACACTGCCCGGTGGCGCATTGAAGAACTCGCGCGTTTCGCTGGCCTGGTCTTCCGGGCACCCCATGGTCGTGAACGTGAAATGACCTGAAGCGTCTTGGCAGCGCTGTACCGCGGCGGGGGTGGCGAATGCCTGGAGTGCGCTCAGGCAAAGCAGCGCGCCATACAGCGCGAACCGGCTTGGGATAGGCATGATTGTCTTCCATGACAAGTGACGAGCCAGCCTATCGCCTGGCTTTTTCCAGGGCGAGCGTGTTTTCTTCGCCAGATGTGACGTCGTAACCCGGCAGGCTTGCAAACGCGTTCAAGTTTGCGTCGCAAATGCCTGTTCTTGACTGCATTTTCTGGGGTGCGATCGACCCAAAGCGGTGTATGATTGCGCCCGTCAGCCCCGCCGGGGCTTGTGGAATACCTCCATGGACTTACCCAGTAGTTACTCAATCGTACGTTTCACCAATCACGTTCTGACTGATTGATCTCCCCGGCGTGCTCCGCTGCTGGGAGTGGAGTTCGCCTATGACCGAAAGAGAAGTAAAGAAAACGCAGGAAAGCTTGCAGGATCGTCTGGCCCAGGTCATCGAGCTCCTGCAGCGCCAGCGTGTCGTTGAAGACTTGACGCACCGCCAGGAAGGGCAGCACCAGGATCGTGTCGAGAACCTGGTCCATCGCCAGAATCTGGTCGAGTTGCAGCGCAAGCTTGACGACCTGCACTCCGCCGACGTTGCCTATATTCTTGAAGCGCTGCCGCTCGAAGACCGTCTGACTGTCTGGCAACTGGTCAAGGCCGAGCGCGACGGCGACATCCTGCTCGAAGTGTCCGACTCGGTGCGTGAAACCCTCATCGCCGACATGGATGATCACGAGCTCCTCGCGGCGGCCCGGGAGATGGACGCCGACGAGCTCGCCGACCTGGCACCCGAGTTGCCGCGCGACGTCGTCCACGAGCTGATGGAGGCGCTGGACGTCCAGCAGCGCGAGCGCGTGAGATCGGCGCTGTCCTACGACGAAGAGCAGGTCGGTGCTCTCATGGACTTCGAGATGGTGACCATCCGCGAGGATGTCAGTCTCGAAGTCGTGCTGCGCTATCTGCGGCGTCTCAAGGAGCTGCCGAGCCACACCGACAAGCTGTTCGTCGTCGATTACGGGGGCGTGCTCAAAGGCGTGCTGCCGATCAAGCGTCTGCTGGTCAACGACCCAGAGAAGCAGGTTGGCGAGGTAATGGCCAGCGACCCGGTGACGTTTCACCCTGAAGATGACGCCTACGACGCAGCACAAGCGTTCGAACGCTATGACCTGATCTCGACCCCGGTGGTCGACAAGGGTGGCAAGCTGATCGGGCGTCTGACCATCGATCAGATGGTCGATCTGATCCGTGAGGAAAGCGAGAGCGAAGTCCTCAACATGGCGGGTCTGCGCGAAGAAGAAGACATTTTCGCGTCGGTCTGGCGTTCGCTGCGCAACCGCTGGGCGTGGCTGGCAATCAACCTGATCACCGCCTTCCTCGCGTCGCGAGTGATCGGCCTGTTCGAAGGCTCCATCGAAAAGCTCGTGGCGCTGGCGGCGTTGATGCCTATCGTGGCGGGGATTGGTGGCAACTCTGGGAACCAGACCATCACCATGATCGTTCGCGCCATGGCGCTCGATCAGGTCAGTACCGGGAATACATCCCGCCTGCTGCGCAAGGAGCTGGCCGTGGGCCTGATCAACGGCCTTATCTGGGGTGGAGTGATCGGCGTCGTGGCCTACATGCTTTATGGCAGCTGGTCACTGGGGGTGGTCATGACGGCCGCCATGACGCTCAATCTGTTGCTGGCCGCGCTGATGGGGGTTTCGATTCCGATGACCCTGGCCAAGCTGGGGCGAGACCCGGCGATGGGTGCCAGCGTGATGATTACGGCGATGACCGATAGCGGAGGGTTCTTTATCTTCCTGGGCCTGGCCACGCTCTTTTTGCTCTAACGCAATAAAAACAACCGCCTTTGAGGCGGTTTTTTTATGGCTGAAAACGAGCTACTTTCAGAAATTTCCTACAACTAAGGTCGAGCGATCGCGCAATAAAAAAGGCCAGCTTACGCTGGCCTTTAGAGCATCTAAGCACTCAAGACTCTTCGGAAGCCAGTTCCGTGTCGTGAGCGATCAGCGAAATAAGGGCATTCTGCTGACGGTGTGACAATTGACGAAAACGCTGCAGCAACTCACGTTCATGCAAAGACAGCTCAGGACTGTCAAGGCGCAGGCTTGGCTCGTCGCCAAGGGCTCCTTCCTGAATCAAGCTCTGTTCAAGGCGAGCAATGATTTCCGAGTTCATGCTCCGGTGATGATTTTTGGCTACCTCTTGCACACGATTACGCATGCCGTCAGGTAGGCGAACAACGAACTTGTCAGCCGTGCGGCTGGAATAAGTAGCCTGTTTCATAGGGCTCATATATTTAACCGGTTAGTTCAGGGGAAGCGGTTCTAGCAAGTGGCCGCGAGATTGTCACTGTCTGACAATCGTTTTGGTCAAATGTTCAACCGAGTTATCAAAAGGGTCTGAATGATGACCCATTCCGTCGAATCCTTGGCGTCAAATCTGTGACAAATATTGACCCAGATAGCGGCTTTTAGCCAGCACCAATTATCAGAATTGCGAGCGAATTTGCAAAGCCGGCATTGCACTGAAACGCCGTGGATCCATAGCCTGACTGCTTTTTGCCATCATGGCTATCTGTCGTCAGCGTAGATGCTGTGGGAAAATTTACTAATGCGGGCCGACCAACGTCAGGTGTGTATCAGCAAGTGCGCGATGAGAGCGGGGAATAGGGGCGAGTGAAGAGAGTACTGCCAGGAAGGACTGCATAGCCTTCCCGATCATTTGCGAGGAGTGAACAGCGAGGCAGGCTTAGCGCAGAACCGGATCGAACTTGAAGCGACGACCAATGAGCAGGGCTGCCACGAAAAGGCTGGCAAAAACACCGGCGGCAATTTTCAGAATGCTGCTGAACGTCTGAGCGGCCTCGGGAAGCAGCAGATCAGCGGCTACAGCCATCAAAGCCAGGATCAGGAATGATAAGGCGGTTTTTGACATGGCGGCTCTCTCTAAGGGCTGTGGCGTTTATAAGCGTGACGATCAGAAGACCCAGCGTTGCTCGCTGCGTGGGATCTGCAGGGTTTCTTCCGCGTCGTTGGTCAGCATAGCTGCGTTGGCGCGCTTGTCAGTCATGACGGCCAGTTGCGGAGCCTGACGGATCGTATGCTGAGTCTGCACGGTCTGAGTGACAGTTTCAGACGCGGTACCAGAGTCCTGAAAATGAAAGGTGACCAGGGCTACCAATGCGGCTGCATTCAACGCTGTCAGGATCATGTTCATTTTTCTGTACCTTGGCCCGAACTGAATGGAAGGTGTGTTGTATTCATTCCGGTAATGCAGTCTGCATGCCAAGCCTGATCTCAAAAAATAGCCTTATAAATCAATAACATATATATGTGATGAAAGGGCTGTCGGTTGCGTTTTGCAATGATGGCTTTTCGGCGCATTGCATTTTGCATGACCGGGGAACTTTTCCGGCTGACTATGAAAGCTTCGCCTACACAGGGTGACGGCAAGGACCGCATGACAAACCGGTCCCGGATCGTTAACATGCTCGCCGTTCTCGCTGGCACCGTCTGTGTGCCGGCGCCTAGCGTCTCAGTAGCTCAATTGGATAGAGCATCCCCCTCCTAAGGGGAAGGTTGGCAGTTCTTATCTGGGGTGGGATCTAGTCTCCTGTTGAGATAAGCAGTCATCCGCGTCTGCGCGAAAGCTCAGGATCTGATGGCGATAGGGAATGGTTAGGGAAGTGAGCTTTCCTAAGTGCATGGTTTTACGTAAGATATCGCGCTCTATGTCCTCTTAGTTCAACGGATAGAACGAGCCCCTCCTAAGGGCTAGATGCAGGTTCGATTCCTGCAGGGGACACATCCTACTCAGTTGCTCCCCTACATGGCCTTAGGCCTATCTCCACTCTCCTTGATTCAAACCTAAATCCCTTACGCGTCCATCGCCCTGTCACTACCGCTGCCTGCGAGATCGTGTCAATTAGTACGTGGCCTCGGAAGACGTTGAGCTTTAGGCGGGGCACGAAGCGTTTGTGATCGTGGGGGCGTTGTCGTAACACTCCTTAGCAGGATGCTCGCGCCACCTCAGCTGGTCGAAAGCAATAAGCGCTTGACCACTGTTTTCCAAAGCTGTTGCTGCTTGTCTACGGCTTCGATACTGGTGATGTCACTATCAGCGGATTGCGCTTTGGTGCCAAAGCCTACGCAAAGTGCTCTCCGGTATCCCCAGCTCCTTCACTGCCTGAGCTTGGGTAAATCCTCTCTTCTTCAAATCATGAACCGCTTCCAACTTCTTTCTGGCGCTATCAGTCCCATGGCGGGGCAATTCCGCTGGCTCCGTTGGCAGGCTCGCGTCAGCCAGCTCTAGGGCATCCAGCTCCGCAAGCGCAGTCAGCAGCATCTCCCGAGCTGTTACGTGTTTGTGGGAGGCAACGGTTAGCGCTAGGAGGGTGATCGGCTCCACCTTCAACGCGGCTGCTAGCTGATAGCTCGTGTCGAGGCTCACCACACTCTTTCCGAGTTCTAGCTTGCTCACATATGGCTGAGAGACCGAACCGCCGACGTTGGCGATATCCTCCTGGAACAGCCCTTTACGAGTGCGTAGCAACTGAAGAGATGCTGCAAAGGAATAACGCAGCGACATCGCAAGCTCCCGAAAAACGGACGGTATGCCGCGTTTGCCTGCCGCCACGCAAAGAGCTATAGTTATACGGATGGCGGACAAGGCTTTGATCGTCAATTTATGTGTAATTATTGGCGGGGACGCAGCGGATGGAAATAGGGCTCGAAGGTGGGCTTTTGGGCGAAGAAGGGATTGCCCTGGTCGGCTCTGCGCTGTCTCTCGAGGACGTGCTCGTTGCTGCTCGGCAACGGTATAAGTGGTTGCCCTTATGCGTCGTCGAAGAGTGGATCATCCTTGATGCCTTAGTCACTGACACCGAACGAGCCAAGGTGATCGCCGCCGGCTGCCAACCAATGTTCCTGTTTGCCCACAAAGTTGTGCATGACGAGCAGCGGCGTTTCGAACCAGGTCATTGGGTGCGCTCCAGCATGGGCACCGCTTTCAAGGAAGGCTACCTATTCGAAACACGCAACACGGTCTACGTGTTGCTCGGGCCAGGCCATCGTAAGTCCTCTTCCATCGAAGCGATATTTTCCCTTTTCTGATTACCAACCGGTTCTGCTGGGCAACTGACGTGCTCCAGTAGCTTGAGGCGACACATGTTCAGAACCCTAGACAACGACCTGATAGGCGTCCCAGGAATGTTCGGTGAGGGCGTATCCCATTGGCGTGGAGTGTCGAGGCTGTTGCGAACGCCTTGGTATCACTTAACCCTTAGCATCGAAAACGAGGGTCGGCTCAGCGAGTGCGCGGTGATGATTGACGACACCCACCAGCTTCAAAAAATGTTGGTAAGCCAAGGTGCGGATTTAGCTATCACCGAGATTATGGCTGTGACGCCATCTTGGATGAATAAGTCCGGAGGCTGGCAGATGGAGCAGTTAACCAGGGTAACCGTAGGTGAGGACAGGACTGGCTCTGAGGTCTGCTTACTGGAAGTGGCTAAGGGGGCGGTGTATCACACCTCGCACCAGCGAGACTTCAAGATTGAAGCGCTGGCCAACCTGAGACCCGTCTTTCTCTCGAGCATGATTCAAGGGCATTGAGATTACCAACAATTTTGCACGCTATCAGCAAGCCTGGTGTCGTGCGCAATTCCTGATATCGCCTTATGTACTGCCTAAGGGAGGAGCAATGATGCTCGACACGGTTGATGTAAATTTTCACGGCAAACGCCATACAGATTTTGATCTTGTGCGCATCATAAGAGCCCAAGAGCAAGGTTTTGACGAACCGGTTACTGCTTACCTTTGCGGGGTTTCCATCAGATCGCGCGCGGGTATCGGTGTGGTTTTCGGTCATGCGCGTAAAGATCAGTACGGTCGGTTCGAGGATGGTCATTTGATCCGTACTTCTGATGTGTTGAAGGTCGAACGCGAGGGGAGATTTTGGGTAATGACTACTGAAAATTCGAGATACGTTCTCGCAACATTTCAGCGTGAAAATGGGCGTGCCAGCTTGCGAGAATTTCTGCGCCTCACCAAAGGGCAACCTCACCCGACCCCGCGCAGCCTGCAGTGATTGCCACAGCAGGTGAGTACCGCCCGTTCAAAAAGCCAGGAGAGGTGATGTGATGATTGTGAGGGAAGGCGAGGTCATTACCATTGCCTCTGGTATCTTTGAAGGATATGACCGTGCGGGCCCCTTTGTGACGCTCCAAGATATCGATGTGGATGCATTCGTCGTTGCAGCTATAGGTCAGCTCACAGAGCGAGTGGAGATAAACAGCATCCTAAGGGAAATCCCCAAAATCCTCTCTGAGCAAGGACTGATTGCCGGGATGCCATGTCGGAGGATCTATCTTGGCGCCATGGGGGAGGTGGATATTAGTGAAGAGAAAGAAGAACTTTGAATGCTGGGCTTGCCCTCCGATGGAGGGACGGCTGTCGTGAACCAAGCTCCGCTACAGCGGATCTTGGCCCTAACGGGCTTCCATCCTCAAGCCTCAGGCCCATCCAGGGCCGGCGCGCTCCGCTTGCCATTTTGATCGCGAACCTCAAGCCGTCTGCCCGGAGGTATCCCCAGTGACAACTGGATAGATCAAATTCAGGCTCGGCGAGCTGTATTTTACACGAGGGTGGTGATGCCCACTTCAGGGGTGCAATAGACGTAGCAACTCAACTCTCGATGAAGTTCTGCTCGTACGGCGGCACGCCCGGAGACAGCTCGGCAGTAGCACACTGTGCTCGACCGTCACAACTCTCTAACGGGTCGGTCAAGGAGGCAGGCGCCAGTGGTTCGCCTGGATTCAAGTAAGCTGGGTGGCTAGGATCGTTGCGAAGTCCTCAAGCGCCTGCTGAAAATCTGCAGCGGCAAATGACACCGGTTGGCAGTCAGTCATCCACCTTGTCTGGATGCCGACTTCAAGCCCGCTTGAAACGCTCATCCCAAATCTTTCCCAGGTGATGAGCCCATCCGCAACGACCTGCTCGACCATGAGCACTGTGCAATCGAAGTCCATATCATCGCTACATACCAGAAGCGGCAGCAGTGTAGACGTGCCGTCTTCCCCTGGAGCCCACCGGCGCTTAGCCAGAGCTTGTTCCTCGTCATGGACTAGCCAGATGAGGGATAGCCCCAGCATTGCAGCTTCTTCGTAATCTAGGTGCTCTGCGAGCCATTGCTCAATGCCGACGCCATCGATCAATAACCAGGCGCAGGCACTGCGGGCAAACTTTGCTTGGTAGCGCGCCGCGCTTATAGAGCGAAGCATCGTTAGGCGATCCTTTGTAGCATGAGCATGGTTGGTGACGTGCAGGGTGGACATGCCTTTAACGCGGCCACCCGATTAGAGCTGCCTAGGGTCAACAGTCATATAGAACTGGCCATAGCGTTTCAACCTCGCAGTAGTGCACCAATAAACGATAGAGCCGTAGAGACGTCTTAGGAAAGCCAAGACTCCACGACGTCCGAGCCGTACTCAGCTTTCCACGCCTTCAGCGTCTTGTGGTTACCACCTTTGGTCTCGACGATTTCACCTGAGTGTGGATTCTTGTAGAGCTTCACCGCTCGCGCCCTGCGTGTATGTTTCGACGAAGCCGCAGGAGCACGGCCACCTTTGGCTCCAGCCTGCGGAGCGATGATCGCGATCACGTCCTTCAGGCTCTTGTTGTACTCACCCAGGAGAGCTCGCAGTTTGGTCTCAAACTCAATTTCTTGCTCTAGGCCCTCGTCGCCTTTCATTGCTTCCAAAGCAGCAAGCTGTTCAGCAAGATGACGCTCGAGTTGGCGGAATTCAGCAAGTTTTGACATGGGTGCTCCGAATGGTAAGCAGGGAAGATTGGCTCGAGCTTAACATCATCCGGCCATCATGGATGAGGGCTTTCGAGACCAACTTGATGCAGAATGGGAGCGGTGATGATGCCGAGTCACGTCTGTGTGAAATACAAGGTTTCCGCTCTGACTGGTTCGTCGCTAGAGGTGGCGCTTAGGTTGATTAACCCGGAGGTGATTTTGCATGCTGAGATGTTGCTTCGCCGTAGTTGCGCTTAGTCTTGTGTCGAATGTCAGCATCGCCTCCGAAGGTGATGATCAGGCCAAGTCATTCGCCAAGATCTACGCATCGCTCTGCCTGAAAAACCTACAGGATTTAGAGGCGCTTCGCGAAAAGCTGGCACCCTTGCCTAAGCTTCCACCAGAAAAAGCAGCGTTGTTTCTCTCCGGCAGACAAGGCGAAGTCTGGCCCGTGCCCGACAAGCATGGAACGTTTGTGCTAACCCTTCTCACCGGCAAGAATTTCTGCGCAGTGCATGCCCGTCGAGCGAACACTGAGACGGCAGCTAGGTTGTTCACTGCGCTAGTCGCTAACGCCCCCTCGCCAATTACCGCCAAGCTGGTACAGGATGAGCAAAGGCATACCGCCGCAAGCGGGACGGTACATACCATATCGTATGAATGGTCGGTTCCTAACGCGCCCCGGAAGATGCTGTTTACGATTACCACAGCCCCATCTGAGTCTGCGGGACTTCAAGTGCTTGGCTCAGCAGCGATCATGACCCCATGAACCCGATGTGCCTACGGTGAAAACGCGTTTACTCCGGGGCTGGCAGCGAAAGGCGTGGCGAGAGAAACCATCAGATCCGTTTGCCACGACGCAAACTCCACGTTTCCATGAGTCCGGTTGCCAAGTCACCACACGGTGCTGCCCAGCAGCAATTGCTCTACAAGCGCATTGGCCTCAAGCCAAACATTGGGCCTGGGCAGCCGAAGTCAGAATAAGGGCAGTCACTCCTGATCGTTGGCGGGGCGGGAGGCTTGGCGCGCCCATCACTTATTACGTGGTTCTGCCGCGTTGGAAAATGAGTAGGGCAGCCAAAAATCAACGCTCCCAAACCGTTCTGAGCCGTCTTGAACCTTCTTAAACTATTCTGAACCGTCTTGAACCGTATTGAGCCGTGTTGAACTGTCTTGAGCCTTTATGAACCGTATTCAACTGCATTGAGCTGTCCTGAACCTTTTGGCACCTCTCTGCCTCCAAACTTCAGGTGTCACCCGCGCACCTTGGTTACGTCCTGACGGGCTGCTCAGAGCGGGCCGGAAAACCTGGCCTGGGGGCCATTTTTCCCTCACCTTTCTCACCGCTAGGGATGCGCTACCGTGCAATCTTCACCTGGAGCCATTGCTATGCAACGCTTGGTAAAGCCTTCGGATTACGTCCTGCAGGACGTCTTAGGCCAATCGACCTACATAATTCCCTGGGAGCCCAGGCTCTGCCCGGGCAACCCTGCAGGAGACCCGGACACCGGTGCGAAACTCTACAACGAGTTTGTGCTGGATGAAATTAACGGAGAGCCTCCTCCCACTCCTGAGCAACGGTTCGCCGCCGTTATTGAATGGGCCTTGAGCACGCCTGGTGAGGCGGCTCGTAGCCTTGCCGCTGATCTCGCCGCCGCTTACCAGGGCAAATATTATTTTTTGCTCGACGATCTAGAACATTTGGACGCGGAGACGCTGGGATATCGAATCGACCTGGTGTTTCACAATGACGATATTCAAGGGCTTTCAGCAAAGGTGGTAATGGCCTTGCGAGCGCGGGCGATACGCTGAAAATGCGCCCGGGAAAATACGAATCAACTGGCTGCGAGTAGCAGGGTTTATAAGGCGTGAATGCCGTAATGATCTTTTGGCTGTGAATGCGAGCCGCAGTTATCAAGGAGGCCTCATGCCCATCAACAGCTTCACCGCGATTAATCGAGTCAGGGTCAGTATCGGCGAGCTGCGCAGAGCGTTTAGTCTGAGCGACTGCGAGAAGCGGCACGCCAAGCTGATCGGCTATTGCCAAGCGCTGCTCGATTGCGGCGTGATCAGCCACGCCCAGTGGCAGCAGCTGACCCAACTGGCCGACGCCGAGCTGAGCGCGTGGATGCCGGCACCGGACTTCGGCACCCGGTTGCCAGGGTGGACGACCGGGGACTACGGATAACGCCCCCCATGTTCAATCGCCCCCCAGCAAAGCCCGCCCTAGCGGGCTTTTTTTGCGACCGCTGGAAACCAGAACCCCTATCCCTGGTCTACCATCCGCTTCGCTTATGGTTAAGTCAGGCAAATGTCCCGGAGGACGGCATGTCGCTACCCATCACAGCCCGGCAGATGAACGCTTTGCGCGCACTGCAGCGTAAGAAGCCCGATCTGGGCGAATTGGCCGCCGCAATCGCGTTATTGTTCGATGCCTCAATGCTCGAAAACCCTGAAATGGCCCGAACAATCTTAGAAGTTACGTGCAGGCGGATCGTGTCAGGCGACTCGATGGCTCGGACAGCGTTGATCGATCATCTAGAACGGTTCGGAGAACTGGGATGTCTATCGCACCAGCACGTCAACCGGTTTTCGGAGCAAGTCAGGAGGCTGGGCTAACCATACGTCTGAGTATCAGGAAGACACGCTCCGAGCCATGCTTGAAGCCAATGCAGTGCGCGAGGCGCTGCCTGCCTGGGCCAGCCTGAAGGTCGTTCGGCGCTTTGCTGAATCGACGGGATCCGGGCGTTTCAGGTGGAGGTCTGAGGCTGTTCGATTTTACGTCTGGGTCTACAGCACAGCGCCGGCCTCAGCGAAAATGGTGCTAGTGCCGAATACTCCCTGGGTTATCGCAATCTGCCTCTGGATGATGCCAATGCTGGAGCAAGCGCTACCCACACGGAAGCAGATCTTCAATCGCACCGTGCAACGCTGCAAGTGAGCATGGCTTCCGCAAAAACAGGGCATCCGCTGGAAGCATCCCACGCGGCATTGATGCGTCGCCTGACATGATTATCACGGGTAAGCCAGCCCATCTTGACCAAATTAGCTGAGCCAGTGCCAAGCCATCCATACTGCCCGGCATCCGTACGTCGGTAACGACTAAGACTACTGGGATCCTTTCCAAAGCTTCCAAGCCTTCATCTGCGTTGGAGCACTCGATGACGTCATGGCCCAAAAGCGATATCGCCTCGGCAACCAAAGGTCTAACGATTTCATCGTCTTCGACGAGTAACACGCGGGAAAACATGGCCAGCCTCCAAGGATCTATAAGATGTGGCTAGGCTGTTGGATGGTTTGTTTCGCCAGTCTGATGAAAGGCAGGAAATTATCGCGGCGCAAAGAACGTGTGGCTGAATGACCGGGCAAAGACAAAGAGCGAGGATAGATAAAAGCTTATTCATGAAAGGCAGTATTCAGTTTGGATCGCGCATTGTAGGCGCGAGCCTCGCGCAGTCATCCCTGCATACCGCCCCCGTCCTGAGAAGGGCGACGCTTATCTCAAAAAACTCGCTTCTGACAGCGCTCATAGAACACGAAGATGAGATATCCGGTCACCGGTCTGGACAGCCAGCGATTGTCTGCACCTACCTTGAAAACCATCTGTGATCCGTCTTGAATCGAAGGACTGATTCAATCAGCTGAGCCGCCAAGGGGCGGAGGCTCGGGCATTAGCACAGGGAAGCAGTCATGCAGACAAGTACAGAAGGTATCTATTGCAACAGCTTGGTCGCGGTTTTCGAAGCGGCCTTCCGACTCGGTTACGACCCTTATGCTTTGGCAGCTCAAGCCAAGCTCGATGTGGCGAGATTTTTGGAGATGTCGCCGTTGATGCTACGGCAGGGCCCGGAACGAGTTATTGATGAGTCGCTGCTCGTAGCCAAAATCATTAATGAGCGATGGCCGATTCATGAGATCAGCGGCCCATGCATTCAAGATGCTCAACACGCCACGTGCCTGGAAGACGACAGTTGATGCGCCAGCCGCGTTAAGCAGTAGGCGTCGTAGCCGCCTCACGACATCAGTTCTGCAAGGAGTGTGCGCATGGCAGACAGAGAGCGCAGGTTTTCTATACACGACCTTCTGGTCGCGTTACTACGCGACCAGAATATTCACGACGGCTTCTGGGGGCTGACGGTGCAGTTTGAAGCCAAAGGGGCGACTGTGCCGATAGCCGGTAAGCCGGGAGAAAACCTGCCTGGTCTTGCCGTCGCAGTGTCGGGTGTAACGCTCGTTCCTGCGGTGGAGGGTGAAAACGGTGCCGTCGACGCCTCATTGGTAAACCCTCTGCGGCAAGTTTCTGGTAAGAAGCGGGCAGGGCCCAAGACTCTTCAGTAACCGGCTTCAGGGGCTGCCGAGTGCTGTGCGACAAGAGCCTGGTCAGAAGAACTACCTGACCAACGCGCCTAGGATCGTGGACGGTTGCGGAACGATCACCAGCCCGGTGCTTATGCCATAGGCTACTTCAGTGCCATAGCGGTGAGGTTGGAAAGCTGAACCAAGTGGCCGCGCTGATCGACCTAGGCCTAATTCGAACACCGCTGACCAGGCGCTCAGCCTAATCTCTGCCGCTCCCATGCGCGAGGCGTACCGGTTGATGGAGCAAGCAGAGCTTGACCGCTAAGGTCGTTGTGACACAAGGGTACTTCTGCATAGGAGACCTTTTGGCCTGAAACTCAGGCGCGATCATCAACGGCATACTCACCACACAAGGCGCTTGTGTGCAGCTCCCAACCAATAAGTTTGATAGGCAAGCCTGTCGCAACGCGGGGGTAGACGTAGGACGCCTATGCGTAGCAGGCAGGGCGATATTCTATCGACCTGCCCCTAGCGATGAGAGCGGGTCGGATCTGCGTTTGGAGCCATGCTCAATGCATTTGCAGCACGTGTTGCGTCGCAGGAGGTCAGAGCTTTGCTCGGCTCAGAATTCTCAGCGAGCGCCTTACCCCACCTGTAACGTGGGCCCCCATGACGTTTAAAGGATTGGCAACATGGCAGACCAACGCACGCATATCGTGAGTTCAGCACCTGGACAGGTTTCACTAGACCCCTCAGATCTCCGAGATACGGCCAACAGTGTCGCTATACAGCCGGACGGTAAGATACTTGTTGCGGGCTTTAGTAGTTACGTCCTAGGCCGTCTAGGAGGCCCTGAGGAGGAATACGAAACACGCGATAATTATTCAATGATCCGCCTTAATGCGGACGGAACGCTAGACACTAGCTTCGGTGACGATGGCGTGTTGATGGTTCAGGCAAGGGTAGATCAGGATCAAGGTATCTACATGACCGTACAACCTGACGGACACATTCTGTCAGCCGTCGCGGGGCCGCTTGGCGTACGTGTTCAGCGCTTCGACACGGAAGGCAAAGCTGACACCACTTTCGGTGGTACAGGTGTTGTTGATCTTAATGTTCTGCCCGCCTACAACGGAGCCCACCTTACGATAAACCCGGACGGCACCCTCTACGTCACCGGTATGTACGGTGACTATCTGGATGTGGTCAAACTTAACGCCGATGGCACCGTGGCTGGTGAGTTTGGCGATAATGGCAAATTCACCTTTACAGGCGCGGGTGAGTTCATCGGAACGTACAACACAACGACGGTGCAACCGGACGGCAGCTTCTTGTTTGCGGGGAACTACTCCGCAATGAGTGACTATAGCTACAGCATTGTAAGAGTGTCTGCTGACGGCAAACTGGACACCACCTTTGCTGAAAACGGTACCTTGGTATTGGCCGAATCATATGGGCTTGGGGGGCGATCTGCGGTCACAGTGCAGGCCGATGGCAAAATTATCGTTGCAGGTACCAGCAACACTTTAGACGCCGCCACCGTATTGCGTCTCAACGCTGATGGTAGTTTTGATACCAGCTTTGGCGACAACGGCATCGCACATCCAGCATTAGGTACTGATGAAGGCTACTCTGCTCGTGGTGTGGCCGTCCAAGAGGACGGAAAAATCGTAGTTGTAGGCCAAGGTGGTTACGCGATCACCCGGCTTAATGCTGACGGCTCGCTGGATACTACGTTCGGTAGCCAGGACGGCAATCGCCACATCGATGGGTGGATGGGAGCGGATAACTTGCAGGGTACCGATCAGGCCGAAATCATACGTGGTTTGGGCGGAGACGATGTATTGCAGGGTAACGGCGGAAGGGACGTCCTGAAAGGTGGCACTGGCGCTGACATCTTCCGCTACGACACGGTGAGTGACAGCTTCCGTACCAGCACTTCCACCAGCAGCGACCGCGTTATCGATTTTGATGCTGGCCAAGATCGTATTGATCTGATCGGCTTGGGACTTACTGGCTTGGGCAACGGCCTGGACGGAACGCTTTCACTTCAACTGAACGCTGAAGGCACGCGTACCTACCTGAAAAGCTTTGAAACCGATACTCAGGGGCAACGCTTTGAACTGGTGCTTGAGGGCAATTTCCTCGATCAATTGAACACCAGCAACCTGGTGTTTAAACCTGTGAACGTCAACGGCACCGCAGGAGCGGACGTGATCGAAGGCTCGGCGGTAGCCGAGATAATTCAAGGAATGGGCGGTAACGACCGTATCAATGGCGGCGGAGGAGATGACGTTATCCAAGGCGGCGCCGGTCGCGACATTCTGGACGGCGGTGACGGCGCAGATACCTTTCTCTACACGTCCATCGGCGATAGCTATCGTACGGCAACGGAGAGTTTTTCCGATGTAATCGAAAACTTCGACAAGAGGGTAGATCACATCGATGTATCAGGCCTAGGCTTTACCGGCTTTGGGGATGGTCGCGGCGATACGCTCAGTCTGAGCTACAACCAAGAGCTGGGCCGCACCTTTCTGAAGAACTACGAAACCAACGAGATGGGCCAGCGCTTTGAACTGACATTAGACGAGCACTGGCCCTTGATGGAGCTGCAGGATACGTTGATATTTGCAACGCAGAACCTCGCAGCTGCTCCTGCAGATGTGGAGTTGATAGGTGCTCCACCTTTGCCTACTCAGGACTGGGCGTTTTCCTAAATTGAGCAGGGAGTTCCGGTAGTTTTTACTGACTGCCGGGACTCGTTACCGATGAACGTACGCACAGGATCTGTGTTTACGACGGTGACGGTGGTTGCATCAGATGAGGCAAACAAGTCGCCATTGATTGCGGACGATAAATTAGAACCAAATGGCTCCAGCCACACGTTGAGATGGTCTAGATCGCTAAGACCCAGTTCAGCGATCTCGGCAAACGTACAGTTGATTGATGCGGCATAGGCTTCGAGGCTGCGTTTGGGCATCAGTAAAAAGAACAGCCCTCCTAGCGCCGCGTAGCGATACCCACAGGTTAATCCTCCGATGCGATCAGCGCTCTTGCCGCCATAGCGACCCAGACCAGAAACAATACTCTCAGAACCGCTGCTATGGACAACAGTCGAAGTTGACGTCGATCACCGCGTAACTCGGCACCTTGATGGTATTGGTATTGGCATTGTCACCGTAACGGCTGTCCACATAGCGCGCACCGGCTCCGGCGCTGAAGCGCTCGGCAAAGCCCTTATTAAGCCAAAGGTTGGCGGAGCGACGTGGCACGTTGAGAGGCTGATGGCTGGCAGGCCGCAGGCGGTGAAGCCCAATCCAACGCTGGGCTATTTATGGAGTAGGTTCTGGGTAACCGCGAAACGATCCTGGCTCTCAATACGCGGCTTCCCCAAGTATCAATGCACCTTCTGATGCGAAGCCTTTCCAGCTTTCGGGTCAATCGAATTGAGTATCAGTGTTGCCCGAAGCCATGATCGCTGTGCTTCTGCTCGAATTCTCTGAGATGCGCGTTTTACAGACGCAAACTCTGCCCAGACATCAGGGCCAGCCATGGTTGTCCTCAGTAGGAGTGCAGCTCGTTCGTCCAGCTTGTCTGCTTCGACAAATAGGTGATTACTTAGAGTGGCAGCCTCTTCCCACGTCATACCAGCGAGAAGTCGGAATTTGTCGTTCAGCATCGTGAGCTCCGTCTTGCGATCCTGGTGCCTTCCGAGGTCACCGATATCATGGTTTTCCATGAATGGATCAGTTTTAGTCTAAAGACGACAGCTCGCGCATGGCGACATCTCGGGGGAGGGGGATTTTGCACTGAATGGGAACGGTTTGAACCGCCTTGGCGATAGGCGGTTGTTAACCACTGCGAAGGGCTGCGTTGATCGACGGGCGGGCGTATCGAACGTGGTTGGCGCGTGATTGTGGGCTGTTTCAGGAGGTACGCAGGCGGCAGGGCTGGCTGACGTCTGCCAAAGCACGTAAATGGAGAAGGAGCAGCCAAACCCATGACAAGAAATTCCGTAATTTACACGGTGGGCCATTCGACTAGAACGTTAGAGGAGTTCGTGCAGCTGATCCGGAGCTTTGGGGTAGAGTCAGTCATAGACATCCGTACCGTTCCCCGATCTAAAAGAAACCCTCTGTACAACCTGGATGTGCTTCCAGATCTATTAGCCCAACAAGGTATCTCGCATCATCAGCTGTCTAAACTGGGCGGTCTGCGTAAAAAATCCAAGACGGTTTCAGAGGAGGCGAACTCTTTCTGGGAGAATCGCAGCTTCCATAACTATGCTGACTACGCGCTTTCGCCGGCCTTCGATGACGGTCTCGCTGAACTTATTGATTTAAGCCGAGCGCAACCATGCGCGATTATGTGCGCAGAGGCGGTTTGGTGGCGGTGTCACCGCAGGATCGTTGCGGATTACCTACTGATCCGGAATGTAGAAGTCGTTCATATAATGGGCGTCGGTAAATCGAGCGAGGCGACGCTTACTCCATCGGCTCAGCCACACGGGCTGAAGCTCTTTTATCCTGCATCAACGCCAGCCTCCTGAGACGGCCCGAGACCTTCGTTCCTATATGTACACAGGGACGCCACGACGTGTGGCCAGACCGGTTAGGCACCTCGTCGTTACTTGGCGAAGCGCGCTGGACATGTTTGGTTATTCACCCTCGTCGTGGTTCTTGGGCATTGGCGGAGCTACAGATGATTCAAGGCCTCCGCTTAAGGCATCCGATTCAATCGGAGACAATTCCTGAGCCTCCAGCTGCTGCCTGGCTTCGTTCCAGAAGTCGTCCGCCGATCCCTCGGGACTCCCGTTTTGCTCCCAAAGAGCGTAGGCACGCTCACGGATCGCGTCTTCGTCAACCATGATGCTTCTCCTGGTGGGCTCTGCATGTTCAGTGTAGTTCGATTGGAGCTGCTCGAGGCTTGGCTGCACGGCACCTACAGACGCTTGATGACCACAGTTCACTCGGATTTCAATGGGGTTGGGATGCACCGTTTACGATACTGGTGAACCGGGGCAAAACAGCTCGCTACCCGCGAGACAGACCCTGCCGCCGGAGGATATCTTTACCCCGGGCTCAGCGCCGCCACTTTGAGCGCCCATAATCACGCTTCGGGAACGGTACTGCCGGCGCTACGGAAGATCTCAAGTCCTCTGGGCGTGGAGGCGCGGATGGTGGTGTCTGACAGCATGATGGGTGAGGGGTCGTCCGCCGAAACTGAACATGTGCCCTATACATGGCGAAGGTCTGGACGCTCTCCTCAAGGCTGTTGACTTGGCGATGTACAGGGCCAAGGAGTTGGGGCGAAACGGGTGGTGATCACGACCTGATGAATCTGCACTTCCTTAAGAGTATTCAGTTAGGCCTGCGCTTCAATCATCCTTCTTGGTCGTCGAGCTTTTTGTGCCAATACGCCAAAAGCGGCGCCTTGTGTTTTTCGTCCATGATTCGACTCGACTGAACTGTGTATAGATACAGTATTTGACAGGTGGTCGTGATATCAAGGATGCGCCGACAGCTGCAGGTGCGGGTGCAATGTCGTCGGTGACAGCGAATACCGTGATGTGCCAGATACCCCCGAAGTCTGCGCTTTAGTGGCGTGTCGCTCATGTTCTATACCGGAAAAGTCTGGAGAAGCAGCCTGCGGCGAGTGAGGCTATGCGATAGTCGAGAAGGCAAAGCACGGTAGGGCCTGCATACCCTATCTAGAGCGGTTCAGAAGCCTGAGAAACATTTCGCAATATTCTTAAACTCTTCATGGGCTCCTGTTTACAGCGCATACAGCCTTTGCCGACGAACGGTGCTTAAGCCCTTAGACGCGACGGCGACACATGGACATCTATTGAGAGGTGTTTCATTTATGTTGCTGCGAAAACTTAACCTAGCCCCGCGCTCCGCGCTGTGCTTTGGATTCTTTTGCCTAATGATCATTGCGCTGGGGCTGATCGCTCTCAAGCAGACGTCAAGTTTGAAAGACTCTGAAAAATTCGTCGAAACTAACGTGGTGCCGAGCATATCGCTGTTGGGCGCTATCGACAGAGACTTCGTGAGCATTCGTGGCAGCAACGCGAGGCTGCGCAATCCTGTTGAGCCAGCAGAACGCAAGGCTCAAGCTCTCCGCGACGCACAAAACGCTAGAGCGAGCGTCCAGGCATCGATGGCGAAACTGGAGCCCCTGATGGTTACACCAATGGGTATCAAGCAGTTTGGTGAGCTGTCGCAGACCTACGCTAGCTATCAGCGAGTGCAGGATGAGTACCTGGCGCTAATAGCATCCGGCGATGTGGATCAAGCTGTAAAACTTTCTAACGAGGCCATGAAACAGTCCGCTGACGAGATGGAAAGCGACATAAAAAACCTGATTGAGGTAAATAATAACAAAGCTAAGAAGGCGGGCGAAGACGCATCCCTCACCTACGAGCAGGCCAAGTTGACCATCGGTGGTTTTATCGTGTTCAGCACGTTAGCTGCGATTGTTTGTGCGCTGATGTACACCCGCAGCATCACCCGCCCTGTCAGTCAGTCGCTAGCCATAGCTGAACGCATCGCTAAAAACGACCTTACTGAGGTGATTGAAGTGCAAGGGCACGACGAGGTCGCGAGACTCATGCAGGCCATGAAAGTCATGCAAGAAGGTCTGCGCAGCACCCTGTCCTTGATATCGGATTCATCCACCCAGCTCGCAGCCACCTCCGAAGAAATGCACGCTGTAACCGAAGATGCGAACAAGGGGATGCAGCAGCAGAATAACGAAGTAGAAATGGCTGCCACAGCGGTTACTGAGATGAGCGCTGCTGTAGAAGAGGTAGCTAGAAACGCCGCCGCAGCATCCGAAGCTGCGACCCGATCTAATTCAGCTGCAGTGGCGGGCCGCGCACGAGTAGATGAGACCGTGCGGGCGATCAACTTGATGGTCACGAAGGTGGAAGGCGCGTCACAGGAGGTTCAAGGACTTGCTGTGATGGCGAACGACATCAGCAAAGTCCTGGACGTGATCCGCGCCATCGCCGAGCAGACCAACCTACTCGCGTTGAACGCCGCCATCGAAGCTGCTCGTGCTGGCGAAGCGGGTCGTGGTTTCGCAGTCGTAGCGGACGAGGTCAGGGCTTTGGCTCATCGTACGCAGCAGTCGACAAGCGAGATTGAGCAGATGATCAGTTCAATCCAGAAAGGCACCGACGCGGCGGTCTCGGCAATGGTTCACACCAATGCCCAAGCTCAGACGACGCTCGATACCGCTCAAGGGGCAGGTACTGCGTTGGTGGAAATCACAGAGTCCATCGACAATATCACTGAGCGTAACGTGCTGATCGCGACTGCTTCGGAAGAGCAGGCTCAAGTCGCCAGGGAAGTCGACCGCAGCCTGGTGAGCATTCGTGATCTGTCAAACCAAGCCTCTGAAGGCGCAAGCCAGACGGCCATCGCAACGTCCGAGCTGACTCAGCTCGCTGTCGAACTGAATCGGTTGGTCAAGCGGTTCGCCATGTAACGCTGGAAGCTGCATCCAGTAGAGGAGCGCAGGCATCATGCTGCGCTCGCGTATCAGGTAATCGTGTGCACTCGTCACGGGCTGCATCCAACATTGAGAGTGAACGATGAAACAGGTAAATGGAGGAAGCTCTGTCCTGATTAAAGTTTTGGGAGCGATCATTGCCGGGCTCGCCCTTGCGTCGTTCAACAAGGCCATCTTGGTTCTCAATGGCGACCTTGTAGAACGTACCTATAGAGCTCGTGCTCTCGCAGATTTTCAGGAAAGGTTTGGCTCGGTGCCCACGGCAGTGGTATGCGTTTTGGTAGGAGCATCGCTTATGTTCTTTGCCGTCAAAGTCTGGAGAAGCAGCCGACGCTGACACTCTGGTTGTGTCAATTCTTTGAGTTAAGCTGGTACAGCAAAGCGTTGCCATTCCCCTCGGAGGAACTCCAAGTGATGCGTCTCGTATAGGCCGGCAAGGGCTGCAAGGGGATGGAGGTTGCTCCTTCGGGCCAATGGCCCCGGATAGCCTACAAGCCCGAGACCTACTCATTCAGGCGCCACGAGCACCGATAACGTCATGTTAATGAACTCTTCATTCTTACTGATCGTGTCCAGCGCGCCTCGCACATTGTCTCCAACCTCAGCTGAACCCCGGCGCTCAACCCAGAGCGTCAACTCCATAATCGCGGCTTCGAGAGCAAGCTGGTTTTCATTCATTTTGAAGAGTAGGGAGGGGAGTAGGTCTGTGTTGGACATTGTGATCCTCCTTGGAAGTGGACAGCCTAGCAGGTGAGCGCTATTCCCGTTCAAGCTGTCTCGCGTCGCAGGTTACGGCCTCCATGATAGAGATCAGCTCCTCAAGCAATTCTGCATAGTAGCGAGTGAGGTAGGCGGCAATTGGGTCATTGCGAAGCATACGTACGAGGTAGCCCTTCGCAACGACCAAAACGAGCATCGTCTCACCCAGAGTGTCCTCCACCTGTCTGTAATCATGCTGAAGGTTTTCCATTTCTCGCTCCATGCGCGCGATATCCACGGCACTGACCTCACCGGTCATTTTTTTCTTCTGCTCGACCAGCATTTCGGGCCGAGACGCAGCAAGAACCATTCGCGCATAATTTCTGGTGAAACAGTTGGCTGAAATCATCATTTCAACCGTTTCGATTTGCCGAATCGGTTTCATCTGCCGCAGCGAGTGAAACACATCTTGGGCCACCATTCGAACCTTAAGCATCTCCGCGACCTCCGGAGCGATACCTTTCAGCAGGTTTTCCCGTTCATGAACTTTGGCCGGGTTGATTCCGAGCACCGCAGCGATACGAGAGGCGTCAATACCTTTCTTCAGTGCGGAAATAATCATTTTATGTTCTTGGATAGGCGTCAGACGGTTAATTTGCCGATTGTAGGTGAAGCCCTCGTCGTCAGTAGAAATCAAGCACAGCGCCTCAATTGCTCCCAGCGCTTTGAGCGCCTCTAAGCGGAAGTGCCCGTCCAAAAGCATAAACGAAGATACGCCGCCTTCGATGATCGGTTTAGGGTGAACCACCAAGGGTTCAACAACCCCAAGCTCTTTTATTGAGCTCAAAATGCTGGCGTATTTTTTACTTCCAGGAATCAGTTGCTCGACCCTGCGCGAAGGAAGAATCCGCTCAAGGGGAACCGCAATCACACGCTGTTCAAATGCCTGCTTGACCTCTGTCATCACGGCGTCTCCCCAAAGATCCGGTCTGCCAATGGTTTGGGCATGTCCGATATTTCTTCGTTACGAAGCAGTGTTCTGAAGTAGTCATCGGCTAGAAGCTTGCGCATTGTCGTGACGATAATCAGCAGTCGTTGTTCGTTGATATCCGACTTTTTTATCATCACTTTCTGGCGTCGTACCTCCAGCTGATAAGCGTGCAAAAGCTTTTGAGGCGTGGGTTTTTCGGTGCGTGGCGCTTGCTGTCCGTAGCGTTTTCCGAACGTTTTCCTTCTATCAATAAGTCGACGCACCCTCATTAATTGCTCGCCTTTGAGCACGCCGCTTTCGTAGGCTTCCATCATGGCCTTTTGGAGATCAACGTCCTTTGAGCGTGCAATCTCCATCGCCAGTTTTATGGACAACCAGCCTTTCTCAACCGCTGCAATCAGCCGTTCTTCTCCTTGACGCAATAGCACAAGAATTCCGTATATATAGCCTGAGTCCAAGCACGTCTTGTCAGCTATCTGCTGGCAGGTATACCCACGATCCGACAGGATCTGGATTGCTGTCAGCAGTTCGCGATTCGTGTGTTTCCGGCGTGCGAGGTTTTCAACCAAGCCGATCAGGTATCGATCCGCTTCGCTGGCAGTCACCACGATGCAGGGGATTTTTTTCTCCCCCAGGGCTTGCAGTGCTTCGAAGCGGCCTTGGCCACAAACAATTTCGTATGACTCCGTACCGCCAGCTGTGGGAGCGACAGTGATGGGACGTTTAAGACCCAACGCCGATATGTTTTCAACAAGCCTGGCAAACACTTGCTTGTTACGAGCCCTTGGATTGAGCACCCGAATCTCTTCAATCGGAATGAGCTGAATGGTCGTTTCTTCGGCGACATGCATCAGCGCCCTTCGGTAGGATTGGATCGCTGTCATGCAACCCTCCTGCCATCACTGCGGCGCGATAGCTCGGACAGGATATCTAGATTTTCGAACCGGTAGATTTCGAGGCTGGCCTGGTTGTGTTCCGCAAGGCGAAGCCGAGGGCTTTCAATGTCGATAGATGGCAGCACGTAATAATCCAGTGCTGCTTCCTCTTGTTCCTTCATACGGACAGCTACGGTGATGTCGGGGCTCAAGCCGAAATCAAAGCGTATGTTCCACCGTTTGGCGCCCCTTGAAGAAATTTGGCATCGGCTAAGCACAAGGGAGATTGTGACTTCCTCGTTGACGAGCATCAGATCGGTCTGAGGGTCAACCCAAACCTTGCCACCGACCTCCGCTATTTCTGATGTGGTTCGCTCAAGAAGCAGGGGATGCATTTTCCGGAGCCGCCTGTTGGCTTCGATATATTGGTAGTCCCGGGCGGGGGTATAACCAATGAGTGAGTAGCAGCGCAGCAAGCTTCCAAACCGATGCTGGTAGGCACTGCTAGAGGGGCAGCCTTCGGCCTCGTCAATCACAAGCCCAGATAGATAGCCGCTGCGTTGGTAAATTGTCCTGAGCACTTGCAGCATTTCATCATCAGGCATGCGATAGGAGCGGGTTTCAATGATCGACTGAGCGGCCCTGAAATGGATTGCGCTGACGATTGGGCGGAAGGCGTCGTTTGCCCTGATCCATTCTTCAGGCGGGTTCTCTATCCGCGCCTGTTTTAGCTTGAAGGAGCTGTGATTCCATACGTTGTTGCCGACATATTTCTCATTGATCAGCACTTGGTGCACTGCGCCCCGCGACCATAATCTTCCCAAATCGGTCGGTATCCCCTGCGCATTTAGCCAACCGGCGATTTCACGCTCACTTCGGCCTTCCTCGACGAATAATCGGTAGATTTTTTGCACCATTTCTACCTCGCCCGAAGGGCCCGGAACCAGAATCACGCGGTCTGTCTGTATGCTTTTATGTTCGCCCATTTGTAGCTGGTTTTTTGGTGCTCCATGGCTATCTACTAACTGCCGACGAAGCCCAAACCCTGCTGCGCCACCTTGACGGTATCCCAATTCGATAAGTCGAGACTGTCCTGCGAAGACCTTCACTGACAGCTCACGGCTGTACTCACCGGCCATCATCCGCTTCACGCTTTTAACGATGTTCGAGACCGGGGATCCGTCATTGGTGAATTGCTCCGCACAGTATTGAACGGATACCCCGGCTTGCCGGCAGCGAACCTCGTAGCTGGCGCTGACATCAGGATCCTGGAAGCGCCCCCAACGGCTGACGTCGTACACCAAGACTGTCGAGTAATCGGCTATTCCTTTTTCTACGTCGGAGAAGAGTTGTTTGAGGGCATCACGACCTTCCAGGCGCAGGCCACTTTTACCGGCGTCGGTATAGACCTTCGTGATGTCTAAGGCATGGGTCGCTGCGTAAAGCCGGATCGTATCGAGCTGGTTTTCTGTCGAATACTGCTGATGCTCGGTGGACATCCGAACGTAGGCCGCCGCTAAGGCTGTGTTCGAACCATTGCTGTAGGTGCTCGCGCCAATGAAAGTCTGCATCGGCAAGTCCTCAACCTGATTGGGCAGCCGCTACGGTGGTGCTGGAAGCCTTGATCAGTCACTTCGTTTTTGAATGTAGCCCTAAAGAAGGTAGAAGACCGGGGAGGGAAAAATGTTCTCAAAAACGGGCAGTTCTTTTCTAGCTCAGCAACAGTACGCAGTAGGCATTGCTAGGGCCCTGCATACGGAGCTCGGAGGAACTCACCAAGCGACGAAGACATTGATGCGTTGGACAAATGCAAACGAGAAAACGGTGAAGAACTGGATGGCGGGAAGCAGCGGCCCCAGTGGCAAGCACTTGGTGGCGTTGGTGAAGCATTCAGACTTGGCGCTGGCAGCGTTTCTGGGCATGGCGGGTAGGCCGCAGGCGCTGACGGCTTCGGAGCTACCTGTACTTAGGCAGAAACTTCAGACGGTGATCGAGGGGATCGACTCTTACCTTTGTACTGCGGATACGGTGTTGGAGTAGACCAGAAGCGACCATTCCCGCTTACCCTGATATCAAGGTCGAAATCACCGTCGATTACGCCCTCTCCGACATAGTCGCACAGCGCTACGACGCCGGCGTGCGGCTAGGGGATCAGGTGGCCAAGGACATGATCGCAGTGCCAATCGGCCCCTCGTTGCGCATCGCGGTCGTAGGCTCTCCCGAGTATTTCAAGCAGAGACCAATTCCCGATGAACCAGGAGATCTGGCTGCTCACAATTGCATCAATTTGCGCCTGCCTACCCATGGGAGCCTGATGCAGTGGGATTTTGAGAAGGACGGACACGAACTCAAGGCGCGCGTCGAGGGGCAATGGACGTTCAACAGCAGCGTGCCGATCCTGCGTGCGGCTGTAGCAGGATGCGGTTTAGGGTTTCTGCCAGAAGATATGGTCGCCAAGGAGCTGGCTGACGGCAGCCTCGTGCGGGTTATGGAAGATTGGTGCCAACCTTTCGCGGGCTACCATCTTTACTATCCGAATCGACGTGAGCATTCATCCGCATTTGGCGTTGTGGTGGAGGCATTGGCCTATAAACAATGAGCTATGGGCCGACATTGCCTATTTATGACGTGTCCCTACAGCGCAAGCGGAGCGCGCCGGCCCACGATGGGCCAAAGGCTTGAGGATGAAAGCCCGTAGGGCCAAAACCTGGCGCAGTCAGGGTTTGGTTCACGCCAGCCGAACCCCGAAGGGGGCAAGCCCAAAGCAGAAGCAATGTAAACTGCCACGAACTACGAGGCAGGAAAGTCTCCGAAGGTCTCACGAAGCAGGCTTTGCATCTTGTCCGAGGCAGCGCCTTCGAGAAAGTGCTCCCGACTGCTGATATCAAAGCACGCAGGAGTGATGTTAATGACAGTTGCCCCATGGCTGGATCGTACCTCTGGAGAGAGAGTTTGAAGCAGCACCTGTGCTCTTAATAATCAGTGACGACGAGCGATCCGCAGCAATCCCCATGTCATGGCTATGCCTACTGCCACCCACGCCGCGATCATGCTGAAAACAGCTACTGCAAAACTCATACACGCTCCGTTTTCTAACTGGTTTCATCCCGCCGTAGATCCTCCGGCCTGCAGCCGAGCCGAACTCAAAGCTAGCTCGCGTTTCGTCCATCTGGATCGCCAGCATCTGACTCTAGTATGCTCAAGCCTGTATGTCTATACAGTTAATGGTAGAGCGCGGTGCATCATGTCTGCGCGAGATCACGGCGTGCGACACCGAGCTCCAGTCTCATACAACTCCAGTTTGCTTCAGGCCAATGACCGCTTCATACCAAGGCGCAACCATGAATATTTTGGGATGGGCTGGTGACGAAAGCGACATCAACGTGACCATGTTGCCTGCCGATATGTTGCCGCCCCGACCTGCTCATCACCCGAAAAGCCGCTCGAGCAAACCCGCAATTTGAGTGCCTGCGTGTCGCGCTTTCAATTCATCGAGCTTCGCTTGTCGCCGCTCCCCGGCCATCAAGCTCAGTCCGTGCAATGCATTCGTAAACTGCTGTGCTTCTAAGGCCTCATGCTGAACTGTCGACCAACCTGTGCTTGCACGCTTCGCCAAGGCTTCCGCTTCCACGCTCAGGTTCTGGGATTCGAGAAGCTTGTTCACGCTTAATAAGGTCTTCAGGCTGTCTAACTTCAGCTCAAGCTCAGCCAGCTGGTCTGACAACACCTCAGCCTGATCCAGAGAGACCGAACGCCCCTCAACATAAATCCTATCGTCCTGCACACAGTAAATCCCGAGTGGGCCGTCACCGCCGCCTGTGCAATCCAAAGCCAGTACGTTTCCTAGGCGGAGCGGCGCGGGTATCCATGTATGCCCGGTGCAGACTCGCCAAGCTCCAGGTACACCGTCGCGAAAGTGTTTTTTGATCCTGCTCCGTCCCCAGAGCGCAATTTCTTCAATCTGAGGGTTATCGAGGCTATCAACGAAGGTTTGCCAGGACATTCCGGGAGGAACGTCCGCGTGCACCACACCAATGACTCCTCGCGGCGACTCGATTTCGATCACGGTGGAGAGGCTTTCCAGCTTTCGAATGATCATTTCTTTCGATTCGTCGGCAATGGTGGGCCACCAGCCGGCGCCGTGAGCACTGTACCGAGCGTGAGGGTCTTGCCGGTATGCATCGATCAGCATCTGCTCGTGATTGCCCATGACCGTAAAGAACCACGGCTCGCCCAGCAGCTTGAGACCGTCAAGGACGCCCGGGCCTCGGTCGATCAGATCGCCTACGGCGATCACGCGATCCACTGTGCTATCGAAGCCAAGCGCCGTCAGCCCCTTGTGCAGGTCAATAGTCTTGAAGTGAATGTCACCGACGACGAAGTCACGCCCTTGCTCGTTCTGAGACAGTCTCAATACCTTGCGACTTGTTCGCACGTGACCTCCATCTGGGAAGCGATCCGTTGATGCCAAGGCGTTATTGTCTGACGGGCAACGGCTAAACGCCAACGATACTAGCCCTCAACGTAGCAGGTAACGGTGATCAGAAGCCCTGTAGAATCTGCGAGCTAAATACCGCCTCTGAGATGTTCTATGACCCCTGAATTAACTGAAGAAGAAATGCGCCGTGCCCTGTTCGGTGCAGCTCAGCCCGAAGAACAGTTTTCCGCTCCTCCAGCGCAGGAGCCCGTGCCAGAGGTTGTGTTCACGAAGCCGACTGTCGTTCCTGCAGCCAAGAAGAAAGCGGCGAAAGCGTTTACGCCAAGACTGAGGGTCACGCTCAAGGTCGGGAATGAATTTGAGGGAAAAGCGTATGAGTTGATCCATGAGGCCGACACGCTGAGCTCGTTGCTTGCTGAGCAGGAGGCTGTGAAGGCTGCCAGAAAGAAGTACAAGTACGTAGAGGTCGTGTCGGTGAAGTCGATGTAATTGCGTCGGCTAGCCTGGTAAGGGGCCCGTCAGCACTCGCTAGAGCGACATTGGCGCTCAATAACTTCTGCGCAGGTCATGGCGCAGGAGAGCCCGCAGTTTGGTCTCACTCAACTTATTGCTCCAAGCCTTGGCCTTTTATAGCCGCCCAACTTTGTGCGAAGTGCTCCGTTGCATCCCGGTAGCTTTTCCGGGCGTTCTTAATGGTTCCCGCCTTAGGGTAGGGGTTTAGTTGATCAGGATCTCCATGTGTCGACCAAAATCTGAGTAGCTTCCGCAATTGTCTTATTCGGATATTGAGCATCAGGGTGCGAGGAGGATGTGTAGATGGCAACTATCCAAGGGGCCCTATTAGCGGGCCAAATGACTGCTACGTCACTGGCTGCGCCATAATGACCTGAGCCAGTTTTATCAGCCACATCCCAGCCCGAAGGAATTGCTGCTCGTATACGTGCAGCTCCAGTTGTGTTGTGTTTCATCCAATCCTGGAACATCGCCCTTTCATCCGCGTGCAACGCGTCACCTAGAAGAAGGCGCTGAAGGCTCATGCCCATAGCCTGAGCAGTAGTCGTGTCACGCACGTCGTTGGGTAGGGCCGTATTGAGCTCAGGCTCTATACGATCCAGACGGAACGTGGCGTCGCCGATTTCCCTCGCGTAATCCGTGACTTTCTTGGGGCCGCCCACGAGGCCCAGCAGCAAATTAGCTGCAGTGTTGTCGCTGTATTGCAGGGCTGCGGTACAAAGTTGTGCTACGGACATGCCCGATTCGACGTGGGCCTTAGTGACCGGTGAATACTCAACCAGATCAGAATCTATGTAGGTTACGTTACGACTCAGCAAATCAGGATTAGCTTGGCATTTTTTGAGCACAGCCCCGACCACGACCACCTTGAAGGTGCTGCACATTGGGAAGCGCTCACTGCTGCGATATTCAATGATCTTGTTGGTGCCAGTATCCAAAGCCCAGAGTCCAAGCCGAGCGCCACTTGCTTGTTCGAGTTCGCGCAATTTGAGTGAGCCTGACTCGGCCAAAGCAGATCCGAAGCTGGACAAAATACAGGCACCACCAATGGCGCCAATCAGGAATTGGCGGCGATGTAGAAAGGGAATCATTACACGTCCTTGAGTCGCTAGAGTTTGAATTCACGATGATACTTCGGCAATTGGAACATGGTATTGGCGTTTAGCCCTTCCGCTTGGCCCAACCGTATCCCATCAAGACGAGCCCAGGAATCAATAACCCCGGCGCCGTATAGCTAAACGTACTGTTGCCGACTGCGCCTATCAGCCCAAACGTCAATCCGCAAATTACGAGTGGAAATCCGGCGACAAAGAACGGGTTTTTGAAAGCTCTGATCATGGATGAAACTCCTTACTGATTTCCCTCGGGCTTCCTGCGAGGCATTGCGATACGAGCGTGAGTGTCAGCTCACTTCGGTGAACTCTTCATCATACTGCGTTCTCATGCTCGACGTTGATTGCCAGCTGCTCAATCGCCTGGCTTCCCATCTGATACGGAACCCATTTGCTGTCAGGACGACCTCCAAGCTTTTGATAAAAGGCTTCTGCGTCTCGATTTCCAGCCAGAACATCCCACTTGATGCGACCAGCACCACTTTCTAAAGCCATGATAGCGACGCGCTGCAGTAGCGCATGACCCAATCCTCGGCCTCTGCAGGCTTCGGCAACGTAAAGCTCTTTGAGGATCATTGTGGGTTGCAGGTCGAAAGTGAAAGGGATCTTCAGCACTACGCCGTAGCCTGCGATGTGACCGGCCCACTCAGCCACAAAAATGTGGCATTGCGCCTCTGGCCCAAAAGCACGATCTAACAGAGTCTGCTCATCAACCCTGAAATCATCGATGTAGTCCTCAAACTCTGCCAACGCGCGCATCAAGATGATTACGTCTGGCACATCCTCAGGTTCAGCTGGACGCACCATGTCAGGTATTGTCAGCATGCGCAGGAGATCCCTGAAGCGACAGTGACGTGGGGTGCACCTTCACCTACCAGTGTAAGCCCTTCGTCTAGCCAACCTGTCACACCGCCTAGCATCTCCTTCACGGCATAATTCAGGCTAGCTATTCGAGCCGCCGCTTTGTGAACACCGTTGCAATGGGGCCCGGCGCAATACACAACAAAAAGAGTGTCACTGCCAAACTCCGTCATACGCTCAGCGGTGATCAGCTTCGTCGGGATATTGATGGCTCCCGGAACATGTGCCTGAGCAAAGGCGTCCGGGCTACGTACATCCACCAGGATATAGTCGACCTCACCAGTCTGTTGGGTATGAAAAACGTCAGAGCAATCCGTCTCAAAGCGCAGACGGCTATTGAAGTGTGCATAGGCCTCGGCTGGAGCTGCCGCAGGAATCTGGCTAATCAGGGTGGACATCGTGTTTGCCTCAGTGAAAGAGCGAGAGCCCACTTTAGCCAAGGGGCACAAGACGCTACAGTGGCGAAATCGACATCGACTGGTATTTTTTCGCCAATGCAAAATGTATCTAACCTGGTTGCGGTCTTGGCTTACGACGGGCTTTGCCTTTTTGAGTTTGGCATCGCG
Source organism: Pseudomonas sp. JDS28PS106 (assembly GCF_036706555.1). Lineage (NCBI taxonomy): Bacteria > Pseudomonadati > Pseudomonadota > Gammaproteobacteria > Pseudomonadales > Pseudomonadaceae > Pseudomonas > Pseudomonas sp. JDS28PS106. The sequence continues at coordinate 91,088 of NZ_JBAJGT010000012.1, read as the reverse complement.
GTCGAGATTTTTGGCTTGCCACGGCCAGAGTTCGATTTCCCCTGGTATCGCCACGCTGTAGTTGCCGTTGATCAGGGGTCTATGCGGGCCTTTGAAGGATTTGAGGTCAAGGCCGATGCGGATTTGAGAGTGCTGCCAGACGCCGGAACGATTGTCATCCCTGGTTGGCGCAATCGGAGTGAGCCTCCACCTGAGGAGTTGTTAAAAGCGCTTCGCGATGCGCATGAGCGCGGGGCTCGGCTGATTTCCATCTGTTCAGGCGTGTTCGTACTCGCCGCCGCCGGGCTGCTCGATGGAAAACGAGCCACTACCCACTGGCGTTACACGGATGAACTAGCCAGTAGATTTCCCGCTGTTGAAGTTGATCCGGGGGTGCTCTATGTCGACGAGGGCCAGGTGATCACATCTGCCGGCAGCGCAGCGGGAATCGACGCGTGCTTACACCTGGTCGAGCGTGACTTTGGTGCCAACATAGCCAATAGCGTAGCGCGACGACTTGTGATGACGCCGCAACGCTCTGGAGGACAGGCGCAGTTTATTCCAGCTCCGGTCGCGCAAACGCCTCGCCATGATTTATCTGGAGTTTTGGAGTGGGCTCGCCAGCATCTGAGCGAACCATTGACGATCACCCAGTTGGCGGCGAAAGCGCTTATGAGTGACCGCACCTTTTTAAGACGGTTTACCGAGGCCACTGGCACCACGCCTAAACGCTGGTTACAGCACGAACGTATAGCTCAGGCGCGCTTGATGTTAGAAAGCTCGGGGTTGAACAGCGAGCAGATCGCCCTGCGTTGCGGCTTCGCGTCAGTGGAGAGTTTTCGGGTGGCGTTCCGGAACGTAGTGGGCCTTGCCCCTTCGTATTACCGGGAAGGATTCGGGCATCGACAGATCTGACATCTGGGCAGCTTAAGGATTCTGCTGTCGTACCGCTGTGACACTGGAGCGTTTGCCCCTGATTTTCGAATGCAAGCGGAGCGCGCCGGCCAATATGGGCCAAATGCGGACGTCATCATCACAAGTGCGGCGAAGGGCTACAAAATTCCCCAGACACGTGCGGACATCAACGACTTCCTGGAGCGGGCATCAGGAATCGTTGTGCCTCTTCTGGAGCGCGTTAAAAAAGCGCGCGATGTGTATCGGTTGAGCAGTCGGGGAGAATACGACATTGTCACTGCTGGCAACCTGAATGAGCTGACCAAGCTGCTCGTCGCGCTTGAGGCATTTGCGGACGACTGAGCCCGATCATTGCAATGAGCCCCTGCCGAGTAAGCGTCTGGCGAAGTCACCTACGACATTTAGAGCCATTAGATAAAGCACAATATGAATCGCCGGCAAGCAGTATTCGGGCAGAACCTGTGATTTTCGACGGGAGTTTCGAGCTATAGCGGCTATTGGGAGGCTTTCAGAAACCGCGACATCGATTGCGCCAAGGCATCGAACACCAATGTGATACGTTTTACTCGCCTGAGGTCTTTGTGCATTGCAATCCACACACCTAGGTTAAAATCGACAAGTTTCGGTAGCACTCGCACCAACCCATGCCGACTCGCCAACTGGCTAGAGCACATCCCAATTCCTAGTCCTGCCCTTAGCGCTGCAAATTGGGCCAGATGATCGTCAGTACGAATGACCGCGCGTTCCGCAGTGCACAAATAGCCCTGCTGCCCCAAGAATGCTAGCTCCGTCAGATTGCGATCCGGGCCAATCAGCGGATAGTTGTCTAATTCGCTTTCATGGCGAGGAGTGCCATTCAGCGCTACCAACTCTTCGGTTGCGTAAAGCCCTAACCGAAGATCCCCGACGTGGCGGGTCACCACCGCAGACTCGGTTGGGCGATGAATACGTACCGCTACATCGGCCTCTTGCACTGCCAGATCCTCATGGCGATTGCAGACGCTCAGTTCCAGCTTCAACTCCGGATGCGCGCTACGAATATCTCGCAACAGAAGAGGCAGCACTTCAACACCCATTAAATGACTACTTGTTAAGCGCACGGTGCCTCCTGGCACGCTGGCTTCGGCGGAAGCGGCACGGGTGAATGCCTCGGCGGCCAAAGCCATGGTCTCGGCATGGCCAACCAGCTCTCTCGCAGTGTCAGTGGGCATCAACCCCTTTGGCGAGCGAACAAACAGGCTCATCCCGACGCTTCGCTCCAGTTCGTCTATACGGCGTCGTGCTGTGGCTTGCGCCACACCCAGTGCTCTTGCAGCGGCGGAAAGGCTGCCAGTCCTCAGGACTGCCAGGAAAACGCGCTGAGTTTCCCAATGAAGCTGCGGTGTATTCATACATTTCCTATGAGCAGCTAGGTAAGTTTGATTAGTTTCAATCATACCCAGACTCGCGCATGCTTTCCCTGACTCAACTTTGCCCATCCAGCGCCCATCCGCGCACCACGAGATAAAGCTCATGACATTTTCGGGAACCTGCCGTTGCGGATACGTCACTTTTGAGAGCGATTGCCGACCTGTCATGACTACTGCTTGTCATTGCGTCGGATGTCAAAAGATGTCCGCTAGCGCATTTTCTCTGACAGCACTTTTTCCTGCAGCCGCCTTCGCAGTAACCCAAGGTGAAACTGTCCTCGGTGGTCTACATGGCCCGACTCGCCACTATTTCTGCGCACACTGCCTGACTTGGCTATTCACACGACCCGCCGGAGTCGACGAGTACGTAGGTGTGCGCAGTAACCTGTTGGAAAACCCGCAGCACTACCTACCGTTCATGGAAACCTGGACGAGAGAGAAATTACCTTGGGTGGCGACCGGGGCATCGGTCAGTTATGAAGCACTCCCGGATCCGCAGGATTATCCAGCGCTGATGTCTCAATTTCGAGCCGGGGATAAGTAAGCGCAGCTGCGTTGCCTTTTAGAAACCCTATAGATCCTGACCGCAAGCGGAGCGCGCCGGCCCATGACGGGCCAAAGGCTTGAGGATGGACGCCCGTAGGGCCAAAACCCGGCGCAGCTGGGGTTTGGTTCACGACAGCCGTACCCCGAAGGGGGCAAGCCCAAAGCGGATACCGTGAACCGCCATCAAACTAGAAGGTAGGGGTTAGCCGAAGGCATCACGAAGCAGTGTCTGCATCATCAACGAGGCAGGGCCCTGAAGAAAATGCTCCTGACTGCTGATATCGAACCGCACAGGATTGATATGAGCGACAGTGGCGCCATGGCCCAAAGCACTCAGCGGAAGCTCAGCAGCTGGGTAAACAATCCCGGACGTACCAATCGAAAGGAAGACATCGCATTCCTCTGCAGCTGCGAGACCCGCGCTCCATGCATCCTCGGGCAACATCTCACCGAACCAAACAACGCCTGGCCGAACATACCCGTTACATACGGTGCATCGCGGCGGCTCAATCCGACTTCCATCCTCAGGCAGGATGCCAGTCGTGAGGGGCAAGGTATACGCCAAGCCACAATCAATGCACCCAGGAGAATGCAGGCTGCCATGCAGATGGATCACATCTTGGCTGCCAGCTCGTTCGTGTAGGTCATCAACATTTTGGGTCATCACGGTCAGCTTGGGCACATGGTTGGCAAGCTCAGCGATAGCGAGATGGGCACCGTTTGGCTGAGCCTGGAAAATCTTTAGCCGGCGCCATTCATACCACCCCCAGCAGAGGCTCGGGTCATCACGATATGCTTCAGGAGTCGCGAGTTGTGCAGGATCGAAGCGCTCCCAAAGCCCCGTCAGCGTATCTCTGAACGTCGGAATGCCGCTTTCCGCTGATGCACCCGCACCAGTGAAGACAACGACGTGCTGAGCAATCCTCAATTGCTGAGCCAGGGTATTTGCGGTCATGAGCAGTCCTTGGGCCGGATTTCAGTTGATGTCCCGACATTATGGCGATGCATTATCAGCCGGTTGGTCAGCGGGACGGGTTCCTGCACAAAATGCTGTGGTTAGGTCACTGCGAGCTGAGCCAAGCTTCCGCTTTTTCAAGCCTGCCCACCTCAAGAAGCTTTGGCTTCGCCAATTCTAGGAGATGGAAAAGTCCTTGTTTATCCGTAGGGGAGGGAAACCAGTCACCTGCCGTCCTCACTTGGGTGGACTGAGGACTTCTCGCGAACCGAAAAGCTACTCCAAGTATGAGGGCGGCTGAGATCGCGTACGTACTTCTCTCTTCGTTTCATTCCATGAGTGCAGAAGGTCAGGAAACTGATCCGTTACTCCCCATCTGTGGCCGAATGGGGGAAGTTTGTACTTGGCTCGCAATTTATTCGCTAACAGATAGACCTCGTACCCAAAATACCCGACGACGTCTGCCTCATGAGCATAAACCTCGGTAGGGTCAAAGGACGCGTCATGAATCGCATGGAGGTGCTGATTTGCTAGTGCTTTCTCGGTTGCTATAGAAACTAGGGCGCTTGCGTGCTTCGAATCCAGGTACTTGAGCGCATCACGAGAGATAGCCAGATCAGGGTAAGCGCAACTCGGCCAACTTTGATAGTCGGTGTGCGGATCTAGAGAGGCCGCGTATTCGTGGTAGTCCCGAATATTCCTGCGTGACTGTAATGCGTAAAGGTCGAGCACTGCGATCAACTCAATGGCTGCAAACCTCGCATCAAGCCTCCGATCACGAATTTTGAAAAGCCAATCCTTCAACCATCCGATCAAGGCTGCGACGACACCACTCGCTAAGACTATTTTGGCAATGTCGCCCCATCCAAGGCCTGTACTGGCGGCTGCAGCCGCCGATCCCTGTATTGCATCCACTTGGCACCGTCCAAAGCACATTCGATATCGAGGCTCATTTGAGCTTCGTTGTGAGATCTTTTGCAAGCGGAGCGCGCAGGCGACAGCCGAAGGCGTGAGGTTGGAAGCCCGACGGGCCATGACCCCGGCGTCAGCCAGGGCATGGTTCACGACAGCCGTCCCCGTCAGGGGCGCGCCATGAATGCGTTGAGTCAGATTTCCTTCAAAAGCCTCTCAAGTGTCTGATGCTCCCAGACGGAGAGCAGGGCAACAGGATCAGTCCCATATCGATCACCTGCGTCAAACGACCAGCACCGTCCATCTGGGCTCACGCAGTTTTCGCAGTAGTCGAGCTCATCGCAGTCGTTGTAAATCGATAGCCGCCAACCGTCGACGTCCACCAGAAAATGGCCGGCATAGATCTCATCCCAAGACTGGCGGCCCACCCTTTTCATCGTATGGCGCTCGAAAATGACGTCTCGCAGTACCTGGCAGATGTCCCGTGCTGAGAGGTGCGCTGCAGCGTCAGCGGGCATTTGACCGTCTGAAAAGTATGCGCGGCTTTCTCCAGCGTCTTCCAGTCTCTGCTCAGCGTATATAGCCGAATCATCATCTAGCAGCGGATATCCTACTTCTGAGAGAGCCTCTACCTTTTCCTGAGGTATCGAGATACTCACTCTCCAAGCGGCCTCATCTGCGAGCATCGTGAGCGTGTAGCCACCGCCGTTCGGGACATGGTTAGCGATTTCATACTCGCGCCAGTCAGCCATTGCCCGACTATCAATGTCTTGCGGCTTGCGCTCGATTAGCCAGGCGACGGCATTGATGAGCTGGCCATGAGCAAACACTGCGATGTTTTGGGCAGGATGCGCTGCAACTCGAATCAGAAAGGACTGGGCCCTAGATATAAAGTCCAAGAACGACTCGGCCCCGGAACCATCCCTAAACACGGGGTCTGCCTTCGTCCAATATGCTCCGACCCAATCTCGCCTCTGGGCAACAGTCGTGCCGGCACAGCGTGCTGGTTCAAGATACGTGAACTCTTGAACCAGCCAGGTTTCATGCGGAGTGCCAGGAAAGGCTGCTGCTGTTGCTTGCGCGGTTGCCTGCGCTCGCAAGAACGGTGAGGTAATGATCAGATCCGGAGCAGAGGTAAACGACCTAGAAACCAAATGCGCTTGTTCGACTCCCTTTGGTGTAAGCGGAATGGTCACGTGATCCATGCTGGCCTCACCCGCGTTGGCGGCACTCTCTCCATGGCGGATCAACCTCACAAGTTTCATTGACCAGATCCCAGCACTGCCTGAACCATTCGCCTCTCCTGACTGCCGTAGAGCCCTCAGAGCCACCGTCGCTCCGTAACCAAGGATAGCGTCGGAAGGCTGAATGGCGCTGAAATCGCTAATCCTTCTGACCAAATGGTTTTTTGTTTGGCTACAAGAAAGGCCCATAAGGGCCTTTTTTGTTAGCGTAGTTGGTGGCTACTTCTCAAGATCCTTAAAGCGCCGCCTCCGGATTACGCCCAAACACACGGCTATATTCGGCCTTGGCCGTTTGCTCAGTAAATTCCCCTGACCACTTTGACACCACCACAGTCGCCACGCTATTACCGATGGTGTTGCAGGTGGCGATGGCCATGGACATGAACCGGTATACCCCGAACAGCAGTGCCAGGCCTTCCACTGGCAGCACGCCAATCGCTGTGACCGTGGCAGCGAACACCACAAAGCTGCCACCGGAAACCGCCGCTGCACCCTTTGAAGTCACCAACATGATTGCGATGGTGCCCAGTTGTTGCTCCCAACTCATCGGCACGCCGTAGGCATTGGCGATGAACAGCACGCAGAGCGACATGTAGATGGACGTGCCATCCAGGTTGAAGGCATAGCCGGTTGGCAAGACCAGGCCGACGCTCTGCTTTGAGCAACCGAATTTCTCCAGTTTCTGAAGCAGGCGCGGCAGGGCGCTTTCCGAAGACGCGGTGCCCAACACAATGAAGATCTCGTCCTTGATGTACTTGAGGAATCGCCACAGGCTGAAGCCTGATATGCGGCAGACGGCGCCGAGCACTACGAAGATGAAAAACGCGACGCAGACGTAGAACATCAGCACCAGGTTGGCCAGCGACATCAGCACCGCGCTGCCATTGCTGCCTACTGCATAGGCGACTGAGCCGAAGGCGCCGAGCGGGGCGAACTTCATGATCAGGTTGATGAATTCGAAGAAGCATTCGGAGACACGGCTCAAACCGTCCTCAATAACGCTGCGGCGCTCAGGCTTAAGGGCCAGCAAGGCAAAACCAAATAGCACCGAGATCACCAGCACTTGCAGCAATTGCCCACCGGCGAAGGCACCGACGAAGTTGTCTGGGAAAATCCCGTAGATAAAGTCCATCGTCGAGGCCGGGGCGTGGCCCTTGGCGACCGCTGCACTAGCCGCTGCCGCTGTCGCACTGCTCGGATGGGCGTCATGCATGCCCGAACCGATGTTCAGCAAATTGCCCCACAGCAGGCCGATGGCCAAGGCAATCGTTGAGACGATTTCGAAGTAGATCAGAGCACGCAATCCGACCTTGCCGACCCGCTTGATATCGCCTGCCGAAGCGATGCCATGGACGACGGTGAAGAACACCAAAGGTGCAACGGCGGTCTTGATCAGCTTAAGAAAGATATCGCCGAGAATCTTAAATTTGGCAGCCAGTTCCGGGGCCAGGAAGCCAAAGGCAATGCCCAGCACCATGGCAGCGATGACCTGGAAGGTCAGGTCTTTGTAGAACGGCTTTTTATTGATAGTGGTCATGTCTGCGATCTCGTTGTTTTTATTGGCGAGCAAAATGCAGAAAGGGGCCCGGCTTTGGACGAGCCCCGTGAAATTAGCGCTTAACGGAACCCTCACGAGACAGCGCGATATCCACCATTTGGGGAGCAAGACCCAAATAGTTAGACGGATCGGTGAGGCGCTTGAGTTCCTCGATATCCAGTTGCGCAGTGGCTTCGCCCTGAGCGAGTAAGGCGTCGAGCAGACTCGTGCCTTCATCGTTTGCCATGCGGCAAGCGGCATACACCACGTCATGCGCTACCTGACGACCAAGCGCCGGAGCCAAGCCCATCATCACCGCTTCAGCCACGATCAGGCCTTGGGTCATGTCGAGATTTTTGCGCATACGCTCAGTGCGGACTTCGAGGCCCGCGAGCATGAATTTCGCCTGACCGAGAGAGGCGGCGCTCAAGGCAAAGGCCTCAGGGATGGCGATCCATTCGGCCTGCCAGGGGCCAGTGGAGCGCTCGAAGTCCTGAATCATTGCATCAAGCATCAGGCCTGCATGCTGACGTACACCTTTGGCAGCGGCATACATCAATTCACAGGAAATCGGGTTACGTTTTTGCGGCATGGTGCTGCTCGCACCGCGACCTTTGACGAAGGGCTCGTACACTTCGCCCAGCTCGCTGGTCATCATCATCATGACGTCCAGGGCCACTTTGCCAAGAGAGCCGGTGACCAGTCCGAGGAAGTTCAGGGTTTCAGCGAGGCCGTCTCGGGCAACGTGCCAAGTGGCTTGCGGCACACCCAGACCCAGTTCAGCCATGAGGGCTTCCTGGACTTCCAAGCCCTTATCGCCCAGTGACGCCAGGGTGCCTGCCGCGCCAGCGAACTGACCGATTTCCACCCGTGGGCGCAGTTCTACCAAGCGTTCTGCGTGCCTGTCGAACATGCTCAGCCACACCGCACATTTGTAGCCAAAGGTGATCGGCAGTGCGTGTTGCAAGTGAGTGCGGCCTGCCATTGGTGTGTCGCGATAACGCTTGGCCAGATCGGCCAGCAAACCACGAACAGCCTGAATGTCTCGCTCGACCAAGGCCAGTGCCGCACGCACCTGTAGCACCACGGCGGTGTCCATGATGTCCTGGGTGGTGGCACCCCAGTGAACGTAGCGACCGGCTCCGCCACAGGTTTTTGAGAGCTGCTCAACCAACGGCAGGATCGGGTACCCGACGATCTCGGTTTCGTGCTGCATCAGTGCCAGATCGAGCGAATCATAGGTCGCTAGCTCGGCAATCTGTTCAGCGGCCTCACTCGGGATTACGCCGCAGCGTGCTTCGGCGCGGGCCAGCGCCACTTCCACTTCGATATAGCGTTCGATCAAGGCTTTGTCGGAGAACACACCGCGCATCTCGGCGGTGCCGAACATGTCGCGAAAGAGGGCGGAGTCGAAGACAGTGCTGGACATTGGGTTGATCCTGATATGTTTTTTATTGATAGGACATATTTAATATGTCCGTACATAATTCTTACGTCCTCACTGATACACTGTCAACTCTGTGAACGTTCGGGACTGATGAAAGGTATGAACCAGACGCGCTATGCGGTCGTTGCAAAAGACCTGATGGAAGGGATCTCCAGCGGAAAATTCCCGGTCGGAACGTTGCTACCAACAGAATTCGAACTGTGCGAGCTGTATGGCGTAAGTCGACATACGGTGCGCGCCGCTATCACCCAACTGCAGAATCAAGGACTGGTGTCACGGCGCAAACGGGTGGGCACTCGCGTCGAGTCCGCCACATCCAAGGGCGGTTATTCGCAGTCGCTGGCCTCGGTATCCGACCTTGTGCATCTTGCCGAAACCCAAGTGCGCAGCATCCAGAGCGTGCAGCATTTCGTAGCCGACATCGCGCTGGCCAAACGATTAGGGCTAGAACCCGGTGAGCACTATTTTTGTGTGTCGAGCATCCGGGTAGATCAAGAGAATCTGCGTGCTCCACTGTGCTGGACTGACGTGTATGCTCAGGACATTTATTCAGACGTGATCGAGCTTGCCGAGAAGCGCCCTGATGAGTTGATTGCCGCTTTGATTGAGCAACACTTTGGTCGGCACATCGATGTGGTCGATCAACAAGTCCGTGCGGTATTGCTGTCGCCCGAAATTTCGAAGAGCCTCAATGCAGAGGCTGGCTCACCGGGGTTGAATATTCTTCGGCAGTATCGTGATGAAGAGGGAGCTGTGATGGTGGTGTCGGAAACCACCCATCCTCAGGATAGATTCACCTTGGTTTCTCAAATGAGAAGGGAGAGAAATCCTTCCTAAAACATAGATTTTGCCCGCGAAACTCCTTCTACTGGCAGCAAGCCTATCGACGTCCCAGTGTTAGTAAACACTGGAAACCTGAGAAAAGGGGCTATTGCACATATTCGTACCATCTGCGAAAACCTCAAGGAAACTGATAGCGGAGGGCACCGTTTCGTTCGTGCCGATGCGACTTGAGGGATGTGGATAATGCAGCACCTGGATCATTTATCCTTGCACTTGTTCATTTTGGTCTGCGAGGAGGGCACCATCGCGCGGGCCAGCGAAAGGGCATTCATGGCACCGTCTGCCATCAGCAAAAGAATCTCTGACATCGAGGCGCGATTCGGCACACCCCTTCTCAAGCGTAGTAAGCGTGGAGTTGAACCAACACCAGCGGGCGTGGCGTTGCTTCGGCATGCTCGATCTATGACGCGGGCAGTGGAAAGGCTCGACAGCGAACTCAGCGAATACGCTGAAGGCGCTCGCGGTCATGTCCGGTTGATGGCCAACATTTCGTCAATCATGGAGTTCCTTCCAGAGGAACTGTCCGACTTCATGCTGGAGCATCCAAGAATCCAAGTCGACATTGAGGAGCGCTTCAGTCCAGATGTGGTGCGAGGGGTTACTGAGGGCAATGCCGACCTGGGCATCTGCCGACGCTCGATGGCTGTGGGAGATTTAGATTTTTTGCCTTATCGGCAAGATCATTTGGCCGTCGTCGTGGGCGGACATCATCCTTTGGCCAATCGCAGTAGTATCGCTTTCGCAGAGACGCTCGACTTCGATCATCTAGGACTCTCGGCTTTCGCCACGCTGAATACCTTTATGCGTAGTGAGGCGGGGCGGCATAACCGTGAATTGCGGTTTCGTTCCTACGTGTCGTCTTTCGACGCAGCATTTCGACTTGCGCAGTTCGGCTTGGGCCTCGCGATTTTTCCCCTGGAAGCAGTGGCGCGATACGCGTCCTTGTTCGAGTTGAAGATAATTCCTCTCACCGACGATTGGGCATTAGGAGAGTTTGTGATCTGTGTGCGTGATCGGGAGGGCTTATCATTGTCGGCGCGTAAACTTCTGGATCACCTGCTTTTGCGCACTCCGCCGCGTCAAACTGCATCGTGATTGAGTCCATCGTGCATCGCGATGGATCAACGCGTGAATTACGTCTTTTCGGTGCGCAGGTCGCTCTCTAATCTGAGCTCAAGCTTCAGCTGTGAGAGCCTTAACATGACAATAATAACAATCAATGAAGTCGGCCTGCGCGATGGCTTGCAAAGCCTTCAAGCTATCATGTCGACCTCAGCCAAATGCCACTGGATCGATGCCGCCTATGCCGCTGGCGTGCGCTTCATGGAGGTTGCCTCCTTCGTCCCCGCCAAACTGCTTCCACAGATGGCTGATGCCAAAGAAGTAGTGGCTCATGCCTTGAATTACCCTGATCTGGTTGTATCGGTGCTGGCACCTAACCTGCGTGGCTGTCGCGATGCGCTTGAGTCCGGAGCCCACCGCATAATTGCGCCAGTTTCCGTTAGCCATGCCCACAGCCTAGCCAATGTGCGTCGCACGCCGATGGAGATGGTTGAAGAGCTAGCCAGAATGTGCCAATTGCGCAACGAGTTGGGCTTGTACAAAGTCGAAATCATTGCAGGATTGTCGGTTGCCTTCGGTTGTACCCGGCAGGGTGATGTGCCATTGAGCGACCTATGCGATTTGACTGGCCATGTATTGGAGGCCGGTTGCGATCTGGTTTCGCTCGGCGACACTACCGGGTACGCCAATCCTGGCCAAGTCGCCACCACCTTGCAGGCTGTACGCGCCATCGCTGGCGACAAACTCAGGGCTGCGCATTTTCATGACACGCGAGGCTTGGCACTCGCCAATAGCCTCGTGGCAGTTCAGCAAGGCATTACCGAGCTCGATTCCTCGCTGGCCGGGTTGGGTGGCTGCCCGTTTGCACCGGGTGCGTCAGGGAACACCGTAACCGAAGACTTGGTGTTCATGCTGCAAAGTATGGGTTACGCCACTGGCATCGACCTCCCTGCATTGATCGCGTCAAGGGACATACTTCGTGATGCGTTGCCCGACGAAACCCTCTACGGCTGCATTGCCCGCGCTGGCTTGCCACTCAATTACACGCCAGTTGCCAATCGCACCTGAGCTCGTCCTAGCGAGGAAACAACAATGTCCAGACTTCCATTGGACGGTATTCGTGTCGTCGAAATTTCTCATATGGTCATGGGGCCGACTTGCGGGATGATCCTTGGTGATCTCGGTGCAGAGGTGATTAAGATCGAGCCAACACGCGGTGACGGCACACGCCGTTTGCTAGGCGCCGGAGCCGGATTTTTTCGCACCTTCAACCGCAACAAGCAATGCATCGCAATCGACGTCAATACCCCGCAAGGTCGTGACGCCGTTTTGGAGCTTATCGACACGGCTGACGTCTTTATCGAAAACTTCAAACCCGGTCGTATGCAGGAGCTAGGTTTTGATTACGCAGCGGTTTGTGCGCGTAACCCGCGCATCATTTATGCCTCTCATAAAGGCTTTCTCAGCGGCCCCTATGACAATCGGCTGGCGCTGGATGAAGTCGTGCAAATGATGGCGGGACTGGCTTACATGACAGGCCCGGTTGGGAGACCTTTGCGTGCGGGTAGTTCGGTAAACGACATAATGGGTGGCATGTTCGGAGCAATCGGCGTGCTTGCCGCCCTAAATGATCGCCATATCACTGGCGTCGGACGAGAAGTGCAAAGCGCTCTTTATGAAAATTGCGTACTGCTGGCTGCTCAGCATATGCAGCAGTACGCCGTCACAGGCCAGGCTGCGGCGCCCATGCCGAATCGCATCAGCGCCTGGGCGATCTATGACGTGTTCGAGTTTGCCAACGGTGAGCAGATGTTCGTGGCGGCTACCGGTGAAGGTCAATGGAACGCGTTATGTCAGCTGCTGGGTCAGACCGCCTTGCTCGATGATCAGAGCCTTGCCACCAATAACGACCGCGTCCTACAGCGACCACGGTTGCTGGCGCACTTAGCTGAGGTCTTTGCCACTATGGACGCTCAGGCACTAGCACTCGAGTTAGAGGCTCACAGCATTCCATTTGCCCCGATTCGTCGCCCAGAGGAGCTGTTTGAAGATCCTCACTTGCTGCAAAGCGGTGGCCTGGCGAACCTTGAGCTGGAAGACGGATCGATCACTGCGATGCCATTACTACCACTGTCCCTAGATGGCGAGCGCCTGCAGCCGCGCCGGTCGATCCCACGCATCGGTGAACACACACAAAAGGTGATGCGGGAACTAGGTTATAGCGACGCACACATCGCTGAATTGTGTGCAGCCGGTGTTCTCAAAACTGACGTTCAAGCCTGAGGGGCTGCCATGGCTATTTATCAAATAGACACATTCACGCCGCTCATTCATTCCGAAACATTTGTTGCAGAAGACGCGACTGTTATCGGCAATGTCACTCTTGAGCAAGGCGTCAGCGTCTGGCCTCAGGCCGTGCTGCGCGGCGACAACGAGCCTATTCGCATCGGTCAGCATAGCAATGTGCAAGAGGGCGCTGTGCTGCATGCCGATCCTGGGTTTGCCCTAACGGTAGGCGAGGGCGTGACCATTGGTCATCAAGCTATGTTGCACGGATGCACAGTCGGCGATGGCGCATTGATAGGGATCCAGGCGGTCGTTCTCAATGGTGCTGTGATCGGCAAGAACTGCCTTGTTGGCGCTGGGGCAATTGTGACCGAAGGCAAAGTGTTTCCGGACAACTCGCTCATTCTCGGTGCGCCGGCAAAGGTTGTGCGTGAACTCACGCCCGAGGCGATTGCTGGTATGCATAGTAACGCTCAGGATTACGTCACCAAGGGTCAGGTTTACAAAGATAAGTTGATTCGAATCGGTTAAACCCGTTGATCAGCGTCCTTGAAGGCGTTGCTTCTCTCCAATAATTACAACAATGGAGAATCACTCATGGTTGCCATGACTGGCGATATCGCACTTGCGCGCAACGACGAAATAATTAACGAACTGCTCCTCTATCGGCGTGTCGCTTGGCGCATCATGCCACTTGCCATCATCTGCTTTCTATTTTCATATTTTGACCGGATCAATATTAGCTTCGCCAAAACCCAAATGCAGCACGAGTTGGGTCTGAGCGACGCAGCCTACGGCCTAGCCGCAAGTATGTTTTTTTTGGGCTACGTGTTGTTCGAGGTGCCGAGCAGCCTGGGTCTCAAACGCTATGGCGCGCCTGCATGGATCTGCCGAATCATGGTGTCCTGGGGGCTGGCCACGGCGGCGTTGATGTTCGCATACACTCAGTACACGCTTTATTTCCTACGCTTTTTAATTGGGGTGATGGAGGCCGGTTTCGGCCCGGCGATCCTGTTTTATTTGGCGTGCTGGTTCCCAAAAAAACACCTGGCTAAGATGAACGGCCTGTGGTTTTTGGCGGTGCCTCTGGCAGGCGCGATGGGCGGGCCGGCGGCGGGAATCCTGCTTGGGACGATGGATGGCGTGCTCGGTCTTGCCGGTTGGCACTGGCTTTTTCTGATGTCGGGTTTGCCCTGCGTGGTGCTCGGCGTACTGGTGTTGTGGAAGCTCGACCGCGATATCGAGTCGGCCAAATGGTTGACCCGAGGTGAGAAAGACCTGTTAGCCGCCAACCTCGAAAGCGATAAAGCCAAACAAAAGCCCATACTGGGCTCCCTATGGCGCGTGTTGCTGACCCGAGAAGTGGCTATCTTGGCGTTTATTTACTTCGTGATCAAAACCGCTTCCTACGGTCTTAATTTTTGGATGCCCCACCTTATCAAGTCCTCAGGCGTTGAAAGCCTACTCTGGGTCGGCATGCTGTCGGCGCTGCCTTATATCTTGGCGTGTATTGGGATGATCTGGATCACCCGTCGTTCTGACCGTAGCGGCGAGCGCAAGATCTACCTTGTTTGGTGTTTGATGGCGGCTGCCATTGGCTATTTGCTGGCCTGTCTGTTCTCCGATTCGTCTTGGGCCATGATGGCCGCATTGATGTTGGCAACCGCTGGTACATTCATCGCCATCCCGATTTTCTGGACAATTCCGCAATCAACTTTTTCGGGACTTGCAATCGCTACAGGCACGGCAGCGATCAACTCAATTGGCCAACTGAGCGGGATGGTTGCTCCGGTGATGGTTGGTAAAATCAATGACGTAACAGGGAGCACCTATATGGGCATGCTCTCTATCGCACCGGTGATTCTAATTGCCTGCTTTGTAGTCATGCGCTGCGTGAAGAACCCCTCATCCTAACGTAATTGACGGTACGAAAATCGATGCGCAGGCGCTAGCACACGACCGTCTCAAGCTGAGCAATGCATACACGCCAATGCGACCTGAGCTGTGTCCCCATGTTTTGGCCGCTGTTACGTGGAGCATCTCGGCTGCAGGGGTTGGCCTGCTGAGCTGCTAAGTAAATCTTGGACGATTCTTAGCTTGAAGCCACCATCCAGCGTTTTGATGCTGTGGCCGGTCGTGGTGCTGAGGATGCTCAGTTGCGAGCAGACGGAAGGATAGGTTTACGAAACCTGAATGTAGCAAAGCCAAGACAACCAAGCGCTCGAGGTAAGAAGGTAAAGATAATCCAGGCTCCCCAACCTAGAGACCACGCCTTGGGCTTCCATCGGTCACAAAGCGATGAGGCTGCCACCTATCGTCCCTGCTGCCCGGGGTGGCCTAAGCTAACCATGACCCAAAACTCTGGTCACTTCCTAAGCCCGCAAGCGTGAACCATCGCCCACAACCAATGCCCCGCAGAGCAGTAATGCAGCTCCGCCGGTAAATGTTGCAGCAATGGAGACATGGTCTAGAAGAACCCCACCAAATGCCCCGCCTATCATGATGGCAAGCTGGATGGCAGCGACGAGCAGACCACCGCCACTTTCAGGATCGTCAGCGATGCCTTTGCTCAACCAGGTTGACCAGCCGACGGGAATAGCCGCATTTAGGCCACCCCAAAAAATCATCAGTAACGCGACACCGAACTTGTCGTGGCCCACGCCAAGTATAGCCACAGTCGCCGCTGCCAAAAGTAATGGTAAGCATCTAATCAGTGGGTACAGGCGCGTTGTCGCTAGAGCCGTAGCTGCATAGGTGCCTACAAATCCTGCGAGCCCAAGCCCGAGCAAAAATAGTGACAGCTGCGTAACTGTGACTTGAGTGTAGGTTTCCAGGAATGGTCGCAGATACGTAAATGTGCAAAAAGCGCCAGAGAAGATACACATGATTGCGATCATCGCGAACGCTACGTTAGATCTCTTCAGAAGGCTGAATATCTGTCCTGCTGAGGTGCGACCTTTAGGAGGGATCTTCGGCATGCTTACCCACTGCCAAATCAAATTGATCATTACCAGCGGCACCAACCCCCAGAAGACTCCGCGCCAACCTATCATTCCTCCCATGTAGCTGCCGATAGGTGCAGCAAACGCGGTGGCCATCGCATTGCCGGTGTAAATGAGCCCCAGGGCTTTGGGAACTTGATCCTCAGGCACCAGCTTCATCACCGTGGCAGTCGCCAGAGCCCAGAACCCTCCTACGGCCATACCGAGGAAAGCTCTGGCGATCATCAGGAAGGAAAAGCTGGGCGCTGCGGCGATCAGAATCAATGAAAGCAGCATCAGCCCAGTCATTCCGAGCAAGACGAACTTTCGGTCAAACCTACCAGCAATGACCGGTGTCAGTAGGCTGGTGATGACGGCGAACAGTCCTGATACAGAGATCGCCTGCCCTGCCATACCTTGGGTTGCTCCAAGGTCAGACGCAATCGGGGTGAGCAAGCTGACCGGCATAAATTCAGAGGCGATGAGCATCGCCACGCACATAGCCATTGAGCCAACAGCGCTCCATACACCTGTGTGAGGGGCGACGCTATTTACTTCGACACGTTGCATTTTGCTCTCGAATTCTGGAAGCGTTAGAGCCCCCGTGGATGGTCATCCCTAGAGGCTCTGAAAAGTTAAATGCGCAGAGGCGAATGCTTAGTTTGATCACTGCATGCGCGTGTTGAAATACGAAAAGGAACGGGGGGCGAGTCACATCGCGCAGACGGCGCCTACAACCTTATTTTTCCACCACAACACTAGAGGTGCCGATTGAAGAACGGGGCCAGCTCATTCATTGCCAAATCCGAACCATGACCGTCATAGAGATCCATGTGAGTCATACCCGGAAGTATGGTCAGCTTTTTTTCGCCTGGTGCCATTGAGTACAAAGCTTTGCTGTGCCACAGGGAACCGGCTTCGCTACCGGCGACAATCATCAGCGGTTGCGTCAGCAACGTGTCGGCTCGGTCAAAACCGGTAAACGAAACCATCGCGGTTAAGCTGGTGAACAGAAGTTTATTTGGCGCGTTTGGATGCTGACCTCGAGGCGTCAGGTAGTAGTCAGCTGCCTGCTGGAGATCATGGGGTGCCGTTTTGTCGCCCACCTGAGGCACGTAGGGGACATAAATCGGCGCTGCGCCCTTAGACTCGGCGGTACGCTGCTTAGCAACGTTTTCAAGCAGGCTTAGTTGATCCGCTACCGGTGTTTTTCCGTCCCAGCCCAAACGAGTAGCGGCGCCGACATCAACCGCGCTAACGGTGCCTAATGCCTTGATCCTGCGCTCGGTGCAGACCGCTTTTACCGCTGTCCCGCTGCCAGCGCAGACTCCTAGTGCCCCAATTCGGTCGGCATCTACAAAGGGCAGGGAAACCATGTAGTCAACCGCATGGTAAATGTCATCCACTCGATTCATCGGGTCATCAAGGAAGCGGGGCAGCCCACCGCTTGCGCCTTGATGAGATGCATCGAACGCCATAGTGACAAAACCTTGTTCAGCGAGCTTCTGTGCATAGAGGCCGGCGGTCTGCTCCTTCACTCCGCCGCCTGGATGAACACAAATGATCGCGGCGTATTTTTTCCCCTTATTAAAATGCTCGGGCAGATACAGATTCCCTGCCATGGGGATATCGTTCTTCATGAATTGAATAGACTGGCATTGGATCTTGCCTACCTGCGTCGTTGCCGATGCCGCAGCAAAGACTACTTTTGGAAGCAGCAAACCAGCGGTCAGTGCAGATCCGCCGATCAAAATTTTCCGCCGCGACTGGTCGATTAGCGGGTTCAAGCTAGCGTTCTCGCTCATGGCTCAATGTCCTGATGAATTGAGGGACTTTCCGGTCAAGCGGCATCTGTAATGAGAAAGGAGACCACGACCGAGATTAGGCTCATATCGTCGTCCCGTTTGGTTAACCGTGTTTGCCAAGTTCGCTGCAATGATTGCCTGTTCTGATGATTTAGCACTGGATAGCATTCGTCCCGGCATCGACTACCGGTTCATGTCTCTTATGTAGCGACCTTGCCCCGGTGAATCGTGCAAACACTGGCGCGAATCAGGCATTTTTGCTGAGTCTCAGGCTGCTAGCATTCAGGGCCGTGCGGCGCGTTTTTTGGATTGTTGTTAGGGTTTGAGAGCTGTTGTTCCGGCGATGGTGGGGTAGTTCTAGTATTCCTTTAGCAACGTTCTTTTTGGCGGTACCGAGTCGGTTTCGCTATGGAGAAAGATACTGCCCCTATTTATTGCTCACGACCTCTTGAAGCACGGTGCGCAAGAACCTCGAATACAACCATCCCAAGCACTCGTAAAATTGACCGTCGAACACGATGCGAGCGATGTCGATCTGTCCCCTCTCGGTCTTGCATAAATGCTTGGAAAAATCTCGGCAATACCACATCACGGCGAGCGGATTTTTGAAGGCACGCGAAGCAAATCGACGCCAACCCGATACAGGCTCCACTGCCTCGTCACTCGGCTAAGTTGGTGCTCATACCTAATCCAAACCCGAATCATTCCAGCGAGGAAACCAAACGATGACTGAGGTTGAAACCGTTTTTTCCACGATAGTTCGCTCACGCCGTTCTACCAGACAGTTCCTTGCCGAACCGGTTAGCGACGAGCTAATTGAAAAGGTACTCGCAGATGCTCAGAGTGCCCCCTCCAACTGCAACACTCAGCCATGGTTGGTACATATTGTTTCGGGTTCCGCTCGAGCAGAGCTGTCCCAAGCATTACTTCTGGCTGAAGAGAATGGTCAGCAGAATCCTGATTTCTCCTTCGACGTCGCTGATTTTCACGATGTTTATTCTGAGCGCCACCATGGCATGGCGAGTACGAGAAATGTTGCTGCGGGGATTTCGCGAGAGGATACCGAAGCTCGCAGGCAGGACATGTTGCGCAACCTGAGTTTCTATGGGGCCCCGCACGTCGCGTTTTTGTTCATGCCTACCTTCGGCGATAGCGTTCGTACTGCGGGTGATATAGGGATGTACGCGCAGACATTGCTGCTATCACTGACAGCCCATGGTCTGGCTGGAGTCCCGCAAACCATCCTTGGGTTTTATGCGCCAACGATTCGGCAGAAGCTCGGCATCCCGGAAGAGCTCAAATTATTGTTCGGGGTTTCTTTCGGCTATGGCGATCCATCCGCCCCAGCTCAACAGGTGGATGTAGGAAGAGCCCCGTTGAGCGATAGCGTCGTTTTTCATCGCTGAGGTGAGTAAGGTGCCGGCGCCCCTTGCGGCGCCGCACTCATCCTTTGGAATTTACTCGTGAGCTAACGACACTGATAGCTCTCTCCATTGAGCTAGGCCATCGTGACGTTTCTGAAGCTCGGCCTCAAAATATTCCACTGCATCACTTCCAGCCGTGAACCGGAGAGGAGGCTTCTGTTCGTTAGCCAAAAGAACAAGGGCCTGGGCCAGCTTTCGTGGATCGTTAGCCTGTTGTCCATGCACCTCTGTCGCAGCGCTACGCATACTACCTGCCGTGTCCGCATAGTCATCTATGACCTTCGACGCGAAACGCATGGATTTATCGCTCAAAAATTCAGTTCTGAAGTAGCCTGGCTCTACAACCGTGGCATGAAGTCCCAGCGGTGCGATCTCGACCGCAAGGCATTCGGTAATGCCCTCAACTGCGAACTTGGTTGCGCAATACGCTGAGGCTCCAGCATCTCCGTGAAATCCGGCCAGCGATGAAATATTGATAATGTGACCGCTACCTTGGCTGCGTAGCACAGGTAAAGCTGCGCGGGTGACGTTGAGGAGCCCGAACACGTTGGTGTCGAAGAGTTGACGTACCTCGGTATCGCTTAACTCCTCCAATGCCCCTAAAAGCCCGAATCCCGCGTTGTTGACGATCACATCGATACGCCCAAAATGGCTAACAGCGGACGCAATCGCGGTAGCCGCTTGGGTTTCGTCGTTCACGTCCAGGGTCAGAGGAAGCAAGCGCTCATTTTGGCCCAAGGCTTTTGTGACCGCTTCTGCCTGACGCCCGGTAGCGACAACCTGAGCGCCGGCGGCAAGTGCCGCTCGAGCGATCTCTGTTCCTAGGCCACGGGTGGCTCCGGTGATAAACCATACTTTGCTCATTAGGGATTGCCTCGCTGAAGGAAAAGCTGATGTTCTTACTTCTTCGCTGGATGACCCATCTCGACCAGATGAGCATCAACTGCTTGCAACAACTCTTCTCGGCTCAACTGCCAATAGATGCGTCCACGGCGAAGAAAAATCTGATGAATTAGCCGACCACCACGAGAGTTGATCCGATGTGAAAATTCACTGATCTGCTCCTGTTTAATCCGGCTATTGCCAGTCATTATCAGGATGATTTCTTTGCCATCTAGATCACTTTGGCTGATGAATGACCAGAGTGGCGGTGCTGGACGGAACATCCAGGTCGGTGAAATCAAATACACACGCTTGGCTGAGAGAAGGTCGACGGGCTCGATGGTGATGGGTGGTAAAACCTCGGACGTTGCATCCGAAATCGCCTTGCTTTGGCCTTGAAAATCCAACGCATAATCTGCGCTGATCTTGGCGATATGGGAGTTTGTTTTCCGCGCAACTTCGCGCGCTACTGCTTCCGAATGACCCGAACGGGAGTAGTAAATCACTACGGACTCATTTGATGCATCGACCGTTGGCTTGAATTCAGGGCTTCCCACGTAGGTACGGTCTTTCACGGCCATGGCCAAGAAAGCGCTTAGGCCAACAAAAACGCTCAATGCTACAAAGATGATGATGGCTTTTTTCCACTTCACTTTGAATGCAGTCAGTCGTTGGCCCATTTTCTAATTACTCTTCGTCGTGCGCCAGCGAGGAGGACAAGGCTCTGTGTGCGTCGGCTTGCGCGAGTAGAAGCTTCGCCTTGGTCTCGAACACTTCGACTGCATCGGCGCCTCCTGCAAAGCGAGCCGGAGGCGCGTCGCTATTGGCGAGCTGGACAATAGCCACGGCCAGTTTTGCAGGGTCACCGCCTTGTTTGCCGCTCATTCCGCTCCATGCCTTCACTGTCTCGCGCGTCTTCTCTGCGTAGTCTTCAATGACTGGTTCGGCGAAGGTAGTTGAGTTTGTTGAGAGCAGTTCGGTACGGAAGAAGCCTGGATTAACAATCATCGTTTTGATGCCGAATTGATCGACTTCCAATGCTAGAGACTCCATCCAGCCCTCAACGCCAAATTTACCGGCGGCGTAGGCGCTGCAGAACGTACCGCCAACAATGCCTGCTGTGGAGGACACTGTGATCACCAGACCGGAGCCTTGCTTGCGCAGAGTCGGAAGCACCGCCCGGGTCACGTTCATTGGGCCGAAGAGAAGGGTCTCTACCTGGCTGCGAACCTGTTCCGGAGTTAGCTCTTCGAAAAAACCTGCGTAGAAATCACCAGCGTTGTTGACCAGTACGTCGATCTTTCCAAATTTGCTGGTTGCCGCTGCAATTGCGGTTTCTGCATCTTCGGGTTTAGTGACGTCAAGCTTTACCGCTAGGAGGTCATCATGGGCACCCACGGCAGCTTCTACCTTTTTGGGGTCTCGCCCGGTAGCAACGACTGCGTGACCTGCGGCAAGTGCAACCTGAGCCAGATGAACGCCTAAACCTCGGCTCGCACCGGTGATTAGCCAAACCTGTTTGTCAGTCATGGGTATGCCCTCGTAGAGTAAATGATCGTTTCCGCGAAGCTGTGAATGCCTCTTCGGTAATGTCTCATTCTCCCAATACACAATTCTGATTGCTTGCTGGGTTCGGGTGAATGATTGCCTAAAATGACGAGTTAAGAATGTTCAGGGGGCTCCGGCAAGGTGGGCTTTGCCGAAAAAATATTAACCTTGGAATAGGCAAAGATCTGGCTGAAATCAGCACATTTTACCGTGCTTCCCAGCCCATAATTTTGAGAGAGTTCTCCATCCGCGCGTTAGGCATGCCTGTGGCGTCTGCGTGGGTCGCAAAATTATTTTGGGTGTGACATGGAAAATCCGGCGGTACGTTTTGCCTGCAATGGTTGTGGCGTTTGTTGCAAAGGACGATTGATTCCGTTGACCTTGGAGGAGTCCAAGCAATGGTTACATCGCGGCCATGACGTGGCAGTGATCCTTGAGGCATTCGATGACTCCTGCTGGCCTGATGAACCTCAAAAGCGCAGTCACAATATTCGACGATCTGCACAGGTCAAGAGCGGTAATGCAAGCGTCAACGTTGTCGCAATTTTTGCTGCGAATGCGCTTACGCAGTGTCCTAATCTGGACGATCAGGATCGGTGTGGTATCTATCATGACCGGCCTTTGGTATGCCGTATTTATCCTATGGAAATCTCACCCTTCATCGCACTGGATCCCCTGAACAAGGTCTGCCCACCCGAAACCTGGAGTGGAGGGGACATTATTGTTTCTGATGGTGGAGTTGCCCCAGAACTGGCCGCACAAATTGAGCAGTCCAAGAAAGCGGATTGGCTAGATGCACATGCGAAAGTAGCCATCTGCGAGGCCATGGACATGACAGTGGCCGCTTGGAAAGAGGATGCGCTTGCTGTGTATCTTCCAGATCGGAATGATCTTATCGAAGCCATTCACCGATACGACTCTGGCTTTCATCATCAAGACCCGGGGTCATGGAGCATTCGTGTGGAAAGCCCAACACTTCGAAAATCTTTAGCTGAAGCGGGAAAACAGTTCGATGACTCTGAGAGTCATAATTATATTTTCCATAAGCTTTAGGTGTTTCATTTCAGGCCATTTAGGCGTTTGAAACATACGTAACATGTTGTAAATATTGGGATGATCTTGGTGCTACATGCACCAAGGTCGTTGATTCAGGCAATTTCTTGCTTCTATCAGGCAACAAAAATAGCGTCCTCCGTCCTCATACTTGACTCATCATTTTGCTGACGGTGGACTGCCCATGACTTCGCTTTTCTCACCTTACCGCTTGAAGGATGTCACGTTGCGTAACCGCATCGTCGCGTCACCGATGTGTCAGTATCAAGCTGTCGACGGAACGCTGAACAGTTGGCATCAAACCCATTATGAAACCTTGGCGAAGGGTGGGGCTGGTTTAGTCGTGGTCGAGGCGACAGCCGTGTCGCCAGAAGGTCGTATTACTCCAGGCGATGCTGGCCTGTGGAGTGATTCACAAATCTCTGGCCTCGCCGCTGTAGCGTCGGCCATAAAGGAAGCTGGTGCAGTTCCTGGCATTCAGTTGGGTCACGCAGGCCGAAAGGCTGGGTGTACGCCGCCCTGGCTCGGGGGTCGTCCGCTTCTCAATGCGGATCCTCAAGCTTGGCAGCCCCTAGGGCCTAGTGCTTTGCCCTACATCCCGGCAGCGCCACACGTTCCGGCTGAGATGACTGTTGAGGACATTAGGCGCACACAAACTGATTTTATGTACGCTGCAGCCCGTGCTTTCAAAGCCGGATTCGACTGGCTTGAACTCCATTTTGCTCATGGCTTTCTAGGTCAAAGTTTTTTGTCTGCAAAGTCTAATACTCGTATTGACTCCTACGGTGGCTCGCTCGTCAATCGCGCCCGCTTCCTTGTTGAGACTGTCTCGGCAGTCAAGGAAGTATGGCCCGATAACTTACCGCTGACCGTGCGCTTTGGAGTGGTGGAGTTCGGTGAAAGTCAGGAAGAGTCCCTGGCGGAGTCAGTCCAGATTTTAGGATGGCTCAAGGAGGCGGGAGTGGACTTCGTAGACTGTTCTCTTTCGCTGGCGGCCTCAGGGGAACCCGTGCCTTGGGGAGCCAACTTGATGGTGCCTTATGCTGAGCGAATTCGTGCCGAGACCACTTTACCTGTAGGCACGAGTTGGATGATTACAGATGCTCACGACGCAGACAGGTTCATCCGAACAGGTCAGCTAGACCTAGTGTGTTTTGCTCGAACACTGCTAGCAAACCCACACTGGCCTTTCCAGGCTGCTCGCACCTTAGGCGTCTCCGATCCGGCCTCATTGCTGCCCACCCCATATGCTTACTGGCTACAGAATTGGGAAGGCTGATGCGCAGCATGATTGCGCCTTTGGCCTTCTCGTTTAAGGCCTATCGGCAACCGTCAGATATCCGTTACCTATTCCGTTGAACGACTTGCGTGGAGGCATGGTATGGGCGACTTTTTTCCACTGGAGTTTGTGCAATCGGTCGAAATCGTAGCCAGTCCGGTGCATGTACAGGAGCTCATAATCGTCCTCGCTCAATGCTTAGACCATCAGTTGGAAGGCGTTACTACTCGCTAAACGCCATCAAATTTCTTTTAGGATATTTTGCAGAAGGGTTTCTATATGAGCTTCATGGCATCGAAGAAGGTGTTACCGGCAGCGTTTCTGGCAGCGATAGCGTTCACGTCTCCAAATCTGTTAGCTGCCCAGCAAGGAAATGTGGAATCTCCGATCCCAGCACAGGCCGCTGATGTTGGAATTTCTAAATGGTCTCAGGGCGAGCTTGAGCGAATTATCAAAGCGGATGATCTTAAAATTTCACCTTTTCGCGAGGATGGTGTGACTTATGGCACGCCAACCTGGATCTGGTGCGTGGAGGTTGATGGCGATCTCTACGTCCGCGCTTACAACGGGAAAGCGTCGTCTTGGTACAAGGCTGCGGTTCGTGAAAAGGCGGGGCGTATCATCGCCGCTGGAATGACTCGGGAGGTGCGCTTCAGTGCCGTCGAGGGATCGATCAATGATCGGATTGATGAAGCCTACAGCGCCAAGTACAGCAGCAGCCCCTATCTCAAAGACATGATCAGGGAGCAAGCCAGAGGTGCGACAGTGAAGATTCTGCCAAAGGGTAAGTGATGCATCTGGAAGACATCTATGCCGTTCGCAAGATGTGAGCGGCGGACGATCTCGTCATTTCGAGCAATCCAGTCTTCGTAATATCCTGTTACGGATAGGTAACTAAAAAATATTCAATCGGATTAGGCAATAAAACCCCTCGATCAGGCAAGTCTCTCCAAATCCTGCAACGCATACTTTAACGTCACAATCGGCTCTGGTACGCATGATCCTCGGCTCGATGAGCTGACCCCTTTCGAAGCCCTGCTGACCCCTGCTTCTAATAGGCTCCAAGGGTTCGCCGGACTAGGATGGATGTCTGGGGAGCGTGTCAGGGCTATCGGGAGGCTGAACGAACACCTTGTAAACCGAATCCATGTTCCAATCGGGTAGAGCTGGGAAGCCAAATACTGCTGAGATCGCACTGGCGGTGATGTCCGACATCGTTAGCGTGAGCAACGGTATCGTTCGCGGCGCGCTTCAGCGTCAGTATGCTCTAGGAGATGATTATGAATGCGGCTTCTAAAAGCAGCCATAACTACAGTGACACGGGCCGGTTGGCAGAGCGCGTGAGCCAGATAGTCAAAACTAACTGCGATCATGTCACCGCTATACCAGGCCTGAGCTTTCACCGCCGCAACGCAGTTACGGTGCCGTTGCACTGCATTTACGGACTGGGTATTGGTTTGACCCTACAGGGCTGCAAGCAGGTAATGGTAGGTGAAGAAGTGCTCACTTACGCGCCTGGCCAATCAATGGTCACTAGCGTCGATCTACCTGTGATTTCGAACGTCACTCATGCAAGCGTGGCGCAGCCTTTTCTTGGCATGATGCTGGTGTTCAATAGCACAATGGTTATGCAGGTAGCTGAGCGGATGCAGCTATCACAACGCATGAAGGACGATAGCTTTCGCCCAGTCACCGTCCAAGCGTTGGACGTGAAGGTGCTGAATGCCCTAGAGCGCCTGGTGGAGTTGTTGGACGAGCCGTGCCTGATCCCCACAGTCGCACCCCTCATCATCGAAGAGCTTGTCGTACGGCTGCTTAGTGGGGCTCATGGCGCACAGTTGCTTCACGTGGTTAGCGCAGGGTCACCAAGTCAGCACATCGCAAAATCGGTTGCTTGGTTGAAACTGAATTTCCGTGAGACCTTGCGCATGGATGATCTTGCAGCAACCGCGCACATGAGTCCTTCTACATTTCGGCAACACTTTCGTAGCGTGACTGGTATGAGCCCGCTTCAGTATCAAAAGCAGCTTAGGCTCCAGGCTGCTAGGCAGATGATGCTTACCCAGAACGTCGATGCGAGCAGTGCAGGCGGCTTGGTCGGTTATGAAAGCTCATCCCAGTTTAGTCGGGAGTACAGTCGACTATTTGGAGAGCCACCGCAAAGAGATATCAAGCGTATGCGGATGCAATAACGCTAGGAGGATCGCGCGTGCGGGTTTCTATTGCGGACGATCAAGGAGTGCATTTCGAAAAACTCATATCGAGATATGTAAGGTTGTCCGTCTAACCGCCAATCCCCGCATTTTTGACAGCCGCCTCCTGCTTGGCCCAATGTTGCTAGGGTTCACTCAACTGAGCTGATATCTCTATGCACGCGTTTGAGGTGGCCTTCCACATAAAAAGCAGCCGCCTCTTCATCTCCTGACACGATTGCTTCGTAGATCAAGCGATGTTCAGCGACGTACAACTGAATCCGCTCAGCGTCGTAGATCCCGTCATCCCTTAACCGATTCCAGAGTGGTTGGGCCATCGTCCGATCAATTTCGTCGGCAATTTTAGCGATCAAGACATCTCCAGTCATGAGCGCGAGTTGGTGGTGGAACTTCCTGTCGCATTCACTCCAGAGAGCTTGCTGCCTGACGTCGCTGATGTCTTTTACGTCAGCCATCTGTGAGAGATATCGCTCTGCCAATTCATTCTTTTTGGCTTTCCTAGCAGCAAGTCGAGCGATTGCCGGCTCAAGCAACATTCTGACCTCAAGCGTGCTGATGGGGCTGTAGTCCGCTTCAGTCAGCGAGTCGTGTAGGGCAGGGTGCTCGCGGTCACGGTCGACTACGTAAGTTCCAGATCCGTGTCGGGTGATCACAATCCCTTCGTTTTGAAGTGCGCCTATCGCTTCACGGACTGCCGGCCTACTCACCTTGAATCTGTTGGCTAGATCGCGCTCAGACGGAAGCCTGGAGCCTGCTATGAAGGCACCTGTACTAATGCCCTGGCGAATTTGGTCGGCGACCTGCTCATAGATCTGTTTCGGGCGGAACTCAACCTGTATCGCGTTTTGGTCTCTTGTCATGACCACTTACCAAGAAATGGTTTTTCTTGAGTATATCCCCTCGCGCTAAGAAATGTGACCAATTTTGGTGCATTACAGCGACGAGTGGTCATTTTCTGGGCCTCTTTTTAAAGTTTATGACCAAGTGGTCGTTGCATGACCCAAAAGGCGGGCATATTATTGACCAGTAACTGGGTTGATTCACGACC
Source organism: Pseudomonas sp. JDS28PS106 (assembly GCF_036706555.1). NCBI lineage: Bacteria > Pseudomonadati > Pseudomonadota > Gammaproteobacteria > Pseudomonadales > Pseudomonadaceae > Pseudomonas > Pseudomonas sp. JDS28PS106. The sequence goes on along the minus strand of NZ_JBAJGT010000012.1, from coordinate 63,720 downwards.
AGTCCTGACGTTTTGGCACGGTTGTGGCTTGTTCATATCACAGGTGAGCCATCAGTGGTTCAGTCAATTGACCAGTTAAGCCCGCAGGGGCAGGCAGGAGAGTAGAGATGAATAACAAGAAGAAGCTGTACACCAATGTGCTCAATGCGATACGGCGTTTAGCCACCGAAATTGATACTGAAGCTCATGGAATGGGCTGGGCAGGCTACCCATGCCCTTACTTAAGGATAGAAGCGTATCCCGATTGCGATCAGCCTAAAGGCCGTCGCACTGGGGGGCGACCATGTCATTCCTAAGTGAATACGGGGGAGTGCTCCTCGACGGTTTGGCGATCACCCTAATCTTGTCGGTTTGTAGTTGGATCCTATCGTTTGCTGTTGGTTTGTTTCTAACGCTCGTGAGGATGACGAAGGTCAAAGTCATCGAATGGTGCGTGCTTGCTTTTGTCGAATACCAGAGAAATGTCCCGCCCCTGGTGCATATTTTTCTATGGTATTTCGGTGTGAGCAGCATTCTTCCTGAGAGTCTTCAGGAGGTCGTGAATGAGTACCACGGTGAGTTTGTCTTTGCGGCAATCGCTATTGGCCTCTATTACGGTGCCTACTTCGCGGAAGACATCCGAAGTGGCTTGCGAAGCATTCCGAAGGGGCAGCAAGAGGCCGCACGTGCTATTGGATTGAGCTACGCCGGCACAATGCGTCGAGTGATCCTGCCTCAAGCTTTGCGGGTCGCGATTCCGCCGCTACTAAGCAACACGGTAATGCTCGTGAAGACCACCAGCCTGGCCATGGTTATCGGTGTAATGGAGCTGACTTACGCCACGAAAGAGGTGGCTAGTGGCACATTCAGAATTTTCGAAACTTACGGCATCAGTACAGCAATGTATGTCGTGGTGGCGCTCACCTTGCTGTTCATCGGCGGCTGGATGGGGCAGCGAGTACGGATTAAGGGGCGCTAATCATGATCGACATTATTCATGAGTATTGGTTACTGTTTCTCATCGGCTCTTACCCTAACGGCCCTCTCGGCGGTATCGCGGCAACCGTACTGCTGTCAATCATCGGTATTGGACTCGCCTTTCCTCTGAGTGTGCTACTAGCCCTGGCTCAGTTGAGTCCATTTAAGTGCATTCGTTATCCAGCAACGGCGATCCGCTATCTGCTGCGCAGCATCCCACTGGTGATGCTGATCTTCGGCGCCTACTTCATTGTGCCGCTTATCGTGGGACGTCCTGTGGCGGGATTTACCACCATGGCTGTCACATTAGTGATTTTTCAATCTGTATATCTTGCTGAGATCGTCAGGGCTGGGATCGAGTCTCTGCCGAAGGGACAGACTGAGGCAGCTGCTGCGTTGGGTATGGGTTACTGGACACGGACTCGAAAGATCGTCCTCCCTCAAGCACTCATCAATATGCTCCCAAGCATGGTTGGCCAATTCGTGACAACTATCAAGGACACATCACTTGGCTACGTAATTGGTGTGAACGAGCTGACCTACGCGGCCAACCAGGTGAACAGTTCTGTCATCACTGAACCGTTCAGTGTTTTCCTGGTGCTATCGCTAGCCTACTTTGTCATCTGCTTTGCCCTGACTCAGGCGGCACGCTTGCTCGAAGCCCGCTTAGAGCGTCGCTATACGCGCACCGTCGCCCAGATTCCCCAAAACGCACAAAATGCACCAGTTACGGGACATTGATCACCATGACTATTAAAGGTAATAGCGCTGTGGCGCCGAAGTCCGACTCCATCATCTCGTTGCGTGATGTAAACAAATGGTATGGAGAGCATCACGTTCTAACCGACGTGAGTGCAGAGGTGAAAAAGGGCGAGGTGGTTGTCCTGTGTGGGCCCTCTGGATCTGGGAAGTCGACGTTGATTCGCACGATGAACCGCCTTGAGGAAATAGGCTCGGGGACGATTCATGTGAACGGCCAGGATGTTCAAGGTAAGCACGTCGATGTAAATAAGATGCGCAGCCATATTGGCTTTGTGTTTCAGCAGTTTAACTTATTCCCTCATCTGTCAGTGCTTGAAAACGTAACGTGCGGCCCTCTATGGGTCAGCAAATCTAAGCAGGCCGAGACTCGTGATTTGGCCATGAGCCTCCTCGAAAAGGTTGGTCTTAGCCACAAAGCGCAAGCCTATCCAAACCAACTCTCCGGTGGTCAACAGCAACGAGTTGCGATTGCTCGTGCCTTGGCAATGAATCCACCTGTGATGCTGTTTGATGAGCCGACTAGCGCACTAGATCCCGAGATGGTGGGGGAGGTGCTGTCTGTGATGAAGGCGCTTGCTGCCGAGGGCATGACTATGGTGTGCGTGACCCACGAGATGAATTTTGCTCGCGAAGTTTCGGACATCGTCTGGTTCATGGATCAGGGATGCCTACTCGAAGTAGCTCCACCTGAAGAGTTCTTCGCTTCTCCAAAGCATCCACGTGCCCAGCAATTTCTCTCCGACATCCGTCGCCACTGATTTTTACCAAGGAGTCAACAAATGAGTAATACATCAACCACCAATGTGGCTGAACCCAATGCTCCGATCATCGTTTGTGATCAGGCCCAGACTGCGGAGCTGCTGGATTTCAGCAAGCTTGTTGATGCAATCGCGGCTGCAGCTAAAGAGTTGGATGAGGGGACGATTCTAAGTCCTGAGCGTATGGTTGTTCCGCTGGGCGATGGCGGCGTTCTGCTCAGCATGCCCGCAACTGCTAATGACATTGGCATTCATAAGCTGGTTAACGTCCAGCCAGGCAACGTCCAGCGCAAACTACCGACCATCAACGGTACTGTGACTGTCTGCGATGCCGTGACTGGCAAGATAACCTGTCTGCTGGATGGCCCAGAAGTAACAGGCCGCCGTACTGCTGCGGTAACCCTCCTTGCGATTCGCACCTTCCAGAAAGAGTCTCCAAAACAGATCTTGCTGTTCGGTACCGGCGCTCAATCGCGCTATCACGTCCAGGCCATTAATGCTCTTTATCCTGATGCGAAGATTTACGTTCGCGGTTTGGATCTGCAGATGGCAACAGAGTTCTGTGAACGAAACAGTGAACTCCATGCCCATCTCGAGCCGCTGGGTAGCAGCGTGCCAGATGTCGATGTAGTGATCACTGTAACCACCAGTACCGAACCTGTTTATGACGAGTTGGCCAAGGCTGGCCGCCTCGTGATCGGTGTTGGTGCTTTCAAGCCGGAAATGGCTGAGATCGGGAAGGTGACCTTGGACAGCAGCACTATCTATGCCGATGAGCCTGCAGGGGCTCAACATGAGGCGGGTGATCTTCTGCGTGCAGGTGTGGATTGGAATCAGGTTCGCTCGCTCGCTGACGCTCTGAAAAACGGTATCGACGTTTCGAGGCCTGTTGTGTTCAAAAGCGTCGGTACAGCTGCATGGGATTTGGCTGCGTCGCGAGTGGCGCTGGCGGCCCTTTCAGGAAAGTGATTTTCAAACTCACGAAATCATTTTTCCAAAACACTGAAGATGTCCGGCTGGTAGCAAACCATTCTGCATTGTGACTTAAGGTTTGCCACGTATACCTGGTAAAGCCATGGTTGAGTGTCGTACATGGTAACTGGGGGAATGTTGTTGATATTCGCCACCCGCTGATATTCGGACACTGTACTTATGCCTGGGAGATCATCATTTGTGATATCCCGGGCATGATCTGTATTAGCCGGTTTGAGCGCTGATCACGATCTGTTGAAACCGGATTTGTGACTCGAGAAAAGAGCTCGAGCGCTAAAGCAGCTTGGCTCACCTAATCTGCGTCAGTAATGTCCCGATGAACACGCTTAAGGTGACCTTCGACGTAGAAAGCTGCTGCCTCTTCGTCACCTGTCACGATTGCCTCGTAGATTAATCGATGTTCCGCCGCGTACAGTTGAATTCGCTCTGGGTGGTAGATTCCATCGTCCCGAAGACGATTCCACAATGGCTGGGCCATAGTTTTGTTGACCTCTTCCGCAATCTTTGAGATCAGGATGTCACCAGTCATTTTTGCCAGTTGGCGGTGAAATAGCCGGTCACACTCGCTCCACATGGCTTGCTGGGCGGGGTCAGTAATGTCCTTAACATTTGTCATCTGATCGAGGTAACGCTCGGCAAGCTCATCTCGTTGGGCTCGTCGTGCGGCTAGTCGAGCAATCACAGGTTCAATGAGCATGCGGACTTCTAGCGTGCTGACTGGGCTGAAGTCAGCCTCCGCCATAGCATCCTCGGGGCTTAATACTGTATCTCGCGATGCAGGGACGATTGTCTCGGCAACGTAGGTTCCTGAGCCGTGCTTGGTGAGAACCATACCGTCGTTCTGTAATGAACCTATAGCTTCGCGCACTGCAGGTCTACTAACTCTGAGTATCTGAGCGAGATCTCGCTCGGAGGGGAGGCGAGAGCCGCGAGCATAAAGGCCGCCTTCAATGCCGGCCCTAATTTGGTCGGCAACCTGTTCGTAGATCTGCTTCGGGCGAAAATCTGCTTGCATCGACGTTATCTCGTAGCCTCGGCGGCCTTTAATTGTGCTCGACACCGCCCAGTGTTCAAGTCCGGCGCTTCTGGAGCGGGAAGTTAAAACAGGCGTTTGTCCGAAATATTACCACTTTCAATTCTTTTCGCTGATATCCGGTTTTTCTACGCACGCGCACTGCCGGCCAGTTTGTAACCAATCTCAGCCATTCTCTAGATGAGTGGTGCTTTTTTCTATCCAAATGGCATCAAATATCAGGTTGTACCTGTTGCAACCCCCTGAAAGTCGGCTTAGCATAACCACCATCTGGGCGATTTCATGACCAGTTGCACTTTTTACGTGTGGTCGTCCCAACAGCGACCGAGTAAATTTTTTGGTTCTACAGATTACCAGGTGCTTTTCCTGGTGCTTGGTGGGTATCCAAATGACTCAAAACAAGATCGGCCATCGACGTTCTCTGCTTCAACCCTGGATCTCTTCAGTCCAGCACGTCGAACGCTTAGGTTCCAGTGAAGCTGGTTCCATAGGCGTCCTCCATAGACAGTTTGTATCGCCCGTAATTTGCCTCCAACGCTTCTCCTTCAGGTACCAACCGCCGCAGCTCGTTCGATGCTCTGAGTATTGGAGGCTTCAATGCCAATCGTCCGCGTAGAAATGCTTCCTGGTCGTACGCAGCAGCAGAAAGCCCAATTCGCCGAAGAAGTCACTCGCCTTGCTGCGGATGTACTCGGCTGTCCTCAGGAATTGGTTGATGTGCTGTTCATCGAAGTGAGCGGCCAAGACTGGGCGCGCGCTGGGCAGCTCTATGAGCCTGCTGCCGAGAAGCTTTGCTAACGATCATTTCATTGTCGTAACTTCCACTTCAGCGTTCGCTAGAGCGCAGGTAATCAGATATGAGCACAACAACCGTTGGAGTCAAACTGAACTCCGATCACCGTGACCGCCTGAAAAATGCTGCTCAAATGATCGAGCGGACGCCTCACTGGGTCATTAAGCAGCTTGTCCTAGGTTTCACCGAGCGCTCTGAGCAGGGTGCAGGTATTGGGCACCTGGTTGATCTCGCGGATCAGGCCCTGAGCGAACAACAGATCCTCGAGGCGATTCCAGAAGTTGCAGAGCATGTCTTTCTGGAATTCGCAGAAAGCATTCTGCCCCAAACCGTCATGAGTGCAGCCATAACCTCAGCGTATCGTCGCCCTGAAAATGAAGCGGTTCCGATGATGTTGGAGCAAGCTCGGTTGAGTGAACCTCAGGCCGCAGCTGCGAAAAAAATGGCCTTAGGCGGGCTGAACTCTCTGCGCTTTTGCAGCAAATCAACGCTTCTCGGTGCGGTTGTTCACACCTCCTTGTAGGCCCTACTGGGGAACGGAATACTTACACCCTACTACCGCGAGAGCGTGTACTTGGCTTGGCCGAGAACAAGGATGATCTACTGGTTCAGATCGGGGCTGTATTAATTGTCGGCAGCCTGGTCGTACTTCCGATCTGGTCTGAAGGACTTATTTCAAACCTGCCCAAGCCTGTACGAAATCGAATAAAAATTGTTAAAGATTGGCTTAATGCCGAAGCCAAGTTCGACGCGATTTTGCATCACGGCGACTCGGATCAGTTGGCAGAAGTTAGTCGTCAAGCTTCTCGTCGTGAGGGGGCCATTATTGGGGTTAATGGCTTGAGCAGTGGTGAGACGGACATTCCGTTGGAGCGACTTTTGGTGGAGCACGCTTTGAGTGTCAACACGGCTGCTGCGGGTGGTAACGCTAATTTGATGACCCTTGGGTGAGCCCGGTCGGCAAAAAGCCCGCCTCTTTCAGGATTCTCTAGACGGCTAGGGCGCGGGGCCTCGCCGTGAATTTGTGTCCATCCCAGATGCTGACAAGGTAAGGCCGACCCATGGATTGGTCAGTAGTGACGCATGTACCGAGCGGATCAGAGTATTATTGGTCTTATATCCGGACAGATTTACCTAAAACCCTAGGAAATTGGTTGATTTTACAGCGTCCCTGAGCTTAGGATGAGTTTGAGTGGATTGATTTGCAACCAGTCATGATGACTCTGGTCGTAAACCGGTTGCAAGCTACGGACAATATGCGTTGCCAGAGTCATGTCCACGTTCGGTGTGTCCGCTGCTCAGATGGCAGCGACCGGCGTCGTATTCGGCGCCACGCAAGGGATTTGCCGAAGTTGCCTCAAATGGCGAGCGAGAAGTTCAGGCTGATCCCGAATGTACTCGACTCGCCCAGGGGATGTTTTCTAAACAACCAACACACGCAACCGGGTAACGACATGAAATTAACGAAGAAAAGTTTTGTAACTGCTGCAGCATCGTGCGCTTTCTTTGCAGCCTCACTCGTTCATGCTGATCAGCTGGCAGACATTAAGACCAAGGATACTTTGGTCTGTGGCGTGTTGGATATCTTCGAGCCATTCGGCTACACCGACATGGCAACCAGAAAAATTTCAGGCTATGACGTTGATGTCTGCAATGGAATTGGTAAGCGGCTAGGTGTGAAAGTCGAGATCAAGCCCGTCGCTGATTCCGCTCGAGTTCCAGAGCTGCAACAAGGTCATATGGATATCTTGGCCGCAGGCTTGGCGTACACTCCGCAACGTGCCGCCCAAATTGACTATTCAGACTCCTATTACACCAGCAACAACGTCCTTGCGGTGAAGGCCTCGCGCGGTTATTCGAAAGCTGAAGATCTTGGTGACAAACGTGTGAGTTTTGTAAAAGGCACAATCAGCGAACCGTTCATCCGTGAAAAGCTGCCTACAGCCAAACCTGTAGGTTATGACGATATTTCCACCGCCTTCACTGTTCTTGTCCAAGGTAAGGTAGAAGCCTTCAGTACCTCTGAGGAAGCGACTCAGAAGCTCATCAGCCGACTGGGCGCTGACGCTAGCAAATACGCTGTGTTGAGCCCGCCTATCGGTAACGAGTTCTGGAGTATCGGTGTTAAAAAGGGCGAGCCAGCCTTGCTTAATTCGGTCAACCAAGCGCTTCGAGATATGGAGAGCTCCGGTGAAATGCAGGCAATTTTTGATAAGTGGCTAGGCGAGGGTACGCTCTACAAAATGAAGCGCTCCTTCACTGTGCAGCCGGTCAACGCTAAAAACAGCTAAATGACGGCCTTCGGCGTCCTATTGGGCGCCGAAGATAACGTTGAGTGCCGAGGTTACTGATGACGAACGCGGATAAAATTCTCCCAGGCCGCAGCCTGGTTGGCGGCTCTGCGCAGGGCGAACTGCTTTTCGCTGATGTAGGACTCAGCTTCTGGGGAGGAGTGAATTCACTCACAGGTGACGTGATCGACCAGCATCATCCGCTAGCCGGGAAGAACTTAGCAGGTCGTGTCTTGGCGATTCCTTCTGGCCGGGGCTCTTGCACTGGAAGCAGTGTGATGATGGAGCTCATCAGTTCTGGCCATGCGCCTGCAGCGCTTATCCTAGCGGAAGTGGATGAGATCCTTACACTCGGAGTGTTGCTGGCGGAGATGATCTACGAGCGCTCAATACCTGTCATCAGCATCGGTAAGGAGGCGTTTGAATCCCTTCGTAGTAGCTCCTATGCACGTGTCAGCGACGAGTTTGTAAGGACACTGAGTAGCCTTCCCCAAGATGATTTTGCACCGAGCAAGCCCAACGGCACGCTCGACTTTTCTGCGTACCCAATCGTTCTCTCGGATGAAGATCGAAAAATGTTAGCAGGTGATCAAGGCAAAGCTGCCCAGGTTGCTATGCAAGTCGTTTTGAAAATGGCCGATTTACAAGGTGCCGGTGAGCTTATTAATGTCACCCAGGCACATATTGATGGATGCATTTACACCGGGCCAGCGAGCCTTAAATTCGCTGAGCAGTTTGTCGAGTGGGGTGCCAAGGTTGTTGTTCCTACGACGCTCAACTCAATTTCCGTTGATCAGCGCCGGTGGAAGACTCTTGGTGTAGATCCATCATTCGGCGAGCCTGCCAGCGCTGTGGGAAGTGCCTATATGGCAATGGGAGCACGGATGAGTTACACGTGCGCGCCCTACCTGCTGGAATCGGCGCCTAAGGCAGGTGAGCAAATCGTCTGGGCAGAGTCTAACGCGGTCGTGTATGCCAACAGTGTTCTTGCGGCCCGAACATTGAAGTACCCCGATTACCTAGATATCTGCATCGCGATCACTGGGCGAGCGCCCCTTTCCGGATGTCACCTAGACGAACACCGGAAGCCTCAGTTGAAAATCCAGGTGGCATTGCCTGATGTGCTAGACGATGCGTTTTATCCTCTGCTCGGATATCACGTCGGATTGCTGGCCGGGAAGCGTATTCCGCTTGTGTTCGGGCTAGAGGGCGCTGCTCCAACCCTAGACAACCTGAAGGCTTTCTCGGCAGCATTCGGAACCACATCAGGGGCCCCGTTATTTCACATCGCGGGTGTTACGCCAGAAGCACTGGATGTTGATAAATCCGGGTTTCTGGATTCCGGCTTAGAAGAGCTGACCATTTCCCCAGTTGATTTGCTTCAAAGTTGGAACAGTCTGAACAGTGCCAGTGAAGCGCGCGTCGATATCGTAACGCTGGGTAATCCACATTTTTCGCTGACGGAATTCAAGACACTGGCGGAGCTCTGCAAAGGTTTAGTCAAAGCTCCTGATACAGCAATGGTCATCACATGTGGGCGTGCTATTTACGAGCAGGCGATACAAAACGGCTATATAGCGGAGATCGAGCGGTTCGGCGCCCAAATCGTGAATGATACTTGCTGGTGCATGCTCGGCGAGCCAGTTATCCCCCCGGCTGCCAAAAACGTCATGACCAACTCGGCGAAATTTGCGCATTATGCCCCCGGTCTTGTCGGTCGCCCCGTCCACTTCGCTAGCCTAGCAGGTTGCGTTGAGGCAGCTTCCAAAGGACGTACTGAGGGAGCTTATCCTGCTTGGCTAAAATCTCTGGATGCATAATGGGCTGAAGCACCAAGCGTGGGTTCGGACAACCCACGCCGGATGCTCTAGTTTGAGTTTGTTATTTTGGGTTTATCGGTTGGCATCTTTCTTTAAACGGCGCTAACACCGCATGTCAGCTTATCCAGGGATAGAACTCTTCTCTAAGTCTCCATGCTTGGATAAATGGGTATGAGCGGATAATGAACGCTGTTTTTGATGAAAAGCTTGACGGTTAACCATTAAACAATTCGTTGATTTCCGTATCTGAACGGCTAAGCGACTTCATCGAAATACTTCCGGCGTCATTCTCGCCGACGTGCCAAAGCGCGAACCTCGGCAGGTTGAGCCAGGCCGGAGGCTGCGCCACGACGGGATACGCGGAGCGAGTTTCGTAGGTAGCTGCCCCCTCAATTATCGACACCAACGCAATACCATGCGCTTTGGCATATTTTATTGCGCCAGATTGAAACCCTGTCGTGGTGAACAGCATCCCTTTATGAGCGCCGACGGATCTCACCTTGTCGTGCAGCACCTGAACCAATTCTCGCTCGACTGCGTTCCGGTATTTTTTGCACTCAATCAGCACGATAAATTCGGCCCCTGCAAGGGCTTGAAATTTCGCCAGCACGTCGATCTGGTAGGTTGAGTCGTAGGCCTCGACCTTCACGTCGTGCTTGACCTCCAGAGATGTCAGTTCACCTCCCTGTTTAAGGATCCAGTCTTTGACCAAAAACTCGAATTCAGTGGGGGTAATTTCGAGGTTGGGATTCGCCATTGGTGGGAACATTCTTTTCCTTATCGTTCAGTCGAATTGGCGGTGCGCGATAGGTGCGCAGGACTCGGGGTAGCAGCACCTAAGACTGTCGAATCCTCAAAATGGAATCGGTGATAGCTTGAGCATTTGCGTCCAGCGCTTCCATGGCCGACATCGCATGAGCGCCGACGCTTCCCACGCCACTTTCTGAAAGCCACTTGGTTATTTCTTCTATTGCTGCACCCAGCGCGTACTGGTTGTGCAGGAGCAGTGTCAACGCGTCCGCCGTGGCGATCTTGTAGTCCGAGGTATCTGGCATGACAGTCTTCCTTGAGAATGAGGCAGAGAGCCTAGTTCACCTCACCGCTGGCTCAAACGGTGCGGGTGGTCGCATAGGTTTGCTCGATGTTTTGGCAGAGCACGACCTGGGCTGACGGGGTGGCGAGAAGGCTGCACTCACCGTCTGTGATTGCGCGCCGTGCTTGGTCTGTGGAACACGCGGTGGGTAATACTTATCTACCCGAGCTTCAGGTTTGCGTACGGAGCCAAGCTTCCACCTTTTGCAATCTACCAACATCGGAAAGCTTTGACCTTCCTGTATCTAGAGTCTCAAGCAGTCGCTGTCTCTCCGCACTAGAAGGAAACCAATCATCAATCTCGACGCTGCAGTGGTTGGACTCGCTCAATGCCCATCTCACGATCATGTCAGCTGCGGCTCTGTAGTGATCTGCCATGAACAGACGATAGCCATCCACAGGCCAGCCGCGCTCCGCCAGCTCATCGGTCACGTCGATGATGCCAAGGTCACCAAAGTAGGCTGTGGTGTCAGGATAATGGATACCTGCCAACGACACCTTAGCCACCCCCGATTCCCGATCAAAATAGGAAAGGAAATGCCATCCCCCTGTGCTGCTCCCAAGATAGGGGAAATTGATGGCAGCTTTCCCTGTTATGTAGTGCTGGTGAGAGACACGTTTGAGGTCAAAGTCGAAAAGCGGCTTAGTCATGTGAGTGCTCCTCAGTGCTTAGGGCTCTGCCGGTGTCGCTACGAGGAATCGACTTTGCGTCGAGTAATCGTGGCGATGCGAGTCTAGCAGCCTTCACATCCGAGAGCTCCATAGTCCGAGGACGCCTTAGGCACAGCATGTAGTGCTTGAAAGTTTTTTAAATACTACATATGGTAGAGGCTACTTGGAATCACAGCAGGGCGATCCATGTCAGGTTTCATTCAATGGGCTATTACGCTCATCAGTACCTACGCTGCTTGGCACATGCGGAAGCGAAATCTGGGGCTGGCGTTAGCAACCCTTTGCGTAGGTGGGCTCGTCAGCATGTCTTTCGGCGATTTCACAGTCGAAGGTCGACAGATAGGCGGTTTCATCGAGTTCTTGAAAGTTTCCGTTACCGGTGGATTGCCGACGGCGGTTACCACCTTGATCGCATGGGCTCTGATGCTTGGCTTCCTTGTAGGGGTCGTGCTCACCCTCGTGATCTATAGGAGGGAGGCGAAGGAGGCTGATACCAAGCGGGTTGTGGTCGTTGAACTGCGAGGCTTGGTTGATACTTCTGATGCCCCACTGATTTCCGCTATTCCTGCGAGGTTCATTGGGCGCAGAGAAGACTGCCGAGTAGAACTGCGCAGCGTGGTTTCGCCAAGCGAACTAAATGTTCCAGCTGCGCTCGCAGAATTGGCACACATACCTCGCAACCTCAGGCTTCGGCGCGGTGACACTTCGAGATCCGATGTACAGGTTTTCGCTGGCGGCGTGATGCAGGTTCCGCTCTTGTTTTACGCGGGGGTGCTGCTTGATGACGAAGGTCGCGTGACGCTTATGGATTGGGATCGTACAAAGGAACAATGGCGGGAGTTGACGGACATTGATTCTGGCAATCGCTTCGAGGTCGACGGACTGGATGACGCAAAGCGCAGTGCCCCGGTCGTAATGGCAGTTTCCGCTTCTTACACTGCAGAACTTGCTGATATTGCAGAAACGTTTCCGGGTATGCCCCTGATACATCTCTTTCGCCCTAACCCACGTGTTAACGCCTTGTGGTCAGAGAAAGAACAAGTCGCTCTTACTGATCAGTTCCTCGGCGTTCTGTCCGAGCTCCAGAATCGTGGGGTATCGTGTATACATCTAGTTCTCGCCGCCTCAGCCAGCTTGTCCATTCGATTCGGTAAAGCCTATGACGCTCGCAATATGCCAGCGCTGCAGTGTTACCAGTGGGAGAAAGGACAAACACCTGCTTACCCATGGAGTGTCCGGATGCCCTTGACGCTAGGCGCTTCTGCTACCTACGTTCCCACAGAAATTCAAACTGCTAACGCCTGAGGTGTCCATGCTGCCCATGTTTGAGCCGAAAACCCGCCTCTTGGCGAAAACCATTCAGGTGGCGAATGAGGAGACTCAGTGGGAGTCTTTTATTGTCAAGCTGCTGAAAAAACTTGAACTGCCAGAAGAGAAAAGAAGGGCCGCTGAGGCTCGCTACTACGAGCTCGCCCGACATGTGGCGCATAAGCTCAATATGCGTGAAGAAAACGTGCATGTCGTCGTACAGGGTTCGATGCGTACCCAAACCACCGTTGCGGGCTACGGGCCGGAAAAGTTCGACCTCGATATAGTGATTAAGGTACGCGGTGGGCCTTTATCAGTTATGCCACCCGACATGTTCTTCAATACCTTCGGGGAGGCACTCCGGGGGATCCCTGGGGCTGGTGAACCTGAGGCGAAGAACCGTTGTTGGCGACTGCGATACCCCGGGGAGTCGTTCTACTTCGACGTTACTCCTGCCGTTCCCGTTTCGTACGCCATTACGGGTGCGGACTTGCGGGTACGCGATCAGGAGAAAGGTTGGAGCCCTTCAAACCCTGAAGAGTTCGCTAGCTGGTTCTGTTCAATTGCTCAGCTCAGATTTGCTTTTGAACAGCGCCGGTGGTTGATCAAAGCCGAAGACGCTGCTGTTAAGGTAGATCCACTACCCAGTGAGCCTGTGCGGATCGATGACATTTTGCGTCGGCTGGTACAGTTAATGAAGCTGCACCGTGATAGCTATTTCCGAAAGCTACCCGATGAGCGCCGCATGGCAATGCCGATTTCTGTGATCTTAGTTACGCTTGCGACCAAGGCGTACCAGGATATGGCAACTCAAGAGCCCAATGCTTTTGTATCGGCAATTGACGTGGTTTTGGAAGTTGTCGAGCGCATGCCTGGCTATATCAAGCGTGACCGCCAATTCGAGGTTAACAACCCTGCTTTAGAAGGCCCTTATCCAGAAAACTTCGCTGATAAGTGGAATCATGACGGTGGGCTTCGTGCCCGAGAGTTCAACACTTGGCACCGTCAACTGAGCGATGATCTCTTCGCGCTCTTCGTGGCCGGTTACAGTAAGCGCTCGGAAGAAAAAATTCGTGCCGTTTTCGGGGAGGTCGGTGTGTCTGGGTGGAAGGAAATTCAGCCCCAGCCAACAGGTATTTTAGGTGGCCTCCTGGCAACTGCGCCAGGTAACTCGGCAACTCAGCCTCAACGGCCTCGCTCTACAGGGGAGCGCGACACGCTTGCTTGATCCGGGATTTGGAAGGACGCCGTATGAGCTTGCGGCACAGGCCATACAAGATTGGCTTGATGGGCCAGGCTCGACATTCGCGGTACCCTCTCGCCGCGCGCACAACAGGGGAAAGATGCATGTCTGGGATCTTGAGTTGGTACATCCCAGCCAAGGTTCCCATCGTGCCGAGATTTGTATCTCTATAGATTTTCCGGCTGTGCCCCCAGCCGTATATTTATCCAAGCGACTTTGCCTAGTATGGCCGCATGTGGAAGAGACAGGCTTGTTCTGCCACGGTGTGCAACCCTCGCCGGATGACTACGACAACCCTGTGGGTGCCGTGAAAGCAGTGCTGACAAAGCTAGAGGACTTCTGGCAAAACACTCAGGATCCAGCTTGGATTCAGGCAGAGTTCCAGAGAGAAAGCTTGTCGTACTGGGCGCGTTTTTGTCTGAGGCAAAGAGCTTTAAATGGAGGACTGGCGCCAATCTGTGCTCGAGTAAATTATTCGCAGGTAGATGATCCAGTGGAAGGTCGGGTCGCAGCATATTTTTCAGGGCAGAGAGAGAAACGAATTACGAGCCTGCTCGCCAACCTAGGTGATACAGACCCGCATTCCCTTGCCACCCGTCACGGCTGGTCGCACGGCACTTTGAAAAGGGGGGGCTCGTTATTTCTTCCTTTACCGGATTCGTTTCTTTGGACTCCCGACGCCTGGCCGACTTCAATCGATGAACTCAATGCGCTAGTAAGCCATTTGACCGGCGATACTCACAGGCTTAAAGCTTGGCTAATAGAAAAGAGCCAAAAAATTGAACAAATTCTGATGGTTGTTTTCGTTCAGTCCAATGTCTGTTATGGCTACCTACTTGAGGCTCCAACGATTCCGGGTATGAGCAGGCCGCGTATCACTCCGATTTACTTTGACCGTGTGGATGCTAATTGGGCCCTAGCGCGGGATCAAAACCTGGGGGCGGTGGATCGGCGCCGAAGCGTTAAGGCTTTGGTTCTAGGTTGTGGCTCGCTCGGCTCGATGGTCATTGAACACTTGGCGAGAGCAGGAGTGGGCAGCATTGACATCGTCGACAAGGAGAGTTTCGACGCTGCGAACTGCGCCAGACATGTGCTCGGTGCTGATAGTATCGATTTGGGCAAGGCGAATGAAATGGCTTCCCGTCTGCTGCGACTCGTCCCTTCAGTACAGGTGAATGCACATCGCGTTAAGGCAGAGCGCTGGGTTCCTTCACAGTGTAGGCCAGGACAGTACGAGGTTGTGGTTGATCTGACGGGTGAAGCTGCCGTGCGCAGCATGCTCGTTCGGTATCGCAATCTGTGTTTCGATGGCTCAGCAATTTTCCACGCTTGGATGGAACCGTTTTGCGCAGCAGCCCACTTAGTCCACCTGGCTCCGGCGGATGAATACCCCGTTGAAGAGCCAGCGGTTGGTGTGAACGTCGCCCAGTGGCCATCCGGCACCCTCATCCAGCTACCTGCTTGCGGAACAGGGTTTCATCCCTATGGATCATCTGATGTCGCTCAGGTCGCAGGATTTGTATCAGAGCGTACGCTCGCTGTAATAGACGGTGTGGCTAAAGACTCCCAAGTGTGGAGTTGGGTTAGATCTGAAGGGTTTTTCAGCACTCTCAGCGTTGCAGCAGTATGTGGCCCGTATGTCCCAAAGACGAAAAGCATATTTGACTCTGTTCAGTTGACTCGATCATTCCATGATATTTATGGGGGGTAGATATCCTTTGCGCTTCCAAATACCAGATGCAGCCTGGTGTCTGGAGTTTCCTAAGGAAGCGGTGCTTCAGCTACAGGCGTTTGCCCAGAAGGGTGGGCAGTCACGCGAGTTGGTTGGACAGCTATACACCCGTGACCTTCAGGCTCTTTCAGTGCAGGTAGACCACGTAACGCTAATTGCGCCACTCTGGGCCAGGTTCACTTCTGTCCGTCTAGATATGAAGGCTGTACGTCGTGAGCGAGATCGCTTATTTGTTCAGGGGCTTCACTGCATCGGCTTCTGGCATTCGCATCCCGAGCTTGAGCCACATATTTCGCCGACTGACGTTGCCATGGCTGAGGAACAGGCACGAGCTGGAAAATCAGATTACCAGGGGCTGGTATTCATGATCCTTGGCACCGCACCTGCACCAATGGGATTTGGAGTGTGGGTACATGATGGAGCAACGCTCTGGCGTGCTGAAAGCCTCATTCGGTAACCGTCATTGAGTTGAGCTATCTAGAAGTTGCAGAACCAGCGAGGCCACATTTTTTGCATCATCAATTCCTCGATGATAAGTCCCGTCCCATACGATCCCCAGCTTTTCTATACAAGGCTTTAGGCCAGAGGGCCGCTGACCAGAATCGTATTCCACCCAATTTTTTACATTGAAGTGGGGGATGCTTTCCAGGATGGCGCTGCACTGATTGATTGCCCCATCGCGTTGAATCTGGACGGCGTCGTAACTACCCCATGAGGCCCAAGCAACATCATCATAGGTACTAATGAAGTCCTCGAGTCGCTGCATTGCGTCATTAAAGCTGGGCGCCGAATCAATATCGCGTTGCGCGATGGTCGTCAGCTTCTTACAGAAAGGAGTGAGCACCGGGTGCAGGTGGGGACGTACAAAACTCTGAAAGCTTTTCGTCTTTTGCTTCCTATGAAGATCTATCACGACAAGGCCGATCTCAATAGTCTCCATTTCACTGGGCTTCACAACCAAGGCCCGCGAATGATTACCCGCCTGTATCTCATCACAGGTAGCCTCAAGGTCAACACACAAGAGGTACCTGAACGGCTCGAGGTCTTGGTAGATGCTCTGTATTTCTTGGTTATGCATTGGTCAGCACACCGTTAGATTGGGGTTGACTGCGACTTTACGGCTTTTTTCACCAATCGTGGCGATCTTGAAAGCCCATCCGACAACAGAGACTTAACTTCACCGCCTCCACGGAACAGTCATCCCTCTTCAGGGGGAATTCTCTCCAAGGCGGCTTTGAGCTCGTCGATGATCTGCCGATGCCCAGCCAAGTCTGGCATGGCATTCTCAAGTATGAAAGACTCTGATTTACCTAAGCGCTGTTGCAGGTTTGAAGACCAGATTTCCACCGACGCATTACAGTACAAGGCGAATTTAAACTCCTGTAGAGAGAGCTCCGACTGGATGTCACTTCTGCTATCACGCCGTTCATTTAGTAAGCCGCAACCCGCTAGAGGATCAATTAGTAAACGCTCGTTTCTGAAGTCCATCCAAAAAATAAACGCCACTCGACCGTTGGCCGACTCCAGACGAACACCTATCTTCCCATCATCCATTCCAGCGGATATAAGGCGCATGTTTCCAAGGGGAGCGTATGACTTTCCTTTGCGTGCGAGTACGTAAAACTCATCAGGAATTTCGTATTGCCGATTAGGGACGAGCTCACCCCGCATTAGCCCGTCCAACTGCTCTTGGTCAAACAGGGCACGAAATCCTTCGAGCTCATACAGGTGCTCCCGTTCATATGCCCACCGTGCTGGCACCCCAAGACGCTCCTCCATAGCGAGCTCAGCAAGATGTCTCATCAGTGGCTTGTCCATGTGAATCCGCTGGTGATCATCCGGGTCATCCGGATCTACGATATCGTCGCGTTCGGCATGGGCGATAGCATGGCGGCCTTGTGTTGCTAGGTAGTCGGAAATGTCGGTGCCAAGAGCCTGCAACTCATCACGACGGGCAATTGAGTCTCTGTCCGTTAATACCGGGAGGGCCTGCTGGATCCACGGCCCTCGTTCTCGGCCAACAGGCAAGGAGCGGGCAAACGCTTTGTAGAATCCGAGAAACGAGTAGAAGGGATTGCTGAGTGACAGCCCTTCACGATAGTAGGCCATTGCTTTGCGGGCTTCATCGCTTTGAGGGAAGTGGAGGTTCTCGTCAGAAAAAAACTCGGTAAAGGCATTGTTGCGGAGCATGCCTACTCGATGTGGATGGCTACCACCACCCCACATGACGATCTCTACTTTCGCACCCTCACGCCAGGCAATTGCAGTTGCCAGGCGCATCACCGCAGCTCGTCCTTCATTGGCAGTCATGCCTTGACCATTAGCTCGAAGCGCAATTGCAGGAAGGCTCCGATGCTCCCCTTCGGATATGGCCGGTTGCAGCAAAAACTCTAGCCCCTCAAAGGTTATCAGCTGAGCCCTATTCGGCCAGAAAACCTGGGTTTCCAGCCCGCCAACCACCCATTCGCCTCGCTGGGCCTGATATTGCTCTGCGCGTTCGAATGGATCATCGGTTGCAAGCATCGTGAAGCTCCTAGGGGTTGGCGGTTACAGGGTTCAACCTCAGTTTATAGTGCTTGCCGATGCAAGCGTGACCGGAAGCCTAGCTATGTAAGACCGGCACCTGCAGAACACTGGATCATGTCGGCCCATGGGAAGATGGAAGTCTCTTAGCCAAGACGCATCCAAGGGCGAGCGGCTTGGTTTACGGCGCAGGCTCGTAAGGCGTGCCCCATTCCGGTTTAACCGGCCACTTGGGGGGCCATCGGAGCGAACGTAAGCGCCAGATCGCCCGTCCAGGCTGACATCGCAACCATTACCTCGTTACCATCTACAAGAGCGATGTCACACGTGCTCGAGACTGTTTCGCTGTTGGCCGAAACTTCGCTAATCAACGTAAGCATGTAGGTGACCACCACCTCTCTCAGCTGATCAGTAGAAAGCGATTTGATTGATGCAGTTACCACATCCTGTAGCTTGGCCTGCAGCTCTTGCGCTTGCTCCAAGGAAAAACCGCCGGGGAAGCACATCACTCGGCCCACATCTAAGCGCCTCAGCGAATCAGCTCCGTGCTGCTGGTGGTAATAGGCGAACCGAGTAACCGATTGATCGTTCACCACAGTTGGATAGGTGAACATCCAGGAGGTCTCGGCTAGATCGGCCTGAAGGCGAGGACTTTCGGCATGGAGCTTGGAGAACGAGTCGCGGGTACGTAGGATCAAGTCCAAGACATCATCAGGACTCTTGAAACCATGGTCTCTGACGAAGGACTTGACTGGATCTAGCATCGCCAATGAGCCCGCACCAGTGATGACGCCAACTTTAGTCCTAACGATCTTTTCCTCGTTGTCACCGCAGGGGATTTTCACTCCGTCCTGGGTGATTTCGGTGACACGTTTGTCCGCAGCGATGATGACCTCATCACCTAGATGAGCAACCAAAATACAAGTCATGACTTCTCTCTCTGAACATGAGGCAGGCAGGCTGAAGGCGCGATTATGAAAGCGCATCGACTGAGGACATGGCATGGTTCACTGTAGCCGACCCATCAAGGCGCCCACTATTGAATATGGTTTTAGAGCGCCTTCAGCAGGCTCTCAAGTGTCTGATGCTCCCATGTACTAAGCAGAGCTATAGGGTCAGTCCCGTATCGATCTCCCGAGTCGAACGACCAACGCCGTCCATCGGTGCTGACGCATGCTTCGCAGTAATCGAGCTCATCACAGTCGTTGAAGATCGTCATGCTCCATCCCTCGACGTCGACCATGAACATCCCGGCATAGAGCTCATCCCAAGTCTGAGCACATCCTCTGATCATTGTGCGTCGCCCAAAGATCGCATCGCGCAGTACCTGGCAAACCTCTCTTGCTGTGAGCGCAGGCGTAGGTTCGTCAGGGCAATAGGTTAAAGTCATAAAAGAAACCAGTCGGCTTTGGTCGTTTTGCCAAAGGTACACCGGCATGCATGAACCAGGTACTCACAGGGAGGAGCAGATGAAGCTATTTTTGGACTGTGAGTTCACACAGCTGAACCGAGATACGAAGCTGATTTCCTTGGCACTCGTGTCCGAAGCCGGGCACGAATTCTACGTCGAGCTCACAGATACATATCTAGTGGGAGACTGCAGCGACTTCGTGATCCAGAACGTCCTGCCTCAGCTCAACCTACCTGAACATGGGCAACCCCTGGTCGAAGCTCAAACCTCACTGCTCGCTTTCCTAAGCAACCTTGAAGGCCCGCTCGAGATTTGCTCGGACGCTCCGGATTGGGACTGGGATCTCTTCTGCCAATTGGCCTACGTAAATCATCGTTGGCCTGCTAACGTTGCCAATAGTCCGACCAACCTCATCCTGCTATTCAGGCATCTCGAAGCGGATGATATCGGCGACGTGACGCTCCCGGAACTTCCCCATCACGCGCTGCTGGATGCTCGCGTCTTAGCCGACCTTTATCGTCGACTGACAGCCGGTTCCAATCGAGGCATTGAACATGGCTGATGATCTTCGTACGCGTGAGTCTGTCAGGCGCAAAGCCCTCTGGACACTTTCGCACCTGATGCCGGGCGACCCACAAGCTGCCGCGATTCTGGATGTCCTAGACGACATTGAAGATCAGGAACGCTTCGAGTTAAAACGGAGTCATCCAGGCCTCGATATCGATGCTGTCCGCAAAGCAGTTCTGATTGAGCGCCACAGTTCCGGTATCAGCATTGTGCGAGAGGCAGGTATTCCCCAGCCATGGCGTGAGCGCTTTCTGCAAGCGAGCATCGGATCGACGCGCCTGGCCGATGGCCCGTACGCGCATGACTGGGACAAATTTCTGACTCAATGGCAGGCTGAAATGCGGCACTTGGATGCTCACATGTTTGCAAGACGAGCGCGGCAGGGTTAAGCGTCGGGGGCACCTTCGATTGTCTACTTTGGATAGTGCTGACTATACTGCCAACACCAATATCTGAGGTGTTACATGTCCCGTCTCGCTGAATTCCGCGCTCTTGAGCAACAGCTTGCTGCCCAATTGGCAGAGCTTGAAACACGAAAAATGATGATGGCCTGAAGCGTGAGATAGAGTTCGAAAAGAAGCTCCGTGATCTGCTGGGCGAGTATGGCTACAGCCTGCGCAACATTGTCGCGATTCTCGACCCGCAGTCCTCTAGCCGCCGCGCTCCTGCAGCCGCTGAGACCAAGGGCACCCGCAAGGCTCGCGCCGTGAAGGTTTACAAGAATCCTCACTCGGGCGAAGTCGTCGAGACTAAGGGCGGCAACTACAAGGTTCTGAAGGAGTGGAAAGCTGAATACGGTTCCGACACCGTCGAGAGCTGGCTGGCTCAGTAAAATCGTTTGAGTACAAATCGAGGGCCCTGCGGGGCCCTTTTTATGGGAAACGGGAAGTGCTTCGTTCGTCCTTGATCAGCTTGGAAAAGGGCTTCAGGGTCGAAGGCATGGCCATGCTCTTCATCTACATTACCCAGCCCAACGTTAGCGCTGTCAGCACCATGTAACGGGAGGCTTTGGCGAGCGTTACGATGAGCAGAAAACTCCACAGCGGTTCACGCATTACACCGGCGATCATAGTGATAGGGTCACCCACAATTGGCAGCCAACTGAAGAAAAGCGTCACACGTCCGTATTGCTGATAGGTGTTCTGCGCTTTGTCGAGTTGACGTGTGCTGACTGGAAACCAGCGGCGATGTCGAAAGCGCTCGATTGAACGACCTAGGTACCAGTTAACGACCGAGCCCAAAACGTTACCCAGTGTGGCGATGAGCAAGAGCACTAACGCTGTGTAGTGCTCCGAAACAAGCATACTCACCAATACAGCTTCGGATTGTAGGGGGAGGAGGGTGGCGGCACCGAATGCCACAGCAAAAAGGCCTAAGTAACTGCTTAAATCA
This sequence comes from Pseudomonas sp. JDS28PS106, assembly GCF_036706555.1. Classification (NCBI taxonomy): domain Bacteria; kingdom Pseudomonadati; phylum Pseudomonadota; class Gammaproteobacteria; order Pseudomonadales; family Pseudomonadaceae; genus Pseudomonas; species Pseudomonas sp. JDS28PS106. Next base: position 42,373 of record NZ_JBAJGT010000012.1, on the reverse strand, counting down.
AACAACGTGTTGTCTCTCTAGGGCAGGCTTATACAGCGGTAATCAGATCCCATTGAGCCGTCGTTAGCGAGTCTCAAGAAACCCCTGAATTGTGGAAAAATTAGTGACTGTTCGTCATTCTAAGGCAAGCGGAGCGCACAAGCGTGAGGACGAGAGCCTGGAGGGCCGTGACGAGGGCTGGGGTCACGATAGGCGCTCTCGAAGAGCGTGCAGCAACCATATCTACGCGGAGAATCAGATGGGTATGACGGACGATGATGACACCGTCTATTGTGACGTTCAAATGCCTTTGGCGCAGGGCAGAGAGCTGCTGCAGTTGGTGAGCTCACTCAGGGAGTCGAAAGCCTACCCTACACTGGATAGAGTCTTTGAGCGCATGCAGGATGAGCTCAGCACCTCAATCGATATCATTGAGAACCCACCGACCTGGGGCCCATGGTGTCAGTAAACAGACCTCCAATGAACACCATTTTTTACATTTCTGAACGCATGCGAATGGGCTGTGGCTGCAAGCAGGTTGCCTGCTCACTACCGTTATTTTTGAACCAGGTCTTTATATAACTCCCGCGCTGCAAGGATCTGATCCCTGAGTTCCTCTGGGTCTATGCGCATGCCACCGCGAGGCGTTACCTGAAGCGTCTTGAGGCGGTTCGCAGCCTTAATGAATTCCCGTTCTTCCGCCTGAATCCATTCAGGGCGCCTGTCTTTCCAAAAAAGCCAACCCATCTGCCCGGCCCCATCTTTGTTCGTATGCTCAGCAGTATGTGGGAGCGGTAGCCAATGTCCAAGCAAGAAGGTGAGTCGGATCGCTCCGCAAGCGGAGCGCGCAGACCATGATGGTTGGAGAGCGGAAGGATGGTCGCCCGCAGGGCCGAGACCCGTCGTAGCGGGGCTCGGTTCACGACAGCCGCCCCCGAAGGGGCCGCCCGACTCCTCGCAACGCAAATGTTACCGAACAGCCCGTTGAGCAAATGACCGAGCCATTACGCCCTGAGCGCAAAGATCATACGTTTTGCGCAATGCAACTTCGTCGCCGGAAGATACCCTTGCATGGGGAAAGATCGTGGAAAAAAAACGCTTCCGCTCGCCATTGCTGAGTTCAGACCAAACCCTTGGCTGACCTTGTGCATCTGGCACCGCAAGACGATCAAGGAAATACTCTTCAAGGCTGTGCAGACGTTGCTGACCATCGACCAGAATCTCGCTGTTCTCCGCCAATGCCCTGCCAGTGCTCGCCGGCTCGCACCAATCGTTTGTAAGGTAGCTTCCCAAGTCTGCCCCTGACCACACAGCGCTAATAAAACGAGCCTGCTGGCCTACGTTCCACTCCAATCCGCGCGCCCAAGTCGGTACGGGGATACCCATGACAAATCGTCCAGCCCATGGAAACCTATCGTGAGCGGAGGAGGGGTCAACCAGATACTTTTCCCAGTGGCCTACCAGAACATCAATTGGGTAATGACTGACGGTTGTAGCCAGAACCCGCTGCGGCATCTGGATGCGTAATTCAGACGGTTCTTCGTCGGCATAGCTTTGAAAAATAGAAGTCATGGTACTCACTGGTGGCTACAAATAAGTGGAGGTGCTGGAGTCAACACGGGCGCATCGCCAAGCGTCGACAGTCTCGATGATCAACACATCTCGTTCGATGGAAATGTCGATCTGGTCGCTGTCGACCAGCGCATGTGCGTAGCCCTCTACATAGGCTGCTGCTTTATCAAATGCAGGAAGGGTTTCTGAAGACTTAATGACGCTGATCAGGCGTTTCCAGGCACCGTGCTGGCGGTTGCCCAGGATCGTCTTCGGAAACGAAATCGCGGCACTCAATCGCTGTGCGTATTCATCGGTTGGTGGGATCAAAGCAATTCGCTCATAGGGGTACATACCTATGACAAACGGTTGGTTTCGGAAAACCTTGAGCATGATGCGAAGATTTGTGGAGAAATAAATAACGTTGGTCTAAACCAGCATCGTTGTTGGTCGCGCGCGGGACGGCGCGGAGACGTGAGCTGGATGACTACCGGTAGTCGAAAGTAAGGAATCAGGGATGGGGAGGCCTACTTGACCCACCTGTACCACCTTCAGGCCTATTGTCGATGTCAGCTGCTCGACAGACCTTCAGGACAGGTGGGCGAAATAGGGTCTTCTGGCCTGGTGCGCATTGGCTATGCAAGCTGACCGCAGGAGTCCAGGTTACTCCAAAGAAACAATAGTTCAAGACCGCCCTATCGTAAAATTCCTACGCTCACAATCCTAAGTCTTGCTCGAGTTTCTTACCCTTCAAGCGATTAGAGACAACCTTCTTTTTAATCAGAAGCATCAGTAGCGAATCACTGAACTCGTGCCATTGGCAGTCAGCGCGCGGTGAGTCCATTAACGGCCAGTTCTCTTTGATAAGGCGTCGCGCTTTTTCGCTGAGGATATGAATCGGATTGCACGCGTATCCAGGAGGCAGTTTGATGCGGAGCACGTCACATCCGGTAACCTTGTAATGACGTCTACGGAAAAGCGCTGCGGAGCCTGACCGGGAAAGAACTTCATCGAATAAGGCCCCGGTTACCTCTTCTGTGAGGTGGATAGAGGCCAACGTCCATATCTCTATAACCTGGAATGCTGACCAGTCACTTTCTTCACCAGACCGAAGCACAGCCTCACTGATTGCTTTGGAAATAATGAATGGTTTGCGCTTTGATCCCATGCCAATCGCTCTCAAGTGTGGCGATGCTTCGACCAGTCCTATGGCCGTTCGACGAAACTTCTAAGGCATCTTCCATTTTTGAGGCGGGCAGACGTAACACTCCAACATCGAAGAACTGGAGTGGCCAACTATAGAATCTACATGCTCCAGTACGTGCGGGCAGAATCCGGTGGGCATTACTGCTTCAGAGGAGAAAGGCTGACGGATATCAAGATGATGCTGATGAGATGACGGGTCATCGCCGCTAGATATTTCCTCCGTGCAGTCATGGAGAACTGGTGTTTCATACCGCTCAATCCCCAGGCTATTCGACTCAAGCACTTCCTTGACTGCAGACCAGAACAAGTATTCGGAACGGCCAGAATAGACTTCATGTTCACACGAAAAATCAACCTCCAGCCGTTGATTGAGATCCAGTTCTTTGATCGGTTCCCACAAGGCCTCGATGGCAGGGAAGGTGGCGCCCGCCACTTCGTCACTCAAGACGATAGGAAGTACGTCTTTGTGGACGGAAACCAGCTTCACCCCGGACATTGCGCCTTGGATGTGTGCCTGCTCTAGAGTCTCAAATTTCATAGCGACTTATCTCCCAGGTAGTAGCGGAACTGAAGACCAAGGGGGTGAAGTGGTCAAGAAATAACAGAAGTTTCTACAAGTTTTGCGACGGATGAACAGTATCGTGAAAGTATACCCATGCCCTTCATTGCACTATTTGATAGCGATATAAACTTATGGAGAATGTTTGATACATACCTTTCGCTTGTCGTTGTGAGTCGTGCTGTTTAGCTTGTCGGTCGGTGAAAATGGAAAATTAATGTAAGTATGGAAGGGCTGCACGAGGACGTCTTGGATGAATAAGCACCGCCCCACAAAGTGGGGGTGGCAGCTACCAAGCCATTGATATAGATAGAAAAGCTAGGCGAGCTATTGGCGCGGAAATATGGGCTTGTAATTGTGAGTGCGTATTGTTATTTAGGCGTATTGTTGGTTTGGTGGAAGGATCGTTGAGAAGGTTTTCTACGCGTTGTTGATTTATTTATGATTGTGATTTGTTTGATTTTATTTTGTTATTATATGTATAAGTCAATAAATGCTTAATTATTTTTTGGTGTGGGAAGTTTATGTTTTTTTGCGCATGGGTACTTGCCTGAAGTGCTTGGTTGGTCTATTTTTTTATGCACTACAAGGATACAAAAGAACTCTCATCGAAACCCTCTAATTAAGAGGCGAAGGCCGCTTGTCCTAAAAAGGAGGCCCTTATGGCGCAGAGAACTGATGTCGAACAGCCCAATCGAATCGTACATTATTTTCGAGATGTCGATCTCACTAGCGGCTCACGGCCAAATTTCATACCAGAGAGTTTTGCTCTCAACTGTTGGGCTGAAGATTGCTGGCCTGGACGGTTCCTATTGAGGGTTGCTATTCGCTTCCATCACATCTGGGCCACCTTCGGCGTCAGGAATGGGAATGCGACGATTCAAGGACGCCATCCTGCTGTTTGTTTTTCAGGTTTTAGCATCGCTGATTTAATCGCTGTTCGAGATGGTATGGCTGCAGCCACTGGCGCAGTTACTCAATACGCGGTTACGTTCCCAGCATCTTCAGCGGAACGTGCTGGTGCAAGGCAGGTAGTGCAGGGCGGAAACCTCCGAGCGACCCTTCAAGCAAACCATCCTTCAGAGCCTGTGACCCAGGACGAGCTGTGGCAAAACGAGTACCGATATGTGGATGGTCAGCTTGATATCTTCGGTAATCAGACGGCGGAATTGGAATGGCGCTGGCCTTATACCCGGAATTATCGCCGCGCCATCGAGAAAATTGAGCGAGAAGGGCACCTTGGAGACAAGCTGCCGGGGCTAGATCTGACCCAAAAGAAGTGGTCACAAATCGGGGTGGTAGTAGCCACCGAGGCTGATGCCTTGAGGCTTCAGTACGACATCTTGTCCCTTATCGACCAGCGGCTCGTATCGGTAGATCACTTTGACCATCTCCTGGTATGTGAGCGATTGCCGGCGGAACTGGACGGGCTCACTGCGGCACAGCAGGAGGCTTCGATGAGAGCGGCGTGCTTTGACTTCAAATCCTGCATGACGGTTTCCGATGAAGCTGCTGCCGTCGCTGTGGCAGATTTCACGGAGCGCGTTTCTGCTCTGGAGGCTTCATCCTTGAAAAAGGAGACACAAGAACGTGGTGGCTGCTGGGTTTACTTCGAGGATAACTCCCACCCCTATGTGCGGGCGCTTTTGAAGGGTGGCCGGGTGGTTGTGAACAAGTCTGGTCGGTATCTGGGTACGTTGAACGAACTTGGCCGTGGGCGCGATCTGCGCGAGCGGCGACTGATCGTCAAAACGCTATGCAAGCAACTAGAGCAAGAGCACGGCGTGGCTTGCTCTTATTTCAGCGTGCGCGACTCCTGGCTCCCCGATGATCTTCCAAGCTATTGCGGTCATCCATGGAGTGGGTTTTACCGGGTCACGGACGAATCGGATGGGTTAGATGAGGAACTGGGATTAACTGACTAAGTTTATTCCTTGTAAGACCGCTACCTACCCAAAGTAAATCATCAGTATCTGGGTAGTGTCGCTTAAGCATCGGCAAATTTTTATTTATTTCTGCCCTCCTCCGAGTAGTAGTCAGGTACTTGGGTTGGTAAGCTCCTGAGATCATCGAGTCATACGTATGACTAGCCGCGCTTTCACATGTCACCTCACTTAAGCGCGCCAGGTTGTCTTATTAAATGTAAGTTTATGCCTGGATCAACCTTTGATTCGATGTTGTGTGCATAAGCCAAGAGGAGTTTATGTGTCTTTAGAGTCGCAGGGGAATTCTGCCCACGAAATAATTTGTCTCGATATATCTAAATTACTTTGCTGTTAAAGCTAGAAGGGTATGCTGCTATGTCGAACGTAAAATATGAAGTGAAGAAAGATGTTTACCTTGGTCGCAATAGTTTCAAGTGCGTATGGAAAATTAGTACGGGGGCGTGGGTGAGGTCTCAGGCATTCGATGTTTTTATGTGGTATGTGGTGTTGTTAGGAAGGAAATTCAATTCTCTGCGGTCATACTCGTATAAGGTGGCCAGTTTTCTGGATTACTTGTACGTGGGGCTGCAGTTATGTGATGTAGTGGATAGGCATAGCTACATTCTGTTGGCTCGGTATTATCATGCGTATCTGACCCAGGGTCTTAACTCATTGTCTCCTATGGTTCAAGCGATTGCGCGCCGAAGACCTTCTCCGATGCTCAGTGTAAAAACTTCTAAGGTGCATCATGCTGCTGTGCAACAATTGATTAAAGCCTGTAATGAATATGGTGCGGATTCGAGTGCGCTGCCCGGAAACAATGCGCCAGATGAAGAGGTAAGGCATCTTGGGGAATTGAGGCTTGTCGGTTTGCCTCGATCTGAGCAAGAGCTAAAAGTGCTGGATAAAGTGTATGGCAGGCAAGCTAATAAACCTAGCCAAAGTGAAAGGATGCGCATCTTTGCGCATCTGCCAAAGACACCTAGGAACGATGATCCCTATGAAATTGAAAAAGCATTCCCTCTTGATAGAATTGGCGAGTTAATAAATTCCGCGACGTCGCATCGTGATGCGGCGTTATGGGCCTTGATCGCGGCTACGTCATTAAGAGCATCTGAGGCATTGCAGGTGTTATGGTGTGACATAAACTTTAGAAAAAGGCAGATATACGCTGTAAACCCAACTGAGCGCCAAGATGCTGATCGCGCTTATCAGGGGATTAGCGTTAGCCAAAGGGATAAGTTGGCATGGAAGGGTAGAACCACAAAATATACCCTGCTTTTAGAGCCCTATGGGGATATGTTCTTTGAACAGCTGGAGCTATACCTAAAGTATGAATATCAGGGTGGCTCATTGCATGAGTTTGTATTCCAATCCCAAGATGGATACCCGCTCTGCTTCTGTGATTATGGGAGTGTAGTTGTCGAACCATTTGCACGCGCCGCAGAAAAGGTTTTAGGGGTTCGGTCGGATCCCTATCAACTTAAATTGCACAGTCTCAGGCATAGCTATTGCTTTTACATGAAGAACTTTGTGGAACATACGGATGGAATCGGGTTAACGGATTACGAGATTATGGCGCTGACCGGGCACGCCGACGTGGCGAGTGTTGCTCGTTATGCCATAGTAAGCTTGAAATTGCTAAATGAAAAGCTCGCCGTGGCGTTTCGAGATTTCAAATCGAATAAGAACAGAAGTTTGAACGAAATGCTTTTGGGGTTCCATGAGAGAAGGATTGTAGCACTCAAGCGAGAAATCGCTAAGGAACAAGAAACGGTCGCCTAGTGACTATGTCGGAGTATTTATGATAAATCTCACGGATACATTGATGTTTTTGACTCCTGCAGGGCAGGTACTCGAATGTTACAGTGAAGCGCTTGTTCGGTTAAAAAAAATCACGGATGGAAAAAAGGGTAGTAATTATTCGTTGTTCAAGTGCTTTCTAAGTTTTCGTCCATCTGAACATTTTGTAAATAGTTTCCTTATTAATTTAGTGCATGCGGTAATGGTGCGTGGCAGCGCGTCACCTAGCACGTCTGAAATGCGGATAATAGATTGTGTTGGCCACATTGGTGGGGTGGGAACCCAAGCGCGCAATGTTTTCTGGGTTTTTATGAAAATCTTTCTGGTACTGCTTTATGATATGGGATGTATACTTTTACCCTACAAGTTTACACGACCGTTGCTTCCATGGCTCGACGATCTCAATGGGGAGAGGGCAGTTTATACAGAAGTAATCTTGGCATTTCGTGCGTTAGATATCTCCAAGTCTACTGGCGCGAAAAGTAATTTGATATATGATCCCGTGGAAAGGAAAATCAGGACAGCTTTTCAAATGGGCGTCAAGCTATCGCTGTCCTCTACTTGGCACAAGCCTGAAGATGTCACCTTAGAAGATCTCCTGCAGTGGAGGAGCTTTAGTTTGTATGGAACAATTGATAGCTCTCCGCTTCCATTGCAGGCAATTGCAAAGATCTTAAAAGAACACTTCGGTGATCGGCTTCCTCTTAGCTTCGATGACATCGGGGATCTCGGTACCCCGTTGAAATCAGGGGATTCCATTTCTAGATTAGCCCGGAGAAAGGGCGTGGGGGTTCTAGAGTCAGTGATAAGCTGTGTTACGGATCCCATAGCTCTCGTTGAATATATATTGGACGAGTTGAAGCTTGCTGCTGTTAGTTTTTCCGGGCCCGGCCTCGAAAGATTGCACGTGGTAAAATGCTGGGCTGGGGCTGGGGTTAATATTGGTGAGGCTGTAAAATTATGGAGTAAACTGGAGGCAGAGTATTTAGACTCCGAGTCATATGAAAAAGACAAAGGGTGGAATACAGCTTTCGGTCGTATGAATTGTTATCTGTTTGTTTACTTGCCTGCGTGGTTTCAGCAGAACCCTGAAAGTGAGTATGTCTATCCAAGCACTCCCAATAAATTCGTCGGGCGAATCTACTACAAACCTAAACTTGATGTTGCAGGTGCTCGACCTCTTTCCTTTTCGGAATTTTCGGATGTCTTGGGTTTCGAGTTTTATTATTCCCTTGCCAATAACTTAAGACTATTCTTCATATATCTCATGGATTTTTGCTCTGATATTAAAGGTTGCGAAAATCTGACGCAACCGATCTGGTGGCTTCCCCCTGCGAAAAAGAGCGATAGAACCCCAAAGCATGCTTTCACTGCTGACCATGAAGACTGTTACATGAAATATCTTGATGCTATTGAAACTGCCGCGAGTTTTCTGGATGAACATGTCAGTGGTTTCGCCGTCAGGTATAGCTCTAAAGAATCGGGTTTAATTGATTTTAATGAAGTTGGCTACATTCCTATTGTCTATCTCAGTGATGGTCTTTACCCTATTTTGTCTATTAGTCGTAAAGCGCTAGTTTTGACAAAGATTAAAGGTAGATTTTACTACAATCCTGCTACGACGGTATTTCCTTATTGTTTGGTTAGAGCTGGTGTCAGGGGACAAAATCTACAGTGGTTATCAGCTTTGAGCTATGGAAATCATGTGGATCGCCAAATAGATCCTCAGGTCGGCTTGTCTTATTTATATATCAATACTGACAAGATTCGAAATTCGCCATTTACGGTTCATTGCAGATTTTCAGTAATAGAAAAGTTAGATTCCCAAGCGGAGTGGCGTCACGCGATTTTTCATAATACTTCAGCAGTTGGGTTTGATAAGGTCTTTCCTTATGATGGTCTGCGTCACTCGAAATGGGGGTCTATAAGTTGTCTATTTTGTAATGATGAGATGACCGGCGAGCCGATTAGGGATGAAGTGTACACTCAGGTAATTACGTATTCACAATTAGATTTTCAAAGTTGGGCTAGGAAATTTTTTGATCGCAGTGTGGAATGTGCCGTTTACATGGGGACTCCACGCGAAATGAAATCTCGAAAGTCAACCTACTACACTTGGGAACAGTGGCAGGTAGCGAGGGAAAAAAGCTCAATTGTCAAGGTTTCAAAAGGTATAGATCCTGATTTTGGAAACTTGGAATATTGCCCTATTAACCTTAGGTCTAAGGTTACTGCGCATGGTGGGCGGGTTACCCATATAACCCAGTTGTTGTCACGGCTTAGTCCTGAGGATGTCGCGAAAACTACAGGGCAAACGGTAAAGACTGTCCTGCATTACGATACGGGTGCTGACGATTTTAGGCGTCGTTTTGCCGGAGTCGTTAACAATAAAGAACCTCTCAAGAGGCCTGTAAATTCAAGGCCGCAAGTAGATCAGCAGTTTGATGCTCTCCTATCCAGTCGCGGTAGTGGAAATATTAGTGAGCTGATCAGTAGTCACGGGCTGTTGAACTTTTCTGATGACGCAACTCCCGATGTAAAAGAGCCTGGTGCATTTGAAATCATCGCACAAGAAAAATCTGCCAATTTGGTTCAGTGTTCTACTCATATCTGTGTCCGGGGGTTCGTATGTCCCGGTCATATTTTGTTGAAGTTCAAAGGGCGTAAGTTATGCCCCTGGTGTCCACTAGCGGTATTCTCACTTAATTCCATATTTGCAGTGGCGGCTAAGCGTCATCAGTTGGCTGAAGACTTTGAACGCATTCAGATTAAAATCGCTGCACAAAAAGTTAGTTTGTCCTCCCAAGAGTCAGTCTTGCTGGAGAGTGAACTTCAGGCGCTAAGCGAAGAACTCATAGCGTGGTATTTTTTAGAGAGAACTCTTGACTCTTTGATTTTTCAGCGGAGTGAGGGGGTGGGTTGTTTTACTCATGTAGTGGGTGACAGGGAAGTCGTTAAAACAGTCGTTACCCGCCATGTAACTGAAAGAGGATCATCAGAGGATTTTTTGCGTAGATTGGATGAGATTGTTGAATATCCGTCGACAATGTCTATCGACTTCAGGGATAAAGTGAATCGCGCCATTAGGCTAGTTTTAGCACAGAAGGGCAGAGTGTATGAGGCTTTGTTTGAATCGGTGTCGATCAATCCTGAGGTTCGACTTGCCGCTTTGATTCGTGACGATGTGTCACTGCTTGATCTCGACACAGATAAGCTAATTAGGCTGCTCAATATTTCGGACGAAGAGTGGTTTAAATCTATCTCCGAAGCAAAAGGGTTAAATGGTAGGGGGTACAATGAAGATACATAAAGGAGCCCGTGAAAAAAGGCAGTCGGACATTCTAAAGGTAGAGAGTCGTGCCAAACTCGTTAAGCTGGCACTGCAGGTGGTGAAGGAACAAAAGCGGATATTCAAGTACAAAAAGCACCTGCTGCAAGATATTGCTAGGTTCGTTGAAGAAGCTGAGGAATTGTCGTTGCGCGAAGCCTTGCTTGGTAGTGGTTTGGAGCTTGAAGAAAAAACTGTGCGTGTTGTTGTTAGCGGTTTTTACAAATCTAAAACGTATTCGGCCATTGTTGATGAATGGATTTTAGATAATCCTGATAGTATTATTAATAAGGGGCGGCAGAAGCATGGGTCGGATGCTAAGTTGAGATTAGAATGCTCTGAGTTGTCTAACGAATGTGCACGTTTATCATCTGAGTTAATTGAGGTGCAGGATCGCCTGCTAAGTTTTGAGCATTGTCAAGGGAAAGCTCCTTCGAACTATGCTAAATATGACCTGTACAACGCGTATTTTGCAATCGACGCCTTGATTGGTGAATTTGGCGTTTTTTTGAAAATTGATGCTGGTGGCGTAATTCTTGATAATGTGCTGCAGCGAAATCTAATACCGATGAGCGTAATTAAAGGCTACTTGGAGTGGAAAAAGCGGGAGATAAAGGAGTGACATCAGTAATTAACCAATCTACATCATCGTGACGCCGACGCCGACGCCGACGCCGACGCCGACGCCGACGCCTTCAACGCCAATGCGGTTCTTTGGTCTCATTCTTAACACTTCTCTCCTACTGCGTAGTGCCCTGTGGCATAGATCCGTTGATCTCGACCTCCCAGCAGACTCACGCAGAACCGGTTATGCGTACTGTCTGGCTGCTCGTAGGCGGTTTCCATGGGAGACCGGTTCCTCTTGAGAAACTCAGAAGCACCTCTTATTTTTGTTTGGAAAACAGAGGCTTGCCTTCGTTTGACTGGGGGGGCGATTCTGGTGGCCCCAGATAATGGTTCGAACCTGCCCTGGGACGCCATCTCATGCAGCCTCCCGCACTGGTTTGGCCAGAATCTCTCTGTGAGCTGTCCTGTTCGATAACCCTCGGCCACCCGCGGCGTCAGCTGGCTGCTGCCGACGCGCGGGTGTCGCTTGAATGGGTCAGGTTCTCGAAAGCTCTTCAGAGCGACGGTTCGCGGCGGACGTAGCGTCGGCAACCAGATTGCGCAGTTTCCTGTCTGCCTCGAATACTTCGATAGCAGCGGCGGTCGTTCCGTTTGGCGAGGTGACCGATTCGCGGAGTGCCGCGAAATCCGCCTTTGGCTGTTGTTGCAGGGTAGCCGCACCCAGCGCTGTCTGAGCTGCGAGTCTTCGAGCAAGGTCGGGCGCCAGACCGAGTTCAACCCCGGCCTGCGCCAGTGCTTCGCTGAACAGATGGTAATAAGCCGGTCCGCTGCCGCTGATCGCCGTAATCGCATCCAGCTGGCTTTGCGCGTCTACCCAGCAAGCCATCCCGACCGCCTCAAATAGCTGGCTGACCCGTCTGCGCTGGTCGTCGTTAAGTTCGTCTCCGGCATACATGCCCGTACAACCGGCGCCAACGAACACAGGTGTGTTAGGCATGGCTCGGACAACCGGGCATCGTTTTCGTACACCAGCGCTCAATGTGGCTTGCGTAACGCCGGCGGCCACGGAAATCAAAGTTGCCCGCTTGCACTGGCGGTCGCTCAGCGCCGCCAAGGCTTCAACGGCGTAGCCCGGCTTTACGGCCAGGACAATCAGATCGAAGGGCTCATCCGGCGCGTCACTCAGCCGCTCATAGCGACCTTCCTTGTGATCCGGGGGTATTCCCGGATCGACAATACATAAGTGTTCGATAAGCCCGGCGTTCATCCATGCACTCCCCAACGCGCCGCCCATGCGACCGTATCCCAAGAACAGAGCATTCATTGTCATTTCCCCAGTGGATTTGTCTTTGTTATTGATGTGACAGCGCCTGACTGCGAGGTGCAACCAAGTGCAACCGTATTGCAGAGTAGCTGAAAGGTTGAAGAAAAACTGCGTACTGTTCTGATTTTCTTGCACTATTTCGGGGAAAAGCGCTGATTCTATGAGCCAAAACGATGCGTTTTGCCAAGACACTGAAATAATTATTTGCTTAAACGATTAATCCGGTTGCACCTCTTGGTGGCTCTTAAATAAGATCGACCGGCAACGGTGCAACCCGGTTGCTCTGCGCAGTGCCACACAAATCCGAAGAAATAAAATTAATAACGGAGTTATCAATGACGCTATCCAGTGCAACGCCTCCTGCGTCTCAAGGACGCGGTCGAGCGCTTATCGCAAGCCTTACCGGCAGCTCGATCGAGTGGTTTGACTACTTTCTCTACGGCACCGCAGCCGCCCTGGTTTTCAACAAGCTGTTTTTTCCCAACTTCGATCCGGTGGTCGGGCTGCTCCTGGCCTACCTGTCCTTTTCCCTGACGTTTTTCGTGCGACCGATCGGTGGGGTAATTTTCGCGCACATCGGGGACCGCATAGGCCGCAAGAAAACGCTGGTAATCACCCTGTCATTGATGGGAGGGGCGACAGTGCTGATTGGCTGTCTCCCAACCTATGAGCACATTGGCGTATGGGCACCTGTGCTGCTGATTCTGCTGCGGGTAGTGCAAGGGCTGGGTATCGGAGGCGAGTGGGGCGGAGCATTGTTGTTGGCTTACGAATATGCCCCGGCAAAACGCAAAGGTCTGTTCGGCAGCGTGCCGCAGGTGGGCGTAACCGTCGGAATGCTCTTGGCAACGATGGCGGTCAGCCTGATGGCCATGTTGCCGGAGGAGCAATTCCTGAGCTGGGGCTGGCGTGTACCTTTCGTGCTCAGCGCAGGCCTCGTGTTTCTCGGGCTATGGATTCGTCACGGGCTGGATGAAACTCCCGATTTCAAAAAGGCAAAGGAAACAGGCAACGTGGCGAAAATGCCGTTAGTGGAGACGCTGCGCGATCATTGGCGGGAAGTGCTGATTGCGGCTGGACTGAAGGTCGTCGAGACCGCACCGTTCTATATATTCTCCACGTTCGTGGTCAGCTATGCAGTGACGACCCTGGGCTATAACAAGGTCAGCACCTTGAATGCGGTGATGATCGGCGCGGCCGTGGCTTCGCTGATGATCCCGATCATGGGCTGGCTTTCGGATAAAATAGGCCGCAGGACCGTGTACATTGGCGGCATTCTGCTGATCGCCGCTTTCATCGTTCCTTATTTCATGTTGCTCGACACGCGCACCACATGGGGGCTCATGCTCGCCACCGTAGTCGCTTTCGGCATTCTGTGGGCGCCGGTAACGGCGGTGCTCGGCACGATGAGTTCGGAGATATTTTCCACACGCGTGCGCTATACGGGCATCACATTGGGCTACCAGCTGGGCGCAGCACTCGCAGGCGGCACGGCGCCATTGATCGCAACGTTCCTGCTCAGCCGCTATAACGGGAGCTGGCAGCCGGTAGCCCTTTATCTGCTTTGCACCGTGCTGATCTCTTTGGTGGCCGTATTGGCCGTGCGGTCGCCTGGACATGACGACCCCGGCAAAACCTCGTCCAGCGCGGTCAAATCTTCCTGACCCTCTCAGCGGGACCTGCAGCCGGTCCCGCGTCAAGCCAGTTGTCGGTTCCGAAACTTTCTTCCACAACTTCCATTTCAGGCCTCGGTCACCATAGAAATCACTTTATGGGAGTCACCGCATGATGATCCGGGCCTGGTCACTGCTTCTGCTTATACCGGCCGCGCTGTTGGTGCTGTCCGGCTGCGCTACCCGTGAGCTGCGAACCGAAGAGCGCGCCCGGCTGGCGGGCAAGATATTCATCGTCACCGGCGCTTCCAGCGGTATCGGCCGGGGCGTCGCGCTGGAGTTGGGGCGTGGAGGAGCGACCGTGGTCGTGGTTGCGCGCCGCACCGGGGCGCTGGAAAGTCTGGCCCGGGAAATCCGGGCCTCGGGCGGGCAGGCGCTTGTGGTCACCGCTGACGTTACTCAGGTCGATCAGATGAAGAACCTGGCGCAGACCACGGTGGCGCGCTTCGGCAAGATCGACGGCTGGATCAACAGCGCGGGCGTTATCGCCATTGGACGTTTCGAGGACATTCCCCTTGAAGACCACTACCGCATGCTCGACGTCAACCTCAAGGGCGTCGTGACCAACAGCCACTTGGCGTTACGCCAATTCCGCTCCCAAGGCAGCGGCGTGCTGATCAACGTAGCTTCTGTGGACGGCGAGATTCCACACACTTATCACGCGACTTATTCGGCCTCCAAGGCCGGGGTCATCATGCTGGGCAAGGTGCTGAACGAGGAATTGCGTCTCGATGAGCAGGACGCGATTCATGTCGTGACCGTGCTTCCCTGGGCCGTCGATACGCCGCTCTGGGACCATGCGGGTAATTACACGGGGCACGTTGCTCAGTTGCCGACGATGGACGGTCCGGAAAAGGTGGTGAATGCCATTGTCCGGGCTACGCTGGAGCCGGAGGACGAAATCAAGGTTGGCTACAAGGCCGGGCTGGCGTACTGGTCGCACCGGCTGTTTCCAGGCGTGACGGCACGGTTGACCGCCCATGCCATCGATGAGGCGGAGGTCAAGATGAATCCTCCCGCCGCGCGCACTTCCGGCAACCTGCACCAGCCTGTCGAGCAGGGCCAGGGTGTTTCCGGAGGGATCCGCGAACGGATGGAACACCAGACACAACCGGCGCGCTGACCCTCAATCCCGTAAATCACAGGAGAGCCGTAATGACCGATGAATCGAAAATTCGTGAAAAAGCTTACGAACTCTGGGAGCAGGCCGGCAGTCCGGAGGATGGCCCCGCGGAAACCTACTGGCATCGCGCCCGCTCGTTGCTCGAAGCGCAGGAAGGGCCGACAGGTGCCGACACCGGCGGCGATTCCGGCCAGGATGACTTGCAGAGTGGGGCCGATCAGCCGGCCATGGAGCCGGCCTCGCAGGAAAAGCCGGCCGTCTGACGTCTGATGCAAGTGGCTCGGACAGACCGTCGCCGATGTCCGTTTGTCGGCCGTTTTCCGTTCGTCTCGGGTTAGCGTCCGATACCTGAATTTCCGGCGTCGAGTGGGTCATATGCGTTACTCACATTCGTGAGTAACGCGAGCAAACTACTTAGAGGAAGAGAATCATGGCTAGCACCGGAAACTCCAATCCTGGAAACTTTGCCAATGACCGCAAGAAAGCGTCCGAAGCAGGCAAGAAGGGCGGTCAGGCGTCAGGAGGCAATTTTGCGAACGACCGGGAAAAAGCTTCAGAAGCAGGCAAGAAAGGCGGGCAGAGCAGCCACGGCAAGCGTAGCTGAGTGTCCCCATAACCTGTAATGCAAGACGCCATCCTTCCGGCGCTCGCCGGTTGTCCAGGCCGTTCCCGACAGGACCGGCCTGGTTTGGCAAGCGCTCTACCCCTATCGCTTTCTCCTTTGAGTCTGGTCCGGCGCGCGGTCGAGGCGGCCGGTCAGCTGCGCTCGAAGCGCCTGTGAACTTTCCGCGACGGTTTCATTCCCATTGTTCATCGAACTCGATCAATACAGCGACGCGAGCAGCGTAGGGCTGGCGTGTCATGAACAGGGAACACGCAGATGAATGCCTCGACTGAAAAGCCCGACCGGACGCTGCGCCGCGCAGTGACCGGACCCATGTTGTTCCTGTTTATTCTTGGCGACGTGCTGGGCGCGGGCGTTTACGCGCTGGCGGGCACGATCGCCGATGAAGTCGGTGGAGCGATCTGGGTGCCGTTGCTGATTGCGCTGTTTTTCGCGTTGCTCACGGCAGGTTCCTATGCCGAACTGGTGACCAAGTATCCTCATGCGGGTGCCGCCGCGGTGTTCGCCGGTAAGGCCTACAAATCCCCGTTGATTTCCTTTCTGGTGGGTTTCTGCATGCTGGCGGCGGGCGTTACCAGCGCCGCGGGACTGTCACTGGCGTTCGCCGGCGATTACCTGGCGGCGTTCGTCGACGTATCGCCGCATCTCGCGGCCCTGGCGTTCCTGATCGTCATTGGCCTGCTCAATGCGCGGGGCATCAAGGAATCGTTGGGCGCCAATCTGGTCATGACCTGCATCGAACTGACCGGCCTGATTCTGGTAGTGGTCGCCGCTCTGTGGTTTTTCAGCTCGGGCGAGGCCAACCCTGCCCGGGCGCTGGAATTCAAGCCGGGAGTCAGTCCGACCGTGGCGGTACTGGGCGCGGCGCTGATAGCGTTCTACTCGTTCGTCGGTTTCGAAACTTCCGCGAACCTGGCCGAGGAAATTCGCGATGTGCGCAGAACCTACCCCCGCGCCCTGTTTGGCGCCTTGCTGGTAGCAGGGATCATTTACATGGCGGTCGGGGGAGCAGCTGCGATGGTGCTTCCGGTGGATCGGCTGATCGCTTCAAGCGCGCCGCTGCTGGAAGTGGTACGCGCGTCGGGGCTGGGTATACCGCCTCAATTGTTCGCCTTTATTGCGCTGATCGCGGTGGCCAACGGCGCGTTGTTGACCATGATCATGGCCAGCCGTCTGACTTACGGCATGGCGCATCACGGCCTGCTGCCCGGTGTGCTGGGCAACGTACTGCCCCAGCGTCGTACGCCATGGGTCGCGATTGTCGGTACCACGCTGGTAGCGATCGCCCTGACATTGACCGGCACGCTGGCGGTGTTGGCCGAGACCGTCGTGCTATTGCTGTTGTTCGTGTTCATCAGCACCAATCTTGCGGTCCTGGTGTTACGTCGTGACAAGGTCGAGGAGCAGCATTTCCGGGTGCCAACTTGGGTGCCGGTGCTGGCGATTCTGTCCTGCCTGGTATTGCTCAGTCAGCAGAGTCTCGAAACCTGGCTGCGGGCCGGTGCATTGATCGCGGTGGGAGTTGTGTTGTACGGCCTGACCCGAATGGGCAAGCCGGCTGCCGCGTTGAATCACTGAGAGATACTGGAAAGGGCGCAGGCTGCGGCTTGCGCAGGGGAAAAACTACGGGGGCGACGAGCGCCCCCGTGTCACGTCTGTCAGCCTTTGCTGTGGTCCGGGGACGTGGGCGCCTCGGCGACACCACGCGGTCCGCCGACACCCCAGATCGCAGCGCCGACGATTGGCAGTGCCAGGATCAGAATCGTCCAGGCCATCTTGGTGCCACCGCTTTTCGTCGAACGCCAGACACTGTTGATCAGCCACGCATCCAGTGCAAGGACAATGACCGCCGCAGCGATCCAGAACCAGTTTGACGCGTCCATCGTACACCTCCGTCTATGTCATACCGCTGGAATGCCGCCTACCGGATCGGTGACCGGCAACGGAATCGAGCTGCTGCCGGGCGTCAGGATGACTTTGCGGCAGTCTTCTTCCTTCTTGTCGAAGATCTTGTATCCGGCCACCGCGTCCTCCAGGGACATGCGGTGCGTGATGATCGCTTCTGGCTCCAGACGACCGGTCTCGATATGTTCGAGCAGTTCGGGCAGGAAACGTTGCACGTGGGTCTGGCCCATCTTGAAGGTTAGGCCCTTGTCGAATGCATCACCGAACATGAAGCCGTGAATGAAGCCGGCATACACGCCTGGCACGCTCACCACGCCGCCGCGACGTACGGCCGCGATGCACTGACGCAGCGCCTTGCCGCTGCTGCCTTCGAGTTTGAGGGTGGCAAGGATGGTTTCGGTGGTGCTGCCTTTCGCTTCGAAACCTACCGCGTCCACCACACCGTCCACGCCGCGCATGCCCGGCGTCTGACGGATGATGGTGTCGGCCGGATCGTCGTCTTCATCGAAGTTGATCGGAATCACGCCGTAGGTGCGCTGGGCATAGGCGAGCCGGTACGGATGGTGATCGACCATGAAGATCCGCTCCGCTCCCAGCATTCTTGCGCAGGCGGCACTGAGCAGACCGACCGGCCCGGCGCCGTAGATGGCGATGCTCGAACCCTTGCCGATACCGGCGTTGGTCACTGCCTGCCAAGCGGTGGGCAGAATGTCCGAAAGGAACAGGACCTTATCGTCAGACAGGGTGCCCGGCACCTTGAACGGACCGACATTGGCTTTCGGAACCCGCACATACTCGGCCTGGCCGCCCGGAACGCCGCCATACAGATGGCTGAAGCCGAACAGGGCGGCCCCTGGCGGAATCGACTTCTTGTTCATGATGGCGCCGCGGCCGGTGTTGGTGGTTTCGCAGGCGGCGAACAGATCGGACTGACAGAAAAAGCAGCTGCCGCAGGCGATCACGAACGGAATAACGACCCGGTCGCCCGGTTTGACGGCGGTCACCGCCGAGCCCGCTTCCTCGACGATGCCCATGAACTCATGGCCGAAGATGTCGCCGTGCTCGACAGTGGGAATCTTGCCCCGGTAGAGGTGGAGGTCCGAACCGCAGATGGCCGTTGCGGTGACTCGCAGGATAATGTCATCCGCTTCCTGAATCTCGGGGTCCGGCACGGTGTCGACTTTGACGTTATGCGCGCCGTGGTAGGTCAGTGCTCTCATGATCACTCCTCAGTCCTGCCAGATATTCTGGCGTGTCTACTTAGATGAACGACGACGAAGCCGTAGGTTCAGCGGTTTTGCGCACCCTTTGACTAACGGTCGGGTACTAAGCCCATTCTCATGGCAGGTCGCTGTTCGTCGGCTGCCGGGCGACGAATCGGAACGGCGATACACGCCCCCAGTCGATCCTTGTGGGTGCGGAGTCAGCGGCGCCTGTTTCTGAATTGAATCCACCTTGAGTGAGGTTTCCCATGAGCAAGAAATCGGGCAGAACGACGATAGACGACCTGTTTATTCACGAGCTTTCGGACATCTACAGTGCCGAGAAACAGCTGACCAAGGCGTTGCCGAGGATGGCGCGGGCGGCCACCAATCCCGCGCTGGCGGAGGCTTTCGAAGCTCACGCCGAAGAAACCCGCGGTCAGATCGAGCGGATTGACCAACTGGTCGAGGAATCCGAGCTAAAACTCAAGCGAATGAAATGCATCGCGATGGAGGGATTGATCGAGGAGTTCAAGGAGCTTCTGGATGAAATCGAGAAAGGGCCGGTGCTGGACGCCGGCCTGATTGCCGCATGCCAGAAGGTCGAGCACTACGAGATCGCGGGCTACGGAACGCTGGTCGCCATGGCAAAGCATTTGAGAATGGAGGACGCGGCGCAGTTGCTCGGCGAGACGCTGGCCGAGGAAAAGGCCGCCGATGAAAAGCTCACTGTCATCGCTGAGCAGGGCGGCAATCAGGCCGCGACAATGATTGACGAAGACGAGCAGTAAACCACTGGCAGGCGGCCAGCCGCGTTCGGACAGTCGCCTGCCTGCTTTCAGCTCCGAAAAGCCGTCATGTCCTGCAAGAGCATACCCATCAGACGATTCGCACCCACGCTCAATTGACGTCCCACGCGGCTGATCAAATGGGTCTGAGGACTGCTGAACACATCAGTCTGCAATGGCAAGGCCACCAGCTGTCCTGCCCTGATTTCTTCTTCGGCCACAAAAGTCGGCAGCAGCGTCACGCCGCCCTGCATGGCGAAATGCTTGAGCATCGCGAAGGTGCTGCAGGTCAGGGTCGGCCTGACGGTGACGCCCAGCTCGTGCTCGGCTTGCAGCAGGATCTGGCGAATACCATAGGAAACCGCCGGCAAGGCGAGCTGGTAGCTGTCCAGCGTCTCCAGCCGCACAGGGCTTTTCTCTTTCGCCAAGGGGTGTTCCGGTGCGGTGATGACGCAGACCGGCTGTCGCTGGCGCGCATGAGAGCGGATCTTGGGGTCGGGTGCCGGGTTGAACACCAGTCCGATATGCGCCTCGTCTTCCACCACCTGGCGGATGACCTCGTTGCTGCCGCAGACATTCACCGTCAGCTCGATTTTCGAATACAGCCTGGAAAAACGCGCCAGAGGTTGCGCAAGACTTTCCAGAAATCCCTCGCCCGACACCAACGTTACTGAACCGCTGTGCAGACCGCGTAGCGATTGAATCGAGTCGAGCAGGACTTCCTGTTGCGTCAGGCGCTGACGGTAATAAACCAGCACCTTGTCACCCGCTTCGGTCGGCTTGACGCCGCGCCGATGCCGCTCCAGCAACGGGGAGCCCAACTCCTGTTCGAGCTGCGCAATCTGGCGGCTGACCGCCGACGGCGCAACGTTCAGGAAATCGGCCGCGGCGCGCACGCTGCCCAGCCGCACGGCTTCGTAGAAATAAAGAATTCGACGATCCTGAACCACAGTCATAAGTTCTCTGTGTTGCGATTTAAGCAACGGAAATTCAATTTCGGGATTATTGCTGAGGGGGAAGAGCGCTGTCCATACTCGGTCCACAACCATTGGCAGGCGTGCCAGACCTCTGACCGGGATAAACGACATGAACGTGAAAGTAGGTGTGATCGGGCTGGGCAATATGGGAGGCGGCATGGCCGCGACCCTGGCAGGCAAAGGATTCGACGTCAGCGGCTTCGACCTGTCGCCGGCCGCGCTGGAACAGGCGCAAAGCAAAGGCGTCAAGCCGGTGGCCGATCGGGGCCAGTTGATCCAGAGCGTCGACATTCTGATCCTGTCGCTGCCCAAGGCCGAACATGTCGAGGCGGTCTGCCTGGATGAAGGCGGTATCAGCGACCTGGGGCGCAAGGGGCTGGTCGTGGTCGATACCACGACCTCGACGCCTGAAATGAGCCGTCATGTTGCCGCGCAATTGCTCAAGACCGGCGTTGCCTTTATCGACGCTCCTGTGTCCGGCGGCCCCAAGGGCGCGGCGACCGGCACCATGTCCATGGTCATCGGTGCCGAGGATGCGGACCTTGCCCGCGCCATGCCGGTACTCGAAGGCATGAGCGGCACCCGCGTGCACGTCGGGCGTTGCGGCGCTGGCAACGTTGCCAAGATCGCCAACAACATGCTTGCCGCCTGCCATTTGATCAGCACCGCCGAAGCGGTCGCGATGGCGGCCAGGGCCGGCGTCGACCCGGCCAAGCTGCTGGAAGGTTTGAACGCCGGTTCCGGTCGCAGCGGCGCCACTCAGGTGATGTTTCCCACCTGGGTTCTGAACAAAGCCTACGACTCGGGCTTCACCATGGGCCTGATGCGCAAGGACGTCGGCCTGGCCAGCGACCTGGCCGACAGCCTGGACATGGACCTGCCGCTGTCGCAGCTGGTGGCGAAGCTCTGGAAGGCCAGCGCCGAAACCCTGGCCGATAACGAAGATTTCTGCGCAATCGTGCAGCGTACCGATGCCAAACTTTACGGCGTGGAGAACAAGTGATGAGCACTGCAAGAATCGTTGAATTGATGCGTCCGTATTGGGGCGACCGCAGCTTGGTTGCCAGTTTTGTCGGCGGCGAATTCGTCGAAGGCCACGGCGCGCCCGTCGAAGTCCGCAACGCACATGACGACAGCGTGCTGTTCAGCTTTCCCGACGCCGACGAGGCGCTGGTCGATTTGGCCGACAAGGCTGCCAAAGCGGCTCAGCGCCAATGGTGGGCACTGACCGCTCAGGCCCGTGGCCGCGCCATGTATCAGGTCGGCGCGCTGGTTCGCGAAGAGCTGGAAAACCTGGCGCAGATCGAATCCCTGACCGCCAACAAGCCGATCCGCGACGCGCGGGTGGAAGTGCTCAAAGTCGCCGAGATGTTCGAGTACTACGCCGGCTGGGCCGACAAGCTGCATGGCGAAGTGATTCCGGTGCCGACGTCCCACCTCAACTACGTGACCTACGAACCGCTGGGCACCGTGTTGCAGATCACCCCCTGGAACGCGCCGATCTTCACCGCCGGCTGGCAGATCGCCCCGGCCATCGCCGCCGGGAACGCAGTGATCCTCAAACCTTCGGAGCTGACCCCGCTCAGCTCGTTGGTCCTTGGCGTGCTGGTGGAGCGTGCCGGCGCGCCGAAAGGGCTGGTCAACATTGTGGCCGGGTTCGGGCACAGCATTGGCCAGGCCTTCATCGCCAAAGCCGATATCCGCAAAGTGGTGTTCGTGGGCTCGCCGGCAACCGGCCGCCATATCGCGGTGGCTGCTGCTCAACGCTGCATTCCGGCAGTGCTGGAATTGGGTGGCAAGTCGGCCAACATTGTGTTCGAAGACGCCGATCTGGAAGTCGCCCTGCGTGGCGCTCAAGCGGCGATCTTTTCCGGCGCGGGGCAGAGCTGCGTATCGGGTTCGCGTCTGCTGGTACAGGAATCGGTGTTCGAGAAATTCACCAAGGCGCTGGCTGAAGCGGCGACGCAGTTCAAGGTCGGCGATCCGAGCGATCCGGAAACCCAGATCGGCCCGATCAACAATGCCAAGCAGTACAAGCATGTGAAAACCATGGTCGAAGGCGCGCTGAAAGAGGGCGCTCGTCTGGTGGGCGACAATGCAGATCCGGTTCCGGAGAAGCCCGGCTACTACGTCAATCCAACCGTCCTCGCCGGTCACAACGCTCTGTACTGCGCCCAGGAAGAAATCTTCGGCCCGGTGGTGGTGGCGATTCCGTTCAAGGACGAAGAGGACGCGATCCGTATTGCCAACGACAGCCGTTTCGGCCTGGCCGGCGCGGTCTGGACCCGTGACGTCGGGCGCGCCCATCGCGTTGCCGCGCAAGTGCGCGCTGGGACCTTCTGGGTCAACGGCTACAAGACCATTCACGTCAGCTCGCCGTTTGGCGGATATGGCGAGAGCGGCTATGGTCGTTCCTCGGGCCTGGACGCATTGCGCGAATACAGCGAAGTGAAGAGCGTCTGGGTGGAAACCGCTGCCAAGCCGGCAGCCAGCTTTGGCTACGGCGCGAGCCTGGAGTAAGCACATGACGATTTCCCGAACGCTGATCGAAGAAGCCACCGTCTGGCGCCGCACGATCCATGCCGCGCCTGAGCTGGGCTTCAAGGAGCAGCAGACCTCCGACAAAGTGGCGAGCCTGCTGGCGAGCTTCGGCATCGAGGTCCATCGCGGCCTCGGTGGCACCGGTGTCGTCGGCACCTTGCGCACAGGCGAGGGGCCGACCATCGGCATCCGTGCCGACATGGACGCCTTGCCCATCCAGGAACTGGGCGACAGCCCGCACAAGTCCGCGCATCAGGGCTGCATGCATGCCTGCGGGCATGACGGACACACAGCGATCCTGCTGGCGACCGCCCGGCATCTGGCCGAAACGCGGCGCTTTCGCGGCACCGTTCATTTCGTGTTCCAGCCTGCCGAGGAGAACCTGGGGGGCGCACAGCGGATGATCGAAGACGGCCTGTTCGAGCGTTTTCCGATGGAGGCGATCTACGGGCTGCACAACTGGCCGGGCGTTCCCGCCGGCAAAGTGGTGATCAATCCGGGGCCGATGATGGCCTCGCTGGATACCTTTGAAATCGTCCTGACCGGCAAGGGCAGCCATGCCGCCATGCCGGACCGGGGATTCGACCCGATCGTGGCCGGTGCCGAACTGGTGCTGGGTTTGCAGACCATCGTCTCCCGGCGCCTATCGCCACTGGACTCGGCGGTGGTCAGCGTGACCCAGTTCAATGCCGGGGAAGCCATCAACGTGCTGCCGGAAACCGCGGTCCTGCGCGGCACCGTGCGCTGTCTGCAGACCCCGGTGCGGGCCAAGGTCCAGCAGTTGCTGGGCGAGTTCGTCGAGCGCCTGCCGACAGCCTTCGGCGTGAGTGGCGAGCTGGTCTACAACGTGGGTTATCCGGTCACCGAAAACAACGTCGAGGCTGCGGCGACCGTTCGCCGCGCGGCCGAGGCGGCAGTGGGCGAGGCCAACGTGCAGTGGGGCTGCAACCCGTCCATGGCTTCCGAGGACTTCGCCTTCATGCTGCACGCCTGTCCGGGCGCTTACATCTGGATGGGCGTCGACGGCCAGAACCCTTCAGCGCCGCTGCATAACCCGTACTACGACTTCAACGACCAGGTCATCGAGCCGGGCGTCGCGGTGTGGACATCGTTGGTGGAGCAGTGTTTGCCGGTGAGTTGACGCCTCATCGCCACCAATCTGGCTCCCACATCAATCTGTAGGAGCCAGCTTGCTGGCGATAGCGATAGCGATAGCGATAGCGATGTGGCGCTGGCGATCAGCACTCCACCAGATTCACCGCCAGCCCGCCACGCGAGGTTTCCTTGTATTTGTCATGCATGTCCGCGCCGGTATCGCGCATGGTGCGGATGGCGTGGTCGAGGGAAATGAAGTGCTCGCCGTCGCCGCGCAGGGCCATTTGCGCTGCGTTGATGGCTTTCACTGCGGCAATCGCGTTGCGTTCGATGCACGGCACCTGAACCAGCCCGCCGACGGGGTCGCAGGTCAGGCCCAGGTTATGTTCCAGACCGATCTCCGCCGCGTTTTCCACCTGCTCCGGCGTCGCGCCGATAATCTCGGCCAGCCCCGCGGCCGCCATGGCGCAGGCCGAGCCGACTTCACCCTGACAGCCCACCTCGGCCCCGGATATCGACGCATTCTTCTTGCACAGAATGCCGACCGCCGCCGCGCTCAGGAAAAACCGCACCACGTCATCGTCGTTCGCGGCCGGGTTGAATTTCATGAAGTAATGCAGCACCGCCGGCACAATGCCTGCGGCACCGTTGGTAGGCGCGGTCACCATGCGTCCGCCGGCGGCATTTTCTTCGTTGACGGCAAGGGCGAACAGGTTGACCCATTCCATTGCGCTCAGGGTTGAGCCGATCACGTTGGGGTTGTCGAGGTTCTGCAAGTTCTGATGCAGGCGGAACGCGCGGCGGCGTACGTTCAGTCCACCGGGCAAGGTTCCGGTTTCGGTCAGGCCCTTGGCGACGCAAGCGCGCATGGCGTCCCAGATCACCAGAATCTTCTCGCGGATTTCTTCTTCGGTGCGCCAGGCCTTTTCATTGGCCATCATCAGCCCCGAGATGCTCAGGCCGTGGGTTTTGCACAGCCTGAGCAACTGGGCGCCGCTGGAGAAGTCGTAGGGCAGGACCGTCTCGTCATTGTCCAGAACGCCGCTGGCCGCCTGGGCTGCGTCGACCACGAAGCCGCCGCCGACCGAATAGTAGGTCTGTTCATACAGCTCGCCGGATTGGCCATAGGCGCACAGGGTCATGCCGTTGGGATGATAAGGCAGGCTTTCGTCCAGCAGACACATGTCGCGGTCCCAGACAAAATTCACTCCGTGCTCACCGGCCAGTGCCAGTTTGCCGTCCGCCCGCAGCGCGTCGATGCGCGGATTGACCTGCGCCGGGTCGATGCGATCCGGCCATTCGCCCATCAGGCCCATGACGGTCGCGCGGTCGCTGCCGTGGCCGATGCCGGTGGCGGAGAGAGAGCCGTACAATCGAACCTCGATCCGTTCTACGCTATGCAACCTGCCTTGATCGCGCAGGTCGGTCACGAACAGCACACCGGCCCGCATCGGTCCCACGGTGTGGGAGCTGGACGGGCCGATGCCGATTTTGAACATGTCGAAGACGCTGATGGCCATCACGGAGGTCCTTCAAGTGAGATGATGCACAGGGGTTCGGTAACGCCCTTTTTCTGGTCCTCATGTTTGGCTTGCGCCGATCAAACGACAAACGATTGTTCCTATGCAACGCTTTAGCGGAACTCCTCAATGAGTAGAATCTTCAACGCGCAGATGCATGCCTGGCTTCAGGTGTTCGCCTGCGCGGCCCGACATTTGTCCTTCACTCGCTGCGCCGAAGAGCTGCACGTCACACCTGGCGCCATCAGCCAGCAGATGCGTCAGCTTGAAGAGCGCCTGGGGTTCGCGCTGTTTCACCGGGTAGGACGCGGGCTGGAGCTGACCGCCGAAGGCCAGCGGCTGGCACTGGTGGCCAATGAAGTGCAGAGCCGGATCAGCGACGAGTTGCGGTTGCTGTATTCAGGGCGTATCGGCGGGGTGTTCAAGCTGCGCTGCATTCCATCCTTCCTCAGCAAATGGCTGATGCCCCGGCTGCCGCGTCTGCAACAGGCTTTCCCCGATATTCAGTTGCGGATCATCGCCGAGGACAGCAGCGGCTCGTTGCGCGACGACGATTTCGACCTGGCCATCGATCTCAACGATGGCAGCTATCCGGGCCTGATGACCACTTCGTTGCTGGAAGAGCAATTGTTTCCGGTCTGCTCCCCACGCCTGCTCGAAGGCCGGCCGCCGCTGGATACGCCCAGCCAGCTGGTGCATTTTCCGCTGCTGCACGACATCACCGCCTGGCGAGGCAGCTACGAATATGCCGAGTGGGAGTTCTACCTGACCGCCATCGGCGCCGACGGCATCGACGTGCGTCGCGGCCACACCTTCAACCGCAACCACTTGACTATCGAAGCGGCGCGCATGGGCATGGGCGTGGCGATCGCGCGCAAGGCGCTGATCACCGACGAACTGGAGCAGGGCTCGCTGATCGTGCCGTTCGGCTACCCGATCAAGGCCAAGAAGAAATATGTGCTGGCGTACCGCGAAGGTGCACTGAGCACGCCCTCGCGGCGTGCCGTGCATGATTGGCTGGTGATGATGGCGCAGGAAGGGGCTTGATCATGTAGGAGCCACCGGGGCGGCGTTCCGCCTTGCTGGCGATTCGCTGCAAAATCATTTATCGCCAGCAAGCTGGCTCCTACAGTTACAGATGCGGCGCCTGTCAGTGAAACGCCTCGGCAATCAGCACCGCGCCGATGAAGGTCCCCAGGTTCGCCAGGAACGACACCAGCACGATCCTCCAGCCCAGGCGGCGGAACGCGGCCAGGTCCTTGGCGATCGACAGACCGGCGAACGCCAGCATCGGCGTGATGACCGCAAGCATGTTGATCGAGTTGGTCATGCGGGTGATTTCAGCGGCCCACGGGCAGGCGGGCGAGGTGAGGAACATCGCCACCAGCGACACCATGCACACCGCCGGGATCTTGCGACGCATGGCAATGCACAGTGCTTCACCGATGAACGCGCAGAACACCATGATGCCCATCGCCGCGAACGCATCGGCGGACAGCGTCTTGTAGCCCACGTAATTGGCGATCAGCGCCAGGGCGCCGGCGGCCAGCCAGGCACTGAGCTTGCCGCCCCAGCCCAGCTCGGGCACTTCGAGGGAGACGTCTTTGTGGCTGATGCTTTCGGTGCTGATGGATGCCTTGGTGGTGCGGCCGATCAGCGGTTCCAGTACCCGGTATCCCCAAACCGCCAGCGGCAGCGAGATGAACAGTGTGAAGTAAGTGCCAATGGTGGTGGTGATCAGGTTCGACGCAGCGGCCAGGGTCATCACGTCCTTGGCGACTTCCGGCGTCTGCTGAGCGGCAATGGCGCCTGCGGCGGCGGCCATCATGCTGCCCGAGCCGATGCCCGAACCCATTGCCAGCGAGTTGGGATGAAAGATCCCCAGGCTGGTGATGAAGCCGGCCACAACTGCAATGAACAATGCGCCGAACAGGGTGCCGGTCAGGTACTCGGCCAGCACACCGCGACCTTCGGGGGAATCCATGCCATAGCGTTCGCCGATGATCGCCAGGCTCGGCTCACGGCCGACCGAGAAGGTCGCGCCGACCGCTTCGCGCTTGATGCCCAGCATCAGGGCGACCGGCAGACCGAGGATCACGGTGCCGACGAAGTGGCCGAACTCTTGGAACATCAGTGCCCAGCCGGAGGCGAACACCACCGGCAGCGAGCCGCCCACCACCAGGCCGAGTTTGGCGATGAAAACGAGCAGGGCGGGTTGCAGGATCGACGCCGAGCGCAACTGGGCGCGATGGTCGATTCCGATGCTGGAGGGGAGACGACTGCTGGCAATGCCGATCATGGCGCCCAGCAGCAAGGCCCAGACCATGGGCAACAGGACGACCTTGCCGGGACCCAGCGGAATGCTGATGCCGCCGATCATTTCAGCGACGATAAGGATGATCGCCGCCCAGATGTAGAGTTTCACGGTCGCCGAGACCGCCTGTTTATCCCCTGCCACGGTAGCGGGTGAGTAGTGCATGATGATCCCCTTGCCTGCTGAATGACCTGGTGGTCTTTTCTGTCGTTATCTTTGTTCAGGTGAACGCGGTGACGCGTTCATGGCAGCCTGGAAGTTTGTTGCGTGTGTTGTTCTTATGGCGTGGGGAATGTCCTGACCCAGGCTGCTTCGAGCCTTTGGGGCGACCGTTTGTGCCTGATTTCACGGGACGAACCCGTCGAAAATGGCCGGTCCGGGATTCTCGCACCGTCGCAGTATGCATAGCCCCAGGCTGCACACCAATACGCGGAATTTTGTTTAACGTTGCGTTTTTGTGAACGCTGGAGAGGGGTAAAGCGGCGGGATTTGTTGGATGTACTGGCGCTTCGCGGCTAAAGCCGCTCCTACAAAGCGTATGCAAACTGTAGGAGCGGCTTCAGCCGCGATCTGCCGCAAAGCGGCAGTAAAACCGGGCAACGCGGTATCTCAGATGTACTGCGCTATCGTTTGATCCCCAACGCCCTGAAGCACTCATCCAGCGAGCGCCGCTCCGTTTCGGCATACAGGGCCAGCTCGTTCAGGGTCGTACGCCCCAAGGCCTGTTCGAACACCTGGCGGCTGGAGCCGACTCCATACTGCGACTGCGCATCGTCGCCCAGGTTGGACTGGAAGATGCCTGCGGCGCTGACCGGCAGGAAGTCTTCGTAAACCAGCGGCTCGAAACGCACGTGGCCTTGTTCGATCAACTGTTCCAGACCCGCGCCGGGCTGTCCGCCAGCGGCCAGGCCCTGCTCGGTGGGGAAGTAGCGGAAGAATGCCAAGCCTTCTTCGCGCATCCGCGCGGAGTCGTCGGGGAACGCCGTGAAGGCCTGTTTGAGGAGTTCGGCATAACGGACCGCATTCGCCTCGCTGGGAAACTCGCCCAGTGCATCTCGGGCGGTGTCGAGCAACTGGTCATACAAAGCGCGCCCTTTGGGCGTAAGGGCGGCGCCGCGCTGTTCGATCTCGCCAAAGCGCGCCGAGTGGCTGCCCGAGCGTGCGCCGGAATCGCCCACGAAGCTGATGGGTTCCTGCAAGGCCTTGAAACTGGTCTGGCGCAGCAGAATCGGGTACTTGCGCCGCGGCGGGCCTTCCACGACCGCTTTGGGCGTGATGCCCTTGCCGGGCATTTCCGCCTGTACGCGGTCGATGTCCAGGGTGCGTGGCGTCAGGTGATTGATGTGCGGGCCGCGAAACGCCACGACGTCCGCGATCAGGCGGTGCTGGGCGCTGAGCTGCTGGTATTCGTCCAGAGAAACGGTCGCCGTGCTGTGCCAGCGAAAGGTTTCCAGCGCCTGCTCGACGAAGTCTGCTGCGTCGGTTGCGTCGAGGCCGCCGTCGGCTTCATGCTTCTCTATGAGTTCGATGGCTCGGGGTGTGAAAATGTTGCGTCTGCCCAGCACCTGCTGGGCGAAGGTCCGCAGAGCCGGGTCTTCGATCAGCTCCAGACGCAGCAGCGACGTGAACACCCGAAACGGGCTGACCTGTAACGCCTGTTCATGCACCGCGCGAAATGCGGTCGAATGCACCGGCACGCCGGCGGGCGTCAGATCGTAATAGCCCACCGGCTCCATGCCCATGACTGCGAACAGGCGGGCGAGGGTCGCCAGTTCCAGCGCCGTACCCACGCGGATCGCGCCGTGGCGTTCCATGTCCAGGCGCTGAATCTCGCCGGTGCGGGTCAGACTGTCCCGGGCCTGAGGATCGTGGGTCATGACGCTGTCATTCACCTCGGCGACCAGCTCCATCAGGGTGCCGTAGAGCGGGACCTCCTGCTTGTACATGTGCGACATCGCGCGGGAAAAGTTCGCGCGGATCTCGTCACGATTGGCGAATCGGGCTGCGTTCATCCGGATCGTTTCTCCAGTCATGTGAATCAGGTCGGGGTCAGTCGAGCGCACTCAGGCAACGCTCGAAAATGTCCAGGCCTTCCTCCAGTGTTTCGGGTTCGATGGTCAGGGGAATCAGCAGGCGCACGATATGCCTCGACTTGCCGCTGGGCATCAACAGCAATCCCGCGTCACGCGCCAGCCCCAGCAGCTGCGCCAGCGCTTGCGGGGCGGGCTTGCCCTGCGCGTCGGCGAACTCGATGCCGCGCATGCAGCCAACGCCGGTCAGCCGGCCTAGCCATGGCGAGAGTTTCTGCTCCTGCCATTTGCGGTGGCGCGACAGGATGGCCTGCTCCTGCATTTCGCCCCAGCGCGAGAGGTTTTCATCGGTCATCTGCGCCAGCGAGGCGAGCCCCGCCGCACAGGCGATCGGGTTTCCCGAATAAGTACCGCCCAACCCGCCCTTGGGCAAGGTGTCGAGCAGCGTCTTGCGTCCGACCACGGCCCCCAGCGGGATGCCGCCGGCGATGCTTTTGCCCAGCAGAATCAGGTCCGGCTCCACGCCCAGGCGACTGAAGGCAAAGCGCTGGCCGCTGCGACCGAATCCGGACTGAATCTCGTCGGCGATCAGCACGATGCCATGCTGGTCGCAGAAAGCGCGCAGGGCCTTGGCGAATTCAGGATCCATCGCCAGAAAGCCGCCTTCGCCCTGGATCGGCTCGAAGATGATGCAGGCGACATCGTTGACATCCAGTTCGACGCTGAACAACCGATCGAGAGCCTTGAGCGCTTCGGCGCAAGAGACACCTGTGTCGGGGCTTGGGTAGGGAACGTGATACACCGGGCCGGGCAAGACACCGACCTTCTGTTTATAGGGTGCGACCTTGCCGTTGAGGTTCAGCGTCGCCAGCGTCCGGCCATGGAAGCCGCCATCGAAGGCAATGACCGCCGTGCGCCCGGTGGCGCCGCGTACGATCTTCAGGGCATTTTCCGCCGCTTCCGCGCCGCTGTTGGTGAGCATGCCGCTGACCGGATAGCTGACCGGGATGAAATCCGTCAGCTGCTGCATGAAGTCGATGTAGGGCGCATGGGGCGTCGCGTTGAAGCAGTAATGGGTCAGTTTGCCGGCCTGCTCGCGGATGGCTTCGACGATTCGTGGATTACAGTGCCCCAGGTTGAGCACGCCGATGCCCCCCACAAAATCGATATAACGCTTGCCGTCGGTATCCCAGACTTCAGCGTTGCGACCGTGGGCCAAGGTAATGGGATGCACACAGGAGATGGATTCACTCACCGAGGCGTGGTTCATCGGCAAACCTCCGGTGGGCAGTGGCGGAGCGGAGGGGTTCGGGGCACGGCGGGCGAAGGCATGGGGCGTCCTGCTCGGTTGGGCGATGCCTTTATCTAAGCGAACAAGCTCCACCGGCCGCAAACGAAATAAAATCGCCGTGTCATTCCATTAATTCAGGATGTGCGTCAGCCTGGCGCTTGGACCCTGCGGGTGATCCATTCCACGAATGCCCGGACTTTCGGTACCTGTGCGGCATGTTCGGCATGGGCCAGGAAATGCGACCCATCGCTCTGCATCGGGTGGTCCCAGGGCACGATCAGTTTGCCCTCGGCCAGTTCATCGCTGACCAGATAGCGCGGGACCAGCGCGATACCGCAGCCGGCCTGCGCCGCGCGGATGCACATGTAGAAGGTGTCGAAACGCGGGCCGTGATACGCGTTCTGCGATTGCAGATCCTGCTCCTGAAACCATTCGTGCCAGGCTTCCGGTCGTGAGGTGCATTGCAGCAGGGTATGACCGGTCAAGGCTTCGGCACTGTCTGCCTGTTCCACCAGTAAATCCGGCGCGCACACCGGCACCACTTCCTCCTTGAACAGTTCGATGCAGGTCGCGCCGGGCCAGGTGCCCTGGCCGAAGAAGAACGCGACATCGGCCTTGGCGCGCACCAGGTCGAAGGGTTCCAGCTCGCTGCGGATGTCCAGATGAATGCCCGGATTGCGACTGCCGAAGCCCTTGAGATTGGGTACCAGCCAACGGTCGCCGAAGGTCGGTTGCGTGGCGATCTTGAGCACTTCGGTCTCGCCGCCGTAGGTCAGGATGTAACGGCTGGACATGTCCACCTGAGTCAGAATCTTGTTGACCTCGGCCATGTACAGCTCGCCGGCGGGCGTCAGGTGCAGACGGCGACGGATGCGCTGAAACAGCGGGTGGCAGAGCATTTCTTCCAGTTGGGCGACCTGCTTGCTCACCGCGCTCTGGGTCAGGTGCAGTTCCTGGGCTGCGCGGGTAAAGCTCAGATGCCGGGCCGCCGCTTCGAAACATTGCAGGGCGGTGGTCGAGGGCATCAAACGCTTGGACATCGGAAACGTACCTGTCGGGAGAAGAGGGGAGAGAGTTCATTCCATTAAGGAATCATATTTTTCTAAATGGTCGTTTGTGGCAAGACCCGGCGTGGATCAATACTGACCGACATCAATGATTTCAACCAGTGGCATACGCAGGAGAATCAACATGGTTGCCGAGTTGCTCGCAAGCCTGGGCGTGGCGCAAAGCGCATACGCCGAAGGGACTCACCCGGTTCATACGCCCATCGACGGTAGCCGCATCGCCTCCGTCGCTCTGCTGGACAAGGTGCAGGTAACGGCCACTGTCGACCGCGCCCATGCCGCTTTCCAGGCATGGCGCAGCGTACCGGCGCCGCGTCGTGGCGAACTGGTGCGGATCTTCGGCGAAGTCTTGCGTGAACATAAGGCGGCGCTGGGTGAACTGGTGTCTATCGAAGCCGGCAAGATCACCCAGGAAGGCCTGGGTGAAGTGCAGGAAATGATCGACATCTGCGATTTCGCCGTCGGTCTGTCGCGGCAGCTGTACGGCCTGACCATCGCGTCCGAGCGTCCGGGCCATCACATGCGTGAAACCTGGCATCCGCTGGGCGTAGTGGGCGTCGTCAGCGCCTTCAACTTTCCGGTGGCGGTCTGGGCGTGGAACACCACGCTGGCGCTGGTCTGCGGCAACCCGGTGATCTGGAAACCGTCGGAGAAGACTCCGCTCACCGCCCTCGCCAGCCAGGCGCTGTTCGAAAAAGCCCTGAAGATCTTCGGCGACGCGCCCCAGGGACTGGCCCAGTTGATCATCGGCGACCGCGACGCCGGCGAGGCGCTGGTGGACGATCCGCGCGTGGCGCTGGTCAGCGCGACTGGCAGCACGCGTATGGGTCGTGAGGTCGGGCCTCGGGTGGCGGCGCGCTTCGGTCGCAGCATTCTGGAGCTGGGCGGCAACAACGCGATGATTCTGGCCCCGAGCGCCGACCTGGATCTGGCGGTGCGTGGCATTCTGTTCAGCGCCGTAGGGACCGCTGGCCAGCGTTGCACCACCTTGCGTCGCCTGATCGTGCATCGCTCGATCAAGGACGAGGTGGTCGCGCGGGTCAAGGCGGCTTATGCCAAGGTACGGGTGGGCGACCCTCGCGAAGGCAACCTGATCGGCCCGTTGATCGACAAGCAGGCGTTCTCCGCCATGCAAGACGCTCTGGCCCGCGCCCGGGACGAAGGCGGCCAGGTGTTCGGCGGCGAGCGTCAACTGCAAAGCCAGTACCCGGACGCCTGGTACGTCACGCCGGCCATTGTCGAAATGCCCGCGCAGAGCGACGTGGTGCGTCATGAAACCTTTGCGCCGATTCTCTACGTGCTGACCTACGACGACTTCGACGAGGCGCTGCGTCTCAACAATGAAGTGCCGCAAGGGCTCTCGTCCTGCATCTTCACCCTGGATATCCGTGAAGCCGAGGCTTTCCAGAGCGCAGCGGGCAGCGACTGCGGCATTGCCAACGTCAACATCGGCACCAGCGGCGCGGAAATCGGCGGTGCGTTCGGCGGCGAGAAGGAAACGGGCGGTGGCCGTGAGTCGGGCTCCGATGCCTGGAAAGCCTACATGCGGCGCCAGACCAACACCGTCAATTATTCGCGCGAGCTGCCGTTGGCGCAGGGTATCGTGTTTGACTGATCACGCCTTGCGGTGCGGCTTCGGGCTGCACCGCACGGTGGATGGATATTTCTGACAGACGTGGTGCTGGAGTCATTGGATGGCGCAATTCGCTCAAGGTTGTCTCTGGGAACAGCTCACACCGCAGCGTCCGCTCAGCCCGCGGTTGATGGGTGAGCATACGGCGGACGTCTGCATCATCGGCGGCGGGTTCACGGGACTCAGCGCGGCGCTTCGCCTGCTCGAAGGGGGCAAGAACGTTTGCGTGGTGGAGGCTCATCAGGTCGGACACGGCGGTTCCGGGCGTAATGTCGGACTGGTCAACGCCGGCACCTGGGTCGCGCCCGACGATCTCGAGGCGGTGGTAGGGCGCTCCGAAGCGCATCGGCTCAATACGGCGCTGGGCGGCGCGCCCGCGCTGGTCTTCGCGACTATCGACAAATACGGTATCGAGTGCCAGGCGACACGCACCGGCACTCTGCACATGGCGCACAACGCCAAGGGGGCTGCGGATCTGCGCAGCCGCGCCGAGCAGTGGCAGCGGCGCGGAGCCAACCTCGACCTGCTGACCGGCAAGGCCTGCGAAGACGCGTGCGGCACTGACAAGGTCGCCGCAGCGCTGCTCGACCATCGCGCCGGCACGCTGAACCCGATGGCCTATGTGTCCGGCCTGGCGCTCAACGTGGTCAAGCACGGTGGCGCGCTGTTCGGCGATTCGCCGGTCACCGGTCTGCAACGCGCCGAAGACGGCTGGAGAGTCGTCACCGACCACGGCAGCGTGCGCGCGGCGAAAGTCATCATCGCCTCCAACGCCTACACCGAAGGCGAGTGGACCGACGTCAAGGATCACATCTTTGCCGGTTATTACTACCAGGTCGCGTCGACGCCTTTGAGCGGTGCGGCGCAGAAGGCGATATTGCCGGGCGGTCAGGGGTCGTGGGATACACGAACGGTGCTCAGCAGCATTCGCCGCGATGCTCATGGACGACTGCTGCTGGGCAGTCTCGGCAACGCCGGCAACTATCCGCTGTGGTTCGTGCGCCGATGGGCCGACCGCATTCAGCAGCACTACTTTCCGGAACTGGGCCAAGTGGAGTGGGAGACGACCTGGACCGGCCGGATCGGGTTCACGCCGGATCATCTGTTGCGTCTGTTCGAACCGGCGCCGGGGCTGCTCGCCGCGACCGGCTTCAACGGGCGGGGCGTGACCACCGGAACGCTGGTCGGCAAGTGCTTCGCCGACTACCTGCTTACCGACGACAGTGACGCGCTGCCGGTCAACTTCAGTTCCGCCGGCAAAGTGATTGGCGCCGGGCTGCGCACTCTGGCCTATGACACCGGCTTCACCTTGTACCACGCCGGCCAGTGCCTGCGTGTGGTGCTGTAAGGAGCCACGCCAGACAGGACCCCAAACGCTCTGTAAAACCTCCGACAAGAAAAGCCATACAACAAAAAACTCCTGTTCATTTCAGCTGCCGTTCGAAATCAATACAAGGAACTCCAAATGGCAAGTTTTTCACTCGCCCGGCCTTGCCGTGCTTCTCGCCTCACCGACTGCCCACTGTCCGTGGCGGACTCCACACCGGAATAACTCCGCCAGCGGTACAGGCTGCACCCATCCCAGGTCGCCCGTTCCGGCGCGTTTGCGCGCACCGGTCGCAGGCCCCGTTTTGTGCAACGCGGACGTTGAGGTATCGAACATGACATCGAAAAAGACTCATCAGCAGCGCTCCCTGAAACACGGCCTGACCTCGCGTCAGGTCTC
Organism: Pseudomonas sp. JDS28PS106; assembly: GCF_036706555.1. NCBI lineage: Bacteria > Pseudomonadati > Pseudomonadota > Gammaproteobacteria > Pseudomonadales > Pseudomonadaceae > Pseudomonas > Pseudomonas sp. JDS28PS106. Next base: position 6,621 of record NZ_JBAJGT010000012.1, on the reverse strand, counting down.
GATGATTTCCATCGCCGGCATCATCGGTGCCGGTCTGTTCATCGGCTCTTCCAACGCCATCGCCACTGCGGGACCGGCGATTCTGATTTCCTACGGTATCACCGGCCTGCTGGTACTGCTGGTGATGCGGATGCTGGGGGAAATGGCGATCGCCAACCCCAATAGTGGATCGTTCTCGACCTACGCCGGTCAGGCCATCGGCCCTTGGGCGGGGTTCACCATCGGCTGGTTGTACTGGTGGTTCTGGGTGCTGATCATCCCTGTCGAAGCCATCGCCGGCGCCGACATTCTGCACGCCTGGATGCCCGGAGTGCCGTCCTGGCTGTTTGCCTTCCTGATCATGATCGTCCTGTCCGGCACCAACCTGGTAAGCGTGAGCAACTTCGGCGAGTTCGAATACTGGTTCGCCTTGGTCAAGGTGATTGCCATCGTGGCATTCATTCTGATCTGCGGCTCGGCGTTGCTGGGCTTCTGGCCGCTGGCGCCGGTCTCCGGCGTAGAGCGACTCTGGTCCAGCGGTGGCTTCATGCCCAATGGCTTCGGTGCGGTGCTGGGAGGCGTGCTGATCACCATTTTTTCGTTCTTCGGAGCGGAAATCGTCACCATCGCCGCCGATGAAACCGCCAACCCCAAGGAAAAAATCCGCAAGGCGACCAATCTGGTGGTGTACCGCATCGCGATTTTCTATGTGCTGTCGATCTTCTGCATCGTTTCGCTGGTCGCCTGGAACGACCCGCGTCTGCTGCAAGTGGGTTCGTTCCAGCGGGCGCTGGAAATTCTCGACGTGCCGGGGGCCAAGCTGATCGTGGACATGGTGGTATTGGTTGCCGTTACCAGCTGCATGAACTCGGGTTTGTACACCGCTTCGCGCATGCTGTACTCGCTGGGCGCCCGGGGCGAGGCGCCATCCGCCATCAAGCGAATCTCCGGCAGTGGCGTGCCGACTGTGGCGGTGGTGGTGTCCACGCTGGCCGGTTTCGCGGGCTGCTTCGTCAACTACGCCTTTCCCGGCAAAGTGTTCGGTTTCCTGTTGTCGACGACCGGTGCCATCGCGCTGTTGGTGTATCTGGTCATTGCGGTCTCGCAGTTGCGCATGCGTACGCATCTGCAAAAGAACGGCACCGAACTGGCGTTCAAGATGTGGCTGTTTCCGTGGCTGACCTGGCTGGTGATTGCAGTCATTGCCGTCGTGCTCGGCTATATGCTGGTCAGCGAACGCTACCGCTACGAAACGTTGATGACCGCGGGAGTGACGGGATTCATACTGTTGATCGCGCTGGTGCGACGCGGAAAGGCTGCTGGAGCCTATCCCGTTGCGCGTTACGAATAAGCTGTTCGCCATACGAAGGACAAGTCCGCATGCCGCCAAGGCGGACTTGTCCCGAGCCGAGATCTGTCTGAACCCGTGGCGAGGTCTGATCGCATAAATTCACACCCAAGGTTTTCAATACACGAGCTTTGTGTATGATCGAGCGCTTTGGAACTGTCTGTCGGCTACCGCTTTCCAAGTTTCCTGAGTATGCCCGTCGCTTGGATGCGCCTCCCATAGACCTTCCCGAGAGCCTTACCGGATGTCGGCAACGTTTACCCCCGATTCCGCGCCTGTATTATTGCAAGCGCTGCGCACCAGCACCGGCCAGTCACATGTCCGGCTTGAAAAGCGCATGCCGTTTTTCACTCCGAGTCTGGATGCAGCGCTCTATCGTCGCTTGCTTGAAGCCTACTACGGCTTCTATCGACCGCTGGAAACGGCGCTCGTCGCCAGCGGACTGATGCCCGCCAGTCTGATGCCTGAGGAACGGATGAAAACGCCCGCGCTGGTCGCGGACCTCGAAGCGCTGGGCCTGAGCGACGTCGACATCCTTCAGCTTCCTCACTGCGAACAGTTGCCTGTGATCGATTCGCCGGGCGCCTGTCTCGGAGTAATGTACGTGCTTGAAGGCGCCACCCTCGGCGGGCAGTTGCTGCGTCGGGAAGTGCACGCGCGTATCGGCCTGGACGAGCACAGCGGCGCACGATTTCTCGACGTCTACGGCGCGACCACCGGCAAGCGCTGGAAAGCCTTTCTCAACCATTTGCAAGTCGCGCCGCGCGACCCGCGTGCCATCGAGGCCGCGGCATTGGCGGCCCAGTCCACATTCACCAGGTTCGAGCACTGGCTCGACGCTCGCAAGGTGCTGTCATGAGCCAACTCGACCAGGAGTCATTCGAAGTCCTGCTTGCCAATTGCGCGGATGAGCCTATCCAGTATCCGGGCGCCATTCAGCCCCATGGTTTGCTGTTCACGCTCTCCGAGCCGGACTGGCGGATATGGCAGGTGAGCGCCAACGTCGAGGCGTTGCTTGGCGTCGCTCCCGAGACCGTCGTGGGACAGCCGCTTGAGGATGTGTTGGGCGAGGAGTGGACGTCGCGGATTCGCGAACTCGCGACCGCGCAATTGGCCGGCGATGTCCAGCAATTGCTGATGAGCGTCAACGGAGTGGAGTTCGAAGCCCTGTTGCACCGCAGTCAGGACGTGCTGGTCCTGGAACTCGAGGTTCAGGATCCGCACGCGCAGGCTCGCGATCGCGAGCGTTCTTCCAACATGGGACGGATGCTGCGCCAGTTGCATGCGGCACGGAGTCTTCCGGAGTTGTACGAAATCAGCGTGCGCGAGATTCAGCGCATGACGGGCTATGACCGGGTGCTGATCTACCGCTTCGAAGAGGAAGGTCACGGTCAGGTGATCGCCGAGGCCTCGTCGCCTTCGATGGAACTGTTCAACGGCCTGTTCTTTCCGGCGTCCGATATCCCGGAACAGGCACGCGAGCTGTACCGGCGCAACTGGTTGCGGATCATCCCCGACGCCGCCTACGAACCTGTCCCGCTGGTGCCCCGACTGCGTCCGGATAACGGGCAGCCTCTGGACCTGAGCTTTTCAACCTTGCGCAGCGTCTCCCCGATTCACTGCCAATACATGAAAAACATGGGCGTGCTGTCGTCCATGAGCGTATCGCTGCTGCAGGACGGCAAACTCTGGGGCCTGATCAGTTGCGGCCACCGCACGCCGCTGTACGTTTCCCATGAACTGCGCAGTAGCTGCCAGGCGCTTGGGCAGGTCCTGTCGCTGCAGATCAGTGCGCTGGAAGCTCTTGAGGTTGCCCGTCAGCGTGATGCCAAAACCCAGGCGCTCACCGAACTCAACGAGGCCATGTCAGCCGCTACCGACAACGTGTTCGATGGCCTCGCGGCGCAGCCGCAACTGTTGATGGAGCTGACCGACGCGCAGGGCGTGGCGATCATCGAAGGCCAGACGCTGCAACGCTTCGGACGCTGCCCGGAACCCGAAGAGATCCGGGCATTGCATCGGTGGCTGAACGGGCGTGGCGAGCAGGTGTTCTCCAGTCATCATCTGTCGAGCGTCTATCCGCCGGCCCAGGCTTTTCAGCCGGTCGCCAGCGGCGTGCTCGCCATGAGCCTGCCCAAACCGGTGGACAACGGAGTGTTGTGGTTCCGCCCCGAGGTCAAGGAGACCATTCAATGGAGCGGTAATCCGGACAAACCCCTCAACTTCGAAGAGTCCGAAGCGGGCCTGCGGCTGAGACCCAGGACTTCGTTCGAAATCTGGAAAGTGGAAATGGCTGGAATTGCCGCGAAATGGACTCACGGCGATCTCTTCGCGGCCAACGACCTGCGTCGCTCCGCGCTGGAAGACGATCTGGCGCGTCAGGTGCGCCGCGAGCAACAAGCGGTCCGCGCCAGGGATGAGCTGGTTGCGGTGGTTTCCCACGACCTGCGCAACCCAATGACCGTGATCTCCATGCTGTGCGGCATGATGCAGAAGACGTTCAGCTCCGACGGCCCGCACACATCACGGCGCATCTCCTCTGCCATCGACACCATGCAACAGGCCGCCAGCCGCATGAACGTGCTGCTCGAGGACCTGCTGGACACCTCCAAGATCGAGGCCGGCCGCTACGTCATCAACCCGCAACCGCTGGAAGTGAGCCAGATCTTCGAAGAAGCCTATTCGTTGCTGGCGCCATTGGCGCTGGACAAGTCCATCGACCTTTCCTTCAACGCCGAACCGGACCTCAAAGTCCAGGCCGATCCCGAGCGCCTGTTCCAGGTGCTGTCCAACCTGATCGGCAACGCCATCAAGTTCACGCCCAAGCAGGGCCGCATCGGCGTCGCCGCGATGGCTAGCGGCAGTGAGATCCTGTTCACCGTGCGTGACTCCGGCGAGGGCATAGCGCCCGAGCAACTGCCCCATATCTTCGAGCGCTACTGGACTGTGAAAGAAGGCAACCCCACCGGCACAGGCCTTGGGCTGTACATCTCCCAAGGCATCATCAAGGCCCACGGCGGCGTACTGGCGGCCGAAAGCACGATCGGGCAGGGGAGCGAATTCCGCTTCACTGTGCCTATGGTGTGCTGACAGCCGGATGACGTTCTGGATCAGATCAGGGAAAGATTCCACTTCTTCTCCGTGAACTGTGCAGAGGGGGGCAGTACGCTGCGCAGGAATGCCAGGTACTGCTCCAGCAGTTCGTCGTTTGGGAGTCGGGCTTCGAAGCCGAGGGTCGGGTCGGTTGTATGAGTCACGACGAAGCGGCGTTTACGGTCGACGGTGACGGAGTTGTACTCGTCCCAAGGCATACTCCATTCACGCTTTTTCGGAGACTTGGTGACCAGTAATCTTGACGCTGCAACAATTGCAATACCTCCGGACCCCACTAGTGCAAGGATGGAGCCGCTGATCAAAACGACTGCAAGTATGCAGCAGCTGCTGAACGCTGCAAAACTTTTTAGAGTTGTGCCTGTATATTTGGGAATGCTAAGGCAATAAGCGAGTCGGGCATGTGTTTTGTATACCCGATATCGGTAAATTACTTTTGTTTCTCTTGCGGCAACGGCAGACCCTGAAATCGTTCCCAAGAGCACTGCTATAACTATAACGAATTCGAGTTCCTCATCAATGCCAAGAAGATATATGACTATTGTCAAAAAATAAAGAGCGACGCCTGCGGCGAACCAGCGATAAAATAGCGCGTGCCGAGGCGACCCTGCAATGGCTTCGGCAGACCATTGCATGACAAGTTCTGGCTTCCTTGATCTTGAGTGGTAATCAGAAAACAATTGTTTGTAGTGATCCGGTAGATTGATATTTTCAACATCCGGGTAGTTAGTTTTTTTCATTGAGGAAGTTCCAGCTTCTCTGCATTTTTTCTTGTCAGAGATTTGACCTCCAGCTCGAGGGGTAATAGGCCCTCTGCCGCAGTTTCGCCTTGGCGATTCAGTTTGACCTGATACAGGTAACCCACATCCTGAGGGCTTGGAAAAACGATATGTTTTGGATACCAGATCTGCAATTCGATGAAGTCGGCTTCGTCAGACAGCGGCACCCAGGTTCGCCATACGATGTCTTCCCCTTGAGGAGGTACGGGTGGAAAGCGCAGACAGCTTTGGGGACTTTGATTGGTAACTGAACCGAAAGACGCTGCGCTTTCAAAATAGCCTGCGTTCACGAACGATTCCATGATGGACTGTTCACTTTTCCGCACCTCCATCATGTGCCATGAACGTTCGCTACTGATGACGAAGAAATCTATCGACTGACCGCGCAAATAGCCAGGGAATTGAATCTGTATCCAGGCACCGTTTTGTTTTTCAAACGGGTGGTAGCCGATTCGCCCTGCCCACTCCATGTTAGTAGTGGTTGTTTGTTTTACCAAGATTTTAGGGCTAAGCATTATTTCTGTAAGACGATTTCGTTCCTCGGCTATTCCCGCTGGGGTTTCAGAGTAAAGGCTGTGGTCGGAATGAGACCAGCAACACTTTCGCAACCATAGACCTATGCTGTCTTGTTTTAGTGCGTTTAATAGCATGGTCGCAAAAATATAAACTAATCCTACAGCTAGCAAAAAAATGTTCATAATCCAGCTCATGACAAATGCGGCCAAAATTTTAGGGGCTATAACTGCTCCGATCTGCAATAAGGCGCCGCTCCCCATTCCTGCGACTGCAGACAATTTTATTTTTAATAAAAATCTTTCTTCTGGGGTTTTGGCGTTTTTAAGATCTTCGTTAATATCAAACAGCTCCAGAGTCGCTCCCGCCAAGCCCAACGCACCCATCGCCAGCAGCCCGACTTTGAAGCTTCGCACCGCATCCGTCCAAACCTTTTTCCCCTGAGCGGCCCAGTGGGATGCCGAGCGCTCCAGAACGCTAACCACTTTAGAACCCACTCGTTCCGGCCCCGCCGCCTTGATCACCGCCCAAGGCGCTGCCACATAAATCCCCATCAACAAACTGCCCGTATATGCCAGTCCGTAGCTGACCTTGATCATGTCCTGAGCCCCGAAGTCGCCGTCGCGGGTCAGGTCGGCCATGAGAAAGGCGGTGCTGATGAAGTTGATCATGACCACGCCCCAGGTGATGCCTGTGGCGGCGCCGGTGAGCAGGCGTCCGGCCCAGGCTTCGGCGCGGGGTTGCCAGTGCTCCAGGGACAGGTTGGCGTCCAGGAAGGCGCGCATTTCGTTGTGGATCAGGCGGCTGTAGTGCTTGTCCTGAAAATCCAGCAGCTCGGGGATGCGCAGGTGGTGCTGACGTAGATCAGCCTGAAGTGTCTGCAGGTGGCGC
>NZ_JBAJGT010000011.1:0-166331 GCF_036706555.1 Pseudomonas sp. JDS28PS106 | reverse complement strand
CCACGCTATTGAGACTGTCGCTGGACAAGCACTGCTTGACCAGCTTGAGCTTGAACGCCGGATTGTACTTCGTCATGGTTGTCCCCTTGGGTCGAACTGGATGTCCAACTTTTGGGGGTCAGTTCAGGCTTTGGTTACTTTCCCCGAAAGGAAAGTGACCCGGCCGTGAAGGCCGGAACCAGGAGGTCCAGCGCACGCGGTAACAGATATGCCCGCAGCCGGCAGTGCCAGCGCCGTAAAAGCCGTCGCGAGCAAGCTCCCTCCCACGGCAAGTGCGTTTTTCGGCCATGCAAATCAAGAAGATAGGTTTTGTTTGATGAGAGCCAGCTTGCTGGCGATTACGTGCACCCGAGACAAATGGGATACTGCAGATCGCCAGCAAGCTGGCTCCTACAAGGTATGCGTAGCTATATCGCTACGATCAAAAACACTGACATGCGTCAGGTCAATGGAACTTTTTTCAATTGTCATGAAAAAATCTCCGTAAGATGTGCTTACAGGTGCTACTTTTAGTTCTTACCGAGACCGTTCCAGTCGTCCGGCGCCCTGTTTGAGCGCCGGTCTGGATAAGACACGCCGATTCGCGAGTCCAGAACGGTCTTTCCCTACCATCGGAGCAAAGGAAGTGCTCGATTGCAGCAGGTGGGTCGCCGTCATGAATAAAGTCACCTTTCCCAACGCCTGCCAGTTGATGCGCTGGCATTTCCACCCGGTCGGTTTCGAAGGCAGCATGGATGCGCCCGGCAGTATGATCGCGCGCCTTTTCGACCGGGCCAGTGGCGAGACGGTACTGGCGATCGCAGGGCTGCCCTGCTCGACCGTGATGAGTGCTACCGACGTGGAACGCATCATCGAAGCCATCGAAGCCGAGCTGGAACTGTTTCAGGCTCAGCCCAAGGTGCGTTTCTGCTGAAGCCCTGAGCGTGGGCGTCACTGCCCTGCGCGCATATCTTCGAAGAACGGTTTGTCGCCTGCCACCCGATCCGACGCCTTGGGCATGGCTGCCTGCTCCGGCGCGTTGCTCGTCTTGTCCACATACCAGTAGCAATGCCGCGCCGCACGCGTGATCGCGACGTACGCCAGTCGCAGGGTTTCGTCCTTCTGTGCCGAGTCGAAAGGTTGCAAGTCGCCGGTTTCTCCAAGCCCCGCCAGCCGATAGACCTGATTCTTGTAGGGCGAAACCGTCAGGTGCTGACAATCACCCAGCAGGAACACCGCATCGGCCTGCAGCCCTTTGGAGCTGTGATAGGTCAGGCTCTTGATCCTGCGCGCATGCGCAGGCATCGCCTGTTCGGCGTCGAGCATGGCCTGAAGACGCGGTGAGAAACGTGCCTTTTCGCTCGCCTTGCGATACAGCAAAAGGATTGAATCGCCCTCGCGGTAATGCCGGTCCACATGATCGGCGACGGCTTCTTCGTCCCGGTCCAGCACCTGGACTGGCAACAATTCCTGGACAGCGCCGCTGGCACGAGCCTTCTTGCCGGGGATGGCGGGTGCCGCGCGCACGATGTGTTCCGCCGCATCGATGATGTGCTGATGACTGCGGAAGTTGTCGCTGAGCATCACTCTGGTGGTGGCCGGAGACGAAAACTGGCGCGTGAATTCCATGAAGTACTTGGGAGAGCTCCCTCGCCAGCCGTAGATCGACTGCCAGTCGTCGCCGACGCACAGCAGGGATGAGTGCTGGGCGATGCGGCCGGTGTGCATGGCCGGACCGCGACGGCGGATTTCCCGCAGGCTGGCACGGAGCCAGGAAACGATCTGCGGGGAAACGTCCTGGAATTCGTCGATCATCAAGTGAGACAAAGGGCGAAGCACTTCATCGCTGACCTGTTGCAGATTCTCGGGCGCCGTTTCTCCAAACAACGCGAACATGCGGTTGTAAGTCATGACGGGCGGCTTCTGCGCCAGCAAATGGCTTTCGAAGGCTTTCCAGAACAGGCTCAAGCCTTCGAAGAAAAAACGGTCTGGGTCGTCGCTGGCAAAACTCATCTCGGCCACTGCGGCTGGCACGTCCAGGCCCAGGTTTTCGATGAAGTTGGCGGCGGTCACGAAAGCGTCGAGCAGCGGCGCGGCGCTCAGTTCGCCTTTGACCCGGTAGTCGAAGCCAGGTCCGGCCACGGCTGAGCCGGCCAGGGACTGCAAAACCTGCCGACCTTGTTGGTAATCCTCCAGCCATATCAGAGGTTTGCGGCCAAAAGCTTGAAACAGGGTGCGTTTGATGACCCATTCGGCCCAGACCGGAAGCTTGGCCCCAGGACGCTTCATCTGCTGGTCTTCCCCCGGATCCAGCCCGAGCACGATCCAGGCGTCCAGCTCGGCGCAGTAGCCATGCACATAGAACCCGGAGCCATTGATCTCGAAGGTCTGGCGCATCGGCTCGATGCCCTTGATCGGCCAGGCACCGGCGCGAATCCACAAGTCTTCGATGATGTCGCAGAGTTCTTCATCGCGTTTGGCGGACAGCTCGGTCACTGCGACACGCTTTTGCACATCAGGATGATCACGATCCAGTGCCTTGAGCTGCACGGCGTGACGGTACAACGGCGCAATGACTTCGCGGAAACGCTCATTGCTAGCGTACAGGTCGCGATAGCAGAGGTTCAACTGCTGCCTTTGGGCGTCGTTGAGGCGCAAGTCGAACGGATTGCTGTCCGGGTCGTCGATACGACCCGCAGGCGCGTTGCCCAGATTTTCGAAAGCGCCCAGTTGCTCGAACCCCGGCAGGCTGCGCACCAGCGGCAGAATCCGCGAATGAAAGGTGCGAACCAGATTGCGTCCCGCGCCCGTACCCAGTTCATGACCCCAAAGCCGGAATACCTCGGTAAGCCTGGCGATGAAATCCTTGCGGGACTCGCGGGTAAAGGTGACTACCGTCATCGCGTCCAGCTCATAACCCAGGTAATGGTGGAGCAGCAGGATGCGCAGGACCAGCGATGTAGACTTGCCCGCGCCGGCTCCGGCGATCACATAGGTCGAAGGCGTATCGCTAAGGATCATTTTCCACTGGGCAGCGCTGGGCTGAGCGTGAGCGGCGATCCGTTGCGACACATCCTGCTTGATTCTTTTCTTGAGTTCGGGCGTCAGCGGCAGACGCCAGTCCTCGAACAGGTGATCGTCGATTCTGGGGCCCTTGTGCTCGACAGGTCGTGTGTCGCGGATCACCAACACCTGACGCCCCTGCTCCAGGCCGTCCAGATGCCCTTCGGCGTAGCCTTCCCGAACGCCTTCGATATGGCCGTTCAGATAGCCATCGGCATGCCCCTGGAACCACGACGGCTGATGACGGGCTTTCAACCCGTTCAGGCTGCTGCCCAAAATCCTTGAAAGGACCCGCTTGTAGAAAGGCAATCGGTCGGCCGGATTGAGTTCCAGATCCAGGTCGGTCAGAGGGGCGGATGGCAGCTCGTCAGGCACGCAGACTCCAGAAAATGATTCGCAGGCGAAGAGCGCTATGGTGGCTCGAAACGATTTTAACCTCCAGCGAAATGCTTAGAGGTCAATGCCTTAGCCGATCAACTGCAGGTCATTTCACAGATCTGCAATCCTCTAGAAACAGGTTTCGAAGACTTCTGTCACGCACAGGTCTTCATTGACCAGACAGCCTCTGCGCCAGTTGTCGAAGGTCAGGCACGGATGGGAAGTGCCGAACGAGATCACGTCTCCCACTTTGAGATCGCAACCGGCGGGGACGACCATAAAGGCGTGCTGGTCCATGATCGCGGTCACCTTGCAGTCAGTAACATCGTGCCCTGAGGAAGCCTGATCTTCAGGCCTGAAACGCCGCAAGGGGGTAGGCAGGCCCGCATCATGAGCGACGTCACGCTTGCCGATGGCGACTACCGCCAGCCCCGGTTCGGGAAGCGACTGCACATGGGCCCACACCTCCAGCGCGGGCAACAGACCTTCGCTCAATCCCGCTCGCCGGTCAAGCACCGCGCGCTGGGCATCCTTGTAGATGCCGTGGTCATGAACGACGTAACTGCCCGGCCGCAACACGCCCAGAAAGCGTTCGCGTACCGCCTGTGCGTCGAAGGCTTCGGCGATCAGGTCATACCACGCGGACCCGGACGCCGTGACGATGGGGCGCTCCAGCCCGAATGCGCCACGATCCTGCAGCCCGACCGCCAGGCGTACCAGCGAAGCGGCAAAAGCCCTGATGCCGTCGGTGGCCTGCTCGCCCTTGATCACCCCTTCATACCCCTCGATGCCGGCGAGCAACAGCGTGGGTTGCGCTGCTACGGCGTCGGCCAGGGCCAATACCTGCTGCTCGCTGCGGCAACCGCAACGTCCTCCGGGCACGCCATATTCGATCATCACCTTGAGCCGCAGCCCGCGTGAACCGAAGAAAGCGCCCAGCGCCGCCACGTTGTCGGGATTATCGACCAGGCAGTAGAAATCGAACACCGGATCGGTCAGCAACTCGGCGATCAGCGCCATGTTGGCAGTGCCGACCAGTTGATTGGCCATCAATACACGACGCACTCCGTGGGCATAAGCCGCTCGAGTCTGCACGGCGGTTGCCAGAGTGATACCCCAGGCACCCTCGCGCAGCTGCCGGCTGAACAATGCCGGCGCCATCGTGGTTTTGCCATGGGGTGCCAACTCAGCTCCGCTGGCAGTGGCGAACGCCTGCATCCAGCGGATGTTGTGCGACAACGCCCGCTCATGAATCACCAGCGCGGGCAGGCTGACGTCACGGATCAGACTGTCCCCGGGTCTGGCGCTGCCTTTCTCCATGACTTCGATGCTCATGCGGCTCTACTCCGGCCTTTTGGCTTTGTACGCAATGCAGTCGATCTCCACCTTGCAGTCGACCATCATGCTGGCCTGCACGCAGGCCCTGGCCGGCGCATGTTCAGGGGTGAAATACTCGGCGAACACTTTGTTGAAACTCCAGAAATCCCGGGGATCGTCCAGCCAGACACCGACCCGGACCACATCCTGCAGGGTATAGCCCGCTTCTTCCAGAATCGCGATCAGGTTGCGCATCGTCTGGTGAGTCTGCTCGACGATGCCACCTGTGATGATTTCGCCATCCAGCGCCGGCACCTGGCCGGACACATGCAGCCAGCCATCGGCCTCCACTGCCCTGGCGAACGGCCTTGGCTGTCCGCCTCCGGCTGTACTGCCAGCGCCATATCGGGTGATGCTCATGGGGATCTCCTCTTTCCTTGAAACACAGAGCAAATCTGCCCGCCGGGCGTTACAGGCAGGTCGCGATTGCGGCGGCCCGTAGCGGTGCCTGGGGATCATTGGCGGGGGCGAAGAACTCGATCGCGGTGTCGGCAGCGCCACCGCGCACGTCGGCAAAGTAGCGCGCCTCGGTGGTGAATACGGTAAACCCGCCATTATCCAGCTTGTGCATGAAGACATCCGACGTTGCGCCGAACATCGCTTCGTTCTGCCAGGAGACCTGGATGCACTGGGCAACGGCCGCTGCCTGCTTGGTGCTGGACAGTACCTTTACAGGCCCCGCAGCGCGATCCGACTGGGATGGCGCGGCGCAACCCGCCAGGCACGCTGCTGCAAGGGCAATTACCGGTAACTTCATGGCTGGACTTCGCTCGTAAAAAAAGCGAAGTCTAGCACTGCGGTATCAGCCTTCGGCCAGTTGTTCGCGGTATTCCTCGAAGTACTGGCGCGCCAGGGTCTGCTTCTGTGTATCGTCGAGGATCTTGCCCGCCATCTGGAAGAACTTGTGCTCCTCCTCTTCCAGGTGATGATGAACCTTGTCGGACAGCTTGCGGGCGGTTGCCAGCCAGGCCGGGCTGGACATTTCGGTGTCGTCCAGCTCTTCGATCATCTCGTCCATTTCGTGGTGTTCGGAAATCGCATGACGACTCAGATCCACGCCGCTGTCATGGGCCATCAGCGGGATGTAGAAGAAACGCTCTTCGGCGGTTTCATGGGCGTGCAACTCTTCCTTGAGTCGCTTGTAAGCCTCTATGCGCTCTTCGCTTTCTCCGCTGGTCTGCACCAGGGCCTCGGCGAAACGACGTTGACGTTCATGGCTTTCACGCAGGGCTTCGAAAATATTCAAGGACTGTCTCCGGCACGGCCTCCAGATATCGGAAGCGATGTTCTCTAGACCTTGAAGCGCTGCTCGCAGTTCACCGCTGCTGGCTATCTAATACTGCGCGTTGCGCGCCGTGGTTCACGCCAGTTCGAAGACCACGTCCTGCGCGCCCTCCCAGAGGGTCTTTACGCCCAGCTTGCGCAGGTTCTCCTTGCCGTGGGTGATGGTCAGGAAATGATTGCCCGCCAGCTGCCCCATCTTGCTCGCGAAGCAGCAGGAGCCGTACGCCAGGATGATTTCGGTTTCGCTGTAGCCGCCGGGATAGAACAGGATGTCGCCCACCGAAGGATGGCTGGTGGCGTTCTCGAAGCCGATGAGCTGATCGTCGAGTTTCAACTGGTAGTCATCCAGCGGCACCCAGCACCCCTCGCCGCTCCAGCGCACATGAATGAATTTCTGCCGGTACGGCAGAAGCTGGAGGAACGCGGCCACCGTCTGCGGCGCATCGGGGTTGGGTTCGGCCAGAAACTCGTATCCGCCGGCGGTAATCCTGATAGTGGTCACGGGGCTGCTCCTTGAACTGACGATCGATGGGCGATGGCTCGGCAGCATATATCAGCCGCGTACCGAGGTCGCCGGCTATCGCAGCGCGGTTGCCGATGCGCTGGCAATCTTCAGTGCTGGAACAGTTGCTCCTTGGCGGCCTTGATGCGTTTCTGCCGCTCGCGAAGCAGCCCATCGGCCAGTTCGGCGGCGGCCTGAACGGTTTTCTCGCAGGGTTGGACCTGTGCGGCCAGCCCGCTGAGCGCTGCGGCGGCGTAGCGATCCCAGGCCTGGATCTCGTCGGTGAACAGCGGTGGCAGATTCGACATGGCGGACTCCAGATTCTCAGAGGCAGGTTTCGACGGACAAGCTGTCAGACAGACTAGGCGCTGCGGATCTTTTCGCAACACCGGCCCGGCTGCGCGTTTTGTCGCAGGTCATGGGCATGCGTGCCATGCAATTGCTGCCGCACCTATGCGACAATGCGCACCAATGTCTGGCATTCAACCCGCATTCATCTTCCGGCAACTCGGCTGTGACATGCTCGCGTTGCTGTCGACGCATGTCCGCCGCACCACCTTCGAACGCTTGTCGCAGCTTGTCCGGTCACGTTCCGGCAACCTTCGTTGCGCAGGCATTTTCCGAGTTGGCGGCCCCAAAGTACTGATAGGTAAGGCAATTGATCTCCACAGCTAACATCACCATGCAGTTCGGCCCCAAACCTCTGTTCGAGAATGTCTCGGTCAAGTTCGGCGCGGGCAACCGTTACGGCCTGATCGGCGCCAACGGTTGCGGCAAGTCCACCTTCATGAAAATCCTGGGCGGTGATCTGGAGCCGTCCGGCGGGCAGGTGATGCTGGAGCCGAACGTACGCCTGGGCAAGCTGCGCCAGGACCAGTTCGCCTACGAAGAATTCAGTGTGATCGACACTGTGATCATGGGCCACGAAGAGCTGTGGAAGGTCAAGGCCGAGCGTGACCGCATCTACTCGCTGCCGGAAATGACCGAAGAAGACGGCATGGCGGTCGCCGAGCTGGAAACCGAATTCGCCGAGATGGACGGCTATACCGCCGAATCCCGCGCCGGCGAACTGCTGCTGGGCCTGGGGATCGGCATCGAGCAGCACTTCGGTCCCATGAGCGAAGTCTCGCCGGGCTGGAAACTGCGTGTCCTGCTGGCCCAGGCGCTGTTCTCGGATCCGGAAGTGCTGCTGCTCGACGAACCGACCAACCACCTGGACATCAACACCATCCGCTGGCTGGAAAACGTGCTGACCCAGCGCAACAGCCTGATGATCATCATTTCCCACGACCGTCACTTCCTCAACAGCGTGTGCACCCACATGGCTGACCTGGATTACGGCGAACTGCGCCTGTTCCCGGGCAACTACGACGAGTACATGACCGTGGCGACCCAGTCCCGCGAGCAGTTGCTGGCCGACAACGCCAAGAAGAAAGCACAGATATCCGAGCTGCAATCCTTCGTCAGCCGTTTCTCGGCCAACGCCTCGAAAGCCAAGCAGGCCACGTCCCGCGCCAAGCAGATCGACAAGATCCAGCTGGCCGAGGTCAAGCCTTCCAGCCGCGTCAGCCCGTTCATCCGTTTCGAGCAGACCAAGAAGCTGCACCGTCAGGCCGTTGTCGTCGAGCACATGGCCAAGGGGTTCGACGGCAATACTCTCTTCAAGGATTTCAGCTTTACCGTCGAAGCGGGCGAGCGCGTCGCGATCATCGGCCCCAACGGTATTGGCAAGACCACACTGCTGCGCACTCTGGTCAACGAGCTGCAGCCTGACGCCGGCTCTGTGAAGTGGACCGAATCGGCGGAAATCGGTTACTACGCTCAGGACCATGCGCACGATTTCGAAGATGACTGCACCCTGTTCGACTGGATGGGTCAGTGGACTCAGGGCGGCGAGCAACTGGTACGGGGCACCTTGGGCCGTATGCTGTTTTCCAACGACGAGATCCTCAAGTCGGTCAAGGTGATCTCCGGTGGTGAACAAGGCCGCATGCTGTTCGGCAAGCTGATCCTGCAAAAGCCCAACGTGCTGGTGATGGACGAACCCACCAACCACCTGGACATGGAATCGATCGAAGCGCTGAACCTGGCGCTGGAAAACTATCCCGGTACGCTGATCTTCGTCAGCCACGACCGCGAGTTCGTATCCTCGCTGGCCACCCGCATCATCGAACTGAGCCCGAGCGGCGTCATCGACTTCAGCGGCACCTACGATGACTACCTGCGCAGTCAGGGTGTGGCGATCTAAGCAATATCCCGCACACATGTAGGAGCCAGCGGGCGGCGATCCGTCTTGCTGGCGATCATTACACGGTCTATCGCCAGCAAGCTGGCTCCTACGGGTGAAGGTGTAGATCGTTAGCCTGCTTTCCTTTCCGCTTCGCTCGGGCGATGATGGCGTACATCTTCAGCCCGCAGCGAACGTGCCTCATGTCTGTCGCCGAAAACAACAACACGCCCGCGCAGCCCAGCTCCATGACGATCACCTTGCAGATCGTGTCCATCGTCTTCTACACCTTCATCGCCTTTCTATGCATCGGCCTGCCCATCGCGGTACTGCCGGGCTACATCCACGATCATCTGGGCTTCAGCGCGTTGATCGCCGGACTCGCGATTGCCTCGCAGTACCTCGCCACGCTGTTGAGCCGTCCTTTCGCCGGCCGTGCCACGGATAACCTGGGCAGCAAGCGCGCCATCGTCTTCGGTTTGAGCGGCATCGTCATCAGCGGCGCCTTGACGCTTCTGGCGACCTTGCTGGACAGCTTCCCCGTGACGAGCCTGTCGATCCTGATCGTGGCGCGGGTGTTTCTTGGGGTCGCGCAGGGCATGATCGGCGTCGGCACCATCAGCTGGTGCATCGCCAAAGTCGGGGCGGAGCACACGGCCCGATCGATTTCCTGGAACGGCATCGCCTCCTATGGCGCTATCGCCATCGGGGCGCCGCTGGGCGTGGTTATGATCGATCAGGTGGGCATCGACTGCCTGGGCATCGCGCTGGTGCTGCTGGGCGGCCTGGCCTTGTACATGATCCGCGGCAAGCCCTCGGTGCCAGTGGTCCCCGGCGAGCGCCTGCCTTATTGGTCGGTATTCGGCCGGATCGCGCCGTACGGGCTGGGCCTGACCCTGTCTTCCATCGGCTACGGGACCCTGACGACCTTCATCACGCTGTTCTACGTCAGTCGCGGCTGGGAAGGCGCGGCCTGGTGCCTGACGGTCTTCGGGGTCTGCTTCATTCTGGCTCGTCTGGTGTTCATCGGCGCGATCAACCGTCTGGGCGGTTTCAACGCCGCCATCATCTGCATGGGCGTCGAAACCTGTGGTCTGGCGCTTTTGTGGCTGTCTCCGACCACTGGCTTCGCACTGACCGGGGCCGGTCTTGCCGGGCTGGGCCTGTCGCTGGTCTACCCGGCGCTCGGGGTCGAGGCGATTAAAAGCGTGCCGACGCCCAGCCGGGGCGCAGGCCTGAGTGCCTACGCGGTGTTCTTCGATCTGGCACTGGCACTTGCCGGGCCGGTCATGGGCGCGATCGCGCTGGGCCAGGGGTATGACTGGATCTTCTTCTACGCTGCGCTTTTATCGACAAGCGCACTGCTGCTGACCTTGTGGTTGTCGAAGCGGTCGGTGAAAAGCAGCTGATATAGCCAGCTATGCATTTTGCCTTCCAGCATATGAATAAATGCTGGCCCGCTGGTCGGTCGGTTTATTGACGCTCGTCTGGATCCAATCTTGACTTTCTCCATCCAGCCTTGATCCGGCTGGAAATTTGCCGCAATCACGTTGCGGTCGCTACGTGGCATTCGGGCATTCTGTAGTCTGAACCCTATCAATCGCCTCCCTGCCTACGTCACCAGGGAGAGCTGTCATGAAACCGGGTTTCGTTCTGCGTTACAGCTTCAGGATTCTGCCCCTCACCGCCCTTGCCTGTGTGCCACTGGATGTTCATGGCGCATGCAGTCTTGTCCCATCCACCGTAAATGATCGCTATGTCTGTGACAGCGGCACAAGCGGACCATTGACTGACCTTACGGGCGACAATGCCTTGGTGTTTCCGTCGGGCGGTTCGGGCTCGATAACCGGAAATGTCGGTTTCGGTCCGGGTCAGGATCTGGTCGACATGGCCTCCGGCGTCATTACGGGTAATGTCACTCAGGGAGATGGCGCCGACAGGTTCGTCATCAGCGGCGGCTCGATCACCGGCGATGTCAGCCAGGGATCGGGCATCGACACCTTCGAAATGACCGGCGGCAGCCTGCGCTCGCTGTTTCAGGGCGACGGCCTGGACCGTTTCAATATGACGGCCGGGACCATCAGCAATGCGTTCGAAGATGGTGACAATGCAACCATGTCCGGAGGCACCATCGGCCGGGTAGACATGAAACTGGACGACAATTTCTTCGATCTGAGCGGTGGCCGCATCGTTGGCAACCTGGTCACCGGGTTTGGGCGCGACACCATCATCGTCCGTGGCGGCAGCATTGGTGGCGCGATCAGTGTCAGCGGCGGCGACGACCAGGTCACTCTGACCGGCGGCGACATCGGCGGGGAGATCCGCACCAGTTTCGGCAACGACCGATTTGTCTGGCGTGACGGTGGCACGGTGCGCGGTGCCGTACTGCTGGCCGACGGCAACGACTCGGCCCTGCTGGAAAATCTGGACGAGACACTCCTGGCCCCTGCCCCTTCGATCGATGCGGGAACCGGTGTCGACCGGCTGGATCTGTCGGCGACCGAGAGCGCCGGCCCGCAACGTTACCTGAACTGGGAGCAGATCAACCTTGGCAACGGCTCGCGCCTCGATCTGGCCGCGCCCCTGGTACTGGGCGACGCGGCCAGCGGCACGGGAACCTTGCAAATCGACGCCACCAGTCGTGTTTCATCCACGACCGGCAGCGTGGTGCCTTTTCTGGCGACGCAACGGGTATCCGTGCGTAACGCCGGTACGCTGGATCTGACGTCCAGCGGCGCCGTGGCGGGCGATACCCTGCGAATCGACGGCGACTATACCGGCGACAATGGCCGCCTGCTGCTGCAGTCGGTTCTCGGTGATGACAACTCGGCCACCGACCGACTGATCGTGGCCGGCGGCACGATCAGCGGTCGAACCGAGCTCAACGTCAGCAACCTCGACGGCACTGGCGCCTCGACCCGGTTGAACGGCATCGAGGTGGTCCAGGCGCTTGAAGGCGCAACCAGCGACAGCACCGCCTTCAGCCTCGGCAGCCCTCTGTCCGCCGGGGCCTTTCAGTACTACCTGTTCAAAGGTGGTGTGACGGCCGGCTCGGAAAACAGCTGGTTCCTGCGCTCATCCGTGGTTTCTCCGCGCAGCGCGCCGCTACCGGCCGAACCGCCCGTGCCGCCGCCGGTCCCTCCGGTATCGGGTCCTGATCCAGTGCCGCCGACCGCGCCGACACCGCAGCCTACGCCTGAAGTACCGCAACCCGAACCGGCCGCCCTGTTGCCCGTCCCTGCTCCCGGAACGCCCGCCTTACCCGGGGCAGCGTTCGACGCCGAGCCCATTGCGCTCTATCGGCTGGAAGTGCCCGTCTGGTCAGCCATACCCTCAGCGACCGCAACGCTCGCGCTCGCCTCCATCGGCACCTTTCATGAACGCCAGGGCGAGCAAAGTCTGCTCAGTGAAACGGGGCCTGTCCCGGCCGGGTGGGTCCGCCTGCTGGGCAATGACTTCCGGCAGACCGAGTCCGGGACGGTGAGCCCAACCCTGGATGCGACGGTTGAGGGTTGGCAAGTCGGCCATGACCTCTACGCATGGCGCTCCGACACCGGCAACCTGCATCGCGTGGGGCTGTTCGCCGGTCATGGCCGTTTGAAAGGCCACGTCAACGGCTTCGCGGAAGGTTTCGAAGACCGGCGCAGCGGCAAGCTGGACATCGACTCCGACAGTCTGGGCGCGTACTGGACGCTGGTCGGGCAGCGAGGCTGGTACCTGGACGCGGTGCTGATGGGCAGCCGGCTGACGGGTGACGCTCGTTCGGGGCGCGGGGCAGGCATCGATACCGAGGGCGATGCGTTGAGCGCTTCACTCGAAGCCGGGTATCCGCTGCGAATCAGCGACCAATGGGTTGCGGAGCCTCAGGTGCAGTTCATCCACCAGCGTACCGATCTGGATAGCCAGAACGACGGTATCTCACATGTGTCTTTCGACGCCCAGCCTCGCAATACCGGCCGGATAGGAACGCGGTTCAAGGGCCGCTATCCGCTACAGGGCGCGGTGCTGGAGCCTTACCTGCGGGCCAATATCTGGCACACCTTCGGTAGCGACGATCAAATCGAGTTCGACCCTGTGGATCGCATCGAAACCGGCCACGCTTCCACCCGTGCCGATCTGGGCGCGGGACTGGCCGCGCGTTTGTCGAGGGAAGTCAGTCTGTATGTCAACGGCGACTACAGCCAGAACCTGGATGCCAATGACTATCGGGGACTGCGAGGCAGCGTGGGGGTGCGGGTGAGTTGGTGAACTGCAACTTCGCCGGTAGGAGCCAGCTTGCTGGCGATGCGCACGCGGGAATCGCCAGCAAGCTGGCTCCTACAGGTCAGTTTTGCAGTCTACTCCTCCGCCGCCTTGGGTTTCAGGATCAGCACGGCGAGCGGCGGCAGGCTCAGGGAGACGGACACCGGCATGCCATGGGCGCGTTCGTCCTGGGTGTGGACCCCGCCGCCGTTGCCCATGTTCGATCCCGCGTACATCTCGGCGTCGCTGTTGAGCAGCTCGACCCAAGTGCCTTCGAACGGCACGCCCACGCGGTAGCCCTCGCGCGGCACCGGCGTCAGGTTGGCGACCACCAGCAGCGGATCGCCCTCCTTGCTCCAGCGCAGCCAGGCATAAACGCTGTTGGACGAGTCGTCGCCGATCAGCCACTGGAAGCCCATCGGTTCGGCATCGCGCTGATAGAGAGCGGTTTCCTGGCGATACAGCCGGTTAAGGTCGCTGACCAGTTTCTTGACCCCGATGTGCTCGGCGTACTGCAACAGGTACCAGTCGAGCTGTTCGTCGTGGTTCCATTCGCGCCACTGGCCAAACTCGCAGCCCATGAACAACAGCTTCTTGCCCGGATGGGTCCACATGAAGGTCAGATAGGAGCGCAGGTTGGCAAACTTCTGCCAGCGGTCGCCGGGCATCTTGTCGATCAGGGAGTGTTTGCCATGCACCACTTCGTCATGGGAAATCGGCAGGATGAAACGCTCCGACCAGGCATACATCAGCCCGAAACTCAGCTCACCGTGGTGGTGCGCCCGATGGATCGGGTCCTGCTGCATGTAGTGCAGCGAATCGTGCATCCAGCCCATGTTCCACTTGTAGTTGAAACCCAGGCCACCTTGTTGCGTACTGCCGGTGACGCCGGGCCACGCCGTGGACTCCTCGGCGATGACCATGGTACCCGGTGCTTCATGGGCGACGACATCGTTGAGGTGACGGAGAAAATCGATAGCTTCGAGGTTTTCACGACCACCGAAACGGTTCGGGACCCACTCACCGGCCTTGCGCGAGTAGTCGCGATACAGCATGGAAGCAACAGCGTCCACACGCAGACCGTCGATGTGGAAATGCTTGAGCCAGTGCAGTGCCGAGGCGAGCATGAAGCCGTGCACTTCGGTGCGGCCCAGGTTGTAGATCAGAGTGTCCCAGTCCTGGTGAAAGCCTTCCTGCGGGTTGGCGTACTCATAGAGCGCCGTGCCGTCGAATTGCGCCAGGCCATGTTCGTCAGTAGGAAAGTGCGCGGGCACCCAATCCAGGATCACGCCGATTTCAGCCTGGTGGCAGGCGTCCACGAACGCGGCGAAATCCTCCGGGGTGCCATAGCGCGCGGACGGCGCGAACTGCGCCAGCAGCTGGTAGCCCCATGAGCCGCCAAACGGGTGCTCCATGATCGGCATCAGTTCGATATGGGTGAAGCCCAGTTCCTTCACGTAAGGAATCAGGCGCTCCGCCAGCTCGCGCCAGTTGTACTGCCGCCACTGCCCCTCCTCGTTCTGCTCCATCTGCCAGGAACCGGCATGCAGTTCGTAGATCGACAGCGGCGCGGCTGGAGTCTGGCGCTCGGCGCGGGATTCCAGCCACTGCTGGTCCTGCCACTCGAACTGTAAGGGAGCGGCAACCTTGGACGCGGTGTCCGGCGGCAAGGTGGTCGCGCGCGCCATCGGGTCCGACTTGAGCGGCAGGATGCCGTGGGCACCCAGGATCTCGTATTTGTAGGTCTCGCCCGGCTGCAGGCGCGGTACGAAGATTTCCCATACGCCCGACGGATGCCGCAGACGCATCGGGTGGCGGCGGCCGTCCCAGTTGTTGAAGCTGCCGACCACCGAAACCCGACGGGCATTGGGTGCCCAGACCGAGAATCGCACGCCCTCCACGCCTTCGACGGTCATGACCTGCGCACCCAGGCAATTGCTCAGGTCGCGATGGTTGCCCTCGGCGAACAGGTAAAGATCCATCTCACCCAGCAAGGCACCGAAGCTGTAAGGATCTTCTGTGATCTGCTCACCACCCGCCCAGTTGATTTTCAGCAGATAGGGCTGCGCGTGCTCCAACTGCCCAACAAAAAAGCCGGGCACCTCGCTCATCTGCATTTCGCCCAGCTCCCGCTGATCGTCGCGGGCCAGCAGTCTGACGCTCAGGGCGCCCGGCAGGTAGGCGCGCACGATCTGACCGCTGCCGCCGTCGCCGTGCGGTCCCAGAATCGAGAACGGATCACGGTGCTCGGCCCGGATCAGCGCATCCATGTCTACCGTGGCTGGCATGGCTTTGAAGCCCGTGCCGGTCTTGTCAGGCGCATTCATTTCGACTCTCCATCAGACAGTTGCAGCAATCCACGCAGACCTTGTAACGGAACCGCCAGCCAGGCGGGACGGTTCTCGGCCTCGTAGATCACTTCGTAAGCGGTTTTTTCCAGGGTGAACAGCTCCAGTGCGGCGCTCTCCCCGTCCTGTTCTTGCCATTGATGGGCGATACCGGCCGTGGCGGTTTCATAGCCTTCGATGAATGCCCGCCTGGCCTGGGACAGATAGGTCTCGGCCACGCGACGACGCGCCTGCGCGGCTTCCTCCGAGGTGTCGACGCTCTGGGCACTGCGCACCGCCATGGCAGCGGCGTAATCGAACGAGCGCAGCACGCCGCTGACATCCTTGAAGGGGCTGTGCTTGGCTCGGCGCTCTTGCAGCGGACGGGCCGGTTCGCCTTCGAAGTCGATCAGATAGGCATCGCCCTTGACCACCAGCACCTGACCGAGGTGCAGGTCCCCGTGGACCCGCATGCGCAGCCCGCCTACCGAGCGACGAGCCAGTTCCTGAATGTGCTGGCCGATCCGCTCGCGATTGGCCAGCAGATCGCTGACCAGCTGTTGATCCTGGGGTTCGAGATCCGCCTTGCGCTGTTCCAGACGCTGCAGGGCATTTTCGACCTGCGCGGCAACACTGCGGCCGGAAGCCTGGCTGTCTTCTTCGCGGGTCGGCTCGACGGCGAAATCCGGGTTGTCGGTCGGCTCTGCCAGAATCTGGTGCATTTCGCCTAGACGCTGACCCAGATGCCGGGCAAAGTCCGCCAGTTCCAGCAGCGCGTTGTAATGCTGTTCCTGTCCGGAAACGCCATGGGCCATTTCGTCCCGCACGGCACGTTCAAGATTGTTCTGCGTCCACTCCCAGGCATCGCCCTGGTTGCTCAGGTAACCTTGGGCGATCATCAGCAAATGTGGCTGTCCGTCGCTGCCGACCCGAACCAGCGAACCCAGTAACGGCGAAATGTGCTGATAACCGGCATTGGTCAGGTAAGCACCCATCTCCAGTTCCGGGTGCACGCCCGCGCTGACCTTGCGGATCAGCTTGAGCACCAGCGCGCTGCCGACGACCACCGAGCTGTTGGACTGTTCGGCCGACAGATAGCGCACTTCCGACTCGTTGTTCAGCCCGAGCGCCGTGAGATTCTCGGTGTGCTCGAAGCGCAGGTCGCCGTCACTGCTGTGCAGTACCGTTTGCGCCTGCATGCCGTGAATGACCGCGCGAACGAACGTCTCCAGTGTGAAGGCATCGGTGATAAGCCCGACCTGCCGCCCGCGCCGCACCCTGGCCAGTGCGAGTTGCTGAGGCAATGCACTGGCGATGTCATCTTCGGCCAGGAGACCGAATGGCAGCTGATAGCGTTCGGTCTGGCCGCCCGCAGTGACCTCGATTTCGTTGAGCAGGACCGGATGCGCCGGGTCGCCAAATCGGGTGGCGTAGGCGATGTGAACGCGCTCGATAGGCTTGTCCTTGGCGCCGAACCAGCGTCGTTTGGGGATGTAGACCGCAAGCGAGGTGTTTTCCATCGTCCCGCGCAGCGGTTCGTCGAGCAGTTCTTCCAGGCGCTTCTTGAGCACCAGCGTCGGGAAGTCCGGCATGCTTTGAGCAGGTTCCACGTGCCAGCTGGGCATTTGATTCTCCGAAGCCAAAAGAAACCAGTAGAAGCCATAAGGGGGCAAGGTGAGCAAATAGTTCAATTGCCCGATCGGCGGGAAGGCGCTGCCACCGAGCATCTCGACCGGGACCGTGCCTGCATAGGCCGACAGTTCCAGTTCCGCCGCCTGTGCGGCGCTCGACATGTTGGCCACGCACAACACGATTTCAGTGTGTCCGTCCGGTGCCGTGTATTCCCGGGTATAGGCCAGGATGCGGCGGTTGGTCGGTGACAGCATTTTCAGCGTGCCGCGCCCGAAAGCCTTTTGCTGCTTGCGCACCGACAGCATGCGCCGGTTCCAGTTGAGCAGCGAGTGCGGGTCCTTCTCCTGGGTTTCCACGTTTACCGACTGAAAACCGTACAGCGGGTCCATGATCGGCGGCAGCACCAGGCTGGCCGGATCGGCGCGGGAAAAACCGCCGTTGCGGTCGATGGACCATTGCATCGGAGTGCGCACCCCGTCCCGGTCGCCGAGATAGATGTTGTCGCCCATGCCGATCTCGTCACCGTAGTACAAAGTCGGCGTACCTGGCATCGACAACAGCATGCTGTTGAGCAATTCGACCCGGCGCCGGTCGCGCTCCACCAGCGGGGCCAGACGCCTGCGGATGCCCAGGTTGATGCGCGCACGACGGTCGGCGGCGTAATAGTTCCACAGATAATCGCGCTCGCGATCAGTGACCATCTCCAGGGTCAGCTCATCGTGGTTACGCAGGAAAATCGCCCACTGGCAGTTGGCCGGAATCTCCGGGGTCTGGCGCAGGATGTCGGTGATGGGAAAGCGGTCCTCCTGAGCCAGTGCCATGTACATGCGCGGCATCAGGGGAAAATGGAAGGCCATGTGGCATTCATCACCGTTGGGCCCTCCGTGGCTCTCGCCGAAATACAGCTGGGTATCCTCCGGCCACTGGTTCGCTTCGGCCAGCAGCATGCGGTCCGGATAATTGGCGTCGATTTCGGCGCGAATCTTTTTGAGTACTTCGTGAGTCTCGGTCAGGTTTTCGTTGTTGGTGCCATCCCGCTCGATGAGGTAGGGAATGGCATCCAGACGCAGCCCGTCGATGCCCATGTCCAGCCAGAAACGCATGACCCCGAGTACCGCTTTCATGACCAGCGGATTGTCGAAGTTGAGATCCGGCTGGTGCGAATAGAACCGGTGCCAGAAGTACTGGCCGGCGACCGGATCCCACGTCCAGTTGGATTTCTCGGTGTCGAGAAAAATGATCCGGGTGCCGTCGTATTTGCTGTCGGTGTCGGACCATACATAGAAATCCCGCGCCCGTGAGCCGCGCTTGGCGCGCCGTGCACGCTGGAACCATGGGTGCTGGTCGGAGGTGTGGTTGATCACCAGTTCGGTAATGACCCGCAGGCTCCGCTTGTGCGCCTGGGCGATGAAGCGGCGCGCGTCCGCCATCGTCCCGTAATCGCTGTGCACGGCCCGGTATTCCGAGATGTCGTACCCGTCGTCGCGGCGCGGCGACGGGTAGAACGGCAGCAGCCAGATCGTGTTGACTCCAAGCCCGGCGATATAGTCGAGCTTTTCGATCAGGCCGGCGAAGTCACCGATTCCATCGTTGTTGGAATCGTAGAAGGACTTCACATGCACCTGATAGATCACAGCGTCCTTGTACCAGAGCGGGTCCTGGCGGAAGTTGGCGGCACCAGCGGGATCGTTCGCCATCGAGGGCTCCTTGTTGTTTTAGTTCGCTGCCTTGATTCGCCAGATGCCGAACGGCTGGTAAGCCGGATCGATGCGCATCCACTGCACCTTGCCGTACCAGTTCCAGCGATGCCCGGTCATCAGGTCTTCCCCGGACGTCACGGCGTCGTCACGCAAACCCATGTCCCACAACGGCAGCTCGAAATGAGCCTCCTGGACGTTATGCGGATCAAGGCTGACCGCGACCAGCACGAAGTTTTCGCCATCGGCCGAGCGTTTCCCGAAATACAGGATATTGTCGTTCCACGCCGCGTACAGCTTCAGGCCCAGATGGGTGTGCAGCGCCGGATTTTGACGGCGAATGCGGTTGAGCTGGGCGATCTCGGCGATGATATTGCCCGGCGCTGCAAAATCCCGGATGCGAATCTGGTATTTCTCGGAATCCAGATACTCTTCCTTGCCAGGAATCGGTGCCGACTCGCACAGCTCAAAGCCCGAATACATGCCCCACAGGCCCGAGCCCATGGTCGCCAGCGCCGCCCGGATCAGAAAGCCCGCCCGTCCCGACTCGTGCAGGAAAAACGGATTGATATCCGGTGTATTGACGAAGAAGTTGGGACGGTAGCAGTCGCGTAGCGGCGCCTCGTTGAGCTGGGTCAGGTATTCCGACAGCTCGGCCTTGGTATTGCGCCAGGTGAAGTAGGTATAGCTCTGGGAATAGCCGACCTTGCCCAGCCGGGCCATCATCGCCGGCTTGGTGAAGGCTTCGGCCAGGAACATGACGTCCGGATGCTGGCTGCGGACTTCACCGATCATCCACTGCCAGAACGGCAGCGGCTTGGTGTGCGGGTTATCGACGCGGAAGATCTTGACGCCCTCGTGGACCCAACCCAGCACGATGTCCTTTAGCTCAAGCCACAGGCTGGGAATGGCGTCGGGGGCATAAAAGTCGACGTTGACGATGTCCTGGTATTTCTTGGGCGGGTTTTCGGCGTAACGGATGGTGCCGTCCGGACGCCAGCTGAACCAGCCCGGATGCTGCTTGAGCCAGGGATGATCCTGGGAACACTGGATCGCGAAGTCCAGCGCGATCTCCAGGCCATGCTCGGCGGCCGCCGCGACCAGCTCGCGGAAATCCTCGCGGCTGCCCAGTTGCGGGTGAATGGCCTCATGTCCGCCGTCCGGGCTGCCGATGGCGTAAGGGCTGCCGGGATCGTCGGGGCCTGCGGTCAAGGAGTTGTTCGGCCCCTTGCGGTGGGCACGGCCGATAGGGTGGATCGGCGGGAAGTACAGCACGTCGAAGCCCATGTCGCGGATCATCGGCAGGCGCGAGTGGACATCCTTGAAAGTACCGTGCCGGTTTGGATCATCGGTGATCGAGCGTGGAAACAATTCATACCAGCTGGCGAACTGCGCCAGTTCGCGCTCCACGTCCAGAGGAAATTCGACGCTGCGGCTCAAGAACGTGTGATTGTCGGCCTGATGCATCAGCTCGGCTGTTTCGCTGTGCAGCAGCAAGGCAACCTTCGCTTCCTTGTCGCCCCGTGACAGGTGCTCGATCACCTGCTCGATCTGCGCGCGCAGTTCGCCCTGACTGCGTTCGGCGGCGTGGACCAGATGGATGCGCCCTTCCTCAAGTTCGAGCTCGACGGGCACGGCGGCGGCGAATTTCTTCTCCAGTTCATAGCGGTAGCTGGCGTACTGGTCGATCCAGGCCTCGATCCGGAACACATACCGGCTTACCGAGACGGGGGTGAACTGCCCGACCCAGCTGTCGTTGCCCAGATCCCGCATCGGGGAAATATGCCAGTACTCTTCATCGGCGGCGCGCCAGCGAATCCGCACCGCCAGCTTGTCGTGGCCGTCGGCGAATACCTTGCTGGTCACGGTAACCGGCTGGCCCACGATGCCCTTGGCCGCGAACAGCCCGCCGTCGATCACCGGCGTCGTGTCTTCGATGACGACACGCGGCAATTGCAAGGCGTGGGTGAGGCTCAAGGGACGGGTTGGATGGGGTACATCGGTGGCCAGGGAATCCGGGCCGTATGGCTGATCATTCATCGAGCATCACTCCTCACGCCCCAGGGACGCTCCTGTGCGGATCCATGCAGTAAAAGATTGGTCAGTGCAACGGCTGACGGCCAGAGGCGGTAAAGACCTCGCGTGACCGGGTCGCCTGACTTTCCGAGCCGTGGCCTACGGCAAAGTTCAAAAAGTTTGGAGACGTCAGCAGCGTAGACCACACTGGAAAAAGACCGCATGAAATGCGTCGCGATGGCGACCGGAGCTGCACGGTCGCGACGCTCGCTGAATTTAGCCCGGCGCGGCGCGGTCGAAGCGTCATTGACCCCGAGCAAAGGAGCTGTGCATGAACATCCCGATTCCGCCGGAAGCCCCGGACCCGAACATCGACGATCCGACCCTGCCGGTTCCGCCGCCGGACGAGGAACCGCCTCCTACCATGCCGCCGGTGATCGATCCGCCGGTCGGTGACCCGCCCGCGCAAGAGCCGCCGGTGATTGTCTGAACGCGTGAGGACTCAGGACGAGCGGTTTTCGTCCTGCGTCCGATCCAGCGTCGCGGCTGAGCGTCTGTGGGTCCGGGCAGCATCCGGGCGAGCGTGTTCGAGCACATTCGGAACAAGACTGAGGATTCCTAGCGCGAGCAGAGTACTGAGCACCGCCGTGGCTTCACGCCCCATGCCAGCGGAGACGCCGATAGCGGCCGTCATCCACAGACCCGCCGCAGTTGTCAGGCCCTTGACCTGCGCCGCGCTGCGCACGCCCTCTTTCAGAATGGTGCCTGCACCGAGAAAGCCGATGCCTGCCACCAGCCCCTGTACGACCCGACTGAGCGCATCTTCATCCGCGCCGGCCATGCTGGGAACCAGCACGAACAACGCCGAGCCCATGCACACCAGCATATGCGTGCGGATTCCGGCGGCCTTGCCCCGGTGCTCGCGCTCATAGCCCAGAATTCCGCCCAGAACGGCGGCCATCAGCAGCCGGACGGTGATCCGGGTCACTTGTGAAGGGTCGGCAATGTCGGAGAATTCTGCTTGCAACGTGTCTATGACTTCCTGCCACCAGCTGTTCATCGCGTCTCCTTCGCCTCGTCCTGTCATCGGACCGCAACCGGCTAAAGGAGTGCCGACCCGGGCGGCAGGCGGTGGCGCATTGCTTCTGATCGTCCAGACTTGTCAACAGCAACGGGAGAACACGCCATGCCTCTGGAAATCGATAGTGCGGAAAAAACCTGCTCGGCCACGCTCAACGACGTCGTGCTCAATGGCGCGATCGCTGATGTGATCATCGTCACCAACGATGCCACGCACATGTCCGAAGCCATGATCGACGGCACGCCGGTGCCGATCACCGAAGCCGAAGCGGATGCCCTGACCGTGCACGGTGCCGATGATCAACGCCATAACACGGTCGCGCGCGGCGGAGCGGTCTGAACCCAGGCGGAATCAGCGCCCGCCCGCCAGATCGATAAACGTGCCGGTTGCGTAGGAGGCCTTGTCCGACAGCAGCCAGACGATCGCCTGCGCCACCTCGTCGGCGTTGCCGCCGCGCCCCATCGGCAGGGCGCCCTCGAGCTTGCCGACCCGGAACGCATCGCCGCTCAGGGCGTGGAAGTCAGTAAAGATATAGCCGGGGCGCACCGCGTTGACGCGCACCCCCTCCCCGGCCACTTCCTTGGACAGGCCGATGGTGAAGGCGTCGATGGCGCCCTTGGAGGCCGCGTAGTCCACATACTCGTTGGAAGCACCCAGTCGCGAGGCGACGGAAGACACGTTGACGATGCTGCCACCGCTGCCGCCATGGGCCGGCAGCATGCGCAACAGGGCGTGTTTGCTGCACAGGATCGGACCGACTACGTTGGTCATCATCATTTTCAGAAGCCGGAATTCAGACATGTCCTCGACTCTTGATGTCGAGGACAGTGTGCCGGCGTTGTTGACCAGATGTGTCACCCGGCCCAGCTCTGCGTCTACCCGCGCGTAGAGCCGGATGATTTCGTCTTCGTTGCTGACATCGGCCTGCACGGTGATGGCTTGAGCGCCCATCGCTCGCACCTGCGCGCAGACTTTATCGGCGGCCTCGTGATCGGTCAGGTAGTTGATGCAGATGCGATACCCTTCCGAGGCCGCAAGCAAGGCGGTGGCTGCGCCGATCCCTCGTGAGCCGCCGGTGATGATCAAAACCTTTTCCATGTATGTGTCTCGTTCGTCGAGGTCGTTCGGTCCGGCGCAGGTGGCCGGCTTGCGTGCCGGCGATCAATGCACCGGCGTTTCAACTGTAAACCCGCTTGCGGTCAAGTGGTCGCGATAGTCGCCCGGGGCGAGCCCCGGTCACGTTCCAGCGCCTGGATGTCGGCCATGAACTGTCTGGCCGGGGCCGGGTGTCCCAGCAGGAACCCTTGCAATGCATTGCAGCCAAGCCTGGACAGAAAATGCTGCTGGACCACGGTTTCTACCCCTTCGGCGACGATACGCAGGTTCAGCGCCTGACCCAACGCGACAATCGCGGAAACGATGGCAGCATCGTCGCGATCGTGTTCCAGGTCGCGGACAAAGCCGCGGTCGATCTTGATTTCGTTGGCGGGCAGGCGTTTGAGGTACATCAGGCTCGAATAACCGGTGCCGAAATCGTCGATGGACAGATCCACTCCCATGTCGGAAAGCTTGCGAAGCACTGAAAGCGCTGCATCCGCATCGCTCATCGCGGTCGTCTCGGTGATTTCCAAGGTCAGGCAATTCGCGGGAAGGCTGTGCCGGCCGAGCGTCCGGGCGACGGTGTCGACCAGCCCTTCGTGACCGAACTGCAACGCCGACAGGTTCACTGCAATGCGCCAGTGGCTGTAGCCCTGCTGGTACCAGTCGCGCATTTGCCTGCACGCCTCGTCAAGCACCCAGTCGCCCAGCGCAATGATCAGACCGGTCTTTTCCGCCAGGCCGATGAAGTGATCGGGGCCGAGCAATCCGCGCTGCGGATGGTTCCAGCGCAGCAGTGCCTCGGCGCCCACCGGCTGCCCATTGGTGGCATCGAACTTGGGCTGGTAATGCAGGCAGAACTGGGATTCCAGCAGCGCGACCCGCAACTCCTGGAGCAACTGAAGCTTGTTACGCGCGTCGGTATTCATCGATGCGTCGAAGAAACTGTAGGCATTCTTGCCCGCTGCCTTGGTGTGGTACATGGCGGCGTCGGCGTTCATCAGCAGTTCGTGCTGGGTCTGACCGTTGCCCGGATAGATACTGATGCCGATGCTGACCGAAACCTGGAGAGCGTGACCGGCGACGTCGAACGGACGGCAGATGACGTTGACCTGGCGGGCGGCGATGCCCGACGCGTCCTGCGGCTCCTCCAGTTCGACAAGCCAGACGAATTCGTCACCACCGATACGCGCCAGGGTGTCGTTGCGGTGCAGATTCTCCTTCAGCCGAGTTGCAACCTGACACAGAAGCTGGTCGCCGACGTGATGGCCATAAGCATCATTGACCGGCTTGAAGCCATCCAGATCCATGAACATGACGGCGAAGCACCCGCCTTTCTCGTTGACAGCCTTCATCGCCTGCTCGATGCGGTCGGCGAGCAATATGCGGTTTGGCAGCCCGGTAAGGTTGTCGTGCAGCGCTAGTTGTGTCAGCTCTCGGTTGGCTTCGAAGAGCGACTGGGCCAGTACGGCGGTGCGGGCTTCCATGCGCGCATCCAGAATGGATGTCAGCAAGGTGATGGTCAGCACGGCAAGCGTGCCGAACAGCACCAGTTTGTCGAGCCCATTACTGCGCAGCCCGTTTTCCAGAGCGCCACACACAGCGCCACTGGCATAACTGGCCGCAGCCATGCCGGTGTAGTGCATGCCAACGATCGCAATACCCATCAGTACCGCGGCGCCGAGCCGGGCAAGCACGACATTGCGGGTCTGCTGGCGCAGCCGGAATGCAATCCACAGGGCTGCGGCCGAGGCCAGGACCGCGATCAGCAGCGAGAGCCCGACCAGGTCGGGGTCGTAGTCGATCCCCGGCTGCATGCGCAGCGCGGCCATGCCCAGATAATGCATGGACGCGATGCCGACGCCCATGCACAGCGCGCCCAGCCCAAGGTGCAGCGTCGGCATTCTCGGCTGGCTGACCAGCCATAGGGCGAACCCTGAGGAAAACATGCCGGCGAACAGCGACGCCAGGGTCAACGGAACGTCAAAGGCGGTTTCGAACGGCGGCACGTAGGCCAGCATGCCGATGAAATGCATCGACCAGATGCCTGTGCCCATGGCGAACGCGCCGCCGGCGATCCAGAACCAGACCGCGCGCCCGGTCGCCGAAGCGATGCGCCCGGTGAGGTCAAGCGCTGTATAGGACGCCAGGATGGCGACCAGTATGGAGATGAGGACCAGCGACGGGATGTAGGCACCGCTTGACATAAAATTCACCGTTACAAGAGCGTCCAGCACTTGCGGGCTGTCTGTCGAAAGAATTGTACCCAAACGGCGATAAATGTCGCGGTGCTGACTCACAAATAATGGCGCGAGGCCATAAGGGAAGTCCTGATGTGAGAGCCGGGCTTCCCTGATGTATCGGCAGGCGCCGAGTTTCCATCAGTCCTCTCGGAGCGTCAGTCCCTCCTCGGCCGTCCAACCGCCACCCAGCGCGGCCATCAACTGCACGCTGGCGATCAGCCGGCTCTGCAACACGTTCAACACGCTGCGTTCGTTGCTCAACGCGGTGGCTTGCACATTGACCACATCCAGATAACCGATCAGACCGGCCTTGTACTGATTGCTGGTCAGGCGCAGGGACTCGCGGGCGGCTTCGAGAGCCTCCTGGCGGACCACGGCTTCCTGCTCGTAGACTTTCAGCTGCACCATGTAGTTTTCCACTTCCTGGAAGCCGTCCAGAACCGTCTGCCGGTACTGGGCGACCGTCTGGTCATAGGCGGCTTCGGAACGCTCGACTTCCGCCGAACGACGCCCTCCGTCGAACAGCGTCATCGCCAGCTGCGGGCCGACCGACCAGAAACGGTTCGGCAGGCTGATCCAGTTGGAAAAGGTGCTGCTGCTGTAGCCGCCGCTCAGGCTCAAGGTGAAGTCCGGGTAGTACGCCGCCTTGGCAACGCCAATGTTGGCGTTGGCCGCCATCACCGAACGCTCGGCCGCAGCGATGTCCGGACGGCGCTCCAGCAATTGCGAAGGTATGCCCACCGGAATGTCCGGCAACGCGGGGACTGACGGCGCGATGGCCAGACTGAACTCGGCGGGCGCCATGCCCATCAGGACCGCGATGGCGTTTTCAAACTGCGCTCGCTGCCAGACCAGATCGATAAGATCGGCCTGAGTGCTCTTGAGCTGGGTCTGGGCCTGGGCCACGGCCTCCCGGCCGGATATGCCGGCGCGGTACTGGTTCTGAGTCATGGTCAGGGAGCGTTGATAGGCCTCGACCGTGGCTTCCAGCAACCGCTTCTGCTCATCGATCACCCGCAGTTGCAGATAGTTCTGCACCAGTTCCGACTGCAGACTCAGCTGCATGGCCGCCAGATCGGCGAGGCTCGCCTGGGCGCTGGCGGTATCGGCTTCCAGCCCTCGGCGCAGCTTGCCCCAGATATCGGCTTCCCAACTGACGCCCAGCTGCGCGTTGTAGGTATTGCGGATACCGCTACTGTTGTTGCTCAGGCTCGAACTGCTGCTGCCGGTGCCCTGGCTGGAGCGGGTCTTGCCCGTGCTCAGGTCGACGGTTGGCAGAAACGCCGCGCGTGAGCTGCGCACCAGCGCCTGGGCCTGGCGATACTGGGCCTCGTATTGTGCGACGGTCTGGTTGGAGCTGTTGAGTCGCTCGACCAGCGCATTGAGCTGCGGGTCCTGGTAGATCTCCCACCAGGCGCCGCGAGCCATCGCATCGCTCGGAGCCGCCTGCCGCCAGCCCGGCGCGGCCTTGAACTGCGCGGGCGCGCTCATTTCCGGGGTCTGGTAATCCGGGCCCACGGCACAGGCGCTCAATAACAGAGCCAAGGCCAGACCGGTTGGTCGGAACAGCCGGTGGAAACGGTCAGGAACAGCTGGGCGTACGGTCATAGCGGAGTTTCCAGAGCAGCATCGGTGCGCACGCCGCGCCAGCGGTTGAAGCGATGGCGCGCGCGGTCGAGATAGAGATAGACCACCGGGGTGGTGTAAAGCGTGAGGATCTGGCTGAACACCAGGCCGCCGATGATGGTCAGCCCCAGCGGCCGGCGCATTTCGGCGCCCTCCGCGGTACTGAGCAGCAACGGCAGTGCGCCGAGGATCGCGGCCATGGTGGTCATCAGAATCGGTCGCAGGCGTTGCAGACAGGCGCTGCGGATCGACTCTTGCGGCGTCATGCCGCTGTCGCGTTCCAGGTGCAGTGCCAGGTCGATCATCATGATCGCGTTCTTTTTCACCACGCCGATCAGCAGGAACAGGCCCAACAGCGATATCAGACTGAATTCGCTACCCAAAACGTAGATCGACAGCAGAGCTCCCACACCCGCGGAAGGCAGTGTCGAGAGAATCGTCAGCGGGTGGATATAGCTTTCATACAGCACGCCCAGCACCAGGTAGACGGCCAGCAACGCGCCAAGAATCATCCATGGCTGGCTTTTCTGCGTTGACGCAAACGCGCTGGCGGTCCCGGCCATCTTGGCGATGACCTCGGACGGCAGTCCCACCGCCGCGACCGCTCGCTCGATGGCGACCGTCGCCTGATCCAGCGTGTGACCTTCGGCAATGTCGAAAGAGATGCTCTCGGAGGCGAACTGGCCGTCGTGGGAAACCCGGTCGTTTTCCAGGCTGCGCTCATAGTGCGCGATGCTGGACAGCGGCACGCGCTCGCCTTCCGCTGTGATGACCTGCACCTGTTGCAGGGTTACCGGATCCTGTGCGTACTTGGGGTTGACCTCCATCACCACCTGATACTGGTTCAGCGCATCGTAGATGGTCGACACCTGTCGCTGGCTGTAGGCATTGTTGAGCACGGTGGTGACCATGTTCATGTCGATACCCAGCCGTTTCGCCGCATCGCGGTCCACCATCAGAGTCACCTGCTGGGCGCCGCGTCCCTCGCGCGCATCGATGGCAGTCAGCTCCGGCAGCGCCTTGAGCGCCGCGACAACTTTCGGATACCACTCGCGCAGCTCGCTCAGATCGCCGCTTTGCAGGATGTATTGATACTGGGAACTGGTCTGCTCGCGACCGCCGCCCAGTTGCAAGTCCTGGTCGGGCGCCAGAAACAGCCGGCCGCCGGGCACCTGAGGCATGTTCTTGCGCAGCCGCTCGACGACCTTCTCGGCGGAGATGCGTCGCTCGCCGATCGGTTTGAGACGCACGATCATGAACGCGTTGTTGGTGCCGCCGTTGCCGCCGATGAAACCGGCCACGCTCTGTACAGCCGGGTCGGCGAGCACGGCGCGCCGAAAGATTTCCATCTTCGGCTGCATGACCTTGAACGACAGCCCGTCGTCACCGCGCACGAAGCCCATCAACTGGCCGGTGTCCTGCTGCGGCAGGAACGTCTTGGGCACCACTACGTAAAGCGCGACGTTCACCACGATGGTGATCAACAGGCTGATCAGCGTCAGACGCGGGTGGCGCAGCACCCAGCCCAGCGAGCGGTCGTAACCGGCCACCATGCGCTCGTTGACCCGCTGGCTCCAGCGTTGAAAGGCATTCTGCTCGCCGGTGTGAGGCTTGAGCCAGCGCGCGCAGAGCATCGGGGTCAGGGTCAGGGACACCACCAGCGAAACGATGATCGCGACCGACAGCGTGATGGAAAATTCGCGAAACAGGCTTTCCACCAGCCCGCCCATGAACAGGATCGAGATGAACACCGCCACCAGCGACACGTTCATCGACAACAGCGTGAAGCCCACCTCCTTCGCGCCGCGATAGGCCGCCGTCAGCGGATCGACCCCTTCGTCGATGTGCCGGGAAATGTTTTCCAGCACGACGATGGCATCGTCCACCACCAGCCCGGTGGCGAGAATCAGCGCCATCAGAGACAGGTTGTTCAGGGAGAACCCGCACAGGTACATGACCGCAAAAGTACCTACCAGCGAGACCGGCACGGCCAGCGTCGGGATCAGGGAGGCGCGCAAACTGCCGAGGAACAGAAAGACCACCAGCACCACCAGCACCACCGCGATCAGCAGCGTCATCTCCGCTTCGTGCAGGGTAGCGGTGATGACCGGCGAGCGGTCCATCGCCAGATCCAGTTTGACGCTGGCCGGCAGCACCGCCTGCAGCGCGGGCAACTGTTCCTTGATCTGCGCCACGGTTTCGATGATGTTGGCGCCGGCCTGCCGGTTGATGACCAGCAGGACCGCGGAGCGATCG
Organism: Pseudomonas sp. JDS28PS106; assembly: GCF_036706555.1. Taxonomy (NCBI): domain Bacteria; kingdom Pseudomonadati; phylum Pseudomonadota; class Gammaproteobacteria; order Pseudomonadales; family Pseudomonadaceae; genus Pseudomonas; species Pseudomonas sp. JDS28PS106. The sequence goes on along the minus strand of NZ_JBAJGT010000011.1, from coordinate 137,303 downwards.
TTGAAGAACCCGCTGTTGTAACGGTTTTCCACTGCGTCGCTGACCTTGGCCACATCCTTGAGGCGCAGCGCGGCGCCGTCCTGGTAGCGGATGATCAAGGGTGCGTAGTCGGCGGCCTTTTCAAGCTGATCGTTGGCCTGAACCTGCCAGTTGTGCTCGGCGTTCTCCACCGACCCCTTGGGCCTGCGCACGTTGGTGTTGGTGATCGCGGTGCGAACGTCGTCCAGTGCCAGGCCGTACTGGTCGAGCATGTGCGGCTCCAGTTCGATCCGCACCGCGGGCAGCGAGCTGCCGCCGACCTGCACTTCGCCGACTCCGGAAACCTGGGACAGACTCTGGGACAGGATGGTCGAGGCCAGGTCGTAGAGCTGGCCTTTTTCCAGTACCTCTGAGGTCAGCGCCAGCACCATGATCGGCGCCTGGGACGGGTTGACCTTCTTGTAGGTCGGCATGCTGCGCATGCCGCTGGGCAACAGGTTGCGCGACGCGTTGATGGCGGCCTGCACTTCGCGGGCCGCGCCGTTGATGTCGCGGTCCAGATCGAATTGCAGAATGACCCGGGTCGAGCCCTGGCTGGAGCTGCTGGACATGGCGCTGATCCCGGCGATGGTGCCGAGGGAGCGCTCCAGCGGCGTCGCGACGCTCGAGGCCATGATCTCCGGGCTGGCACCCGGCAGGCTGGCAGAGACGACGATCACCGGAAAATCCATGTTGGGCAGCGGCGCGACCGGCAGCAGCCGGAAGCTGACCGCGCCCAGCAGCATGATCGCCAGACTCAGCAATACCGTGGCGACCGGGCGGCGGATGAAAGGAGCCGACAGGTTCATGCGTCAGCCTGCTCCAGGCGAGCGGCACCCGGTCGGCGACGCCAGCGCCGTCCGAGCCGGTCGAAGTACAGGTAGATCACCGGAGTCGTGAACAGCGTCAGGATCTGGCTGACCAGCAGGCCGCCCACCATGACCAGCCCCAGCGGCTGGCGCAGCTCCGCGCCCGAGCCGGTGGCGAGCATCAAGGGAATGGCGCCGAACAGCGCCGCCAGCGTGGTCATCAGAATCGGCCTGAAGCGCAGCAGCGCCGCCTCGTAGATCGCGGTCTGCGGGTCGATGCCGCGATTGCGCTCAGCGTCCAGGGCGAAGTCGATCATCATGATCGCATTCTTCTTGACGATGCCGATCAGCAGGATGATACCGATGATCGCGATCATTCCCAGGTCGTTGCCGCTGAGCATCAGCGCCAGCAGCGCGCCGACCGCCGCCGATGGCAGGGTCGAGAGAATGGTGATCGGGTGGATGTAGCTCTCGTACAGAACGCCCAGCACGATATACATGGTCACCACCGCCGCCAGCACCAGCAACAGCGTACTGGACAGCGACGCCTGGAAGGCTTGCGCCGCGCCCTGGAACTCGGTCTGCACGCCCAGCGGCATGCCGATGTCCTTCTGCACCTGTTCGATGACCTGCACCGCTTCACCCAGTGCCACGCCGGGCGCCAGGTTGAACGACATCATCACCGCCGGAAACTGGCCGATATGGGCGATGGCCAGTTGCGCCTGGCGCTGCTCGACGGTGGCCAGACTCGACAGCTTGACCTGCGCGCCATCGGTGGTCTTGACGTGGATCTGATCGAGCGCCATTGGCCCCAGTTCATTCGCCGCGTCGGCCTGCAGCACCACGCGATACTGGCTGGCCTGGGTGTAGATCGTGGAAATCTGGCGCTGGCCGAAGGCGTCATAGAGCGCATCGGTGATATTGGCGACACTCACCCCTACCCGGCTGGCGGCGTCGCGATCGATCGACAGGAACACTTGCAGGCCCTTGTCCTGCAGGTCGCTGGCGACGTCGGTGAGTTCAGGACGGCGGGCCAGCGCATCGGTCAGTTTGCCGCTCCACAGGCTGAGCAGTTCGGCGTCGGGCGACGACATGCTGAATTGGTACTGAGTGCGGCTGACCCGGTCTTCGATGGTCAGGTCCTGGACCGGCTGCATGAACAACCGGATGCCCGACAGCTTGTCCAGTTGAGGCTGCAAGCGCTGGATCACTTCAGCGGCGGTCACGTCCCGCTCGCCATGGGGCTTGAGATTGATCAGCAGCCGCCCGCTGTTGAGCGTGGCGTTGTCACCATCCACGCCGATATAGGACGAGAGGCTGGTGACGGCAGGGTCTTGCAGAATAATGTCGGCCAGCGTCTGCTGCCGCTCGCTCATGGAGGCGAAGGAGACGGATTGAGGCGCTTCGGAGATGCCCTGAATGACCCCGGTGTCCTGAACCGGAAAGAAGCCCTTGGGAACCGCGATGTACAGCACGACCGTCAGCGCCAGCGTGCCGATCGCCACCAGCAGGGTCAGGAACTGATTTTTCAGGACCCAGCGCAGCCGACCGGCATACACGTCGATCAACCAGTCGATCCAGGCACCGCTAGCCTTGTAGAAACGGCCCTGCTCGTGCGCCTCGGGCTCACGCTTGAGCAGACGCGCACACATCATGGGCGTCAGCGTCAGGGACACTACCAGGGAAATCAGGATCGCCACCGCCAGGGTGATGGCGAATTCGCGGAACAGCCGGCCGACCACATCGGCCATGAACAGCAGCGGGATCAGCACGGCAATCAGCGACAGGGTCAGCGACACCAGGGTGAAACCGATCTGCCGGGCGCCCTTGAGCGCCGCCTGCATCGGCGGTTCGCCCTCTTCGATGTGCCGGGAAATGTTCTCCAGCATGACAATCGCATCGTCCACCACGAAGCCGGTGGCGATGGTCAGCGCCATCAGGGTCAGGTTGTTGATTGAGAAACCGGCCAGGTACATCACGCCGAACGTGCCCACCAGCGACAGCGGCACGGCAATGGACGGAATGATGGTGGCGCTGACCCGGCGCAGGAACAGGAAGGTCACCAGCACCACCAGCACGATGGCGATCATCAGTTCGTGCTGCACGTCGGTGACCGAGGCGCGGATGGTCTGGGTCCTGTCGGTCAGAACCTTGACGTCAATACCGGCCGGCAGATTATCGGTGATGCCCGGCAGCATGGCCTGAATGCGGTCGACCACGTCGATGACGTTGGCGCCCGGCTGGCGCTGGATGTTCAGCAATACCGCCTGATTACGATTGGCCCAGGCGGCCAGGCGCTCGTTCTCGGCGCCGTCGACGATTTCCGCCACGTCCTTGAGCCGCAGCGGCGCGCCGTCCTTGTACGCCAGGATCAGGTTGGCGTACTCCTCGGGGGACTTGAGCTGGTCGTTGGCGTCCAGCATGGACACCCGGGTGGGACCGTCGAAGTTGCCCTTGGGCTGGTTGACGTTCGACGCGTTGACCAGCGAGCGCACGTCCGCCAGGTTCAGGCTGTTGGCCGCCAGTGCCTGGGCATTGACCTTGATTCGCACGGCCTGGCGCTGACCACCGGCGATGCTCACCATGCCGACGCCACTGATCTGCGAGATACGCTGGGCCATGCGCGTGTCCACCAGGTCGTTGAGCCGTGGCAACGGCATGGTGGTCGAGGTGATCGCCAGGGTCAGCACCGGCGTGTCGGCCGGGTTGACCTTGTTATAGACCGGCGGCGCCGGCAAATCGTCGGGCAGCAGATTGGTGGCCGCGTTGATCGCCGCCTGCACTTCTTGCTCCGCGACATCCATGTTGATGTCGAGGCTGAAGCGCAAGGTGATCACCGAGGCGCCGCCGGAACTGGTGGACGCCATCTGCGTCAGGCCCGGCATTTGTCCGAACTGCCGTTCCAGCGGCGCGGTGACAGCGCTGGTCATGACTTGCGGGCTCGCTCCCGGATAGAGCGTCATCACCCGTATGGTCGGGAAGTCGACCTGCGGCAGGGCCGAGACCGGCAGCAAGGTGTAGGCGATCAGGCCGGAGAGCACGAGCGCCAGCATGCTGAGGGTCGTGGCGACCGGTCGCAGGATGAACAGGCGGGACAGGTTCATACGCGCGGACTTTCCACCTTGTCGGCCATCGCCGATTTCTCGCCGGGCTTGGCTGGCGAACCCTGCAACTGCTGGTTGGGCCCGGCCGGCACGTCCTTGCTGTCGCTGACCACTTCGACTTCGGCGCCATCACGCAGCCGGTCCGTGCCTTCGAGCACGACCCGCGCCCCGGCCGCCAGCCCCTCGGTGATGACCGTGGACTGCTCGTCGCTCGGGCCGGTCTTGAGCAGATTGATCTTGACCTTCTTGTCGCCGTCCAGCACGTAGACGAAGGTGCCGTTGGTGCCGAACTGCACGGCCGCAGTGGGTACCAGCACTGCCTGACGCAGGGTATCGGCGCGCAGTCGAACGTTGACGAACTGGTTGGGGAACAGGGTTTCGTCCTTGTTATCGAAACGCGCCTTGAATTTCAGGGTTCCGGTGGCGACGTCGATCTGGTTGTCGAGACTGGCGAGCACGCCGCTGGCCTGCATTTGCACGTCGCCGCGATCCCAGGCTTCCACCGGCAGCTTGTCGCCCGTGCGATAGCGCGTCAGCACAGCGGAGAGGTCCTTTTCCGGCAAGGTGAAGTTGACGGAAATCGGCTGCGTCTGAGTGATCACCACCAGCGCAGTCGTGTCATTGGCCGCCACCAGATTACCGACGTCCAGTTGCTTGAGGCCCACCCGGCCGGCGATGGGCGCGCGAATACGAGTGAAGTCGAGGTTCAGCTTCGCCTCGGCAACTGCTGCCTGATTGGTCTTGATGGTGCCCTGGTACTGGTTGACCAACGATTCGGCAGTGTCCAGGGTCTGCTTGGCGATACTGTCCTCGGCGAACAGTCCCCGGTAGCGCTTGAGATCGAGTTGCGCATTCTTGAGCAACGCCTGATTGGTCGCCAGGGTGCCTTCTGCCTGCTGCAAGGCCACCTGATAGCTGCGCGGGTCGATCTCCGCCAGCAGGTCGCCGGCCTTGACCATCTGGCCTTCCTGGAAGTGAATCCTGATCAGTTCGCCCGCCACGCGGCTGCGCACGTTGATGGTGTTGGTCGCGGTGACGGTGCCCAGCGCCTTGTAGTAGATCGGGAAATCTCCCTGGGTCACCGGTGCTACCCGCACCGGCACCGCCGCCGCGGAGCCTCCGAAGCCCGGACGTACCGGTCCGCCCGCTCGTGCCGGGCCGCTGGATGCACCGGGGGTCGCGTCCTTGCGGCTGGCCGCGGAAGGCCACAACCACCAGCACAGGGCAACGATGAGCAGCAGAACCAGCAGACTGATCAACCAGCGACGAGAATTACGGGGGCCAGACGATTGCATGAATAAATCAACCATTACGGGGGTGGGGCTTGTTCGGAGGCTGAACAATAAGCACAGATGAGTGACAAGCAAAGCGCCTTTACCAAGCGCTTACTTTCATTAAACGGTTGAGACGCCAATAAAAAAGCGGCCTGGGCAAACCAGACCGCCGAGGTGACGATCCTGTTACTTCAGGGCAGCCAGGGCCGCATCGTAGTCCGGTTCCTGAGCGATTTCCGGGACCAGCTCGCTGTGCAGCACGGTATCGTTCTCGTCCAGCACCACGACCGCACGGGCCGTCAGACCGGCCAGCGGGCCGTCGGCGATGGCCACGCCATAGTTGCGGCTGAAATCGGCGCTGCGGAAAACCGACAGGTTCTGCACGTTTTCCAGACCTTCGGAGCCGCAGAAGCGCGCCTGGGCAAATGGCAGGTCGGCGGAGATGCACAGCACCACGGCATTATCCAGCGCGTTGGCCTGAGCGTTGAACTTGCGCACCGAGGTCGCGCAGGTCGGGGTATCCACGCTCGGGAAGATGTTGAGGACCTTGCGCTTGCCGGCGAAGTCGGCCAGCGAAACGTTGGCCAGGCCTGCGCCGACCAGCGTGAACGCGGGCGCGGAGCTGCCGGTTTTCGGCAGTTCGCCGTCGATCTGAACGGCGCCGCCCTTGAGAGTCACTTGAGCCATGTAACCAGTCCTTATGCAAAGTGAGGGAAAGAGTCGGAAGTTAATCACGAAAGCCGCCGACAACCTACATCGGCGGACCATGAAAGTGCCGCGGCACGGTTGCAGACCGTGCCTGCGGTCAGAAGTCGCGCTTGTAGAAGATATCCAGCGAACTGGCGATTCCGCTCGCCGCTTCCAGATAGACCCGTTTGCTCAGCAGATAGCGCAGCGCAATGGTGTTGGCCGGTTCGAACACACCCACGCCGTAACGCAGGCTCAGCTTGTCGGTGATCTTGCCGCTGGCGACCACGCTGGTTTCGTCACCGCTGCCCGAGGTGTCCAGCTCGAAATCCTTAATGCCGAGATTGCTCGCCAGCTTGCCGGTGGTCGATGCGCTTCCTGCGACCCCCAGCGCCAGGGCGGCCTGGGCCACCATATTGGTGTCCTCGCCGGTTTCGCCCAACGGGCGGCCCATGATCAGGTAGGACAAGGCCTGTTCCTGGCTCATCGCCGGCTCGGAGAACACCTCGGTGGTCGGCTGCTCGGCGCTGCCGGAAAGGCGAATGCCGGCGATCACGTCATCGGTCTGGCGAATGGCTTCGATATCCAGGTACGGCTGGGAGATCGGACCTGCGAACAGCAGCCGCGCCCGGCGGATCGTCAGGCGCTGGCCATACGCCCGATAGCGACCGTCATCGAGTGTCAGCTCGCCGCGCGTGTCGAGGTTGTCGCCGATATGGAAATGCCCAGCCAGATTGGCGGTCAGACCGAAGCCTGTGAAGCTCAAGCGCTCCTCGCCCACCTCCACGTCAATATCCATCGCAACCGCCATCGGCGGCTTGCCCTGGTCAGTCTGCTGACCGACGATCACGGTGTCTTCCGACACCTTCACAGTCGAGGGCGGCAGCTCGCGCACGGTGATGGCGCCTTTGGGTACCCTGACCTTTCCGGACACCGCGAGGCGATCGCCCTGCATGGCGATTTCCAGATCGGGCGCGGCTTCCACGGTCGCGTAGGGCTCCACCGTCACCGGCAAGCGAGAGCCTTTCAGGTTGAGATCAACCATCAGCGCCTGAGCCCAGTTGATCTGGCCGTTCAGTGAGCCTTGCCCGGTGGCTCCGCTTTTCCAGCCGCCATCGATCTGTACATTCTCACCGGCGATCAGCGCCTGCAGCCGGAGGTCACGCAATTCCATGGGCAACTCGGGCCCGGACACTTCACCGCCGTCAAGGATGACGCGGCCGTTGACCTGCGGCGCGAGCAGGCTGCCCGACAGCTTCCCGTTGCCGTTGAGCCGTCCGGTTAGCGTCTGCACCATGGGCGCGAAGGGGCGCGCCACGGAGATATCCAGCCCGGAAAGATCGAAGTCGCCGGTCAGCGGCTTGTCCTTGGCCAGCGGATCGATGCTGGCGTTCAAGCGCAGTCGGCCGAGCCGCGCGCCGTCGAAGTCCAGGCGTGTGTCGATGCGCTTGGGCGCCAGGGTGCTGTCCAGCTTCAAGGCCTGATAGGGGAAATCCAGCCACTGATCCTTGTCACGAATCCGCAAGGTACCGCCGCTCGCGTCCACCGTGATCTGGCCGGATGGACCTGCCGCCGGCACATCGAGCCGCACATTGGCATTAAGCATGCCCTTCCATTGCAGATCTTTCGGCAGCCACTGCGCGAGACTCTGCAACGGGAAGTTTTTCAAGTGATAGCGCAAGCGCGGTTCGGGCATCAGACGCTGATCCTCGCCGCACAGGCTGGCGTTGCCGGACAGCCAGCAATGGGCGCCCAGGTCGAAGCGGCCATCGGCCATGTACGCCAGCTTCGCGGGGTTCTGCAACCGCCAGTCCTGACCGCCGGCCTGCACGCTGCCATTGACCAGCCGCCCTTGCCAATTGCCCTTGTCCAGCCCGCCGTCCAGCGCCGTCGCCAGATTCAGAGTGGGACCGCGCAGGCCTATCTTGACCTGATGCGCCTTGAGCGTGCCCTGCCCGTCGATATTCAGAACGCCCAGCCGGGCCTCCCCGGCGTCGATTCCACTGGCAACGAGATCCAGCGTGCCTCGCTGGGCCTGATCGACTCGCGCGGCGATATTCAGGCTTTGCACGCGATTGGCGCCCAGCGCGATCTGACTGCCCTGGAGGGCCAGTTGACCCTGCGGCGCCTGGAGCGTACCGGCAACGTCGACCCGCCCCTTGACCCGTCCTTGCAGACCCGGCCAGAGCTGGCCGAGTCGGGAAAGATCAAGGTCGAGCCGCCCCGCGAGTCGCTGCTGCAAACTGCCGCTGCCTTCTATACGGTTGTCGCCCAGGCGGATGTTCAAGGCGCTCAGATTCCACTGCTCGCCCGCGCCGTCGGCGACGGCCGCGATCACCGCCGGCTGACCGCGCAGGCGGCCCTTGAGATCCAGATGGGCATCCAGCTGCAACCGGCCGTCCTTCGACTGGCCCTTGCTACGCAACGGCCCCGCCAGGGTGCCGGGCAGTTCGGCGACCCAGTACGATGGGTCGAGGGCGCTGAGATCCAGCGCAGTGTCCCAGGCAATCCCGTCAGCGAACCCGATGTTCACATGACCGCTCGCCTTGCCCTGCCCTGCTACCAGTTCCAGCTGCGGCAGATAGACGTTCTGCAAGTCGCCGCTGAACGGGCTGGTGATGCTGAACGCACCGGCCGGGCCGTCCAGCTTGCCGTCGAAGTGGCCGAGATATTTGCCGTCGGTATAGGAAACCTCACCCACGAAGGTTTTCAGCCGTACCTGCGGCTCGCTCTCGACCGGGTACAGCCGTTGCCAGGGAAAATCCTTCCAGTCGATCCGGGCATCGGCTTTGAGCCCGGACTCCCAGTTCACGGTTCCAGCCAGCCCCAGCCGTTGCTGATCGCCGTCCGCCAGATCCAGCGCGGCAATCTGCGCGCCCTTGGCGTCGACCCGACCTTTGAGCGCCAGCGCTATCGCCCCCTTCTCAGCAGGCAGGCTGGAGGTGCCCTCTATCGCGTAGCCTTTCGCCAGATCGCCTTCAATGGCGAGGACCAATTGCTCCAGCTGCAATGTATCGGGTAGCGCAGCGCTGGGTTTGAACCGCTCGGACGTCAGTCGGATCCGCGCCGGCAGATTTTCCGTCAGGGGCTCCAGCTCGCCAGCCAGACGACCATTCAGATAGCCGGTGCTATCAGCCGACAACTGCAGCGTTTGCAGAAGATTGCCCTGGATATCCAGCGCCAGGGACCAGGGCTGATTATCCTGGGCCGGCAGCTGCAAGCGGCCCTTGGCGTTCAAAGGCCACTCGCCAGTGGGGGTCAGCAAGCCTTCCAGATCCAGAACGATCTCGTCCCGCTGCAGGTGAGCGCTGTCAATCCGCAGGCCTTCGGGGGTCCAATGGGCGGCGAGTTGCAAGTCCCGAACCTGCTCGACGCCGTCGAGCTGCAGGCTGCCGAGCTGGATGTCCTGCAATTGAAGCTGCAAAGGCAGTTGGAGATCAGGAAGCGTCAACGGCCCTTCGCTGGTAGGCTGATCGCTTGGCGGGAACTTCAGTCGGATTTGCGCGGCGTGCAGCCGGTCGATGCACAGGGTCATTTTCAGCAGGCAGCCAGGGGACCAGTCGAAGCTCGCGGCATCGACCTCGGCCCGATCCGCGCCCTGCTGCCAGACGATGTGATCGGCGCTCCAGCGACCGCCCAGCCGCCCCGAGAAGTTCTCGACCTCCAGGCCCGGCACCAGGCCCAGCGCCCAGCGGCTGCCGGCCTGGGTGCCGAGCAGCAACGCGAGCACCAGCACGATCATCAGGACCAGAGCGAGCAGACCGGCAGCGAACCAGAGCACGCCGCGCTTGAGTTTCATAGTATTCACAGTTCCGGCCCCATCGAAAAATGCAGCCGCACACCGCCATCGCCGTCGAGCGGGTGGGCAAGGTCGAGCCGCAAAGGGCCGACCGGCGACACCCAGCGCACGCCGATACCCACGCCCGTCTTGAGGCTCGGCAGGTCAAGGCTGTTGAACGAGTTGCCCTGGTCGACGAAGGTCGCGACCCGCCATTTCTCGGCGACCGAGTACTGATACTCGACACTGCCGGCGACCATGTAACGGCCGCCGATACGGTCGCCGTCGGAGTTGGTCGGGGACAGGTTCTGGTAGTCGTAACCGCGAACGCTCTGGTCGCCACCGGCGAAGAAGCGCAGCGAAGGCGGAATGGCGCTGTAGCCGTTGGTGAAGTTGCCGCCGACCTGCACCCGGCCGAGCAGACGGTGTTTCTCGGCAAGAGTGGTCAGGCCTTTGACCAGCGCGTCGCCCCGGATCAGGTTGGCGTCGGACAGCAGACCCTCGGCCGCGACCTGGGTGCCGAACTGCAGGCGGTAGCCATTCTGCGGATCGATGCGATTGTCGCTGCGCAGGTAGGAAAAGCTGATGCCGGGCATCAGCAGTGTGCTCAGCCCGGAATCGTCGCCCAGCCGGTATTCCTCGCGTTGCCATTTGAGCGAAACCACACGTTCCCAGCCGCTGGCCAGTCGACTGTGCCACTCAGGACCGACGGTGAGCAGTTTGCTCAGGCTGTCGGTGCCGGCGATCTCTTCATATTGGTAGCCTCCGGCGTAGCGCAGTTTGTCGGTCAGCGGCGGATCGAGCGGGACGTCGTACCACAGACCAATGTTCTGCCTGGGCGCGGACAGCTCGGACTCCAGTCCCCAGCTGTGGCCTTGGGGGTTGATCCAGTGGCGGGTCCAGTTTGCCCTGCCCCGGGGACCGACGTCAGTCGAGTAGCCCAGGCCCAGGCCCATGGTCCGGGGTTTGCGGGTATGCAGCAGCACGTTGACGGGGATGGTCTGTCCGACCGCAGCGGTCGGCGCGGCGTCGACCCGCACCACTTCGAAGTAGCCGCTGGACTGCATGGCCTGGTTCAGCTGGGCGATGAGTTCGGAGTCGTAGGGCGTGTTCTCCTTGAACGGCACCATGCGCTTCAGCAAATCCTGGTCGAACGGCGTATTGCCGCTGAACGACACCTGTCCCAGCGAGTAGCGCGGGCCGCTGTCATAGATCAGTTCGATATCCGCCACACCGGCGCGGGGGTCCACCGCCAGACGCTGGCGAGTGAAGCGCCCACTGAAGAATCCGTACCGCGAAGCCTGGTTCTGGATCAGGCTCTTGGCTTCTTCATAATGCCCATGATTGAGAATCGCACCCGGCTTCAGCAGGTCGCTTCGCGGAACCCGAAACGCTTTCAGAGAAGCTGCCGCCCCTTCCACGCGCACTGTCACGTTGCGCAGCCGCACGGGTTCGCCCGGCTGGATATGGACCACCAGACGCGGATCGCGGCCTTCGATCACTTCGCTGTCGATGCGAGCCTGGTAATACCCCAGCGCCTGCGCGGCCTTCTGCGCCTGCTCCTCGGCGCCGAGACTGAACTGGCGCAGCGCCTGGGCATCACGCTCGCCCAGGCTGCCGACGTAGCCTTCGACATTGGACTTCAGACCCACGTTGGCGGGCTCGATGCGCACATCCAGACGCGGCTCGGCAAACACTGCCGCGCTCACCGACAGCATGAGCGCGCCGCTGGTAACAACTTTAAAAACCTTCATGGGCGGGGATGCTAACACGATCGAAGGGCGTCGCCGAACCGCTCAAAAGACCGGAATTTCAGTCTCTTAGGCCGTGGCAAGCTGGCTACCCTTGGGGTTTGGATGAAAAAACACGTGCTCCAGGATCGGTCCTACTGCAATTTCACCGATTTCCTGATAGCCCTGTCGCTTATAGAACTCAAGATAGTGGGGATTTCCCGTGTCGAGCACGATACCTGCGGAGTTCTCGTCTTCCGCACACCAGTCGTGCAAGGCCTGGAGCAGTTGTTCGCCCAAGTGATGTCCCTGGTACTCGGGCAGCACGCCCAGCAACGGCAGGACGTGCACGGCTTCGGTGGGCAGGCACGCGAGCACCGAGTTGTAGTACTCCAGGTAACGTCGGGTGCAGCTCAGGCCGGTGCTCATGACCATCCGGATCCGCCAGGCCCAGCTTTCCGTGATCCCCAGCCGGCGTTGCGGCGGAGCGATAAGCGCGACGGCGACCATCCGGTCGTCGATGAACAGCCCCAGGCCCGGCAGGTCCTGCAGAAAGTGCTGTTTGACCAGTTCGCGCACGGTCGCCCGGACCCGATGCTCGTACCCGGCGCGTTGGGCGTTGAACAGCCAGGCAAAGCTGGGCTCGTGACGGTAGGCCTGGAATAGCAGGGAGCGGGCTTCCCGGGAGTAACCGCTGTCCAGCTGGCGAACTTCGGCCACGATGGCAGTAGTCTGGGTCATGAATGATCGATCTCGCGGTTACGGCACCACGCGGTGGGCGGTGCTCCTTGCGCAGCCCTCGGGCGCGCACAGCTTCGGGCAACGGCCTGATGCGACAGTTCCGCCCGTTGCGCTTTCAATGAGCGTAGCACCCCGACGGCGCAAGCCATCGCGGGCTGGCTCTCACCCGGCAGGTCGGCTAGCATCGCGTTTTGCTATCGCTCAGGATCGCCGCTTCATGAAAATCGTCTCGTTCAACATCAACGGCCTGCGCGCCCGACCGCACCAGCTGACGGCCTTGATCGACAAGCATCAGCCCGATGTGATCGGCCTTCAGGAAACCAAGGTGTCAGACGACCAGTTTCCACAGGCTGAGATCGAAGCGCTCGGTTATCACGTGCATTACCACGGGCAAAAAGGCCACTACGGCGTGGCGCTGCTCTCGCGCAAGATGCCCCTGGCGTTGCACAAGGGCTTCGACAGCGACGATGAGGAAGCACAGAAGCGGTTCATCTGGGGTACCTATGCCGATGACGACGGGCAGCCGGTCACCATCATGAATGGCTATTTCCCCCAGGGCGAAAGCCGCGACCATCCCACCAAGTTCCCCGCCAAGCAGCGTTTCTACCGCGACCTGCAGGACCTGCTGGAGAGCCGTTTCAGCAACGACCAGCCGCTGATCGTGATGGGCGATGTGAATATCTCGCCGCAGGACAGCGACATCGGGATTGGCAGCGACAACGCCAAACGCTGGCTGCGTACCGGCAAATGCAGCTTCCTGCCCGAAGAACGCGAATGGATGGAGCGCCTCAAGAGCTGGGGCCTGATCGACACCTTCCGTCATCTGTACCCGGAGGTGATCGATCAGTACAGCTGGTTCGATTACCGCAGCCGTGGCTTCGAAGATGAGCCCAAGCGCGGTTTGCGGATCGATCTGATCATGGCGTCGGCCGCCCTGCAGAGCCGGATCAAGGCGGCGGGTGTGGACTACGATTTGCGCGGCATGGAAAAGCCCTCCGATCACGCACCAGTCTGGCTTGAGCTGAGCTGACCGGACTACTCTGATTCCCGGCCAGGCGTCATATTTCGGCAACTTCACCGACTTATTCTGCGCACAATTTCAGCCATTCCAGGTGACGCAGATGTTGCGCGCTTTACTCCTGGCGCTGGGCCTGTGCGCCACCGCTCTGTCCTCCGCCGGCCACGCCGCCCTGCCGATCCCCGACCATGACGCCAGCGTGCTGCGTATCCAGGGCTCCAATACCATCAACGCCCGGCTGGGCCCGGCGCTTGCCCAGGGCCTGATGCAGCGCCAGGGGCTGCGGGATATCGAAATCCTGCCGGGTCGCGCGGCGAACGAAATGCAGGTCACCGGCACCGGCCCGGCCGGCCAGCGAATCACGATCGAGGTTGCCGCACACGGTTCCGGCACCGGCTTCCACGCACTGAACGCCGGGCAGGCCGACATCGCCGCCTCTTCCCGTCCGATCAATGACCGCGAAGCGACCCAACTGGCGAAGTTCGGCGATCTGCGCAGTGCCGCAGGCGAACAGGTGATTGCCATCGACGGCGTGGCGGTGATCGTCCATCCCGGCAATCCACTGCGCGAGCTCACCATCGAGCACTTGGGCGATATCTTTTCCGGAAAAATTCGCGACTGGCAGGAGCTGGGCGGCACCCCCGGGTCAATTCATCTATATGCGCGGGACGAGCAATCGGGCACCTGGGAAACCTTCAAGGAACTGGTCATGAGCCGCAGTGCCGTGAAGCTGGCCGCAGGCGCCCGACGCTTCGAATCCAGCGAACAGTTGTCCGATGAAGTCGCACGCGACCCCAATGGAATCGGCTTCATCGGTCTGCCCTACGTGCGCAACGCCAAGGCTCTCGCTGTCGCCGACGGAGCCTCCAAGGCCATGCGGCCGACTGTCGAACTGATCGCGACCGAAGACTATCCGTTGTCCCGGCGTCTGTATCTGTACCTGCCCCCGCTGGTCGAGCAACCCTGGGCCCGTGCGCTGGCGCGTTTTGCCCAGAGCAGCGCAGGACAAACGATTGTTGCCGACAGCGGGTTCGTGGCGCAGACGATCGATGCGCTCAAGGTTCAGCCTATGGCCCGCATGCCGGGAGAGTACCGGGTACTCATACGCGACGCGCAGCGGTTGTCTGTCAACTTTCGCTTCTCTCAAGGCAGCGCGACCCTGGACAACAAGGCGCTGCGGGACATCAAACGGGTTGTCGATTATCTCAAAGCCAATGACAAGGCCGACCGCAAGGTCACGCTGGTGGGGTTCGGTGACGCCAAAAGCGATCCCGATCGCGCGGCGTTGCTGTCACGGCTGCGCGCCATGGCGGTTCGCCGCGAGCTGCAGAAAAGCGGTGTGACGCTGCACGACGTCATGGGCCTGGGCGACGAAATGCCGGTCGCCGCCAATGACATCGATGACGGACGCATCAAGAACCGCCGCGTGGAGGTCTGGGTTCGCTGACCCGTATCACACACGTTTGGCGATAGGTCATCAACGCATGTACCGACCCAGTTCAAACTTGCCCACGGCCTGGCGATGTACTTCGTCAGGCCCGTCCGCGAGACGCAAGGTCCGCTGCATGGCATACATGTACGCCAGCGGAAAATCCTCCGACACCCCGGCCCCGCCGTGCATCTGGATTGCCCGGTCGATGACTCTGAGCGCCACGCCGGGCGCCACCACCTTGATTTGCGCGATCTCGCTTCTGGCGACCTTGTTGCCGACCGTATCCATCATGTAGGCCGCCTTGAGGGTCAGCAGGCGCGCCATCTCGATTTCCATACGAGAATCGGCTATCCGGTCGATATTGCCGCCCAGCCGCGCCAGCGGCTTGCCGAATGCGGTGCGTTGTATCGAACGCTGGCACATCAGCTGCAGCGCACGCTCGGCCATGCCGATCGAGCGCATGCAGTGATGAATGCGTCCTGGACCCAGTCGCCCTTGGGCGATCTCGAAGCCCCGCCCCTCGCCCAGCAGCACGTTCTCGTACGGCACGCGGACGTTTTCGAACAGCACCTCGGCATGCCCATGGGGTGCGTCGTCGTAGCCGAATACCGGCAGCGGCCTGACGATGGTCACGCCGGGCGCGTCGGCCGGCACCAGAATCATTGAATGCTGCTGATGGCGCGGGCCGTCCGGGTTGGTCAGCCCCATGAAAATGAGCACTTTGCAGCGCGGATCACAGGCGCCGGAGGTCCACCATTTGCGCCCGCTGATGACCCACTCCTCCCCCTGCCGCTCAGCGCGCGCCTGCATGTTGGTGGCATCACTGGAAGCGACATCCGGTTCGGTCATCGCGAACGCCGAACGGATTTCACCGCGCAGCAGCGGATCGAGCCACTGGCGTTTCTGCGCCTCGGTGCCGTAGCGGACCAGCACTTCCATGTTGCCAGTGTCCGGCGCAGAGCAGTTGAAGGGTTCCGGTCCCAGCAGCGAACGGCCCATGATCTCGGCCAAGGGCGCGTATTCCAGATTGGTCAGACCCGCGCCGCTTTCCGAGTCTGGCAGAAACAGATTCCAGAGACCGGCTTTTTTCGCCCGATCCTTGAGTTGTTCCATGATCGCCGTGGGCTGCCAGCGATCGCCGGTCGCGACCTGCCGGGCGAAGACAGGCTCGGCCGGATAGACATCCTCGTCCATAAAGGCTGAAACACGTTCACACAAGTCCTTGACCTTGGGGGAGTACGCAAAATCCATCACCAGCTACCTTCTACTCAGGCTGTCGGGGGTCAGAAGGCTTGGAATACCCTCTTTGAGACGATGCTAGGGAAGAAGTCGCTATTTATCGAACCTATTCTCAACGTGTATAAACATTCATAACCGACATACGATCGGTCCACGCCGCGGCAATAAGCGGCGATCCACAAAAACAGTACGAGGCGCACCATCCATGAACCTGAGCAAGGTCGATCTCAATCTATTCATCGTCTTTGACGCCATCTACACCGAGGCCAATCTCACCCGCGCCGGTCAGATCATCGGTATCACCCAGCCTGCGGTATCCAATGCGCTGGCGCGTCTGCGGGAAACCTTCAATGACCCGCTGTTCGTGAGGACCGCCCAAGGCATGGTGCCGACGCCCATGGCGCAGAACATCATAGGCCCGGTGCGCAACGCCTTGTCGCTGCTGCGGGTTTCCGTGCAGGAAAGCCGGATATTCAACCCTCTCAAGGCCAACAAGAACTACCGCATCAGCATGACCGACCTGACCGAGGCGGTGATCCTGCCCGAGCTGTTCCAGCGGCTGAAACGCCTGGCGCCGGGCGTGACCGTCGAAAGTTTCCAGGCTAAACGCCGTGACACGACCAAGGAGCTGGCGGCCGGCCGACTGGACTTCGCAGTCGACGCGCCGCTTAACACCGACCCCCAGGTGCGTCACGTCAAGCTGATGGAGGATCGTTACGTCTGCGCGATGCGCAAGGGTCATCCACTGTCGGCGAAAGGTCTGCTGCGGCTCGATGACTACCTGACTCAGTCGCACGTTCACATTTCCAGTCGCCGCAGCGGCCTGGGGCAAGTGGATCTGGCGCTTGGCAAGATGGGCATCCAGCGAAAGATCGCGCTGCGCTCCCAGCACTACTTGATGGCGATTCAGGTATTGCGGCAGACCGACATGGTCATGACCGTGCCGGAGCGCTTCGCGCGGCACAATGGCCTGCATTACACATCGCTGCCCGTTACAGACGTGCCGCCCGTGGAAACCCATCTTTACTGGCACGAAAGCACGGACCAGGATCCCGCCAATCGCTGGATGCGTGAACAACTTCTGGAACTGTGCGAGCGGGTCACGGCAATGGAGCACCGGCCCGGAATGGCGCTGGCCTGAATGTACGTCCGTCGGATGGGGTGCGACACCTTGTCACAGAGTGTTACCCTGCGCGACACCACGCTGAGGCAGACGGGTATCACGGGAACACATTTCCGGAGAATCCGCCTTGAATCCGCTGCCGACAAGTCCCGAAACGCCTGATTTCAAAGGCTTTTCCAAAACTGGCACGGGTTCTGCTATCACTGGGATACAACAATAACAACAACGGCAGCATCCAATAAAAACAACATGTACCGGCTCTGACATAACAAGAACAACACGGACAGAGACGCAGCTAACTGATTTTTTTGGAGTGGATGGCTTCCCTGGAACACCTTTGAATCGGTCGCATGATCGCACGAGGGTTCCGCAGCCGGGCAGAGAACAATAAAACTACCTTCAGGTAGCGCCCGAATCGGCTGGACAGAATGGAAGCGGTCAGCGCTCAAAAAAATACGTTTGCTCTTGATCCCGGCTGGGGTCGAATACAGCGGTAGCCGGCGCGGTCGCCAAAAACAACAAGAGGCCGCCCGATAACAAGAAGAGCATACAAAGAAACCTTGAAGGGGAGCCCAGGCTCCCCTTCGTGCTTTCCTGCATCTGAAAGATTCGCAACACACCCGATGCAGAAACGAAAAAAGGGCGATCCTCTCGGATCGCCCTTTTCACTACCGCCCAGCAGAGCGGATTTTGTCTGGTAGGCGCGATTGGACTCGAACCAACGACCCCCACCATGTCAAGGTGGTGCTCTAACCAACTGAGCTACGTGCCTGCTGTGGGTGCGCATCTTACGCCAAATCCGTCCCGCGTCAAGCGTTATTTTCCCTAAGTCTCTGTTTTTGCCGAGTTTTTACAGCTTCCCAGCGCTGAGCGTTCGAGATGCAGCGCGCTGGCGGCGGCAGGCTTCTTCGGGTACGATCGCCGCAATCGTCAAGAATATTAAACGGAGCATCGGGATGGCCTCTACGTCTTATCCGCAGTCCTATTACGCCGCATCGGCCAATCCCGCTCCGCAGCGCCCTGCCCTGCAAGGCGAGGTGGAAACCGATGTGTGCATCATTGGCGCCGGCTACACGGGGCTGTCCAGCGCTCTGTTCCTGCTCGAAAACGGTTTCAAGGTGCGGGTGCTGGAGGCGGCGCGCGTGGGGTTCGGTGCGTCTGGCCGTAATGGCGGGCAGATCGTCAACAGCTATAGCCGTGACATCGACGTCATCGAACGCACCGTCGGGCCTCGGGAATCGCAATTGCTGGGACAGATGGCCTTTGAAGGGGCGGCGATCATTCGCGAACGTGTCGCTCGCTACGGCATTCAGTGCGATCTGAAGGATGGCGGCGTGTTCGCAGCATTGTCAGCCCGACAGATGGGACACCTGGAAGCCCAACAACGGCTCTGGGAACGCTACGGGCACACGCAGCTGGAGCTGCTGGATCAGCGCCGCATCCGTGAAGTCGTGGCCTGTGACAGCTACGTCGGGGGCATGCTGGACATGAGTGGTGGCCACATTCATCCGCTCAACCTGGCGCTGGGAGAGGCCGCAGCGGTGGAATCGCTGGGCGGCATCATTCATGAACAGTCCGCTGCGATCCGCATCGATCGCGGAGCAAACCCGGTGGTCCACACGGCCGAGGGGCGGGTTCGGGCCAAATTCGTGATCGTGGCAGGGAACGCCTATCTGGGCAATCTGGTGCCGGAACTGGCGGCCAAGTCGATGCCCTGCGGAACCCAGGTCATCACCACCGAGCCGCTCGGCGAAGAACTGGCCAACACCCTGCTGCCCCAGGACTACTGCGTCGAAGACTGCAATTATTTGCTCGACTACTATCGGCTCAGCGCCGACAAGCGACTGATCTTCGGGGGTGGCGTGGTCTATGGCGCGCGCGATCCGTCCGACATCGAGGCGATCATCCGTCCGAAGATGCACAAGGCGTTTCCTCAGCTCAAGAACGTGAAGATCGACTACGCCTGGACTGGAAATTTCCTGCTCACCTTGTCCCGGCTTCCGCAGGTAGGTCGGCTCGGCGACAACATCTACTATTCCCAAGGCTGCAGCGGCCATGGCGTGACCTATACCCACCTGGCCGGCAAGGTTCTGGCCGAGGCTCTGCGCGGTCAGGCGGAGCGCTTCGATGCGTTCGCCGGTCTGCCCCACTACCCTTTCCCTGGCGGGCAACTGCTGAGGACACCGCTGTCGGCGCTGGGCGCCTGGTATTACAGCCTGCGCGACCGCCTGGGCGTATGACGCACTGACAGAAACGGCGCCTCAGGGCGCCGTTCGATTAGCCGGCTCTTTTATCGGGCCAGGCTCTTCACCGCCTCTTCAGCCGCCTGGGGTTGCCCGGCGTCGGACAATTCCTGCGCCGCTTTCAGCCAGCGCTGCCGATCGACTTTCGCGGGAATCTGCCGAGGCCCCTGGATCAGCACCGCCCAGCTGCCCGCGTCTTTCCAGGCTGACCGAAAGTCGCCAAAGGTCATGACTGCCCGACGATACAAGCCCGCGTTGAGCAGCACGGTCTGCTTGAACCGGTCGTAGCCTACAAGCGTGGCGTAACGAGGGCTTTTCCACCATGCCGAGCCGTCCGAATAGCGCACCATGACCGGGTATCCCGCCGCGACTTGCATCAGCAAGGCATCCAGTTCGGGGTCCAGCGGATACACGAGAAACCCGAACTGGCGCGCGACGCGAGGTAGGTTCTGTTCGAGCCGATCTTCGTCGGCGGGTAAGCCAAGCGGCTTTTCCAGCAGGCCAGGCGTGACCTGCACCTGATGACTGGCGAGCATGCTGGCCAGCGTACCCGGAGCGCTTTGATGCGCATTGCCCCGGAAGAACGGCACGGACTTCAGCTCGACCCGGTCCGGCAGGCCCTCGACTCGCGGTGCCGGGCCGGATGTACAGCCAGAGAGCGTCAGCAAGAGAATGCCTGCCCACAACGCCCGTCCACTCTTGAATACCGAAAACGTCACTGACATACGACTCGCTTCCTAGGCGCCTGAGCATGATGGCCGGATGATAAAGCGCATGCGCCAGGCGGTATAGCACTTGGCGGCAGATCCCGGAGTGTCTTTATATCGAAACGGTCATAGCGAGGTGCCATCCGTCAATCAGGTGCAACAGGTCAGAAGCTAGACTGTCGATTATCAGGACTGCAACACTCGTTGGCAGCGGGAGAGTCGCCATGAGCCTGGAAATGACCGTCGTAATGCTGATCGCCTCATGGCTGGCGATCGCCTGCGCAATGCTCTGGGGCATCTTGCGCATCGCGCGCCGTCACCAGCATCACCGCCCCGCGGAGCCACGGGCGTCGGCGCGCACAGTAAAGCGTCGCCGACATCGTCCCGCTTCGTCGCATTGATCCTGTTGTCCGGATGCAAAGAAGGCCAGCCGGTGCACGGCTGGCCTTGCGCAGGTCCGGATGCCGACGATCCGATCAATCATGAACCGCCGATACGCCCGCCTTGCGCCTCTTCGCACGCCGGGCCAGCATGTTCAGGCCTTCGATAAGCGCCGAGAACGTCATGGCGGCGTATACGTAGCCCTTGGGCACATGGGCGCCGAAGCCTTCAGCGATCAGCGTCATGCCGATCATGATCAGGAAGCCCAGCGCCAGCATGACCACCGTCGGATTGTCATGGATGAACTTCGCCAGCGGATCGGCCGCCACCATCATCACGATCACAGCCGATACTACTGCGATAATCATGATCGGCAAGTGCTCGGTCATACCGACAGCGGTGATGATACTGTCGATGGAGAACACCAGGTCGAGCATCAGGATCTGAGCAATGGCCGCGGTCATGCTCAGACTTACCGTAGAGCCCAGGGTTTTCTCAGTTTCGTCTTTCACGTCCATGCTGTGATGGATCTCGGTGGTGGCCTTCCATACCAGGAACAGACCGCCGGCAATCAGGATCATGTCTTTCCAGGAGAAAGCCTGACCAAACATTTCGAACACCGGTTCGGTGAGCTGAACGATGTAGGCCACGGTGCTGAGCAGACCCAGGCGCATGATCAGCGCCATGCCGATACCCAGACGCCGCGCTTTCGGACGCTGATGCTCGGGCAACTTGTTGGTCAGGATGGAGATGAAGATCAGGTTGTCGATGCCCAGCACAACTTCCATGACAACCAGCGTTGCCAACGCAACCCACGCTGCCGGGCTGGTTGCGAGTTCCAATAGATATTCCATAGGTGTACCTGTCTGCGCCTGAAGATTGAACGTTTAATTTACTTATCGGGCTCGTCCTGCGGCTTGGCAGGTTTCACTTCCAATAAAGAAAGTTCTTGTTTCGCGTCATCGAGCGCCTGGTTCGCGGCCTTGTGAGTGTCATCGATGGCCTGGCGTGCGGAATCGGCAGCTACGTCCAGCATCTTTCTGGACGTCGATTCAACCTGATCACAGCCAGCCACGACCAACAGAGCCGCAGCAAGCAAAAACGTGCGTTTGAACATGTTTCCCTCTATTACATGAATCGGCATGGCCGCATTTTAGGCGCGGTTAAACATCAGGAAAATTCGCATTTTCTTGAGGTATGATTCGTTTTTTTCGAAGTGTTAGCCCTATGCTCAACTATCGGCAGTTGCATTACTTCTGGGCCGTGGCCCGCACCGGCAGCATCGTCCGGGCTTGCGAGCAGCTCAATCTCACACCACAGACCGTCAGTGGGCAGATCAGCCAACTCGAAGCGTCGCTTGGGGTGGAGCTGTTTCGCAAAGCGGGTCGTCAACTGGAGTTGACCGAGGCCGGACATCAGGCCCTGCCCTATGCCGAGCAGATATTCCAGTTGGGCAACGAACTGGAAAACGTGCTGCGGTCCAGGGCGGGCGAGCAGCAGATGCTGCTGCGCATTGGCGTAGCGGACGTAGTGCCCAAGTCGATCGTCTACCGGCTGCTGGCGCCAACCATGGTGATCGATCAGCCGATCCGCATCTCCTGCCGTGAAGACAAGCTCGAACGCCTGCTGGCCGATCTGGCCGTCCAGCGCCTGGACTTGGTGATCTCGGACAGTCCGATGCCCACGCACCTGGATATCCGGGGCCTGAGTCAGAAACTGGGTGAATGCGGAGTAAGTTTCCTGGCGACCGAGGACGTGGCATCGCGAGTCGGCGAGCGTTTCCCGCAGTGTCTGGATGGCGCTCCGCTGCTGATTCCAGGTCAGGAGACCGTGGTACGAGGTCGACTGATGCGCTGGTTCGCGGCGCAGAACCTCCAGCCGCGAATCATCGGCGAATTCGACGACAGCGCGTTGATGAAGGCCTTCGGTCAATCCGGCAGCGGCATCTTCGTCGCGCCCAGCGTCATCGCTGAAGAAGTCTGTGCTCAATACGACGTCCGGCTCCTGGGCCAGACCGACGCCGTGACCGAATCCTTCTACGCCATCACGGTCGAGCGCAAGGTCAGACACCCCGGCGTGGTCGCCATCGCCGAAGGTGCCCGCAACCAGTTGTTCAGCGCGCCCGACTGAACCTGACAGCGCCCGCCGGGCACATCAGAAACGGCCCATATAGTCGCGCTTGCCGATTTCCACCCCGTTGTGGCGCAACAGGTCATACGCCGTGGTGACGTGGAAGAAAAACTGCGGCAGTGCGTAACCCAACAGATAGGCCTGAGCATTGAGGCGCCTCTCCTTGTCGGTACCGGGGCGCAGCACGATTTCAACCTCCTCGTTGCCGTCGACCTGACTCGGCTCGATACTGCCGATGAATGCAAGTGCCCTGGCGAGCAGTGCCTGCAATTCGGCGAAGCTGGTTTCGGTGTCGTCGTACTTGGGCACCTCGACCCCTGCCAGTCGCGCCGAGGCACCCTTGGCGAAATCGACCGCGATCTGCACCTGTCGCGTGAACGGCAGCATGTCGGGAAAAAGACGCGCCTGAAGCAGCGCCTCGGGCTGTATCTTGCGGGTGGCGGCATAGGCTTCGGCTTTGATCAGCACGTCACTGAGCGCAGTAAGCATTTGCTGGAAAACCGGAATGGATGCGCTGTACAGAGAAATGGTCATGACGGTTCCCGTGTCTGAAAGCCCGGCAGTATAGCTCTCCGCGCGCGGCACTGGCGCTCTTGCTCGCAAGCCCCTAGGCTGGCAGCCTGCCATATCACAGGAAGATGCATCATGACCCACGAGCGCTCCGAACTCGATACGACTTCAGATTTGCCGCCGGAGGGCGAACTCCAGGCGCTGCGACTCAGCGCTATCCAGGTCCGGGTGATGGGCTGTCTGATCGAAAAACAGGCCACCAACCCGGAGACCTATCCACTGACGCTCAACGCACTGGTGCTCGCCTGCAATCAGAAGACCAGCCGCGATCCGGTGCTCAACCTCACCCAAGGCGAAGTCGGCCAGAGTCTGCGAGCGCTGGAAGGCTCAGGCCTGACGCGCCTGGTGATGGGCAGTCGGGCCGACCGCTGGGAACATCGGCTCGACAAGCATCTCGAACTGGTCCCCGCCCAGCTGATCCTCACCGGACTGCTGTTGCTGCGCGGTCCGCAAACCGTCAATGAATTGCTGACCCGTGGTCAGCGAATGCATGATTTCGAAGATAGCGAGCAGGTTGCCCATCAGCTGGAACGGCTGGTCGCACGCGGGCTGGCGATACAGCTTCCTCGCCAGCCCGGCCAGCGGGAGGACCGTTTCATGCATCGGCTCGGCGAGCCCGAGGACCTGCAGGCTCTGCTCGCGGCCCGCCCGCAGGCTGCCGAGCGCTCGACGACTTCGAGCAACGACAGCCGACGTCTGGACGATCTGGAAGCCAGAATCGCCGCCTTGGAGGAACGGCTGGCCCGGCTGGAGTAACGCCGCTCAGCTTCTGGCGAAGGCCGCAGCCTCAAGATACTGCGCGTCAGTGGGACGCACGCCGGTGTAGAGCACGAACTGTTCGAGCGCCTGAATTGCCGCGACTTGGTCCCCGGTGATCACCGGCTTGCCCAAGGCTCGCGCCGCCTTGATCAGCGGCGTGTCGGCCGGCGTCGCGACCACATCGAAAACGGTATGCGCAGCGTCTATCGCTGCCTCCTCGAACGCCAGCTCATCGGCCTGCGACCCCGCCATGCCCAGCGGCGTGACATTTACCAGCAGTTCCGGGCGTTCGCCGTCGAGTCCGGACTGCCAGCGCAGTCCGCAGGAGCGTGCCAGCGCTCGCCCGGCTTCTTCGTTGCGAGCCACGATCAGTCCGTCGGTGAAGCCGGCATCGCGCAGCGCGAACGCCGCGGCCTTGGCCATGCCGCCGCTGCCACGCAGGGCAAATCGGGTGCGCGGTACGGCGTGACTGTCCAGCAAGCGGGAAACCGCGATGTAGTCGGTGTTGTAGGCCTTTAGGTGACCAGCATCGTTGACGATGGTGTTGATCGACTGTATCACCGCGGCGGAGGGGTCCAGCTCGTCGACCAGCGCAATGCAGGCTTCCTTGAAGGGCATGGAGACGCCACAGCCACGAATGCCCAAGGCGCGAATGCCCCGTACGGCGCCTTCGAGGTCATTGGGCGCGAAGGCTTTGTAGTAAAAGTTCAGGCCGAGCTGCCGATAAAGATGGTTATGGAAGCGCACACCGAAGTTTCCCGGACGCGCGGCCATGGACATGCACAATTGGGTGTCCCGATTGGCTGTAACGGGCATGGGTTATCTCCCCAACGGTATTGGATTAATCCTGCGGGGCAGGCGTAAACTCGCCGCCGGCCGAGCACGGTTCCCGGCGTGGACCTGCGGTCCGTGTATCGAGGCAGTACCTTACACAAACTTTACCCAATGGCTTCGCGGTTTTTTCCACAAACGCTGTCTTAGAAGTTACCCGTGGCAGTGCTTGAACATAAGTGCAGGCCCGCGACAACGGGTTGAAAGTCGAGGAACACTCATGATTCGTCATATTTCCAAAGTTGCCCTGTTTATCGGTGCGCTGGCGATCGCAGGCCAGGCGAACGCCGATCGCGGTTGGGGCGGCCCGGCTGTCGTCGGTGCCATCGTGGGCGCTGCAGTGGTCGGTGCCGCGGTATCGTCAGGCCGGGACCGCACCGTGTATGTCGAGCGCGAGCCGGTCTATGTCCAGCCCCAGCCCGTCTACTACGCCCCGCCTCCGCCACCGGTCTACTATCAGCCGGCCTATCAGGTGGTCGAGCGTTACCCGGCGCCGCCACCGGTCTACTACCGCCGCTACGCGCCGCCACCTCCGGTGTATTACGGCCCGCCCCACGGGCATTACCGTCACGATCGCTGGTAACGGAAAGCCCCGCCCGGCCGGCGGGGTTTTTCCATGGTGTCCGATGCTCTTTAGCGTTTTTTATCAATGACCACTATCGAGAATGTTGATTTCTGAGGATGGCGCCGCCGCTTTACAGTGGCGCCATGGATTTTCAGGAGGCACTCATGAACAAGGTTCATATCATGTCGGTGGTCGGCAGCGCCGTCCCGGCGCAGCTTCGGGAGCGTGGTTTGCTGGCGTGCTGGTATCTGATGCTGGATGGTACGCCGGTGACCGGCCCCTTCACTTCACTGCCGGACGCCAGGGCGCACTCTGAGAAGTTCCAGGCTCACCGGCTGGACAACTGACGCCTCCTTGTCCCTCGCATTCTCGTGCGTCGCTCCGCACATCCCCTTGCCCGCTTCTTTGAAGCGGGCTTTTTTATGCTTGATTCACAGCCGTTCGGCCATTGCGGCGTTGATCTGGCAACGCTGTGCCAGTTTTTGCAGACGCTTCTCCAAGGCCGTGAACACCACCCGATCGGTCCGTCCGCTCTCCAGTTCATCGATCAGGTCATTGGCGACCTGACGCAGCTCGTGGGCCAGCACCACCCGGTCGTCATTGAGATCGTGCTTATGGGATTCGAAGAGGCGGTGCAGGTAATCCTGAAGCGTGTTCTGCAGGCGATGTCGGTCGCTGGCCCTCAGGTGGCTGAGATTCAGGTTGATACGCCCCTGCAATTCAGCGAGCTCGCCACACAGGTATTGCATGCGCCGCGCGTAACCGATTTCCCGCTCGCGATGGCGGGTACGCGCCACCTCCGCTTCCTGTTTGCGCTGCAGACTGGGCACCGCCACGGCAATCAGTACTCCGATCAGCACGGCGATCGCCTGCACCCAGCCTGCCCAGTCCGCAGGTCTTGAAAAGAAGCCGGCGCCCAACAACAAGACGGCAACCAGCGAAGCAATGATCACCATGACGACGTAATCTTTGCCGATGAACCCTTTGAGCATTGCCCGACTCCTTGAACGATGGCTTTTTATCGCCTCGAATGCTAATCGCACTGCGTCCTGGACACCATGAATATCTGTTGCCCGTTCTGGCCGGCTACCTGTCGGGTTCTTTCCGACCTGCACGCGGACGGGCCTGGACTTAACGCCGACTTAACGAAAGAACCTTTCCCCGCAATTAACGGCCCAGGCCGGTGTTTACCCATCGACATTGCTCGGAGCGTGCTCCTAGAATGCAGCGTTTTCCCCGACATCCCGTGCGTCCGCACTTTTCTTCTGTGAGCATCGCTCTTGAAAACCCGTCTGCCTTTCCTGGCCCTTCTGTTCGCGCTCACAGGCCCAGGCTTCTGTGCTTCCACCCTGGCAAACGAAACGCCAGCGCTCAACCGTGACCCGGCGCAACTCCACCTGGCGTCCGGCAGTGCAATGGTCATCGATCTGCAAACCGACAAGGTGCTTTATTCCAGCAACCCGGACGTGATCGTTCCCATCGCGTCGGTGACCAAGCTGATGACAGCGATGGTCGTCCTGGACGCCAAACAGTCCATGGACGAATACATCCCCGTCGATATTTCCCAGACACCGGAAATGAAAGGCGTTTTCTCGCGGGTCAAGCTGGGCAGCCAGCTGACGCGCAAAGACATGCTGCTCATTACCCTGATGTCTTCGGAGAACCGCGCCGCCGCCAGTCTGGCCCACAGCTACCCCGGCGGGTATCCGGCCTTCATCCTGGCGATGAGTGCGAAGGCCAAGGCGCTGGGCATGAAGCACACCGCTTACGTGGAGCCGACCGGCCTTTCCGTCTATAACGTTTCGACCGCTCGCGACCTCACGAAACTGGTGCTGGCCGCGCGCAAATACCCGTTGCTCAGCGAGCTGAGCAGCACCGAAGAAAAGACCGTGAGTTTCCGCAAGCCCAACTACACCCTCGGTTTCCGCAATACGGACCATCTGGTGCATCGGGAAAACTGGGATATCCGCCTGACCAAAACCGGCTTCACCAACCAGGCCGGGCACTGCCTGGTGTTGCTGACAACGATGGCTAATCGGCCGGTTTCGGTGGTTATCCTAGACGCCTTCGGCAAGTACACCCATTTCGCCGACGCGAGCCGGTTGCGCAAGTGGCTGGAAACAGGGCAAAGCGGGCCGGCGCCGGCCGTGGCGTTGCAATACAAAAAGGAAAAGAATCTGGTGATGCGCCAATCCGGAATTCGTCCCGAGGAATAACGGTCGCTCAAGAAAAAACGGTCGCCAGGTGTACACCTCGCGACCGTTTTTTTAAGCGTTTGCCACCAGCAAGGGCAGCGGTTACAGGATCGGCTTGCCGCCTGTGACTCCATAGCGGGTGCCGGAAATGTAGCTGCCCTCGTCGGACGCCAGCAGCACATAGATCGGCGAGACTTCGACGGGCTGGCCGGGACGCCCCAGCGGGGTCTGGCTGCCGAAGTTCTGGACCTCCTCCTCAGGCATGGTGGCCACGATCAAGGGTGTCCAGATCGGTCCGGGCGCTACGCTGTTCACGCGAATGCCCTTCTCGCCCAGTATCTGCGCCAGACCGCCGGTGAAGTTGGCGATCGCGCCCTTGGTGGTAGCGTAAGCCAGCAGCGTCGGCTTGGGCATGTCCGAGTTCACCGAACTGGTGTTGATGATCGAACTGCCAGGCCCCATGTGCGGCACGGCCGCCTGGCAGATTCTGAACATGGCTGTGATGTTGATATCGAAGGTGCGCACCCACTCCTCGTCGGAAATTTCCTCGAAGGTTTCGTGGGTCATTTGAAACGCTGCGTTGTTGACCAGAACGTCTATCCGCCCGAATTCTTCGACGGTCTTGCTGACGATGTCGATGCACTGCTGTTTCTGCGCCAGGTCACCGGGCAGCAAGAGACACTGGCGGCCGGCCTGCTTGACCCAGCGCGCGGTTTCCTCGGCGTCTTCGTGCTCATCGAGGTACGAGATCGCCACGTCGGCACCTTCACGCGCGAACGCGATGGCTACCGCGCGGCCGATACCGCTGTCGCCGCCGGTGATCAGCGCAATCTTGTTCTGCAATCGGCCTGAACCGGTGTAGCTCTCTTCGCCACAGTCCGGATACGGGTCCATGCGACCCTGGTCGCCGGGCACCGGCTGGCTTTGTTTCGGGAACGGTGGTCTTGGGTAATCAGTCATTGCAGTCTCCTTGAGTGTCGTTCCCCGTCGACGGGCGTGGCCGTCAGGCAAGGCGTTGAATCTGAAAGCCGTTTGCGGCTCCACTGATTATCTGGCCCGCCTCCCCCGGCCATCGTTCAGCGCAATCCACGGCGGACCTGACGAATGGCAGGGTGATCCCGCCGTGGCAGTCGTTGGTAATTCTCCCGGGACCGGCGTGCCGTAGGAGCCAGCTTGCTGGCGATGGAAACGACGCGGTTTGCCTGACATACCGTCCGACGAAACGCCATGCGCGTGAGTCAAGAAAGCCCGCGCAGCGCCGACGCAATTGAGGTAGCCATCACAAAAACCCGGTACCGGGCGCTTGCGCTGGCTGATTCCGCCCCCGTCCGATCAAAGCCTCGGCGACAGCCGGCATTCCGGAGCTCGAATGAATATCAAACAAAAACTCACCTGGGCATTCGCAGTGATCGCGACCCTGCCGGTTCTGGTGGTGGCCGCACTGGTCATCGTCAACCTGCGCCAGGACGCCACGGACGGGTTCGTCGACAGCAGCGGACGGGAAATCCGTCAGGTCGACAACGCCATGCAGCTCTTTTTCGATGGCATCTCGCAGAACGTCGACTTCCTCGCTGCTCATCCGCTGATCTCGGGCGCGGGCGATGATCTGCGCAACTTCATGGGCGCCACGCCCACCCCTCAGTCCGAAAACGACAAGGCGGCGACCGAGCTGTTCACCAGCATTGCCAAGGCGCATCCCGCGTACTCGTTCGTCTCGTACGGCCTGATCAACGGCAGCTACGTGATGACCCCGGAAGATCCCAAGATGGGTAACTACGATCCTCGCGTACGCCCTTGGTACAAGACGGCAATGGCGAACGTCGGCAAGACGGTCCGCAGCGAAGCCTACTACTGGGCCGGTGACGACTCCGTGCTGGTCAGCACCATCCGCGCCATTCCCAACAAACTGGGCAACCCCGGCGGCGTCGTCAACATCGACGTCTCGCTCAAGCAACTGACGGGTATCGTCAAGCAGATCCGACTCGGTGAAAGCGGCTACCTGCTGTTGATGGAAAAGAACGGCACCGTACTGGTCGACCCCAAGCAACCGGAGCACAACTTCAAGAAACTCGGCGAACTGGGCGACGGCTTTGCCGAACTGGCGAAAACGTCCAGCGGGCTGGTGGAAGTCACGCTCAATGGCGAGCGATACATGGCCAACGTACGGCCGTCGGACGAACTGGGCTGGAATTTCATCGGTCTGATCCGCCAGGACGAGGTCATGGCCGATGCCACGCGACTGATCTGGCTGATCGCAGCCATTGCCGCCGTACTCGCGGTCATCTTCGCGATCGTCGGCGCCAGCTTCGCGCGGGTTATCGTGAGGCCCATCCATAGCGTGTCGTCCGGTCTGGAAGGGATCGCCCAGGGCGAAGGCGATCTGACTCATAACCTGCAGGTCCGAGGCAAGGACGAAACCGCGCAACTGGCCGGCTGGTTCAACAAGTTCCTGTCTGCGATTCGCAGCCTGATCCAGCACATCGGTCAAGCCGCGAGCAAGATCCTCGATGCTTCGCGCAGTTCCACCCAAGTGTCGCGAGACATGGCCGAAGCCGCCGACCGGCAACGCGAAGCGGTGGACATGGTGTCGACCGCGTTCCATGAGATGGTCGCAACCTCCAACGAAGTTGCCCGCTCCTGCAGCCAGGCCGCCGACAGCGCCGACAACGGCCAGCAGCAGGCGCGCGACGGCCAGCGTCAGATCGACGAGGCTGTACGCAGCGTCGATCAGCTCAGCGCGGAAATCGAGCGTTCGGCCAAAGACATGTCACAGCTGGAGAAGGACAGTAACGACATTCAGTCGATTCTGGACACCATCCGCTCCATCGCCGAGCAGACCAACCTGCTGGCCCTGAACGCCGCCATCGAGGCTGCGCGTGCCGGCGAACAAGGTCGTGGCTTTGCCGTGGTCGCCGACGAAGTTCGTGCTTTGGCCAAGCGCACTGCGGATTCGACCGCGGAGATCGACGGCCTGCTGGGCAATCTCGCCAAGCGCACCGCTTCGGTGGCTCAGCAGATGCACGCCAGCCTCGATGTGTCTCAGCAGTCGGTCGCCAAGATTGGCATGGCACGCAACAGTTTCGGGCAGATCCGCGAATCGGTGGATGTGATCCGCGACATGAACACCCAGATCGCCACCGCCGCTGAAGAACAGCATCAGGTCGCCGAGGACATCAATCGGCACATCAGCCAGATCCACGGCGACGCTCGTTTGATCGCCGAGTTGTCCGACGCCGCCCGTGCCGACTCCAGCAGTCTGGCGGCGCTGTCCGACGAGCTGGACGCCCTGGTACGCAAGTTCAAGACGTGATCCTGCTGTGAGGATCCGCGCCCGCCGATCTCAATGAGCGGCGGGCGTGGATTTTTTGGCGACCCGCCACCTTCCTGTTTACTGTTTGCGCCGATGTGAGGGAGTGATTGGAGCATTTATTATGGGGTGGTATTAAGCGAGTGCGGAGATATCCTGCTCTTCCAGCAGCTCGACAAATCGGGTCAGGCTTTGCGACACGGTTCCGCGCCGCCAGATCAGCCAGGTCTGCAATGACCGAAAGCTTTCCTGCAACGGCCAGACGCTGACCGTCGCACAGCCGGGCATGCTTTCAAGCATGCTGCGAGGCATCAGCGCCAGTCCGGCGCCCGCGCTGACGCAGGCCAGCATCCCGTGGTAGGACTCCATCTCGTAAATTTTCCCCGGCACCGCCGAATCGTCACTGAACCAGCGTTCGAAGTGGTGCCGATACGAGCAGTTGGCGCGAAAGGCATAGATGTTCTCGCCGTTCACATCTCGCGCCCGCTTGACCGGGGCATGGTTGAGAGGCGCAATGACTACCATCTCCTCGCCAAACACCGCTACCCCGTCAAGAGCCGGATGCAACACAGGACCATCGACGAACGCGGCCACCAGTCGGCCTGACAGAACACCATCGATCATCGCGCCGGACGGGCCGGTGCTGAGGTCCAGCTCTACTTTCATGTATTGCTGGTTGTACCTTGCCAAGAGCGCGGGTATCCGCACGGCGGCCGTGCTCTCCAGTGATCCCAGCGCGAACGGACCTTGGGGCTCGTCGCCGGACACCGCTACCCTCGCCTCTTCCACCAGCGCCAGGATACGGCGGGCGTAGTCAAGAAAATTCCAGCCTGCGGGTGACAGGCGCAGTCGGTGGTTCTCGCGAATGAACAGGTCTACCCCCAGATCGGTCTCCAGCTGCTTGATGCGCGTGGTCAGATTGGACGGCACGCGATGTATCAACTGCGCGGCGGCACTGATGCTCCCCTGCTCCGCCACGGCCTTGAAAATTTCCAGCTGAACCAGATCCACGGCATTCTCCAAACGTGAACGTTACGCTCACCATTATTCAGTTTCGGAAAACGCAGCTTGCCGGTAGTCTGAACTCATTGTCAAACACCCAGGATGACGCCATGACTACTGTTTCGCCGCAAACCCACGCGCTGTCGATCAACCCCGCCACTGGCGAGCAGATCGGGCAGTACCCTTTCGAATCCGATGCGGCGCTGAATGCGGCGCTCGCTCGCGCTGCGGACGGCTTCAAGACCTGGCGCCGCACGCCGGTGGTGGATCGCGCCGGAATGCTCATCAACCTTGCCCAGGCGCTTCGGGACAATGTCGAGGCTATGGCGCGGATGATCACTCTGGAAATGGGCAAGCCGATCCGTCAGGCCCGGGCCGAGATCGAGAAATGCGCCCAGCTGTGCGAGTGGTACGCCGAACACGGCCCGGCGATGCTGGCCCCTGAACGAACTCTCGTCGAGAATGACAAGGCGCGCATCGAGTATCACCCGCTCGGCCCGATCCTGGCAGTGATGCCCTGGAATTTCCCGGTCTGGCAGGTGCTGCGCGGCGCGGTTCCGGCGCTGCTGGCCGGCAACACTTATGTGCTCAAGCACGCGCCCAACGTGATGGGCAGCGCTTATCTGATGCACGACGCATTCGTCCAGGCGGGTTTCGTGCCGGGTGTCTTCGAAGTCATCAACGTCACGCCTGACGGTGTGTCCAGCGCCATCGCCGACCCGCGCATCGCTGCGGTGACCCTGACCGGCAGCGTCCGGGCGGGCATGGCGATCGGCGCCCAGGCGGGTGCCGCGCTGAAGAAGTCCGTGCTTGAGCTGGGTGGTTCCGACCCGTTCATCGTGCTCAACGACGCGGACCTAGATGAAGCTGTAACGGCCGCTGTCGCAGGCCGCTACCAGAACACCGGTCAGGTCTGTGCCGCCGCCAAACGGCTCATTATCGAGGAAGGTGTCGTCGAAGACTTCACGCGCAAGTTCGTCGAAGCCACACGCCAACTGGAAATGGGCGATCCGTTGAACGAATCGACCTACCTGGGGCCGATGGCGCGCTTCGATCTGCGGGATGAGCTGGACGGCCAGGTCCAGGCCACCCTCGCTCAAGGCGCAACGCTGTTGCTGGGTGGCGGCAAGGTCGAAGGAGCGGGTAATTTTTACCAGCCCACGATTCTGGGCGGTGTCACCGACCAGATGACGTCTTTCCGGGAGGAGCTGTTCGGCCCGGTGGCTTCGATCATCACCGCCCGCGATGCAGCGCACGCGCTCGAACTGGCCAATGACAGCGAGTTCGGCCTGTCGTCCACGGTCTACACCCGGGACCTGGAACTGGCCGAGCGCATGGCCGCCGAGCTGGACAGTGGCGCAGTGTTCATCAACGGCTACAGCGCTTCCGATCCACGGGTAACCTTCGGCGGCGTCAAGAAAAGCGGCTATGGTCGCGAGCTGTCCCACTTCGGGGTGAAGGAGTTCTGCAACGCTCGCACGGTCTGGCGCGACCGCAAGTAAACAAGCCGTAAGCGGAAAGAAAAAGGGAGCATGACGCTCCCTTTTTTCATGGCTCGTTTACGATGGCTCGTCGGTCTTCACCACCGCCGGATCACCGATCGTATAGAAATGCCCGCCAGCCACATAGTGCAGGCTTCGCAGACTCGGATCAGCGGTTTCGAACTTCCAGTGTCCGTCCTCGAACACTCGTGCGTCGGCCCAGGCGCCCACGACCTCGCCGATGAACAGATCGTAGGTCTGCTGGTTGTGCGGTTCGGGAATCAACCGACAGATCAGCCAGGCCGAACAGCCGGCCACCAACGGCGTATCATGCCCCTCGACGCGGAACAGCTCGACGCCGGCACGGTCAAGTTTGTCGGGGGTGAACATCAGGCTCTGAGTGCCGACCTGATGGGTCAGCTCGATCTGGCCCAGATTCGGCACCTGCAGCGCGAACCAACCGCTCTTCTCGACTAACCCACGAGTCTTGGTCATTTTGTCGATCACGACCGTGACCTTGGGCGGCGCGAAATCCAGCGCACAGGCCCAGGCCGCAGACATGACGTTATGCGTCCCCTCATGACTGGACGAAACCAGCACGGTAGGCCCGTGATTGAGCAGGCGATAAGCCTTTTCCAGTTCAACTGGGCGGATATGATTGACCACGTGCAACCCCTTTAAAGCGAAAAGCGTATCCGGCGGAGCCGGGCATGCGTACGAGTATCCCAGACTGACACCCATTCACGCCCAGGGCCAGAAAGTGAGCAGGATAGACAGCGAAACAACCCGCGTGTTCGGGCTGGTATTAGCCGCAGGTCGTAGCCGGCGTTTTGGCGGCGACAAACGCCACGCGCTGCTGCCATGCGGCCGCAGCATGTTGCAGGCCAGCATCGGCAACGCCGTCGGCGTTTTCGATGAAGTATGGGTGGTATTAAGAGGCGATGATGATCCAGCATCGCTGGGAGTTCCCGATAAGACACAGATCGTCCGCAGCCCCAATGCCGATCTTGGCATGGGGAACAGCCTTGCGGCCGGGATTGCTGCTCTGCAGTCCACCGGCGCGGACGCCGTTGCGGTGCTATTGGCTGACATGCCCTGGATCGGTGAGGACGTCCTGATCGACCTGGCACGCCTGGCCGATCCCGAGCGGATCGCCCTGCCCTGTTACCAGGGGCATCGGGGTCATCCAGTGATTATCGGGCGCAGGTTCTGGCCTGAGTTGCTGCGGCTGACGGGGGATCAGGGCGCCAGAGCGGTGATTGCCAGGCACGCCGAGCGGGTGGATATGGTGGAATGTGATGATGCTGGGGTGTTGCGGGATGCGGATACGCCTGAGGCGTTGAGCAGTGATAGATAGGTAAACCGATCGCCAGCAAGCTGGCTCCTACGACTTACGCCCGCGTAGGAGCCAGCTTGCTGGCGATCAATACACCGCAAATCCAACAGACACGGGTGGTATTAAATCGCCGACCGGCTCACACCATTCGCCTTGCGCAGTACATCGGCCATGACCGCCATGGCAATCTCGGCCGGTGTCTTGCTGCCCAGGTTCAAACCGATAGGTGCATGAATACGCGCCAGCGCCCGCTCATCCAGCCCGCCGATTCGTGCCAGGCGCTCCATCCTTTTTGCGCTGGTACGGCGCGAGCCCATGGCGCCAATGTAGAAAGACTCACTGCGCACGGCTTCAAGCATGGTCAGATCGTCGAGCCGAGGGTCATGGGTCAGCGCCACCACGGCGGTCGAGGCGTGACATCCGCCCTCCTCGATGAAGACCGAAGGCAAGACATTGCGCACTTCGACGCCGTCCATGGCGAATCCGGCAAGAACCTCGGTGCGCGGGTCGCAGAGGATGACCTCGTAGCCCAACGCGACCGCGAAGCTGGCGCAGTATTCGGCCACTGGAGACAGGCCCGCCAGCAGCAGTCGGTAAACTGCCCCCATGCGGACCAGCACCTCGTCGCCGTTGCGTTCCACCCGAGGCTGACCACGCTGCGCGGCCATCAAGCCACGCTCCGATCCGTCCAGATGAATCCGTCGGGTGACCCGCTCGCGCCCGGACAACGCCTTTTCCACCTCGGCAAGGTGCAAATCCTGCTCCTTGCCAGGTGCAAAATGTTCGACCAGCACGTCCAGCACGCCTCCGCAGGGCAACGCCAAGGTCGGCGCAAGGCCACCCTCGCCGTAGCGCACCACCTGATTGACCTGCTGGAATTGCCGGTTCGCCAGCCGTTCGAGGAAGTCCTCTTCTACGCATCCGCCAGACAGCGAGCCGCAATGCTCGCCGTCGTCCAGCGCGACCAGCATGGCACCCGGCCCACGCGGCGCCGACCCGAAAGTCGACAACACCGTGCATAGCCACACCGACTTGCCAGCGGCGAGCCAGTCCCGGGCCTGTTGAACCACCTGCAAGTCCAGTTGTTTCATCGTCGATGACCTCGCTGGCGACTCATAACCCGGCCATCAGTTTTTCCTTGGTGATGGGCAGGCTGCGAACCCGCTTGCCCGTCGCGTGATACACGGCGTTGGCGACCGCGGCCGCCAGACCGGTGAAACCAATTTCGCCGATGCCGCGCGCTCCGAACTCGCCCATCCCGTAGTCAGGGTAATCAAGCAGTATCACGTCGATTTCCGGCTGGTCTGCGTGCACCGGCACCACGTATTCGGCGTAGTTATTGTTGACCGGCAGGCCATTGCGCGGATCGAACTCGGCCGCTTCGAACATCGCCATGCCGATGCCCATGACGATCGCGCCTTCGACCTGATTGCGCGCCGCCAGGGGATTGATGATCTTGCCGACGTCGATGGCGCTCACCACTCGCGACACCCGCAGGCTGGAAATGCCCGGATCCCAGCGCACCTCCACGAAATGCGCGCCAAAGGAGCGGAATGCGTGTTCCTTGTCCTGACTCATGTCGCTGTGGAAGGTGCCCTCGGCCCGTGCCAGGCGCTTGCGGTTGAGGACTTGCGAAAAGGCGATCCGCTGCTCGCCATTCACCAGTTGGCCATCTTCGACCTTCAGCGTTTCGGCGTTCTGCCCGGCAAAGACACCGTCCTTGTCCACGGCGTAACCCTGTAGCTTCTTCAGCGCCTCACGCGTCGCGCCGGCAACTGCTGGCAACACGCTGGCCGTCACCCACGAACCGCCGGATACAGGCCCTGCCGGGAAAGACGAACTGCCCAGTTCCACATCGATCTTGTCCAGCGGCAGGCCGGTGATCTGGCTCACCGTCTGCGCCACGATGGTGTAGGTGCCGGTACCGATGTCCTGCAAGCCGCACTGCGCCAGCGCTGTGCCGTCGGCGCGCAGGATCACCCGCGCCTCGGTGGGCACCTGGTAGGCCTCCCAGTTACAGGCTCCCATGCCATAGCCGATGATCTCATCACCGTCGCGCATCGAACCTACCGCGGCATTGCGCTGGTGCCAGCCGAAGCGTTCGGCGGCCTGATCGATGGCCTCGGGCAAGTGGTTGCTGGACCACGGAAGCCCCTGACTCTCATCCTTGTCGGACAGGTTGAGCTTGCGGAACGCCAGCGGGTCCATGTTCGCCGCCAGGGCCATCTCGTCGATGGCCGACTCCAGCGCGAACAGCCCCGGCGCCGCGCCGGGGGCGCGCATCGAGGTCGGGGTGCCGCGATTCACCTCGCCCAACTGATGGCTGACCAGCACGTTGGGGCAGGAATACAGGCTCTTGGTGACGCCACCGCAGTTTTCGGTGTAGACGTCCAGGGTCGAGGTACTGTTGAAGGATTCATGGCTGATCGAGACCAGCTTGCCTGACGCATCGGTTGCCAGACGCAGACGCTGGCTGGTTTCCGGACGGTGTCCCACGGTGGTGAACATCTGTGGCCGGGGTAGCATGAACTGTACCGGTTGCCCGGTGACCTGCGCCGCCGCGCACACGGCGACCGAATGCGGCCACGGCCAGAGCTTGCTGCCGAACCCGGAGCCGATGAAGGGCGCTCGCACCTCGACTCGATCCGGCGGCAGGTCGAACACGTTGGCCAAAAAGTTGCGGTGGTTCACGACACCCTGGGTGCTTTCATACAGATAGAGCTTGCCGTCCTGCCACCAGGCCGTGCTGGAATGCATTTCCATCGGGTTATGCACTTCGACCGGCGTGGTATAGGTCTGGTCGATGCGGTGCGCGGCGTTCTGGAAGGCACCCTGCGAGTCGCCGCGGCTGTGCCCTGCTCCGCCGTCCTTCGCCCCGTTGCGTTTCAGCCCTTCGGCCAGGCTCTTGACCGGCTCGCTTTCCTGATAATGGACCTTGACCGCATACGCCGCGGCGCGCGCCTGCTCGAAGGTCTTGCCGACCACCAGCGCCACGAACTGGCCGGGGTACCAGACACGGTCATCCTCGAACGGCAGCCGATGTTCGTCGGCCTTGCTTGCGGACAGCATCGCCGAGAAATTCAGCGCTGCGTCAGGGGTGCGGTGGAGGTTGGGGAAATTGCCATGGTGAAAGATGTCGACCACCCCGGGCATGCTTCGAGCCTGGCGGTCGTCGATGGCCGAAATCCGGCCGCTGGCGATGGTGCTGTAGACGCCGTAGGCGTAGAGCATCCCGGTCATGGGATGGTCGGCGGCATAACGCGCTTCGCCACTGACCTTCTGCCGGCCGTCAATGCGGCGCTGAGGTTTACCGATAATGGATTCGCTCATGCTGGCCTCCTTATGCCGTCACATCTGCTGAAAGATCACGTAGGTTGCGAGCCACCACCTGCTGTCCCAGCGGGATCTTGAAGGCGTTGTGCTCGTAACCCCGCGCACCCTTCATCGCCAGTTCGGCGACCTGCGCGAAGGTGTCGGCATCGGCGCGTTTACCCACCAGCGCCCGCTCCGCTTCAGCAGCCCGCCATGGCTTGGTGGCCACGCCGCCCAACGCGATGCGCGCGTCGCTGATGCGCTTGCCGTCCATCACCAGGATGATCGCACTGGACGCCAGCGCGAACTGATACGAGGTACGGTCGCGCAGCTTCAGGTAGGCCGAGCGGCTGTCGGCAAGCGGCGCGTCCAGCGTCACGTGGGTAATCAGCTCGCCGGGTTGCAGCGCGTGCTCGCGCTCAGGGGTGTTGCCGGGCAGCAGATGGAAGTCGGCGAAGTCGATGTCGCGGCTGCCGCCTGCACTCTGAACCGTGACCTTGGCGCCGATCGCGGCCATCGCCACGCACATGTCCGAAGGATGAGTGGCGATGCAGTGTTCACTGGTGCCGAGCACCGCGTGCACGCTGCGGTTCATGCCGCCCTGCGCCGCGCAGCCGGAGCCCGGCTGGCGTTTGTTGCACGGCGAGACGCCGTCACGAAAGTAATTGCAGCGCACCCGCTGGAGGATATTGCCGCCGGTGGTGGCTTTATTGCGCAGCTGCGTCGATGCGCCGGCGAGAATCGCTTGCGACAGCACCGGATAGCGTTCACGAACCAGCGCGTGATTGGCCAGATCGGTATTGCTCACCAGGGTCCCGATACGCAGGCGACCGTCGGGCAGCGATTCCACCTGCTTGAGCGGCAGACGGTTGATGTCCACCAGTTGGCTGGGTTGCATGACGTCCAGCTTGACCAGGTCCAGCAGGGTCGTGCCGCCGGCCAGATAGAAGCGCGAAGGCGCGCCGGAGGCGCTGCTGACTGCCTGGGCGGATGACTCGGCCCGCGCATAATCGAAAGTACGCATCAGGCGACTCCTCCCATTTTCGAACGTGCCGACTGCACGGCCGAGAGAATGTTCTTGTACGCACCGCAGCGGCAGATATTGCCGCTCATGGCCTCGCGCACGCTGGCGTCGTCACCCGGGATGTTCGGGTCCTTGAGAATCGCCACCGCGCTCATGATCTGACCCGAGGTGCAATAACCGCATTGATAAGCGTCATGTTCCCAGAAGGCTTCCTGCACCGGATGCAGCTTGTCATTCTGGGCCAGCCCTTCGATGGTGGTGATCTCGTCGCCATCGTGCTGCACCGCAATCGACAGGCATGAGTTGATCGCCATGCCATTGACCAGCAGCGTGCAAGCGCCACACTGGCCCTGGTCGCAGCCTTTCTTGGTGCCGGTCAGTTGCAGGCGGTCACGCACCACATCCAGCAGTATCGCGTTGGCCGGCACATTGAGCGTATGGGACTGGCCGTTGACCTTGAGGGTTATACGCTGCTCGCCGGCGCCAGGCGCGCCCGTGTCATTGACCACGGGACCGAGGCTTGCCACCGGCGCTGCCTGCGCGGTGCCATCGGCGGGGATCCAGGTCGAGAGCGTGGCGGCGGCGATGCCGGACGCGCCGAACTTGAGGAAATTACGGCGCGAAGGCCGGGCCGAGTCGCCTTCTTCTACCGCGTCTTGACGCTTGTCGGGTTCGTTCATCAGGATCACTCGTCATGAGCCGCCGCTTTTCGTGAAGCGGCGGGCGTTATGGTGCGTCGGCGGCCAGGGATGGCCCGGTGCGTCGACGTGCAGCTTGGGTCACGGGCAGTCATAAAAGGGTGTTGCAGTCACGGGATCGGTCAAGCGCTCTGCGGCGCTCGTACGGTGGATAAGTGTTTAACTGGTGAAGTCGGTAAAAGTTCACTTTCCGTCGCGCATCGGGGCCGCATCATGAGCAGAATCGCGACGCCGCCCTGAGTGACGACGTTAGCAGCTGCTACCCGCCTCGATTAACCAAAGAAATCGGCAAGCACTTATTCACGACACTCATGAATGCGACCAGCTCAGTTCATGGCGCAAGTGCCATTTCGGTCAGCCGCCTAAAGCGCGGCGCGAAACGGGCGATATAGAGGTTCGAGCAAGTCAGGCGGGACTGACGGAAGATGGAAGGAGGGTTGCGCGGCGTGTCGGCACGCTCGCGCCATGAGGGCACTTGTGCCAAAATGGCGCGCCTTTGCCGAACCGGAACGCCAGGGCGACACTCAACGGAGCAAAAAATTCCCTGCCCGACGTGTCTTGTTCAACCTGCGCGGCGTCCAAGACCCCGTGAACAGGCTGACCTGGTGAGGCGGCGCACGCCCGGTGCATTCGAAAGATGCCGGCGGACGCGCTGCACCAAACGGGCAAATGTCACGCAAGACGCTGGTGCCAACGATGATAACAAGTCAGCGCAACGGGACATGAACTGAGGTCTAGAGCGGTATTGTATTGGCCTTGTATGTCCACCTCCAGTCCCTTCGGGTGTGAGACTTTGTCGCATGCGGCACCGCGTGCGGCCCGGTCGTAGTTGCCTTGGGGTTCAGAGGGCGGATGGCGATTTATCAGATGGAAGACAGTATGTTGAAGAAAGTGAACACGGCTCTTGTGGGCCTGGCTCTGGCCATGGGCCTGACGCCGCTGCACGCTGCAGAAACCAAGAAAGTCGACGTCTTGCTGGTCGGCGGCGGGATCATGAGTTCCACCCTGGCTGTCTGGCTCAACGAGCTGGAACCCAGCTGGTCGATGGAAATGGTCGAGCGCCTCGACGGCGTCGCCCAGGAAAGCTCCAACGGCTGGAACAACGCCGGTACCGGTCACTCCGCTCTGGCCGAGCTGAACTACACCCCTGAAGACAAAGACGGCAACGTCAACATCTCCAAGGCCATCGAAATCAACGAAGCCTTCCAGATCTCCCGCCAGTTCTGGTCGTGGCAGGTCAAGAACGGCGTTCTGAAGAACCCGCGTTCGTTCATCAACTCCACGCCGCACATGAGCTTCGTGTGGGGTGACAACAACATCGAGTTCCTGAAGAAGCGTTACGCTGCTCTTCAGAAGAGCCCGCTGTTCAGCGGCATGCAGTTCTCCGAAGATCACGAGCAGATCAAGAAGTGGGTTCCACTGATGATGGAAGGCCGCGATCCGAACCAGAAGCTGGCCGTGACCTGGAGCCCGCTGGGTACCGACGTGAACTTCGGCGAGATCACCCGCCAGTTCGTAGGTCACCTGAAAGCTCAGCCTAACTTCTCCCTGAAGCTGTCCAGCGAAGTCGAAGACATCAAGCGCAACGACGACGGCACCTGGCGCGTCATCTACAAGAACCTGAAGGACGGTACCGAAACCACGACCGACACCAAGTTCCTGTTCATCGGCGCCGGCGGCGGCGCACTGCACCTGCTGCAGGAGTCCGGCATTCCTGAAGCCAAGGAATACGGCGCATTTCCGGTCGGCGGTTCGTTCCTGGTCACCGAGAACACCGAGATCGCTCAGCAGCACATGGCCAAGGCCTACGGTATCGCTTCCACCGGCGCGCCACCCATGTCGGTTCCGCACCTGGACACCCGTGTCCTGGACGGCAAGCGCGTGATCCTGTTTGGCCCATTCGCGACCTTCTCCACCAAGTTCCTGAAAGAAGGCTCGTACCTGGACCTGCTGACCAGCACCAACCTGCACAACGTCTGGCCGATGACCCGTGTGGGCATCAAGGA
Organism: Pseudomonas sp. JDS28PS106; assembly: GCF_036706555.1. NCBI lineage: Bacteria > Pseudomonadati > Pseudomonadota > Gammaproteobacteria > Pseudomonadales > Pseudomonadaceae > Pseudomonas > Pseudomonas sp. JDS28PS106. The sequence continues at coordinate 95,803 of NZ_JBAJGT010000011.1, read as the reverse complement.
ATACCCGCTGGTGGAATACCTCGCCGGTCAGCTGATGCTGTCGGACGACGATCGCTACCAGGCGCTGAAAGAATACTTCCCGAACGCCAAGAAAGAAGACTGGCGTCTGTGGCAGGCCGGTCAGCGCGTGCAGATCATCAAGCGTGACGAAGAGAAAGGCGGCGTCCTGAAACTGGGTACCGAAATCGTCGCTTCCAAGGACGGCAGCATCGCCGGCCTGCTGGGCGCTTCGCCAGGTGCTTCCACCGCCGCTCCGATCATGCTGGGCGTGCTGGAAAAGGTCTTCAAAGACAAGGTCGCGACGCCTGAGTGGCAGCAGAAGCTGCGCCAGATCGTTCCGAGCTACGGCACCAAGCTGAACGACAATCCTGATGCCGTTGCCCAGGAATGGGCCTACACCGCCGAAGTACTGCAGCTGGCTATTACCCCGCCTGCGGTCAACAAGGCCTCCGCGCCGGCTGCGGCTCCTGCCGCTGCGCCAGCCCAGAAGCCTGAAGGCAACGCTGCTCGCGACATGGCTCTGTAAGCCGGCTCTCGACGCGTACGCAACATAAAAGCCCCGCCGGATCCGATCCGGCGGGGCTTTTTCATGGCCGATTGTCTGGCCCTATGGTCACTTGGCGAAAATCTGACTCATGTCCTTGAACGCCTTGAACTCCAGGGCGTTGCCGCACGGGTCGAACAGGAACATGGTCGCCTGCTCGCCCACCTGCCCCTTGAAGCGCACATAGGGTTCGATCACGAACTTCGTATCGAACGAACGCAGCCGCTCGGCCAGCGCTTCCCATTGCTCCCACTGCAGAATGATCCCGAAGTGCGGAACCGGAACGTCATGTCCGTCGACCGGGTTGCTGTGCGCGCTTTCCTGTGCAGCAGTACGGGCCTGCTCGTGGATCACCAACTGGTGCCCATAAAAGTTGAAATCGACCCACTGCTCGCTGGAGCGGCCTTCTTCCAGGCCAAATACCGTGCCATAGAAGTTACGGGCCGCGGGCAGGTCGTGAACGGGGATTGCGAGGTGGAAGGGTGAAAGGCTCATCAGGTGCTCCGGCTCTGTTCTAGTCATGGCTGGAAGCCCACGCGGGCTTCCAGCGGCAAGACAAATCATAGGCAGACGGACGTAACAATAAAATCAATATATATTTGGCGAAAGCACAACGGAAATCGATCAATGATCCGCGAGTTGAAAACGCTGGTGGCCGTGGCCCGGGAGGGCACCTTCGCGGCGGCTGGCCAGCGAGTAGGCCTGACACAAGCGGCGGTCAGCGCACAGATGCAGCGTCTGGAAACCGAACTGGGACTGAGCCTGTTCGAACGCAAGGGTCGCAATGCCCACCTGAGCGCCATGGGCCAGCACACGCTCGCGCAAGCGCAGGAACTGATCCGCCTGTATGACAACCTGGGTTCGTCGGTATCCGGCGAAACCCCCAGCGTGCGCCTGACGTTGGGCGCCATCGCTTCGGTGCAACGCTCCTGGTTGCCGGATGCGCTGGCTTCGTTTCACCGGGAGTTGCCCCATTGTCGGACGCGGATCATCCCTGGCGTATCCATGGAATTGCTCAATCAAGTCGACGCCGGGGACCTGGACCTGGCGACCATCATCCGTCCGCCCTTCACACTGCAAAGCGATCTGCGCTGGACTACCCTCGCCCGCGAGCCGTACCGACTGATCGTGCCGACCGACATGCGCGGTGAAGACTGGCGAGAACTGCTGGCGACCGAGCCACTGGTCCGCTACGACCGTTCCTCTTTCGGGGGACGTCAGGTCGACCGTTTCCTGCGCGGCATGCACTTTGCGGTGCGGGAAATCTGCGAACTGGACGAGCTGGACGCCATCGTCCGGTTGGTGAGCAATGGCGTCGGCGTTGCGCTGGTGCCGCAGACCCGTGCCAGCGACCCATGGCCGGCGTCGGTGCGGGCGCTGGATCTCGGTGAGCACAGCTTTCATCGTGATGTAGGGCTGGTGCACAGGACCCAGGGCGATTTCAATGAGCCCACTAGCCTGCTGATTCGTTTGATCGAAGAGGCCTCGGCCCTTGGCAGATAAATCGAACTCGGCGACTCTCCGCCCTATCCAAGCGGTATCACCCACTGCCGAGGAAACGACATGAACGAAGAACGCTCCCACACGGCCACGCATCAGTCACCAAAAGCCGGCGCTGTCGATCAGTCCGGCAAGCCTGTCGACGTGGTCCGCAAGGATATCGAGCATGAGCATTCGTCGACCGAAGGTGTCGACAAGATCATTACCCCCACCTCCATCAAGGAGAAAGAACAGGACGCTCAGACCATTCGCGAGAAGACTGCGGAAGCCGAGCGCAAGCTGGCGGATCAGGACTGATCCGTCGCCCGGACCAGAGCGGTCGCGTCCTGGCGGCCGCTACTCCGACCGATGCAGCATCCTCCCCAGCGATAAAGCATCGCCTACCGCCGCGCCACTGGCGGTGTTGTCGAATATGCCCCAGACCGGCACTTCCTGGGCAATCGCTGTCTCGATCGACCGCCCCACCGACTCCAAAAACTGCGCTGCGTAGGCGCTGTGATAAATGCTCGGCGAGCCGTGCAGTCGCCAGTAGTGAAGCCCTTGCCACCCAGCGGGCCGATCGGCACCGGCAAACGGCGCGGGATCGGCGGCCACTCGTGCGATCCGCTGCTCCAGCAACAATGCTTGCGCGTCATTCCAGGAGACGTGCCGGGGCTCCAGTACCACGTGCCCAGCGAAGCGGTCACGCAAGGCCCGGAAGAAAGCTTCAGCGGCCTGGGCGGAAAATGCCAGAGAGGGCGGCAGCTGAATCAGCAGGCAACCCAATTTGTCTTCCAGTGCCGTGCACTGACCGAGGAACTCGTCCAGCAGAAGTTGGCAATCCGCAAGCCTATGCTCATGGGTGATCTGCTTGGGGATTTTCACCGCGAAACGAAAAGCTTCCGGCACGGACTCCGCCCAGCGGGCATAGGTCTGGGCTCGATGTGGACGGTAAAACGAGCTGTTGATTTCCACGCCGTTGAAGCGCGAAGCATAGCGCTGCAGGTGGGTGCCCTCGGACTCGAACTCAGGCCAGTACTGACGCGCCAGGCTCCAGCCGGCGCAGCCGATACGCAGATCACCCCTTGCCTCTGCCGCCCCATTCAATACAGCACGCCTCCCGCCTCACGCATGAAAATCTCGACAGTCTTGGGACCTACGCCATCAAAGGCCAACAGGCGCTTCTCGAACTCCGCCCGGTCCGCGCTGGCTTTATGGACGTTGCTCAACTTGCCGGCGTATTCGTCGTTGAGTTTTGCGCTCAGCGCCGAAAGCCGGTCAGCCGTGGATTCGTCGTAACGTACGTAGTGAGCCTCGCCAAGCATGGCCACCAGCTCGCGGTGGCTGCAATGGGCAAGCTTGCGAGGCGTGTCGCGCTGGTGCTTTTCGACAAGCACCCTATAGGCATTGCAGGCAATGTCTGCCTGAATACGCTTGCCCATCAGAAAACTGGCCAGAAACCATTTGAACAGTGCGCGCTCGTCTCCGGACTCGATATCGATGCCCAGATCCGCCGCGCCGATCACCTTACTCACCGCAACCTCCATCGCTGCGAAGCAAAGCCGGCCACGGCAGCGCCGCGCCGGCCTCGGATTACTTGCTCTGATCCGATTTGCCTTCCTGCATCTGCACGGAAGACTTGCTGCCGTCGGTATTGTCCTTGGTCTCGTTGCCTGAGTTATCGAAGCAGCCATGCAGCGCCAACAACGAAATGAACAACAGACACACACCCGGCTTTTTCATGACAGTCTCCTTGATACCGTGTTTCATTTATGAGCAACGCGTGCCGCACGGCAGTGCACTGGCACGGCCGCGCAAAGCGTCAAACTCGTTTCGGTAGACCGTCCTGAGGCCGAGAGTTTGTCATGATTTGTAAAACACTCGACCAACGGCACCCTGACCAGTATCACTCTGATATCTCGCTACGAGCCTGGCTCCGACGGCTCATTTGTATCCAGCTTATTTTCGAGATGTACGCAAATCTGCCATCTAGCGTCGCAATAATGCATCTCCCGTTCTTGCCCGATATCGATACTTCGTTCATGTTGACGCTGCACTTGCCCTATAACGTAGGAAAATTCTTTACGGACCCAGCGCACACTCTTGATACAAAGTGCTTACACTTTCGACGTATTGGCTCTCTAATTGCTTTACTCATGACCCTGGCCACATTACGCCGGTTGCAATGCCACAGGCTGAGTCATGACGGCCCGCTAAAACGGCCGTCCGCTTTCTATCCCCTTCAAGCCCCGCCACTACTTCTGATACAGGTCTGACCATGGATTACGAAGCAAAGGGTCCGGAACCACGCGATATCCTTAAGGCCCCGGAACATCTGCAGCGCGACGACGCCATCTGCTTTGGCGCTTTCGTGCTGCTGCCGCGCGAACATCTGCTATTCAGACATTCCGAGCCCGTTCCGTTAGGTAGCCGTGCGATGTCACTGTTGGTAGCGCTCTCGGCGCGGCCGGGGCAACTGCTGGAGAAAAACGAGCTCTTGTCTCTCGCCTGGCCCAAGGCAGTGGTGGAGGAATGCAATCTGCGCGCGCAGATCGTCGCACTGCGGCGCGCCCTCAGCGATGACGAAGCGTTCGAATACATCGTGACGGTGCCCGGCCGCGGCTACCGGTTCAACGCGCCGGTTCGGACGACCCAGGCCGCCCCGGCGCTAGCGGAACCCGTCGCGGACGTCGCACCCGGCACACCGGTTCTCAAGCGACAGGTGATTGGCCGCGAAAAGCTGGTGCAGCAGTTGGCGGACCTGGCGACCACGCGCAGGCTGATCACCCTGACCGGAGCGGGCGGCGCTGGCAAGACGACGGTTGCGCTGGCGGTCGCGGAAAGTATGGCGCAGCGCTTCCCGCAACCTTTCGGGTTCGTCGACCTGGCTCCGGTGTCGTCCGGCAATCCGGTGCAGGGGCTGATCGCATGCGCGTTGGGGCTGGGCGCGGAAACCGAACGCCCTTTGCGCGATATACCGGCAAGCTTCATCGACCGCCCGCACCTGCTGGTGCTGGACAATTGTGAGCATCTGCTCGACGAAACCGCCGCGGCGGTCGAAACCCTGCTGCTCAATGCCCCACTCTGCCGCGTACTCATCACCAGCCGCGAGCCGCTGCGCGCCGAGGACGAATGGGTGCACGAACTGGCGCCGTTGCGCGTCCCTCATGATCATCTGGTTCTGGACGCCGCGCAGGCGATGACGTTTTCCGCCATTGCGCTGTTCGTCGCCAGAGTCCGGGAGCAAGACCCGACCTTCGTCCTGGACGACAGCGACACCGAAGCGGTGGCGGCGATCTGCCGCAAGCTCGACGGCAATCCGCTTGCCATCGAACTGGCTGCGGCACGGGTCAGAACCTTCGGCCTGCGAGAGCTGGTCGGGCTGCTGGACGGAAGCTTTCGTCTGCAGATGACCGGCCGCCGTACCGCGCTGCCACGTCAGCGTTCGCTCAGCGCAACGTTGGACTGGACCTACGGAATGCTGTCGGACGACGAGCAGGCCCTGCTGCGGCAGCTGTCGATCTTCAATGGTTCGTTCACCCTTGACGGGGTGATGGCGATCGTCGACATCGGCCTGCCCGACGTGCGCATGACCTTGCCCATGATTGAAAGCCTGCTCGACAAGTCGCTGCTCGCCACGGTCGAGCACGACCAGGGCAAGCGCTATCGTCTGCCGGGCACCACCCGCCTGTACGCGCGGGAGAAACTGTTCGAGCTCGACGACAGCGATCGACTGCAACGCGCCCACGCCAACTGGGCGCTGCGGCTGCTGGACGGTGCGCGACTGGATCTTGAACAACTGAGCCACGACGCCTGGACCCGGCGCTATGGTGTGGAAATCGACACAGTTCGCGCCGCGCTGGAGTGGGCTTATACGGTGCCCGGCGGCCAGCAACTGGGGATTGAACTGACACTGCTCAGCTCGCCGCTGTGGCTGCGTCTGTCGCTCGTGGGCGAGTACCACGAATGGGTCAACCGCGGCCTGCCGCGTCACACCGAAGTCGAGCAGATGGACCGTCGACAGCGGATGCGTCTACTGACCGTGTCGGGCAGCATCATGATGCTCACTTACGGCGCGGGCCAGAAGATGCGCGACGTCTGGCGCCAGGTCGGCGAAGACGCCGAAGCCCTCGACGACTCCGAGCACCGACTGCGCTCGCTATGGGGCCTGTGGAACGATCTGTGCGGCAGCAACCTGCATCGGGAGGCCAGCGAGGTGGCCGAACGTTTCCTGGCGCTCGGCAAGGACCCGCGGGTCGCGGACTGTCTGCTGCTGGGCAAACGCATGCGCGCCACCAGCGCCTTCTATATGGGCGACCTGCAGAGTGCAGGCCAGGCCATCAACGAGGCCTTGGGAGCGCCGTTGTCGCTGGCTTCGCATATCGTCGACATGCATTTCGACCAGCGCATCGCCGCGCAATCGCTCAAGGCCCTGATTCAGCTGCTCGAAGGCCACATCGGCCAGGCAATGGTCACCCTGGACACCAATCTGCAACAGGCCGTGGCGCTCAGCCACCCAGCGACGCTCTGGTACACCTTGGCGCTCAGTGCCATTCCGGCGACTATCATCGCCGGCACCCTGCACAAGACCCGCCGCTTTCTTGCCCAGCTCAAGGAAAGCACCGCGCGTCAGCCGCTGCCGATCTGGCGCGAGCTGACCCAGTGCTTCGAATGCGTGCTGGAAATCCGCGAGGGCGATGCCAGCGTCGGGGTTCCGCAACTGGGCGAAGCGCTCAATCAGTTGCGCAATTGTGTCGAGACGCCGTTACATTCGATGTTGCACGTCGAGTATGCGCTGGGGCTCGCAAGCCTGGGCCTGGAATCGCTTGCGCTGGAAACGCTCACCGGGTTGCATGAGACCGCGCTTGCGCGCCACGACCGCTGGTACCTGCCCGAGCTGATGCGGGTCAAGGCGCAGTTGATGCACAGCCAGCCCCATGCCCATTCCCTGGAAGACGTGCGCCGGCTGTTGTCCCAGGCCCTGGAAATCGCCCGCGAAGACGGCACGCATTTCTGGGCGTGGCGGATCAATACCGACCTGAATCACCTCAAGACCGCCGCAGCCTCACCCGCAGCCCGACCGCGTTCGGCGATGCATTGATCGCCGAACATCCGTATTCGCGGCGTACACAGACCTTGTAGGAGCGACCTTGGTCGCGATCTGCCGCGAAGCGGCAGCAAAACCGGGCGATGCGGTGTGTCAGTTAGATCGCGTCATCGTTCATCGCCAGCAAGCTGGCTCCTACGTTGCGGATTCATCCGCGATCTGCCGCAAAGCGGCAGCAAAACCGGACGATGCGGTGTGTCAGGTAGATCGCGTCATCGTCCATCGCCAGCAAGCTGGCTCCCACGGTCTGCGTAGGAGCGGATTTATCCGCGATCTGCCGCAAAGCGGCAGCAAAACAAGGCGGCGCGGGGTATCAGGCAAACCGCGTCAGCGTTCATCGCCAGCAAGCTGGCTCCCACGGACCGGTAGGAGCGACCTTGGTCGCGATCTGCCGCGAAGCGGCAGCAAAACCGGGCGATGCGGTGTGTCAGTTAGATCGCGTCATCGTTCATCGCCAGCAAGCTGACTCCTACGCCTACGGATGATCAAATCAACCGATGCGCCACCAGCGCATCGGCCACGGCCTGGAAGGTGTTTTCCGGCACGGGATCGCCCGGCACGCTGCGTTTGGCGACCTGACTGGCCAGTTCGTCCACTGGCCACAGGGGGATACCCAGCGGCGCCGCTTCGGCGAGCAGGGTGCGCGAATCCTCGGGCGCGGCGCGGCAGACCACGATCGGCACCGGGGTTTCGCCCCGCACATAGCGCACGCCGATCACCCAACCACCCGGGCAGCCGATCATCAGCGACGCGCGGCCCAGCCCCAGTTTGGTCGCCAGCGCCTGCATTTCCCGCCGTTGACGCTGGCGCTCGCGCTTGATGGTCGGGTCGCCATCGGCGTCCTTGCGCTCGCGTTTCTGCTCGCTGCGGGTCATCTTCATGTCGCGGCCGAACAGCCAGCGCTGCATCAACACATCCACCGCGCCCACCAGCAGGAACGCTGCCAGCACCGTGAATACCAGCGGTTTGAGCACCAGATAGAAAGTGGACTCGATGCAACCGGCGCCACAGCGTGACGACTCCATCAAAGCCTGCAGGGCGTTACGCCCTACCACGTAGAACGCCAGCCCCAGCATCAGGACCTTCGCCAGGCCCTTGAGAAACTCCACCAGATTGCGCATCGCGAAAATGCGTTTGAAGCCTTCGACGGGATTGATCCGCTTGATGTCCGGCTTGATCGGCTCGACCGTGAACACCACGCCGCGCATGGTGACGATATTGGTCAGCACCACCGCCGCCGTGGTCACCCCCACCACCGGCAGCGTGAGGGTGATGACGATCTGCTCGGCATGATCCAGCAGACGCGGCCAGACGCCGGCGAACGGCTCGATGTATATCAGCGCGGCCAGGTCGATCAGCGCGGTGATCTGCGCCTGGGCACGGGGGACCAGCACGGCGATGCACAGCGTACACAGCAGAATGACCATGCCCGAGACCAAGTCCTGACTCTTGGCGACCTGCCCTTTCTTGCGCGCATCGCGCAGTTTCTTGTCCGTGGCCGGCTGGCTTTTTTCCTCGCTGGTGCCGCTCACGTGTCGCCCGCCAGGCTTTTGAGCACTTCAACCGTGCCGCGGAACTGCGCCAGTTGATCGAGCATCACCGGGATCAGAAAGCCTATGTAAATGACCATCAGCACCGAGAAAAACAGGTTCTTGACCGGCAGCGACAGATCGAAGATATGCAGGCTCGGCGCCATGCGTGACAGGTACGCCAGCATCAGGTCGGTGATCAGCATCGACACGATCAACGGCGCGATCATCAGCACGCCGATGCGCATCACCTGATCGAGGATCGCCAGCACGGAGCTGAGGGAAGCGCCGCTGAAAATAGGCGTGAAGGCGGTTACCGGCCACAGCTGGTAGCTGTGGTAGTAGCCGTCGACCATCAGAATGAAACCGCCCGACATGAAGAACAGCGTGATCAGCATCACCGTCAGCAGGGTCGCCATCACGCTGGCCTCGCCCTGCCCCAGCGGATCGAGCAGTTGTTCCATGGTCGAGCCGCGCTGCAGGTCGACCAGCTCGCCCGCCACCTCTGCCGCCCAGAACGGGATGCCGAACAGCAGGCCGATCATCAGGCCGATGATGAATTCCTTGATCATCAGCCCGGCGAGGAAGAATCCGTTGTGCTCGGGCATCGAGGTGAACGCGGCGAAGACCGGCAGCACCATGGGCACGGAAATCGCCACCGCGACACAGCCGCGGACCATGCCGGTCAGGCCCAGGCGATTGAATGCCGGGGTGATGATCACCAGCCCGAGCGCCCGGCTGGCCGCCAGCGACGTGGAGCTGATGACCGGGTAAGCCACTTCGATGAAGGCGTTGGTCAGTTCAGCTTGCATGACGCCTCATCGAGTCCAGAGTGGAAAGTTGTCGAGCACCGTGCTGCCCAGCTCCGCCACCTGGCCGGCCAGCAGAGGGCCGACGAACACGATCACCAGCAGGACCGCCACGAGCTTGACCACCTGCGGCAGGGTCTGGTCCTGGATCTGGGTCAAAGCCTGCAACAGACCGACACTCAAGCCCACGATGATCGCCGCCGCCAGCGCCGGCGCCGACAACAGCAACACCGTCATCAAGGCCTGGTTCATCAGCGAAAGAAATACGTCCTGCCCCATGCGTCAGCCTCCATAACTCAGGATCAGCCCGTGCATCAGGCGCGACCAGCCGCTCAATGCCACGAACAGGAAGATCTTCAAGGGGATCGAGATCAGCGTCGGCGAAACCATCGACATGCCCATCGCCATCAGCACGTTGGACACCAGCAGGTCCACCACCAGAAACGGGATATACAGCAGAAAGCCGATTTCAAAAGCGCGGGTCAGCTCGGAACTGACGAACGCGGGAATCAGCACCACCAGATCGTCGTCACGCAGATCGGCGCGGGCTTCGGGTGACCAGATAGTCTCGGTGGCCTGTACGAAGAAGCCACGCTCATTCTCGTTGGCGAACTTCGCCAGATGCGCCTGCAACGGCGGCCGCAGCGCGCTGCCCAGCTCTTCGAGCTGTTCCACGTTCTGCAGGCTGATTTCCCGGCCTTGCACCTGCCGGTACATGTCGCCGATCAGGGGTGTGGTGACGTAGACCGAGAGAATCAGCGCGATGCCATACAGCACCAGGTTTGGCGGCGTCTGCTGCACGCCCAGGGCGTTGCGGATCAGGAACAGCACGACCGAGATTTTCAAAAAACCGGTCAGGGTCACGACCGCCAGTGGGATCAGGCCGATGGTCGCGACGACCAGGATGATCTCGATCAGATTCGGCTGATAGCCGCTCATGGGGCGCAGAAACCCAGCAGCCGCACGCCGAGTCCGTCGCCGATGCTGACCAGTTCACCGCGACCGACGCGACGTCCGTTGACCATCAGGTCGACGCCGTCCTGCGCCGCCGAGGTCAGTTGCAACAGGCTGCCAGGCCCCATTTCCCGCAGTTGGGCCAATGTCACCTCTACGCTGCCGAGCTGACAGACCAGCTTGAGCGGCAGCTCATCCAGCGCCGCATCCATTTCGCTCGCATCGGGTGTCAGGGTATCGGTCATTGCAAGGTTCCTGTCGGGACTGATGGCTGCCAGCGCAGCCAGGCATTCAAGGGTTTGATGATCACGGCGCGCCAGGCAGTGAAAGTGTTCGCCAAGGCGCAGGCGCAGTTGTCGGTCAGGCGGGCAGTCGAGCATGACGACGTCACCGGCATTCAGGCTGCGCAGCTCACCGAGGGTCAGCGGCGCTTCGCCGCTTTCCACAGCAAGATTGAAGCGCAGCGCGGTCAGCGGGTCGGGCGCGGATGTGCCGTGCTGATCGAGCCAGTCGGCGATACGTTCGGCGGTTTCAGATTTGACGTGAAGGCTGGCGGGAACTGCCGCGCGCTCGCCGACCCGGATCTCCAGCGGTATGGCGAGCGTGTGAGCGATCTCGGGGGTATCACCCGCCGTGACCCGCAGCGAAACGCCCAGCAACTTTTCCAGAGGTTCGATCCAGCTCAGCCAGGCCAGCTCCAGCAGCATGGCGTCACTGTCGGCGCACGGGTGGGCTGCCGATGACTGAGGCGTCCAGCCGGACAGCGCCAGAAGATCCGCCGCCACCCGCAGTTCGACGGGCTGACCATCAAGCGACAGAAAGACAACGGTCAGCGGCTTCTGCGCAACGTCCGCCACCGCGCTGCCCCAGCGCACCTGCAACGCTTCGCCGGCCAGAACTCCCTGCCAGGGCGCACAGGACCGCAGCAAGCGGTTGTGGAGCGCGACCTGTCCCGCTTCGAAGCGCGGCAAATCGCGCAAGGGCTGCCAGGCCTGGGCGTCGACGCCTTCGAGCGTCGCCGACATTCGGCACGTCATTGCGGATGCCCCGGCCTGGCACCCGGCAGTTCGTCGGCCTCGTCACGCTGTTCGCCGGCACGCGCCTCGCGGCGCGCGCGTTGCTCCACCAGGGCACCCCAGGCCACCGTCTTCTGTTGCTGCGCCGCGTGCTGCTGACGCAGTTCCTGGCGCAGCTGCTCCTGATTTTCCACTTCGCGAGTCGCGACAACGGCCTGTTCCGCGAGCGACTCGCCCTGCTCTTCCAGGCGCTGAAGCTCATCCTGTGCCGCGCGCCAGGCGCTGACCGACAGGCCTTCGCTGAATCGCCCGAAGACTTCCTCGGCTTCCCGCGCCAGACGCTCGCGATGCTGATGCAGCGCCTCGCGCGACTTATCCAGCTCGGTGCGGATCTCCCGGCAGCGCGCCTGTTGAGCCGCCAGGCGACTGGATGCACGTTGTTCACGCAATTCCCGCAAGGCTTGCAGGCTATGGAGGTCAGCGGTTTTCATCATGTACTCCGGCCTTCGAGGCCTGTTCGATCTGGGTCATGCCAGCACCTTGCGCATGCGTGCGAGCATGTCCTGAGGGCTGTCGTGCTCGTGGGGCGGCTGACGAAGAAACGCCTCGATGGCGTCCTGCCGGGCGATGGCTTCGTCGGCCAGCGGGTCGCTGCCGGCGGCATATTCGCCGACCTGGATCAGCAATTCGATCTGTTGGCGGCGGGCAATCAATTCGCGCATGCGCGCCGCCAGACGCTTGTGTTCGGTGGATGCGACCTGATCCATCAGCCGGCTGCGGCTGTGCAGCACATCGATGGCCGGGAAGTGCTCGCGCTGGGCCAGCTCGCCGCTGAGCACGATATGGCCGTCGAGGATCGAACGGCTTTCTTCGGCGACTGGGTCCATCGCGGCCTCGCCTTCGGTGAGCACGGTGTACAGCGCGGTGATGCTCCCGGCCGAACCCGGCCCGGCGCGCTCCAGGAGCCTTGGCAATGCGGAAAAGAATGACGGCGGATAACCGCGTCGGGTCGGCGGTTCGCCCACCGCCAGGCCGATCTCGCGCTGGGCGCGGGCGAAGCGTGTCAGGCTGTCCATCAACAGCAAAACATTGCGACCCTGATCGCGATGGTATTCAGCCTGTACGGTGGCCACGTAGGCAGCGCGCACCCGCTCCGCGGCCGGGCGGTCCGACGTCGCAACCACCGCGACGGTCCGCGCTCGCGCCTGGGTATCCAGCTGTTCCTGCAACAGCTCGCGCACTTCTCGCCCCCGCTCGCCGATCAGGCCGATGACGATCACGTCGGCATCGCTGTTGCGCACGATGCTTGCCAGCAGCGAGGACTTGCCCACGCCCGGCTCACCGAAGATCCCCATGCGCTGGCCCTGCCCCAGGGTCAGCAACCCGTCGATGGCGCGCACGCCCAGTGACATGGGTGCTGAAATGATCTGGCGGCTGAAAGGCGCCGGCGGTTCGGCGTGCAGCGGATAACGACGCAGCCCCACCGCCATCGGCGCCGGACCGTCGAGAAAGTCGCCCATCGGGCTCAGCACCCGGCCCAGCAAGGCATCACCGACCTGAACGCCGAGCGCCTGCCCGGTGGCGATGATCCGGGTGCGCGTCGACAGCCCTTCCATTGAGCCGATGGGCGACAGGATAGCGTCGTCTTCGTCGAAGCCGATGACCTCGGCGGACAATTCACGGCCGTTGCCCGGATCGTGCAACACGCACAGCTCGCCGATCCTGACCCCGGCGACACTGGCGCGCAGCAGCACGCCGCGAATGCTGCGCAGGGTGCCGCGCATCGGCCGCGGCTGAGCCCGGCGCAAACGCTCATGAAGGCTGGGCAGCATGGCATCGAGCAGCGGCTTCACAGGCCTTCTCCCTCGGCCAGCGGCAGCAAGGCGCGGCGCAGATTGTCCAGTTGCTCTTCCAGGCCCAGTTCCACGGAGCCTGCCGGGCTGACCAGCCGCGCCTGGCCGCTTTGCAATTGATCGTCGCCTTCGATGTTCAGATCGCGCAATGCCCCGGGCTCCTGCGCAATACGCTGGCGCAGGCCCTCGACCTCGGTGCGCGGCACCAGCAGACTCAGTTGCTGGTCCTGGCGAAACGCCGACAGGGCCTGCGCCGTGCAGCGCAGCAGACGCTCGCGTTCGTTCATTTCGCCCAGCACTTGCCGCGCGATGCCCAGCGCCAGTTCGGCCAGCGAGGCTTCCAGCCCGGCGAGATAGTCATTGACATGGGCGCTGGTCTGCGCCAACAGCAGCGCCTGTTGCTCGGCGCCTTCCTGGCGGGCCTTCTCGAACCCTTCGGCGCGGGCCTGTTCCAGCCACTGCTGGCTCTGCTCGCGTATCTGTCGGGCCTGTTCGTGGGCCGCATCCACGAACGCATAGCCGTCGATCCAGCGCTGGGCTTCGGCCGCACGCAGGATGCGGGCGGCGGGTCGGGTCGGCAGGTCAGTCATGGGGCCGGGCCTCGGAATCGCTGTCGCCGGACACAAGCGCGGCGGCGACACGGCGCACCACCTCTGCCTGGCGTGCGTCTATGGGTCTGGTCAAGGGTGGAAACGGCAGGCGCAGCACCAGCCAGTCGCGCAATGGGCCAGGCTGCGCCGCCAGCCACGCATTCAGGCAGGCCGCGCCGTCCTGCTCGATGGCGTCGAACAAGGCAGCGGGCGAGCGCAACAGATCGGCCGCGCCGGCCAGGTCGCGTAGTCGCAGGGCCAGACGCAGGGTCGGCGCGCCAAGCCGCTCCCGATAGTGAGCGACCACTTCGCCACGGATTTCCCGGCTCAGGGTCGCGGCATGCCAGACCGCGCCGCACAGGGTCGTGAGCCGAGCGAATTGTTCAGCGGTCAGCGACAGCACCTTCAAGTCAGCCTCGTCCGGTGCAGGCACCCGATCAAGCGGTTGCAAGCGGTGATGTTCGGTCAGACGCTGCTCCAGCCTGACCGCGAACCGCGGCGCCTGGCGTAGCGCGACAAGCTGCTCGGAGCTCAGCGGGCGGCCGAAGCTTTCCAGCAACGCCGCTTCGCGCACGAACGTCAGGGGACTTTCGACCAATGCCTGCCAGGAGGTGTGCGTCGCAGCGTTCATTGCGCATCACCCAGCACATAAGGGCGTTCGACGCGTTTGCGCCGCCACAGCTGCCGGCCCAGCACGCCACCGGCCGCCAGTGCCGCGAGCAGCAGCACGCCAAACAGCAGACGCGCCCTGGGCAGGTCCTGCTCGAGCATCCATATGCCAAGGAAACTGGCCATGGGCGCCTGCCGCTCGACGCCGGCCGGCACGGAGGCCTTGATCGCCGTGACCGATACCCCGTCATAGCCCAGCCCGGAAATGCCGTTGGCGACCAGGGTCTTGATCTGCGGAATGAGCACGTCGATCTCGGTCCGCGGGTCATAGCGCACCAATACAGAGGCCGACGAGGGCGAGATGACCCGCTTGAGCAGGTCGTTGTCGGGCAGCACCACATGGACCCGCGCCGAGAGAATGCCGTCGATCTGCGACACGGTATGCGACAGTTCCTCGCTCAGGGCGAACACCATCTGCGCGCGTTCCTGTACCGGCGATGAGACCAGGCCGTTGCCCTTGAACACTTCGCCCATGTTGGAAAAGGTCTGGCCTGGCAGACCGGCGTCGTCGAGCACCGCCATCGCCTGGGCAAAGCGTTTCTCGTCCACCACGATCTTGAGCCGGCCATCGTCCTGCACCTTGCGCGAGGCCGGGATGCCGTCGCGCAACAGGACCGCCAGCATCGTGTTGGCTTCACGTTCACCCAGGTTGGTGTACAGATCGACATCACAGGCCTGCAACAGGCCCGCGAGCATCACCACTATCGTCAGGCGCAAGGCGCGGCAGCGTTTGAACATGCGTCATTGACCCTTGAGCAAAGTGTTGGCGGAGCCGGAAATCTGCGTGGCCCCGCGCACCACCATTTGCGTTTCGATGGAGTAGTCGAACATCCGGCCCAGCGAATGAACCAGCTGGTCAACCTGTGCACCGCCCACGGTTGGCGCGGGATCGCCCCCGGCCTTGAAGACATTGGCCGCTTCCCCGGCCGGTTGTGGCGCCGTGCCGCGACTCATGGCATCGGCGCGTTCGGTGAACTGGCGGGAACGGTCGATAAAACCGTCCAGGCGTTCCATGAGGTTGCTGCCGATCTGGTGCGGTGACGCCCCATGGGGCATCCCGCGAGCGGTCTCGGCCATGTGCTCGAAGAGGTTCTGGGAAGCCTGCGCCACCCCGCCTCCTTCCGGCGGCTGCAGGGCTGCGGCCGCCGGTGCTGCACCTAAGTCGATGGACATGGACAGGTCCTATTCTTCGTCGTCGGACTGCGCTTCCTTCAGGATTTCCTGAGCGCGCGGCATGATGATGAACTGGCCGCCGATGATCACCGCCTGGGAGATCAGGGCATCGTTGAACTCGGCATCGTCCGCCGCCGACTGTTCCGCGTTGTCGACCGCGGCATTGAATTTCGCTTCCTGGGTGTTGGTGCTGATGTCGAGATTGGCGTCTACGGGTGTCACGGACATGGTCACGCTCCTTTGGGGATGAGTAGGTTGCGGCTTGGTTTCAGTTTCAGGGTTGCTCGGTCACGACCTGGGTCACCACCCCGCCGCGGAACACCCGCACGCCCCGCTCGCGTACCACGGGTGCGGGTTCGGCGAGGGGCTGGGCGTCGAGATGGCGCTGGATCTGCGCCAGCCAGGCCGGCGGGCCCGAGGCGAACACACCGTCGCGCTCGGGGCTGACACGGGTCGACATGGGCTCGCCGGCGACGTCCAGTTGCGCCAGGTAACTTTCCAGGTCGTCAAGTCTGCGGCCGCGAACCTCGAACATCCGGGTGGCGACTTCGTCAGCGCTGGCGATGTGCAGCACGCTGCCGTCGAAATACCAGCTCAGTTGATTGGCATCGCACAGGCGGTCGAGAAACTCGCCGGCCGTGGCTGCCCGGATGCTGCCGCGCGAGGTGCCACGAACCTTGTCCGAAAACACCACGATCAGGTTCAGATTGCGGCCCAGCTCGGTGAGGGCGCCGCGCACGTCCTGCTCCACCACCACATAGGCATAAGGCTCGGCAAACCAGTCAGGCTTGCGGGTTTCATCCGCCCGGCCCAGTGAGCACAGCGACATCAGGAGCGCGACCAGCGTCAGACGCTGGGCAGTGATCAGCGACATGCGGACCTCCTCATGCCGTTCGCGGTCCATTGGCAGGGCCGGCGCAGATAGGAGTCGCTATTCGCGAGCGAGGCTTTAAGATAGCGCTCGCCCGCAGCCGCCAACGGCGTCTGCCCGGTCACGACTTGTCCCACTGCACAAGAGACCTGTTCATGCCTCACCGCTACGCTCCCGCCCTGCTGTTGTCCGTCGGTCTGGCCCTGACCGCCTGTAGCACCGCGCCCAAGTCCGACGCCAGCTACGAGCGCTCCATGCAACTGGCCGCCGATCTTGAAAAACGCGGCGATCCGGCGACCGCCGCGGCGTTCTACCAACGTGCGACCCAGCAACCCGAAGCGGGACCTCAGACCTGGCTTAAACTGGGCGACAGCCTGCTGGCCGGCAATGACGCACGGGGCGCGGAGCGCGCCTTCCAGCGGGCGCTGGAGCTGGGGCCGGGCAACGCCGAGGCCTTGCTGGGCCTGGGCACCGCGCAATTGCGCCAAGGCAAACTGGAGCGTGCCGCGACCGCGCTGGCCCAGGCCGCCGAAGGCTCGGATCGGGCCGTGGCCTGGAACCGGCTGGGCATCGCCCAGATCCTGCGCGGTCAGACGACGCCGGCGCAGAGCGCCTTCAGTCACAGCCTGGGCCTTGCGCCCGATGATCTGGATACCCGCTGCAATCTGGCGCTGGCCTATGCGCTGGGCGGCGAACGGCAGAAAGCCGTGCAGACCATCGAACCGGTGGCCCGCTCGCCGCTGGCGCAGGCCCGGCATCAACGCAACGAGCTGCTGGTGCTGGTCCTGGCCGGCGACGAACAACAGCTCGCGGGCCGCAGCCTGGACGACATCCCCGCCGCCGAACGCCAGCAACTCCTGACCGAAGCGCGGCGTATCAAAAGTCTTGCCGATCCCGCTCAACAGGCTCGCGAGCTTGGGCTGGTCAGCCAGCGCTAGGTTCATCGCGCCTCCCGCGTATCGGCGCTGGCCTGCTGCTCGGCCTGGCGCCGACGCAGCTCCTCCCGGTCATAGCCATCGATGTAGATCTGCGCCGCGCGCCCCACCGGCGCGGCCATGGTCGGGCCGCTGACCCGCCCTTTGACGACGTCCGAACGCTGCTCGACCATCTGCAGAAGTACCAGATTGTTGGCGCAACCCGGCGCCAGCAACGGCCGGAAGTCCTCGCCGACGCCGATCTGGTCTTCGGTGGGAGGGTTCAGGCAGGCGATCGGCACCAGCTCAACCCGGCCGTCGCCGCGGTTGATGGCCGTGTAGTCCGGCGAATAACGGACCGGGTCCAGATGGGTCTTGCAGCCGGCCAGCATGCACAGCATCACAAGGGCCGCCGGTTGACGCAGCGCTGCTGAAACCTTCATGACCGTTCCTTTTCGTCAGGCATAAGCGACTCAGTTCATGTAGAAGCCGAACGCACCGCCGGTGCGAGGTCCGGCCGATGCGGTCTGGGTGGGCTGGGCATCCAGCGGCGTGGCGACCACTCGATCCCGCACCGGCTCGACCAGGTACGGGGTGATCAGAATCACCAGTTCGGTTTCATTGCGCTGGAAACGCTTGGAGCGAAACAGGTTGCCCAGGATCGGCATGTCGCCGAGCATCGGGACTTTCTCGACGTCCTGGCTGCTTTCGCGCTGGAACAGTCCGGCGATTGCAAAGGTCTGGCCGCTGCCTACCTCGACCCGGGTGTCGGCGCGCCGTACCCGGAACGACGGCACCTGGTAACCGTTGACGTCCAGCGTGCTGGTGCTCATCAGGCTGCTGACCTCAGGGCGCACCTGCAAGGCGATCCGGCCGTTAGGCACCAGCGTCGGGCTGAACAGCAGCGACACGCCGTAGGGTTTGTATTCGATGCCGACCACTTCGCGATTGACCGGCACGGGCACCGCGACTTCGCCGCCGGCCAGGAAGCTGGCGGTCTGGCCGGTCATCGCCGTGATATTGGGTTCGGCCAGCACTTCCAGTACCCCATTGGTCTGTAAGGCTTCGAGCATCGCGTCGATGTTGACGTTGCCCGAGTTCAGGCCGGCGCTAATGACGTTGGTCCCGGCATCCGCCGCCAACCCGCCGCCGGTCAGCAGGCCGAACGAGAAGGTGCCGTTATTGAACAGCGCGTTCCAGTTCACGCCGTAGCGCAGCAGCTCTGAGCGAGAGACCTCGGCGAAGCGCACACGAATGTTCACCTGCGCCGAGCCTGTATAGGTCGCGCTGTTGATCGCCGAGTCGAAACCTTGCCCTTGAGTGCTCAGCAATGCGTTGAGGTCGGTGGCCTCCGCGACGCTCTGTAAAGAGCCT
This sequence comes from Pseudomonas sp. JDS28PS106, assembly GCF_036706555.1. Taxonomy (NCBI): domain Bacteria; kingdom Pseudomonadati; phylum Pseudomonadota; class Gammaproteobacteria; order Pseudomonadales; family Pseudomonadaceae; genus Pseudomonas; species Pseudomonas sp. JDS28PS106. Next base: position 76,921 of record NZ_JBAJGT010000011.1, on the reverse strand, counting down.
TTGGCGACCACCCGATTGCCGGAAGCGCCGATCTGCGCGTGGCTGCCGGGGTGCAGGTCCTTGAGCGGACGGCTGACGGTGCTTGTGCCGCTGTTGACCGCCAGACTCAGTGACGCGGTCTCGTGCCCCTCACCGTCCAGCGCGATCAGGGTGGTCTGACCGGGCGTCTTGCCGAACACGTAGATCACGCCTGGTGACACCACCTGCAGGTCGGCAATCGACGGCTCGGCCACCATCACCGAATCCACCGGCGCGGCGAAGCGCAGCACCCGGCCTTCGCCGGTGGCCAGATCCAGCGTGCTCTTCGCGCCCCTGGGGACGTCCTGAGCGCTGACTCCGGCGCAGGTCAGAAACAGGCCAAAGCCCAGCCAACGGGTAATACGGGAAGCACACATCATGAAGCGGTCGCCATTGGAGTTGCGGCAGCGGCCCTGGCCGGACGTGCCGTGATATCGGTCAGGCTCAGGGTGCCGACCGCCTGCAGGTTGTATTCGTTGGCCAGCTCGCGGAACGACAGCACCGACAGCGCCAGTTCGGCGCGCACGATCAGGCGTCGCATGACGCGCCGCAGCTCGGGATGCACAAGCAGCACGGTCGGGTCGTTTTCCGGGAGCATCTGACACAGGCGGCGCAACTGGCTGAGCATCGCCCGGTTCAGGTCCTCGGGGATCGAGTCGCGGCTCTTGTCCTGACGGCGCATCGCCGCGCGCAGCTGTTCTTCGAGGCTGGGCGCCAGCACGAACGCGCTGATCACCCGGTTGCGGTCGGCGAACTGATGACTGATCTGTCGTTGCAGCGCGGCGCGCAGATGTTCGCTCAGACGGCCCGGATCGCTCTCCCGGCTGCCCCACTCGACCATGGCTTCGAGCAAGCCGCGCCGGTTGCGGATCGACACGCCTTCTTCCACCAGCAGGCGCAGCGCTTCGGCAATGCGCTGTAAGGGCATGATGCGCAGTACTTCCTTGATGAGTTCGCCGTATCGGTCTTCCTGGCGCTCCAGAATCGCCCGCGTCTCCTGGATGCCGAGGAAATCCGCCGCGTAGCGACGCAGCGTCCGGTCAAGCACCTCGCGCAGCACTTCATCGGTATGCAGGAACGCGATGCCCGCGTCCTGGAGCTGGCCGGCGGATTCGGCCTGAACCCAGTGACCCGTGCGCGTACCGACCGGCGATGGCGCCTGCTCGACGACGACATCCAGCAACTGGGCGTGCACTGGGTCATCCTTGAGCAGCAGCGACCGGGTGGGGAATTCACCTTCGCTGACCGGCACGCCTTCCAGCTCGATCACGAACCGGTTGGCTGCCAGCGCGCGATCGGCAAAGACTTCAGGCACAGGCACTTCGATGCCCAGATCCGCGCGGATATCGTGGCACAGCGTTTCGATGCGCTGACGCAGCGGTTGCAACGGCGCCGCTTCGACCAGGTCCGCACCCAGGCTGAGCATTACCCGCGCGTCCAGTGGTCGCTCAAAGGACTCGACCGACTCCAGCGGCTCGGGTTCGGCAACAGGCTCGGGAAGTTCCTCCACGACCGGCTCTACCTCCGTGCGGCGCTGCTCGCGGCGCCAGAGCATCCAGGCGCAACCCGCCAGCACCGCGGACAAACCGACAAACACGGCCAGAGGGAAGCCGGGCAACAGGCCCACACCCAGCAGGATCAGGGCGGTCAAGCCCAGCGCGCGATAACTGGCGCCCAGCTGGTGAACGATTTCCGTGCCCAAGTCACGCTCCTGACCGTCGCTGTTGACCCGCGTCACCACGGTGCCGGCCGCGACCGCGATCAGCAGGGCCGGAATCTGCGCGATCAGGCCGTCGCCGACGGTCAGCAGCGAATAGGTATGCGCGGCCTCGGCAAACGGCATATCGCGCTCGACCATACCGATCATCATCCCGCCCAGCAGATTGACGAACAGGATCACCAGGCCGGCGATGGCGTCGCCCTTGACGAACTTCATGGCTCCGTCCATGGCGCCGAACATCTGGCTTTCGCGCTCCAGGCGCGAACGACGGCGGCGCGCTTCGGCCTGGTCGATATCGCCATTACGCAGATCGTTGTCGATACTCATCTGCTTGCCGGGCATGGCATCGAGGGTGAAGCGCGCCGCCACTTCGGCGACCCGCTCGGCGCCCTTGGTGATGACTACGAATTGGGCCACGGTGATAATCAGAAACACCACCAGTCCGACCACCACCTGCCCTGCGATCACAAAATCGCCGAATGCCTTGACGATGTGACCGGCGTTGCCGTCGAGCAGAATCAGGCGCGTGGTGGTGATCGACAAGGACAGGCGAAACAGCGTGCTGAGCAGGATCAGCGGCGGCAGCGCCGAGAATTCGACCGAGTGGTTGATATAAAACGCGACGATCAGGATCAGCAGGCTCAGAGCGATGTTCAGTGCGATCAGCGCATCCACCAGATACGTCGGCAGCGGGATGATCATCATCGCGATGGCCATCAGCATGAAAGCGACAATGATCACATCGGTGCGTTGCGAGGCGGTCCGGGCGAGGCTGTTGAGCCGATTGACGAGAGTCATTTCACCGCCCGTCTGGCTGCCAGATACGTTTTGAAGGTCTGCCTGGCTTCGGCCTTGCGGCCGCCCTTCCACAGTGCCCGGCTGCGCAGCAACAGCAGACTGGCGCTGTCGCCCTGCTCGTCAACCAGGCGATCGAGCGCGGCCAGCGCCCGGTCGATATCACCGCTGTCGGTGAACGCCAGCACCAGACTGTGCAGCAGGCCAGGGTCACGAGGCGCGAGCTGCACGGCGATCAGCAGCATCACCAGCCCGCGCTGGGGCTGACCGGTGCGCCGGTAGAGGTCACCGAGTCCGTTGAGCAACTCCACGCATTCGCGATCTTCACGGGCGCTCATTCTTCCACCTCGGTGCGCTGTTGCTGGAGCATCAGTCGGGTGTCGATCTCTTCGCGAATGAACATTTCGGCCAGTTCGCGGATTTCAGGCTCGGCGTCCAGTCCGGGCAGCACGGTATCCAACAGGTAATCGAGCACCTGGAGCGAGCGTGTGGTGCTGAACAGCTCGGCGTTGACCGGCGCCGACTGTTCTGCCTGCTCGAGGTCGGCGCGCAGAGAGCGCCGAATGCGTCTTTCGCGCTGATTGACCAGCGCCTCGAACTGCGTGCCCTGCTTGAGATTGGCGGGTGTGACGCGCTGAACTGCGGGAAGCTGATCAGCGGACGTGGGGAGAACGGATCGCAGATCGACTTTCATAGTGTGAAGACAAACCTTTCATGGCCTCTGGTCAGGCGTACTTGATCACCCTCGATGCTGTCGAGCACCCAGTTGTCTTCCAGGGTCGCCCCCGGATATAGGCGCTTGCCGTGTTCGTCGATCACATAGGGATTGGCGCCGAACCACACTGCCTGAAAGCGCGTGCGGGGCTTGGCGACCGTGGCAGTGGCCCGCACGTCGGGCGTCAGCACCATGTGCTGACCGAAACGCGAGTCGAACCCTTGTTGGACGTTCAACCAGCGATCCTTGAGCGTCGCTGGATAGCTGCCGGTGACGCTGACGTGCCGGCCGTTGACGCGGGTCTGCAAAAAGCCGAGTTCGGCGGCCTGCAATGACTGTTCGAGCCAGGCATGGGCCTGTTCCGGCGTGGGGGCGGCAGCTGGCAGAGCGGCGGCCCTGGCGTCAGCCGGCGATGAAACGGACGCGGCCGGTTCTGACCGGAACGCGAACGCCAGGGTGCACAGCACCATCAAAAGCACCGCCGCCAGCGCTGCCCTGTGCCGGGAGGTGATCGAGCCGGAGGAAACCTGAGCAGGCGCGACCGCCGGGCGTGTGTCACGCAGCCGCACGCGGGCTTTGCCGACTGTCAGCTCGACCGGCAGCCGTACTTTGAGGCCGTGACCCTGGCCGATCAGCTGTTGGGTGCCGTCTGGCGAAGCCACGCTGACGTCGCCGCCCAGCGCCTCGACCGCCACTTGGTCAGGGAAAATCCGCAGCAGCAGATGCTGCGCAGCGATGTCGTCGTCGCCAAGAATGAGGTCGCTGTCAGGCGAATGGCCGACGCGATAGACCGCTTTGTCCAGGGGCAGCGACACCCCCTGATGCAAGCCGTCGAGAATCTCCAGTACCGTGGCGCCGGGCGCACGGACCTGGTTTCCGGCCAGAGGACCGGCTACGGAATCGAGGGAAACAAGCGCTGTCATGTTCGGATCGCCACCGTGTGATGCACCGTAAACGGCCGTTCAGGGCCGGGAAAGAAGGTCGGTCGGGTGACTGTGCAGCAGCAGACATGCGAGCAGCCCCGTGGAGGCTGCCCGCACGACAACGTCAGTTCTGCGGACGTTGTTTGGTCGCGTCGAGCTCTGCTTTCTTGGCAGTGGAGATCTCGGTGATCTTGGCCGACTTCTCGATGGCCATGTCGAAAGTGGCCGACATTTTTTCGATTGCTGCGTCAGCGTTACCGGAGCTTACTGGTGGTGTGGTGCTCATGACGTTTTCTCCATGCTTCGATTAGTAAATGCGCCTGCCAGCGGCAAGTCAGATCCATCGCAAAACAGCCAGGCAACTTCATAGCCGAACTTCAACGAGGAAATCCGGACTACGACACGGCTCGCCGCGTTGCCGAACAGATACTACTCAGCGGTCCGAAAAGCGGCTGTGAAAACTTGTGAAATCGAAATAACGAGCAATAAAGCTATTCACCGGTGACAGATGATGTCACTTTGCTAGTTGTCAGCAGCACAAATAGTTATTCGACGATGGAACTTTTTATATCAGCCCGTAGCAACGTGCATAAAACGCCGAGCGGCGAATATGAAGTCATGAAGGAGAGAAACAAGGAGGTGTGAAATGTTGTGAAAGCGCGGCAGCCGTTAGTTTAAATGACATCTTGGCCTGTTAACGTTTCGCCAGGACACTACCGTCTCGGTCGACACCCGCGATATGGCACGGTCAAAATGCCGGAGCCGCCTGCATCGGGAAGCGAAACTCCGGCCGGGGTACTGGCGGTTCAGAGACTGGAGCGCAACGGCACCTCGTGGCGGGAGGCTTCCGCAGTCACGCTGTCCTGTCCAACCATTTCATCATGGGCGATGGACTGGACCAGAAACAGCCTGGCATCGGGCACTCCCGACAAGACCTTGCGGGCTTCTTCTACCGATGCAATATGCAACGTCTTGCCATGACTGTCCTCGATGGGAATCGAGCGTTGATCCATCAGAGCGTGCAGCACATATGAGCCGCCTTCCATGGACACCAGATTGATTTCGTGAATCTCGCCCGCTTTGACGTGCCGGGTCAGGGTGTCGATATTCAAAGTCATTCCTCCAAGGCAATGAAAGATGTGCGCCTTGAGAAGTGGATCGCGACCGTCGCCGAACGTTCCTCGCCGGTGATGACCAGCAGCATCGCGGCACAGCGTCAGTCGCTGTGCTGCCCCTCCCGACTCAGGCTTTCGGCTGAATACCAGCGGTCGCGGCCCTTGTGTTTGGCAACGTACAGCAAGGCGTCAGCGGCTTTGATCATGGACGCGGGTGTGGCGGTCTGGTCGCCGGGCAGGCTGACCATCAATCCCGCGCTGGCCGTCACCCGGCCGGATGGATGATCGAGGTGTTCGATGTCCAGCCCGCGAATCGCATCGAGGATGTTCTGGATGATGCGCCCGGCCGCATGGCCGTCGGTGCCGGGCAACAGAATGGTGAACTCCTCGCCACCGTAACGCACCGCCAGATCGGCGGGCCGCTTGATCGTTTCTTTGATGACCTTCGCTACCCGGCACAGGCAATCATCCCCCGCCGGGTGGCCGTAGCGATCGTTGAAGCGCTTGAAGTAGTCGATATCGAGCATCGCCAGGGCCAGCGGGCTGCCCTGCCGTTTCGCCCGCGCGATCTCCACGTTCAGCACCATGTCCAGGCGTCGCCGGTTGCCCAGCCCGGTCAGGCTGTCGGTCAGCGCCATGTCCCGGACCGCCTGATGCGCGCGGCGGATTTCCTGTTCCATGACCATGCGTTCGCGCAACTGACGCAGCACCACCATGCCCAACCCTCCCAGCCCCGCCAGCAGCATGAGCAGGATCACCCCGGTCTTGATCAAATCGTTACGCCAGGCCTGGACGATGAATTCGCGGGAAAGCCCCGCTTCCACCACCATCGGGTAACTTTCCAGCTCTCGGTAACCATACAGCCGCCAAGTGCCATCCACCACGGCTCGCACCTCGGCCACGCCCGAGCTTGCGGTGGGCAGATACTTCCTGAAGATCTCGCTGTCGGCCAGGCTTTCGCCGATCACCGATGCATCGAAGGGCCTGCGGGTGATAATGGTGCCATCGCGCAGCGCCAGCACCAGCGCGCCCATGTGGTCGATCTTGAAATCGCCGTAGTAGTCGACGAAATAACTGACCCGCACCGTACCGAGCAAAACCCCGGCAAAAGAGCCATCGGGCCCATTGAGCCGCCGCGATACCGGGATGATGTAGTCGTCGGTGGAACGGCTCTTGACCACCGCGCCAATGCGCACTTGCGAATCAAGATGAGTCCGATGGTAGATGAAGTAGTCCCGGTCGCGGTTGTTGGCGTTGGCCGGCGTGATGTCTTTGTCGGTCACCACCCAGTCGCCGTCGGCATCGTAGACGAACAGACCGTGCAACTGCGGAAGAATCGCTGCCTGCTCCTGCAACAGAGCATGGATCCGCGGCACGTCGATATTGTCCATGCCGTCCCCCTCCAGCCGCTCGCCCAATACCGCCGTCAGCGCGTCCACCTGGCGAATGGCGTCTTCGGCGTGCTGGGCGGTGGCGCGGGCGAGGTTGGTCACCGAGTCATGCGCGGCGTCGAACGCGTGCCGATAATCACGCCAGATCCGCCAGCCTTCGACCAGCATGAAGGTCATGACCACCAGCACCATGAAGGACACGGTCAGGCGAAACAGCGCCCTGGAGCGCTGACCGGCCAGTCCGAGCCCGTCGTCGGTCGGGTCGGCCGTCGTGTCGTCTTTGTCGAATCGTTGCATAGCAAACCCGGTTCAAGACCTCAAACATTCCGTACCACAGGCGATCGGTGAACAGTCGCCAAGGAAGGGTCCGGCTCAGAGCTTACCTATTTCTCCCGTCGCTTCGCCGATGGTTGCCAGCGTTTCCTCGATCTCCAGTATGGCGGTCTCGAGCTTGGCGAACGATTGGCAGACAGCTTCCCGGTCGTCCACCGTCTGATGCCCGCGCAGGCGCTCTACCCGCTCCAACTCACAGTCCTGAAGATCCCTGACACCGTCGCGAAGCTCCTGAAGCGTAGCCCATACCGCGTCGAACCGTTTCCTGCTGCTTTCGTTCATGGGTGTCCTCCCTCGCCGGGATTCATCGCTTCCAGCCCAGATGGCGCTCGATGGCGCGCCGGTAAGGCGTATCGATCTGGCGCGGGACCTGTTCGATGTAATGCCGGGCGTGTTCCTGTTTGTCGCCGGTCAGGCCGGCCAGGTAAGTCAACGCATCCTGATCGGTTGGGATACGGCCTTCCTGGTGCATGAAACGGGGCGGAAGCGCTGTCCACACCACCGCGTCGACCCCGCGCTCCCGCGCCCAGCGCACGACCAGTCCTTCGGAAGTGAGCGGCATCCTGGCCATCAGCATGCGGCCCACTCCGTCGACCCGTTCAAGGGGAATCTGCTCCCGTTCATGCAGAGCGGCGCACGCCTGCTCCAAGGTATCCACTGCCATCAAAGCCCAGTACACCGGCACCACAGGCGCGTTCAGACAGATCGCCGTGGCCAGCTCACCTCCGTCCCCCACCCTGGAAAACTCGATCGGCACATGCGGTCCATCGGCGTACCATTCTCCGGCGAGCGGCAGCGTGCCCGGTTTCCAGATCAGCGAACCCCATCCCAGACAAGCAATATTCATATCCTTCCCTCATCCAGTGCGTCGGCTTCAGGCTTGTGACAACGAAGCGGCGGCTTGCGCTCGATTTTTTTGTGCTGACCTGCGCAATGTCTACGCAATCAACGTAGGAGCCAGCTTGCTGGCGATGATCTGTGTCGCGCCTAGGGTCCCCTAGCCGTGGGAGGGAGCTTGCTCGCGACGGTTTTTGCGGCACTGGCGCTGCTGGCCGGGAGCATATCCATTACCGCGCGGGCTGGTCTGTCTGGTTTCGGCCCTTACGGCCGACCCCCTTTTGTTTCGGCAAAAGGGGGACAAACCATTGCTCCTGGCTTGGCCCTTCGGGTTCCTTCACTCCGGCAACGCTCTACCGGGCCGCGCCCTGATGTGGATTGAGGGTGGCGTCCATGAGCCATTGGCGCCAGCCGGCGTCCTGCCTCGCTCCCCGGCTGCGCGTCGCCTGCGTTCGGCCTGCGCCCAAGTCGCGTTCGGTGGCGTCTGTAAGTTTTGCGTAAAAAGATCAAGATCAAGATCGAAAGCTTCGGCTTCGGCTTTGGCCGTGGCTTTGATTTTCTCCACAGTGGTGCAGACGCCGCCGAACGCGACGTTGGCGCAGGCCGAGTGGAGGCGTTGCGCAGGGGGGAACGAGGCAGGAGCCGAGTCGGGCCGCAGGCCATGAATGGCGCTCTCAATCAACATCAGGGCGCGACCCCCGGAGCAACGCCGGAGGGAGGGAACCCCGCAGGGGCCCAGCCCGGGGCAATGGCTTTGGTTACTTTCCCCGAAAGGAAAGTGACCCGGCCGTAAGGGCCGGAACCAGGAGGTCCAGCACACGCCGTAATGGATATGCTCACAGCCGGCAGTGCCACTGCAGTAAACCCGTCGCGAGCAAGCTCCCTCCCACAGCGAGCGCATATTCTCAGCATGCAAAACAGCAAAAAGATTTTTTGTTTGATGCGAGCCACCTTGTTGTGGGCGGCAATCCGACGATCAACGATTACGCGGTGTGCCTTTTGTTTCGCGGCAGATCGCCAGCAAGCTGGCTCCTACGGGTGAGTGATCCGCACGGTGGTTAAGCGGCGCACAAGATCAAGGAACTCATCCCCGGCCGACCGGCTCTCAACCTCAGGTAACGGAGGTTAAAGCGATGTCGGACTTACTGGACGAGTACAACCGCAAGCGTGACTTTAAGGCGACGCCCGAACCCTCGGGATCGGTAGCCGGGAAACCTGCAAAAGCCGCCGGAAAAGGCCAGGATCACGCCCTGACGTTCTGTATCCAGAAGCACGACGCGACCCGCCTCCATTACGACTTCCGGCTGGAAATCGAAGGCACGCTCAAAAGCTGGGCCGTACCCAAAGGCCCGAGCCTCGACCCCAAGGTCAAGCGCCTCGCCATGCACGTCGAAGATCATCCGCTGGAGTACGCCACTTTCGAAGGACACATACCCGAGGGCCATTACGGCGCCGGAGACGTCATCGTCTGGGATCGCGGAGTCTGGCGTCCGGTGGGCGACCCCGTGGAGTCCTACAAGAAAGGCCGGATCAAGTTCGAGCTGCTGGGGGAAAAACTCTCCGGCGAATGGAACCTGGTCCGTACTCATCAGGAAGGCAAACAGAAACCCTGGTTTCTGATCAAGCATCAGGACTCCGCCGCACGCCCTGAATCCGATTACGACATCACTAAAGCCCAGCCGGACAGCGTACTGAGCGACCGCACGTTGCCGCCGAAAAAGCGCAAGGCCAAGGCCCCCGAAGCCAGGCCTGACGTCGAACCTGCCGCACAGGTCGCGCCTCCCCGCGCTCCGGCTGCGTCCGGCAAGCTCAATGGCGCCAAGGTCGCGCCTTTGCCCGAAACTCTCAAGCCCGAACTGGCCACTCTGGTCGAGAGCGCCCCGGCCGGCGACTGGCGCTATGAACTGAAATTCGACGGCTACCGGCTGATGGCCCGCATCGACAACGGCGAGGTAAAAATTTTCACCCGCAACGGCCATGACTGGACCGCCAAGCTTCCACGCCAGGCCGAGGCACTGGCCAGTCTGGCGCTGGAATCGGCGTGGCTGGATGGGGAAATGATCGTGACTGATGACGACGGCGCGCCGAGTTTTCAGCTGCTGCAAAACGCGTTCGAAAGCGGCAAGAGCGGCGCGATCGTGTTCTACCTGTTCGACATGCCCTACCTCAACGGTATGGACTTGCGCGGCGTGCCCATTGAAGAGCGGCGCGGCGCGCTTGCCACCGTGCTTGAACGCAGCGAAGACGAGATTCTGCGCTTTTCCGAAGATTTCGGCGAAGACGCCGGCGATCTTCTGACCAGCGCCTGCCAGATCAAGATGGAAGGCCTGATCGGCAAGCGCCAGGGCAGCCTATACACCTCGCGGCGCAGCGACGACTGGATCAAGCTCAAGTGCAAGCAACGCCAGGAGTTCGTGATCGTCGGTTACACCGAACCCAAAGGGGCGCGCACCGGGTTTGGCGCCCTGTTGCTGGGTCTGCACGATGACGACAGCGCGCAGCTGCGCTACGCCGGAAAAGTGGGCACGGGGTTCAACAGCGAGACGCTCAAGACCATCCTCGCGCAGCTCAAGCCGCTGGAAATATCGAAACCGGCGGTGAGCAACCCGCCAACTGGCTATGAGGCCAAGGGCGTGCACTGGCTAAAGCCGCTTTTGCTCGCCGAGGTCGCCTTCGCCGAGATCACTCAAGAAGGCTCGGTGCGCCACGCGGTTTTCCAGGGCCTGCGCTCTGACAAGCCCGCCAAGGATATCGTTCGCGAAACGCCCAAGGCCGCCAAAGAAGTGGAGCCAGACGCCGCGCCGCCCAAGTCAGCGGCCAAGAAAAATCCCGTACATAGCGCCGGCAATGGCAAAGCGCGGCTCACCCATCCAGACCGGGTGATCGATCCGGAGTCGGGCACCACCAAGCGCGAGCTTGCCGAGTACTACATCAGCGTCGCCCAGTGGATCCTGCCCGTCCTTGAGAACCGCCCGGTCGCTCTGGTGCGTGCGCCCGAGGGGGTGACCGGCGAATTGTTCTTCCAGAAAAACGTCGAGCGTCTGGCAATCCCCGGCATCGAAACCCTGGAAAACGGCTCGGTAATGCTCATCAACAATGCCGAAGCGCTGGTGGGCGCGGTGCAGATGAGCACCATTGAGTTCCATGCCTGGAACGCGCTGGCCCCGGAACTGGAGCGCCCGGACCGCTTCGTACTGGATCTGGACCCCGACCCGTCCCTGCCCTGGAAAAGCATGGTCGAGGCCACGCAATTGACCCTGACCCTGCTGGATGAACTGGGCCTGCAATCCTTCATCAAGACCAGCGGCGGCAAGGGCATACATGTGGTCGTGCCGCTCACCCCCAAGGACGACTGGGACACGGTCAAAGCGTTCAGCCAGAGCATCGTCAAGTACATGGCCCGGTTGATCCCCGACCGCTTTTCCGCAGTGTCCGGCCCGAAGAACCGGATAGGACGCATCTTCATCGACTACCTGCGCAACGGCCGCGGGGCCACCACCATCAATGCTTACGCCGCGCGTACCCGCCCGGGCCTGCCGGTATCGGTGCCGATCTTCAAGGAAGAGATCCACGAGATCAAAGGCGCCGACGCCTGGAATATCCGCACCGTCCACGAGCGCCTTGCCGGGCTGGACGAAGACCCCTGGGCGCAGTTACCGGAAGTCAGGCAAACGATCACCGCCGACATGCGTCGGCAACTGGGCATCAAGTGACTCATCCCTTCCCCACCCACATCCATCAGGAGATCATCATGGACAACTACCACATCACCAAGACCGATAACGGCTGGGAACTGAAGAAGGAAGGCGCAGCGCGGGCCTCCAAGACCGCTGGCACCAAAGCTGAAATCACCAAGGTCGCGGCGGAATTCCTGGATGGCAAGACCGCGTCCCTGAAGATCCACAAGGAGGACGGCACCATCGGCGAAGAACGGACCTATCCACGCAGCGCCGACCCGACCAAGAGCAAGGGCTGAAACTGCCCGCCCGACCCGCGCTCCAAGCCGCCAGGCGGGAGGCCGCGGGTCAGCCGGCCGCCTCGGCAAAGCTTGCGACGATGGCATCGATCACCGCCCGGACCCGGGCGGTATGTCGCAGATCGTCATGGGTGACCAGCCACACGTCGTAGGGGGCCGAACGCGTACGCTCCGGCCACACCCGTACCAGCCCATCCTTCTCTCCCAGGTACACGGGTAGTTCGCCCAGCCCGATTCCCGCAGCAATGGCGCGTCGCAACAGCAGGCCTGCGCCCACCGTCGACACGACTCGTCCGCGATTCAAGGGCTCTGACACGACACTGGCGTCCTTGCGTTGCAGATATGGCTGGTACATCACCAGGTCATGACCTTCGAACGCGGTGCCCGGCTCAGGGAGGCCTCGGGCATCCACATACCTCTGGGAAGCGAACAGGCCCACCGGCCAGCGAGCTATTCGCCGGGCAATGAGATCCGGGTTGTCAGGGCGGGTATTGCGCACAGCGATATCGGCTTCGCGCTTGGCGAGGCTGGCCATCTGGGTCGATGCGTCCAGGTGCACGCGCACGCCGGGGTGTTGTTCGTGCAGTCTGGCGATGGCCGGGATGATGAAGTCGACTGCCAGCGAATCGGTGGTACTGACCCGTACCTCCCCCGTCAGCCGGTCATCCAACCCTTGGATGCGTCGCTGCAATTCCAGCGCCGACGCCTCCATGTTCTGTGCGGCGGCGAGCGCCGCTTCGCCCAGGGCTGTCAGGGCGTAGCCTTCGGAAGTCCGCAGAAACAGGGTCGCATCGAGGGACTTTTCCAGCGACGCGATACGTCGCCCCACCGTCGCTTGATCCACGCCCAGCCTCCGCGCGGCCCCTCGCAGCGTCGATTCACGGCAGACGGCCAGAAACACCCTCGCGTCGTCCCAATTCATGCAGTGCACTCCTGATGCAGATATGCATCGCAAAGGTGTGAAAACGCAGCATTATTGCATTTCTCGAGCCGGTATGATGTAGCCATTCGCTATTAATCTGGAAACGCCTCTCATGCACCGCAATGAAACTGCCCTGGCGCCATCGCGCGAAGGCTATTGGTTGCCGATATTCGCCGGCCTCTGCGCCAGCCTGGTCAGCGTCGGCCTGGCGCGCTTCGCCTATACCCCGCTGATTCCCGCCTTGATCCACGCGCAGTGGTTCAGCGCCGGTGATGTGGTCTACCTGAGCGCCGCTAACCTGATCGGTTATCTGATCGGCGCGCTCGGCGGCCGGCCGCTTGGCCAGCAGCTGGGCAATCGTATGGCGCTGCGGCTGATGATGGTCATGGTCACGCTGTCGTTTCTGGCGTGCGCGTGGCCACTGTCGATGCTGTGGTTCTTCGCCTGGCGACTGCTGTCGGGCATTGCCGGCGGGGTGATTATCGTACTGGTGGCGGCCACCGTTCTGCCGCACGTCCCCGCCGCCCGCAAAGGTCTGGCCAGCGGCGCCATCTTTGTCGGCGTCGGCCTTGGTGTGGCGGCATCCGGCACGCTGGTGCCGCCGCTGCTCAGCCTGGGTCTGCAGGAGACCTGGCTGGGGCTGGGAATGCTGGCCCTGCTGCTCACCGCCGCCAGCTGGTTTGGCTGGCCGGCGGACTCGCATCACGCCGCACCCGCTGCCGCCACGGCACCGGGCAAACCCGCCGTCAGGACGGATTCGGCCGTAGGACTGCTGTACGTTCAGTACGGGCTGATGGCCGCGGGCCTGGTGCCGGTCATGGTATTCCTGGTGGACTTCGTTGCGCGGGGCCTCGGCGCGGGCGCCCACACCGGGGCAATGGTCTGGGTCATGTATGGCGTCGGCGCCATTGCCGGCCCGGTCACTTACGGGCTGGTGGCGGACAAGCTGGGCGGACGGATGGGCGTACGGGTGATGTTGGGCATCCAGGCCGTCGCCCTCGCCCTGCTGTGCGTCTGCCATGGCACTGTGGCGCTGATGCTGCTGGCGATCGTGTTCGGCTCCTTTCCGCCCGGCATCGTGCCTCTGGCGCTGGCGCGCATCCATGAGTTGATCCCGGATCACAAGGGCCAGCAGGTGGGCTGGAGCCGGGCTACGGTATCCTTCGCCACCTGCCAGGCCATCACCGGTTACGCTTACTCGGCCGTCTTCAACGCTACCGGCGGCAAGCATATCGCGCTGTTTGCCATTGCCTGCGCGGCGCTGGTTCTCGCCATACTGCTGGAACCGGCCATGCACCTGCTGCGGCGCCCCCATGCCGCGCAGCCGTGATCGGACTGAATCCTCGACCACCATCGGCGTCACAGCCTTACTGAACAGCCAAGACGGGAGAACTCAATGACCCAGCAAACGACCCTGCCCCAGGAAATGACCCTGATCGAAATCACTCAGCCCGGCGGCCCGGAAGTCCTGCAGCCGCGCCAGGCGCCCATGCCGCGGCCGGCCGCCGGCGAAGTGCTGATCAAAGTGCATGCCGCCGGCGTCAACCGCCCCGACGTGATCCAGCGTCACGGCAAATACCCCATGAAGCCCGGCATGAGCCCGATCCCCGGGCTGGAAGTCGCCGGCGAAGTGGTCGCGCTAGGTGACGGCGTGACAGCCTTCGCCTTGGGTGACAAGGTCTGCGCGCTGACCAACGGCGGCGGTTATGCTCAGTACTGCATCGCGCCCGCTGGCCAGACCCTGCCGGTCCCCGATGGCCTGGACTGGAACCGCGCGGCGGCGATCCCGGAGACGTTCTTCACCGTCTGGGCCAACCTGTTCAGCATCGGCGGCGCCGTCAAGGGCGAGCGCGCGCTGATCCACGGCGGCACCAGCGGCATTGGTACCACTGCGCTGATGCTCTGCAAGGAGTTTGGTGTCGAGGCATTCGCGACGGCCGGCAGTGAGGGCAAGTGCCAGGCCATTCGCGACCTGGGCGGCGAGCCCATCAATTACAAGCAGGAAAATTTCGTCGACGCGGTCAAAGCCCGCACCGACGATCGGGGCGTCGAAGTGATTCTGGACATCATGGGCGGCTCCTACTTCAACGACAACCTCAGCGCCCTGACCATGGACGGCCGGCTGGTCATGCTCGGCTTTCTGGGCGGCGATCGTGCCAAGGACGCGAACCTGATGGCGATTCTTGCCAAGCGCGCCAGGGTCACCGGTTCACTGATGCGTTCGCGGACCGGCGAGGAAAAAGCCGCCATCGCCCGCGAGCTTCACGAACATGTGTGGCCGGCACTGAACGCAGGACGCTGCCTGCCCTTGATCGACAAGGTTTTCCCGCTTGAAGAAGCCGCACTGGCCCACGCCCGCATGGAAGCCGGCGACCACATCGGCAAAATCGTGCTGAAAGTGGTCTGATCTCTGGCGCGGGCCTTGGCGCAATGCCAAGGGCCCGCTACCGACGACTCATCCGTTCGACGCCTCTTCAGGCACTGGCTACGGGCGCAGTCCGAGCCGCCGCGCCGCGGCTGACCAGCAGGTCGCAGATCACCAGCGCCAGCAGACTCCAGCCGAACACCGGCAGGCAGACACCCAGCACGATGGCCGTGACCAGCACGCCGATCTGGCTGGCCCGCCCCAGCTGGCGCCAGGCATCTGTCATGGTCGGCTGTGCGGTCAGGCTCGGGCGACGGCGCCACCACATCAGGTAGCCCATCACCGCCATCACTGCCAGACCGCTGGCGAACAGCACCAGCGCCAGCTGATTGGCGAGTCCGAACAGCACGCCCATGTGCGCGTCGATGCCCCAGCGGGTCAGCTTGGCCGGCAACGAATACTGAGCGAACTCAACCTTGTCCACCACCTCCAGAGTGCCGGGATCGATGGCGACGGCATCGACACGGGTCGGCCAGCGCCGATCGATCTCGTTGACCACCCAGGCTTTCTGCGCCGACATCGATGGCCTAATCTCGATCCGCTCGGCCTGCAGGTTGGCGAGCCGCGCAGTGGCAAGCACAGCGTCGAACAGCGCCGGATCAATTGCCTCGCCGGAGGGAGCGGCCATCGGCATGTGCATATGGTGTTCGGCGTGCTCGTCCATCGGCATCGACATCGGCATGTCCATCGTCGCGCCCGCGCCGGGAGACGGGAGCGCGGTCGCGACGCTCGGCGTCGACCAGCCGTACCAGCCACGCAGGACGCCGATATTGCTGCCAGCATATTGCGACCAGGTCAGGCCGGTGGCGGAGAAGAACAGCAAGCCCAGCAGCAGCCATAGCCCGACAGTGGCGTGCAGCCCACGCAATCCGCGAACCGCACCCCGGCTGCGGCGCCGACGCGCCAGCCACAGAACGACGCCGCCCAGCGCGGCGACCCACAGCCATGACGCGGCCAGCTCGCTGTACAGCCGCCCGAAATCCCCCAGCAAAAGGCCCCGGTGGAACTGATCGATCCAGGTGCGCAGCGGCAGCACGCCGCTGGTGCCGTAGACCGTCATATCACCGCGTATTTCGCCGCTGACCGGGTCCACGAACAGCGCGCGATGTTCCGAGGCACCCAGCTCGGGGGAACTGAACATGACTCGCGTGGTGTCGCCTTCGACCGGCGCGGGACGCACGGCGGCGACCGTCAGATCGGGACCGGTCTGCTGCTGCGCTCGCCTGACCTGCTCGGCAAGGCTCAGGCGCGGTCCCTGACTATCGGTGTGCAGGGCATGGTCGTACAGATGCTGTTCGATCTGCGGCGTGAGCGCATAAAGCACCCCGCTCAGGGCCGCGACGAACAGGAAAGGTCCGATGAACAGACCGATGTAGAAATGCAGCCTCTTGAGCAAGGCAATCATGGCGCCAGCGGGTTGAGGCGCGGATGTGGAACGAGACTCTGACATGTGGACATACCAACGGAATCGCAGACCCGGACGGATACGTACGGGCACGCTGTGAGCGGTGTGGGTAAGGGTGCGGCGCGTGCCGCGCAAGCCGGCGCCTGTCAGGGAGCGTGCGGATTGAGTCCGGAAGAGCAATGTCGCGCCGGCACGGAATGCCAGAGCGCGCGAAGGATGCAGCGGGCAGGACGACTGCGCTGGAGCCAGCCCAGGGCCACGAAAAAGATCAGCGCCATGGTCAGCGTGGCGGCGAAGGCGCAACCTTCCGGCATCATGCCGGAGGTGCCCGATTCATGCGCAGACGCACCGGACATCGACATCGGAGCCTGATGCTCGCCCATCCCGGTCATCTCGTGATGATCGGCGCAGCCCTCCTCGGCCATGACCTGGCTCGCAGCGCCGTGCCCATGCCCGGTCGAGGCACGGGACATCAGACCGTGGCCGAGACTGCACAGCAGGCCGTTGAACAGGATCAACGCGAGCAACAGCCACGCGATGCCGGTCCGACGAGTGCGAAGGTGATGGAGAACGAGGTTCATGACGCGAAATCTACCACTATCACCCCACAAAACCTATGCGCATTTGGCAGGCGCTCCCTGATCATGGCCGATTTTCCGGCGGCCACGCCTTTGACGACGAGGTGAACTTCTCTGTGTGACCGATTGCCGCAGGAGCCTTTGCTCAGCGCTGAAGCTTTCATCCTTGCAGCGCCCGGAGCCCATCCGCGGCTTCGGCCGCCAGCGATGTGACGTCGACGTGCAGCAACCGGCCGCCCCGTTTGACCAGACGGCCGTCGGCAATAACCGTGTCCACATCCGCCGGCGTTGCCGACTGCACCACGGCGGCAACCGAGTCGGAAACCGGAAACAGGCCGAGCCGCCGGGCGTCTATGAGGGCAAGATCAGCCCGCTTGCCGGGCGTGATCGAACCGGTCACGTGGCCCAGCCCCATCGCATCAGCGCCACCTTGTGTCGCCCAGTGCAGGACGTCCCTCGCCGTGAGCGCCTGCTCGTTTCCGGTCATGCCCGTGGCAAGATTCAGGGTTGTCTGCATCAGCATGAACGGATTGGCGTTGCCGCCCAGCACCAGCGTATCGACGCCCAAGGTAACGGGAACACCTGCCTGGCGCAGCGCCGCAACCGGCGCCAGGCCGTAGCCGACACGCATTTCGGTCAGCGGTGTCAGGCACACCGATGCCCCGCTCCGGGCAATGCTGGCAATGTCATCGGCTTCCACATGGGTGGCATGCACCAGCTGCACTGAAGCGTCGAGCACCCCGTGCCGGACGAGTTGCTGCACGGCCTTTTTCTGCTGCGTTTGGCGGGTCACGGCAATGTGGGTGGAAACCGGCAGGCTGTGCTGTCGGGCAAAGGCGAACTCCTGCTCCCAGACGGTCGCATCGGTGCGCTCCGGGCCGCGAATCGCCAGGCCCAGATCGATGCGGTCGCCGCGTTCGGCAAGCAGATCGTGCATGCGCACGATGTTCTGGAAATCCATCATCGCGCCAGCCGGCAGGTCCTGCGCATAGCCGTACCACATCCGTCCGCGCAGTCCGCTGTCGACCATGGCCCGCAGTTCGGCGTGCGCAAATTCAGGCGTGCGCAGATTGTGCGCCCAGTTGTTCACCGTGGTAATCCCGGCGTTGACCGCCTCGGCCAGCCCCAGTCGCACGCCCAGTGCGGTCAGCTCTGGCGTGAAGCGCGTACTGGTTGCCAATTGCGACTTGAAGAAGGGTTCGCCGCCCGGCCGGGGCGCGCTGTTGCGCAGCAGGCTGTTCCACAGATGCCAGTGCGCGTCGACGATACCGGGGATCAGAATCATGCCGCGGGCGTCCAGAAGTTCGGCGCCTTGCACCTGAAGCTGCCGCCCAACCTGGACGATGCGACCGTCCTTTATCAGCACATCGCCGCCCTCCACGTCACCGATTGCCGGATCCATGCTTAGCACGGTCGCGTGGCGGATCAGCAAGTGCCCGGATAGCGCCGTGTCGGGACTCTGATCGACCGCCGCGCAGGCCGGCAACGACAGTGCAGCTCCCGCGAGCGCACCGAGTCGGAGGAAGGTACGACGGTCAACGGTTTCGAATGGCGGCATGATCTTCTCCTTGATCCGGTCAGGTGCATCAGGCGGCGAAGGCACGCCAAAGCCGCGCGCTACGGCGGATTTCTTCGTCCAGCGCCTGTCGGTCCGCTGTACTGGACGGCGCCGTGCTTGGCGTCAGGTGGGCAAGCACCGGTTCGATGGCGATCCGGCCGGTAAATCCCGAGGCGTTTAGCGCATCGTATTGCGCCTTGAAGTCGATATGGCCGCTGCCGATGCCGCCTCGACCGGAATCGGAGATGTGGTAGATAGCGGTGTGCCTGGCATGCTGCCGCAAGGTTTCCAGAGGGTCACGCTCGTCGATGTTCATATGGAAACTGTCGAGGATCATGCGCAGGTTGTCGCCGCCTACTTCAGTCATCAGCGACCGGCATTGATCCGCAGTATGGATCAGCGGCACTTCGTAGTGATTGCAGACTTCATACAAGGTGGCAACGCCCCGGTCCCCTGCGTAGGCGTCCACCGCGCGGCAGCAGGTCACCAATCGACGCCAGGCATCGGCCTTGTTCGCACAGTTGGTGGTCCACTGCGACAGCCCTTGCAGGGTCACGGGCACCGAACCAAGTTCCGCAGCGAAGTCTACGACGCGCCGGTAATAATCGATGGCCGCCTCGGCGCTGGCTTTGCCCGGCTCGTCCGGCGCTGCGTTGAACGGGTCGACGGCGATGATCTCGATGCCGGCCTCGGCGGCGCGGTCACGCAACTCCGACGGCCGCACATCGCGGTGGTCGCCCGCATACTGCACGCCTTCCAGGCCCAGTTCCCTGACCTTGTTCACAACCGCTTCGGCGGCGGTCAGTCCCAGTGTCCAGGACACTACGCTGATTTTCATATGACGGTTCCTTGTCCCCGGATCGTGATGGATTCGGCCAGCGATGTGTCTGGCACGCGGGTTTTAGAGAAAGCCTCGGGCGCCACGTTCCATCTTTTGCAGGTCGGCGGCAAAATCTTCCCGGATATCGCGTGCCAGCACCGGACAATCCGTCACCTGTACAGCGCCTGTATCAACCCATCGGCGAAAGGTCCCCAGGCCCCGGCCACGGCAGTATTGGTCAGCGCCACGAGGCTGATGCCAGCGACCGGATCGACCCAGTAATGGCTGCCATACAGACCGCACCAGGACCAGGTCCCGGCGTTCTGCGGCTGCCGCGCCGCCAGCGGATCGGTAAGCAGCATGGGGCCGAGTCCGAAAGCCCAGCCCGGGCCTCTGCTCTGGATCGGCACGTCGCCAATGGCATTGCTCAGCAACCGGGCGGTGGTGTCAGGGCGCAACAGCGGCGCACCGCCCAGACGCAGGCATTCGAGCAAGCGAAGATAATCATCGGCGCAGCCCAGCATGCCGGCGCCGCCGGATGGATACTGCCTGGGGTCGAATGCCCGATCCGGCGACAGGCGTGCCACCCCGGTGTCGAGTTCCAGCTGATCATCGGCGTCCAGCTGTTGCGGCCCGTACCGACCGTCTTTGTAGGCAAGGCTCAGCGGCGCGCTGTCACGATCGTCCGGGAAGCCGGTCAGCGCCATGTCCAGCGGGCCGGTGACCCACCGAGCCACGCAGTCAGCGAGGGACTCCCCGGTTGCCCGTTCCAGGATCGCCCCCACCACCTCCGTCCCCAGCGAATAGCGCCAGGCGTGACCGGGCTCGGACAGTAACGGCACGCTCGCCAGCCGTCGCAGGTTCTCGGCCAGATCATGATCGGTGCGGTCCAGCCCGTCCGACACCCCGGCGTTCGCATAGGGATTGCCGGGCGGCATTTCGAAGCCATAGCCCAATCCGGCGGTATGCGAGAGCAAATGCGCCAGGGTGATCGGCGGTTCACGGCCGTTGACCAGACGCGGGCGAAACTCCGGCAGCCAAGTGGCGACCGGCTCCTCCAGCCCTAGCATGCCAGCGTCGCAAAGGCGCAGCGCCGTCACTGACGTCAGCAGTTTGCTCAGCGACGCAAGCCGAAAGCGGGTCCGGCGGGCCATCACCAGCCCCTGCTGCCGATCCCGCAGACCTCGCGCTTCGGCGTAGCGCAGCACACCATGCTCGGCCATCAGCAGCACACCGCCGACGATCCAGCCTTGATCCACCCACAGTCGCCAGTGCTCAGCCATTCGCTGGACGCGCGCTTCAGCGAGCATCGACGTCATCGAAACGGCCCTGCAGCGCATTAAGGAAGATGCGTGTATACGCCTCTGGCGAATGCCTGACCGGATTGGTGTGCGAGCAGCCGTCAGCGAACGACATCCGCCCCACCTGCGCGGCATCCCGGTCGTCCAGCCCCAGCGCGGCCAGCGTGGACGGAATGCCGATCTGCTCGCGCAAGCCGAACAGCCAGTCCATGACCCCGCCCAAGCCCGCGCGCGGCAACCTCAGGAAAACCGCCAGATCATCCATCTGCCGCGTCAGCGCCAGCCGATTGGCCTGCAGGACATAGGGCAACAGGATCGCGTTCAGCAGCCCGTGATGCAGGTCGTACAGCGCGCCCAGCGTCTGCGCAATGGCATGCACGCCCCCCAGACCGCGCTGGAAAGCGGCGGCGCCGAGGCTCGAGGCCACCAGCATCTGCTGACGCGCTTCCATGTCCGCGCCGTTGGCGACAGCGCGCGGCAGATACTCCTTGATCAGTTGCATGCCCCGGACCGCCGCGGCTTCGGCCATCGGGTGGTAGACCGGCGAACACCAGGCTTCCA
Organism: Pseudomonas sp. JDS28PS106; assembly: GCF_036706555.1. Lineage (NCBI taxonomy): Bacteria > Pseudomonadati > Pseudomonadota > Gammaproteobacteria > Pseudomonadales > Pseudomonadaceae > Pseudomonas > Pseudomonas sp. JDS28PS106. The sequence goes on along the minus strand of NZ_JBAJGT010000011.1, from coordinate 55,528 downwards.
TGCAGTGAGTCAGCGCGTCGATCCCGGTCGCAGCGGTCAGGTGAGCCGGTAGCTCGCGGGTCAGCTCGGCGTCGAGGATCGCCACCCGGGGCATCATGCGGATGTGCAGGATGGTGCGCTTGACCCGCGCCTGCTCGTCAGTGATGACCGACGCGCGACCGACCTCCGAGCCGGTCCCCGCCGTGGTCGGCAAGGCAATGACCGGCGCTACGCCTGCCGGGTCCACGCGTCGGTGGTTGTCACCGATGTCTTCGAAGTCCCAGAGCGGACGCGTCTGTCCGGACATCAGCGCGACCGCCTTGGCCGCGTCGAGCGCCGAGCCGCCACCCAGCGCGATGACGCCATCATGGCCGCCACTTTGGTACGCCCGAAGTCCGTTGGCGACGTTGTCACCGGTGGGATTGCCTTTCACGTCATCGAACAGCGCGCAATTGCCCAACGCTTCCCGGCAGCGGGCCAGCGCCTGCGCCACCATCGAGGTCTGGCCAAGCTGACGATCAGTGATCAGCAGCGGGCGCTCGATCCCAGCTTCGCGGCAGGCATCGGCGAGTTCGGCGGCTCGGCCGATACCGACGCGGATCGAGGTCGGGTAGTTCCAGTCGTTGCACAGCATGGTTGTTCTCCCCATTCTCAGACGATCAGACCGGGCGGCAACAGGCCAAGCAGCAGGCGCAGGCCGAAGACGACCATGAACAGGCCGGTGATGACGTCGATGACCTTCTTCATGCGCTGATATCGTTGCTGGATCGCCGGAATCGAGAACAGCGTGGCGAGCAGCACGAACCAGGAGATGGCGAGCACGGCGATGATCGACACGCCGGCGCCGCGCACCCACATCGGCATGCCAGGGGTGGTCACCGTGGTGAAGACACTGGTGTAGAACGCCAGCGCCTTGGGGTTGGTCATGTTGGTCAGCAGACCAAAGCGGTAGGCGCGGCTCAGGCTGCCGATGCCCAGCGCGTCCAGATCCCGTGGCTTGGGCTGGCTGCCGGCGCTGCGAAGGCTCTTGGTGCCCAGCCAGGTCAGGTACAGCCCGCCCAGCAGTTGCAGGGCCGGTTGCAGCCACGGCAGCTGCTGGAACATCAGGCCCAGGCCGGTCGCCGCCAGCAACGCCCAGATGATGCTCCCGGACGCCACGCCAAGCCCGGCGCAGATGCCTTGCTGGCGCGACTGGCTGTAGGACAGCTGGGTGATGACCAGGAAATTCGGGCCGGGGCTGATGATCAGGACGATGAAAGCGCCGGCAAGCGCCGTGAGTAAGGTGATCTCGTACATGAGTGGTATTTCCTTGTGGTTGAGTCGTAATCGAATGGGAATCAGGGTCAGGCGCAGGTCGCCCGAGCGCTGGCCTCGATCAGGCTGTCCAGGCAACTCTGCGCAGCGATCCGCGCTTGCCGAGGCGCCAGGCACTGAGGGTCTGGGGTCGGGACGTAGTGGTTATAAAAGGTGCAGCCCTCCACGCTCGGGCCGAGCACCCACAGGCGTGAATGAACGGTGCCGTCCCGGTAAAGGGCGCGATTGAAAGCATCGGTCTCGATGCCGTCCGCCGGAGCCTGATGTGCGGCGCGGACGAGGCCCTGCCGATGGAGATCGGCCAGCAGGCCCTCGCCGTGGCCCGACATTCCGCCCGGCACGACGCGGGCGCGGATGACCGTGTCGAAGCGCATCTGACGTGCGGCGCCGGGTGCCAGCGGCGTGACCACTCCGGCCTCCAGCAGCGCCAGCAGATCCTCATAACGCTCCAGCTGCGGGCCGCCCACCAGTCGATTGGAGACCCCGGCCCAGACCGCATAGAAATCATGGGTCGAGTTCTCGGTCAGCCCGCCGCGGTCCACCGCGTGGCGCAACAGGTCCCGGCAATCGCGCCACAGCTCCAGCGCCTGCCTGAGCGGACTTCCAGCCGTGCCAAGGCGGCTAAGCGCCAGGTCTTCGGTGATCCAGCGCCGGAACCACTGCGCATAGTCCTCGCCATTGCCTTGCCAGGTTGCAGTGGGCATCCAGTCGCAAGGCTCGAACCGGCCCCACTCCCCGACCAGCGTCTCGAACAGCGCTTGTCGGGCGCCCAGTGAGGTCGCATCCCGCAGCCGCTCCTGCAATGGCGTGAGACAGCCGGCCTTTTCGCGTACGACCACGGCCTGGTAATAGACCGCGCGCATCTCGTCTTCGAGCAACGGAAGTACATCGGCGCGAAAGTCCAGCCGACCGCCAGCCCGCTCGCGACGCAAGGCATCGAGGGCCTCGAAGGTCAGAAACAGCCGCGGCCACCCGCGTGTCGAGGACGTTGCCCCGGCCGGGCGCGCGTGAAACGGCAAGCCGCTGCGCGAATACAGAAACAGCTGGGGTTCCCGGCCCGATGGCTGATAGCGCCAGCCAGCGAAACCGGCATCCCGCACAAAGCGCCCGCCCCGCCCTTCGGTGAGCCTGGCCAGCGTATCCATGGCCGTCAGGCCGAGACCTTCGATGGCGACCCGCGCCCCGCAGTCCTCGGTGAAATTCGCACAAGGCGCATGGCCGAGGGTGACGAACAGCGCGTCGAAAGCCTGCCGCCAGCCGCTGGCCGTGGTCAGCCGAAAACCGGGGCGCTCGGACAAAGCTTCGCAGCGGCTGACGGTCTCGGCCTGATGCCGGACCCTGACATTCGCCGGACACTGGCGCAGCAGCACGCGATAGCAGTGCTGCAGATAGCGTCCGAGCAGGCGCCTTGGCACGAAATCGCCATACGCCACCGCTCTGCCGCTGGCCGCGACATGACCGCGCTCGTCCAGACGCACGTCGGTCGCCTGGCACCATTGCAGGAAGGTCTCGCCGACCTGCTGGTCGGCCGGGTAAGCGGACGAAAACGCGCTGAGCTGCCCTGCCATGGTGTTGAGCATCAAGTAATCGGGCTGTTCGGGGTCGTGCAGCCCGACGCCCGGCGTGCGCGGATCGAACAGATCGATGCGCAGCCGCAGGCTCGGAGTCTGGCGCGCCAGCGCCACGAGCTGTTCAAGCACGCTGAAGCCGCGCGAGCCCATGCCGACGATTGCGATGCTGACGTCGTGTGCCATGCGGGCGGCCCAGTGGTCTGTGAAAGTGCTTTTCATAGGGTCACCAGCGCTTGGATTGATGAAAGAAATGCGGCACCGCCAGCGCGCTGCCGTCGGCGAGCGCCTGCCGGTACAGACGCTGGCCCACGGCAAGGTCCAGCACGCCGAGGCCGAACGGCGAAAAGATCGACGCTTTGTCCGGGCTCAGTTCGATGTCGCCCGACATCAGTTGCGCCAGGGTGCCGGTGATGAACGAGCGGCTCTGGTACTCACGCACCGCCAGGTCAGCCGAGGTATCCGCTTTAAGGCAGTGGTCGACGTCGTCGAGGATGTTGTTGGCGGCCGCGATCACCCGTGGTCCCAGGTCGCGCAGGGAAATGTTCAGCACGATCTGGCCCGGGCGAAACACCGGTTCCAGCACCCAGGGCGTGGCGGCGGTCGTGGCGAACACCACCAGATCGGCCTGCAGGCAGGCCTCAAGGCCGCAAAGGGCACCCGACAACCCGCGCACCTCCGTGGCGTGCGCCAGCAGCGCGGCGGCCGACCGCGCGTCGGTGTCATGGACGCTGACCTGCCCCAGGCTCCAGCCGTCGGCGCACAGCATGTCCATCACCGTGCGGGCGATGAAGCCGGCGCCAATGAACGCGGTGCGCACGACCTGACGCTGCTGGCGATGGAGCCAGCGCGCGGCCAGCACCGCCGAGGCCGCCGTGCGCATGGCGCTGATTCGCGATGCTTCCAGACAGGCGAATGGATAGCCGGTGCGCGGGTCGTTGAGAATCAGCACCGCCGAGGCGCGTTGCAGACCTTCCTCGATGTTGCCCGGAAAGCTGGAAATCCACTTGATCCCGCTCACCGACCGGTCGCCGGACAGGCTGGCCGGCAATGCGATGATCCGGTTGGCCGGAGCATCGGGAAAGCGCAGGAAATAGCTGTCCGGATTGATCGTCTGGCCCGCGTGATGGGCGATATAGGCCTGCCGGACGTCTTCGATGCAGGCAAGAGGATCGGCATCCAGCAAGCGCGCCACGGTCTGACCGTCGACCACATGAAACGCGGCGGATGAGCGTTCGGCGGCAAGATAGCGCGTCCAGCCCGGCACGACAGGCATGTCGGCCAGAGTCATGTTCAGCACCTCGGTTCCGAAGTGCTGCTCGACCCATTGGTCGTCATACAGGGTGTCCAGATAACGCTCGCCCCAGTCCGGCGACAGGGCGACCACTACCGAATCTGGCTCGATGCGCTCGCGCCAGGCATGCACGGCGGCGATCACCGTGGCGGTCGAGCCGCCGACCAGCATTCCTTTGGTCCGCGCCAGCACCCGGCACATGGCGACCGTGCGCGATTCGGGCACCAACTCCAGGGCGTGAATGCCCTCGATATCGAAGATCGGCGGTCGCTGGCTGGTGCCCAGCCCCGGTATGAAGCGGCGACCCGGCGGCGTATCGAAAGTGACCGAGCCGACGCTGTCGACGGCGATGATCCGGGTCGTGGGGTGATGGCGCCGGAAGTGCTGTACGCAGCCCATCAGCGTGCCGGTGGTGCCGGCGCCGACGAACAGGTAATCGACATGGCCCACTTCGCGGGAGATCGAGCGCGCCGTGGTCCGCTCGTGGGCGCGGGGATTGGCGGCGTTTTCGTACTGGTTCAGCCATACATAGCGCGAATCGCCGGCGAGTTTGTCGCGGATCAGGGCGATCCGCGTGCCCAGGTATCCGCCGTTGGCGTCCGGCATGTCGACGCGGACCACCTCGGCGCCGTAGCTGTGCATCATGCGCACGTTGTGGCGCGAGGTATTGGGATCGACCACGCAGGTGAAGGCGATGCCCCGCTCGGCGCAAATCATCGCCAGCGCCACCCCGAGGTTGCCGGAGGACGACTCGATCAGAATGGTGTCCGGCCCGATCAGGCCGCGACTTTGCAGATCGTCGATCAGACCGGTGGCGGTCTTGAGCTTGATGGATCCGGCCGGGTTGAGCGATTCCAGCTTGAGCAGGAAGTCGGGACCCAGCCCGCGAACCTTGAGGAAGGTCCGGTCGTGAACGATGTCACTGATGGTCTCGTACATGGAAGCCTTCACTGTGCCGGTACAGGATCGGTGGAATGGGTTTGAGCGCTCGCGCGCTGATGCCGCACTGCGCTTTCCAGGGCGTGGGCGATGCGCTCGGCGCGCAGGGCCAGCAGCGAAAATGACTGGCTGTCGCTGATCCCGTGGCTGCGCTCGGACAAGCCGTTCACCCAGATCCGCGCGTCGCAATCGGGACGGGTCGCAACGCTGTAGTCACGGTCGATGAGCAGGCCGCCATCGCGGTCGGCCTCCAGCCAGGGTTGCAGACCGGCCAGCAATGGCGGCACCAGCAGCTGCTGGTAGCCAGTGCCCAGCACCACGGCATCGACGTCCAGGGTCTCGCTGCGGCGGCTGAAGGTATCGGTCAGCACAACGCGGTAGCCCTGCGCGATCGGCTGAATGTCGGTCAGGGTCCGGTAGGCGTGGGTGTGCAGGCGCTGCCTACCGGCGATGCGATCCTCGTAAACGACCGAGAACAGCTTCTGGCTTTCGTCGGGGTCGATGCCCGCGTAGTTGGTCGAACGGCTCCATTCCAGAAAGCGATGGCGGTCCGTGGCTTCAAGGCTGTGGAAATAATCCACGTGGTCCGGCCCGAACACCCGGTTCGGGAACTGCCCTAGCTGGGTAAGTTTGAAGCCTGCCGAACGGTGCACCGAGTGCACTTCAATCTCTCGGTCGCGCCCCAGCAGCTCCAGTACCGATTCGCTGGCGCTCTGGCCGGAGCCCAGCACCAGCCAGCGCTTGGGCAAGGCTTCGCCGAACGCGCCCAGCCGGGTCAGGAACTGCGAGGTATGAAACAGCGTCGGTCCGAGCAATGGCGCGAAGCAGTCGGGAATCCGCGGCGTGCTGCCGCTGGACAGCACTAGATTGCGCGTGATCAGCGTCTCCTGAGGCGTGACCACCTTGATCGCGCTCAGGCGGCCCTCGCTCAGGACCGGCAGCAATTCGCTCACCGGCGTATCGAAGCGCGTATCGGCGTCCACCTGGCAGGAGACCCAGGCAATGTAATCGGACCATTCATGGCGGCTGGCGGGACGTCCCAGCAGGCCGAAATCGAACAGCCGTCCTTTAGCCTTGAGGTACATGGCAAAGGAAAAACGACTGCGAGGATTGCGGGGCGTCACCAGATCGCGCAGGACATGGTGGTTGATGTCGGTCCCCTCCAGCAGCAGCTCCGGATGCCACCGAGTATCCGGGGCGGCTTCGAAGTAGCGCAGGTCGAGTTCCCCCAGCGGCTGATCGGCCTCGCGCGCGTCCTGCACCACGCAGGACAAAGCGATGCCTGCCGGACCGAAGCCGATACAGACGGCGTCGCAGGCGTGAGTGTTGAGTGTCGGATAGGTCATGAGTCTTCATCCCTGGAAGTGAGGCAGAACAGTTGTCGGGGTACGCACGGGGTCGGGCGGTCGGCGGGGATCAGCCCGGTTTCGCCGATCCGCCAGATTCGGGTGAAAGCGTCAGGCCGCTCGCCACGTTCGAATGCGACTGCGCCGGACGGGGTCTCGAAACGGGTCTCGCGCAGTGCTTCGATCAGGCAACTTGCGCGCCTGGCGCCCGTCGCCAGCTGACCGACGACGTGAAGCGCGAGCAGGCTTTCCCGGTAATAGGTGTCGGGGTCTTCGGCGAAGAACCCGCGGTGCAGCGCTGCCGTTGGGCAGTGCGGCGCCTCGCGATGCCCGAAGCCGATGGCATAGATGTCGCGGTCGCAGGGCGGCGCATGGCCCAGGCGCGGGGTGGCCGCATCATCGGTCAGCACCAGCGGTCGGGTGCTTCCGGCCAGACGCCGGGCGTGCCAGTGCTGGCGACTGGTGCGCAGGCGACCGGCGAAGATCTCCACCTGTGCCTGCTCTCTGAGCGAGACGTGGCGCAGGCCGGTGTTTTTTGCAGCCTGTTTCAGGGCCTCGGCCAGCGCGCGACCGTGGGCGCTGTCGTCGCTGTCGATATGCACCACCTGCCAGCGCCGCGTCTTCAGCCAGCCGGCCAGATCCGCCGCCAGTCGGCGGTCGCAAGGACAGAAGCGGAAGACGTTGTCGTGCTCCAGCGTCAAGCGATCGAGGGTGGCCGCCGGCGTCAGCAGCGCGATGCCGGCCTGTCGATAAAGCCCGGCGGCCGCGACTGCCGCGTCCGAGGAGAAATGCCCGATGACGACGTCCGCGCCCCAGTCGATGAAACGCCGAGCCACGTCGGCGCCCCGAAGCGGATCGGCGCCATCGTCAAGAAAGTGCCACTGGACGTTGTGCAGGCCTTTGACGAAGTTGCGCGCCACCCACAGCGCTCGCATGAACGTCCGGGCATGGGGCGTGTCGGCCGGGTCGAACAGCGCGCTGACGCCCACACGCAGCGGTACTTGAGCAGAGGAAGCCGTACTCATGGCCGCCCTCCTTGCCTGTCGGGCGTTTCCATCAAGCGTGCCGGCGACACGCCTGGCCATTCGACTCCCGGCGCCTCGCCCGACAGGTGACAGCGCAGCTGCCCGGCGGCCAGTTCGGCAATGGCAGGCGCCAGTTTGAACCCCACGCCGGACAGTCCCGTGGCGATGTACAGCGGACTTGCCTGGTCGAGAAAGCCGACCAGGGGCCGCCCGTCCGGGCTGTAGCCGTCGAATCCCGCCAGCACGTCGATCACCTGATGTTCGCCCGCGCCAGACAGACACCCGATGCGCGCGAGGCCATCCGCCGCATGCTGCTCATTGGGTGTCGGGAGCCCGGTCGGGCAGCTTGCCACGGCTCGCGGTTGGCAACCGGTCTGCACCAGCCGCGCCGCCAGCGGAATGCCGTAGCTCTGGCTAACGGCATCGATGACCGGCAACGGCCAGGGCTCGGCACTCCGCACTCGCGCCAGCGGAATGGAGCGTACTTCCAGGCCGCCGGGCAGCCATCGCCCGCTCCAGGCCCCGGTCGCAATGACCACCGCGCGGCAGGTCAGGCTGTTAGTGCCCACATTCACGCGCGCTTCATGGCGAGACAGCCAGTCGATGGCCGTTACCTCGGCATGCTCCAGCAGCAAGCCGCTGCGCCGCACCTGCCCCGCGAGCGCTGCCGCAGCCTGGCGTACATTGCCGACCCAGGCATGCGGCTCGAACAGATCGATGCGCTCCTGATCGGCCGGTAAAGACGGATACAAGGCGGCCAGTTGCTGCCGATCCAGCAGACGCAGCGGATACCGCTCAGAGCCGTAGCGTGCGATGGCGTCTTGCATCGAATCCAGCGCTTGCGGTGCCGCGCGGTATAGCATGCCGGTGCGCTGCAACGCGGGTGTGTAAGCGCTGGCGAAAGGCTCGTCATTCAGCAGATCGATCGAGCGGGCCGCCAGCGCCATCAGCAGCGGATCATCGTCATACAACCGCAGCAAACCGCCAGAATGGCTGCTCGCGCCGCTTGCTCCTGCCGTTCCCCGCTCGATCAGCGCGACCGACAGACCCAGATGCGTGAGTTTCGCGGCGATACTGGCGCCGATGATTCCAGCGCCGATCACAACGACTTGATAGTCCATGGACATGGTCGTGCATCCGTTCAGATGGAATATTCGGCGGCGGAACCGGACATCAGGGTGGCGTTCACCCGGTCCTCCGGCAGCGCGAACGCGCTGACGATGCGGGCCGATGTCTCGGGGATCAGCGACTTGCCGGCCATGGCGATGAATGCGGCCAGATGCTGCGCGGGGCGTCCGTCCGCCAGCCGGACTCGCGCCATGGCGATGGCGTCCAGCAGCACTTGCGCCATGCCCTTCATCGAAAAGTGCTCAGGGTCGACTGCCCTGCTCCAGCGCACGCGCAGGGCTTCCAGAAGCCCGGCATCCGGTCCGCACGAGCCGGCCCACCAGTCGCGAGGGCCGTTGCGGCCCGCTTCGAGCAGGGTCGGGAAAAAATCGTCGAATATTTCGGCGCGCCATTGCAGGAACTGGCCTAGGCGGAAATCGCCCTCGCTCTGTTCCGGCGCCACGCTTGCCAGATACAGACGGGCGCTGTCGGCGCAGGCCTGTCGGGCCAGATCGGCGACCCAGATCGCGTGGTTGCGGCTGGTCGACAGATTCAAGCCGTCCAGTTTGAGGAACTGATTGGGCATGAAGCGCTGCTGGACATTCAGTTCGGTGAGGACAGAGAGCTGCGCCGGATAGACGATGGCATGGCTGAATACGCAGTCGAAGCCGAGAAAGTGCACCAGGTTGCCCTGCCCTGACTGCCAGAACTGACGGAACAGCTCGGGCTGCCCGCTATTGGCGGCGTATTCGCGGAACGCCGCCAGATAGCCGGCCAGGCCCATGAACCAGGTGTGGACCCGGCAACTGCCATCCGCCGCGAGGTCCAGTCCGCCGTCCTCCGGGCGGGTTACGCCCCAGTCGTGCAGATGCGTCAGGGTCTCGCGCAGCCACGTGTTGAGCGGGGCTCGCCAGGTGCGATTCAGCAGCCGCTCACGCAGCGCCGGTTCGAAGGCGGCCAGCTTGAGAAAGGCCCGTCGGGTGTTCTTCCACTCGGACGGCCTGCTGCACAGCTTGCAGCGCAGGTCGGTCATCAAGTGAGCGTCGGGTGCCTGAGCGCAGCTTTCGCACTGGCTGGCATCCGAATCGGCGCCGCAGTAATTGCACAGACCACGGGCGAAGGCTTCGTAGCCCCAGACTTTGCAATCCGGACACCAGGCTTCTTGGGATTCGCGATAATCGATAAAGCCGGCGTCCTGGAGTGCGCCGAATACCTCGGTTACTGCTTGCGCGAACCAGGGATTGTCGTAGGGGCGCATCCAGTGATCAGGCCGAATCCCGACCGCCGCCAATGAAGCTTCGATACGGTCGGTATTGCGCCGCGCCAGACTAACCGGGTCTTCGCCGGTTTCCAGCCCTTTGCGCAGCATGTAGGACTGGTAATCGTCGGAATACGACAGCAGCACGCACTCATGCCCCAGCTGGCGTTGAACACGGGTGAACACGTCCGCGGCCAGGAACGGCCCGGCGATATGACCAATGTGCAGATCGCCGTTGGGCGTGGGCGGAGTGATGGTGACAATGAACCTAGTCATGGAGGCACCCCGTGGTTTCGCTGTGCTGCGCCACGAAAGCATTCACATGGTTCATGTCCCACCAGATCACGTAGAAGTGAAAATCCTCGGCGGTGTCGTTGATGACGTAATGGTCGGTGTGCTTGGGGATTGCGGCGATATCGCCGGCGGCGAACGTCATTTCACGGTCGCCGACCACCAGTCGGGCAGCCCCCTTGATGGCAATGAAGATTTCCTGATCGATCTGGGTGTGCGGCTCGCTGCGCGTGCCGGGACGCACCACACACCAGCCGCCCGCGAACGGCATCGGGTAGCCCTGCCAAGGCAGCAGTCGGCTGCCGTCCAGGCCATATTCGTGAACCAGAGTGTCGAAGTTGATCCTGCGGTGAATGTCGAACTGTTCCATGCTCAGACCCGTGCGTGATTGACCGGGTCAGGATGGAATTTCGCGGCGGCGTCGGCTATTCGATCCATCGATACTTCAGTTGCGACGAATCGAATTTCCGGATGGCGGCCGACAGGCCCTGGATCATGTTTGCGGGGATTGAGTGGCGGGGGAAATGGATAGCAAGCTACCAATGGCGATAGTCACTATCAATGCTGGTGATAGTCATTCGCGATCACACGGTGTTAACGTTGCCGGCGATGGTTGAACACGTCTTTGTCCCCCGCGAATCCGCATCGCGGGCACATGAATACATGCTCTTCTTCATCATTCCTTTGGTTAGATCTTTCAGGCCGTCGCACCTTGTGCAGCGGCCTTTTTTTATCCCGGTCGAGGTAGGCCTAGCGGGCGATATCGACCACCAGCCGGCCCCGAACCTGACCGGCAATCAACTGCGGGGCCAGATCGATGACCTCTGACAAGCCCACTTCGCGGCTGATCAACGCCAGCAAGCCGGGATCGAGATCACGGGCCAGCCGAGACCAGGCCTCGAGGCGGTCGGCGGTGGGTCGGGTCACGCTGTCGATACCGGCCAGGGTTACGCCGCGCAAAATGAAAGGCGCCACCGAGCCCGGGAGTTCCATGCCCTGGGCCAGACCGCACGCTGCAACGATCCCCCGGTAACGGATCCCCGCGCAGACGTTCGCCAGGGTATGGCTGCCGACCGAGTCGATGGCGGCCGTCCATTGCTCGCGGGCTAACGGCCGGCCCGGCGCGGACAGGCTCGCGCGGTCAATGATGCCGGTAGCGCCGAGTTGCCGCAGGTAATCGCTCTCCTGCGGTCGGCCGGTGGACGCGATTACGTGATATCCGAGCCGTGCCAGCAGCGCGATGGCGAAACTGCCCACCCCGCCGTTGGCGCCGGTGACCAGAATTTCGCCGTCCTCGGGTTTGACGCCGTGACGTTCGAGCGCCAGCACACTGAGCATCGCGGTATAGCCGGCCGTGCCGATCGCCATGGCTTGCGCGGCGCTGAACGCGTCGGGCAAGGGAATCAGCCAGTCGCTCTTGAGACGGGCCTTTTCGGCAAGACCGCCCCAGTGCGACTCACCTACGCCCCAGCCATTGAGCAGTACCGCCTCGCCGGCCTTGAAACGCGGCGACTCGCTGAATTCGACGATGCCCGCCAGATCGATTCCCGGTACCATCGGGAAGGTGCGAACGATCGGACTCTGGCCGGTCAAGGCCAAAGCGTCCTTGTAGTTCAGGGTGCTGTGGGATACCCGGACCGTCACATCGCCGGCTGGCAGCGATGCCTCGTCGATGGAGGTCAGCCGGGCCTGATAGCCCTGCTCGTCCTTGTCGATCAGAATGCCTTTGAACATGTCGCCTCCGGTTTTAGACCGATCGTTTCAATCGGGTCACTGCGGCAGACCGCGCAGGAACCCGGCGATGAAGGTATTGAGCGGCGCGTCGTTTCTGACCAGCCGCGCGCGAAGCACAGCGCCTTCCCAACCGATCCAGAAGAAGGCGGCCAATTCGGCGCAATTGGCTTGCCGACCGAGCTCGCCAACCTGCTGCGCGGCTTGCAGACAACGGGTCAGCTTCGCCTGCCAGTCAAGAAAGATGGTTTCCAGCGGATCGCGAAAGGCTTCAGGCAGCAGGCTGATTTCCTGGCCCATGTTGCCGACCAGACACCCACGGCGGTAGTCGTGCCGGGCCATGCCAGCCTTGGCGCTCTGCACGAAACCAACCAGCCGCTCCAGTGGCGACAGGTTCTCGTCGAGCAGCCACTGGTCCAGGCGCTCGGCGAAGTAGCGCGCGTATTCATCGAGCACGGCCAAGCCAAACGCCTGTTTGTTCTCGTAGTAGTGATAGAAGGAGCCTTTCGGCACGCCCACCTGCTTGAGCAGGAAATCCAGGCCAGTGCTGGTGAAGCCCTGCTCGGTCATGATTTCCAGGCCGCGACGCAACAGCACCTCGCGGGTTTCCTGAGGAGCGCGATCTATCTTCGGAGGACGCCCGACGCGTCTTGGCTTGGGAGTAGATTCAGTCATGGCGCCATGATTAGACCGATCGTTTTTATTGTCAATCGCCAATCGTGACATCGGTCTCGATTTCGGCGCTGGACTGACGGGGCCGGCTGGTTCAATGTGATCAGCCACGCCTTGCCCGGAGCCTGTTCCATGACCCTTTGGCCGGATCGCCGCCTGCTGGACCTTTTCAAGATTGAACTGCCCATTCTACAGGCGCCGATGGCTGGCGCGACCGGGTCGGCCATGGCCATCGCCGTGGCTGAAGCCGGCGGGCTCGCCTCCCTGCCCTGCGCGATGCTCACCCACGAGCAGATCCTCGAAGAAGTCGCGACCTTCCGCCAGCACAGCAGCGCGCCACTCAACCTGAACTTCTTCTGCCACACGCCGCCCTCGTACGACAGCGACCGCGCGGAACGCTGGAAGCAGGCGCTCAAGCCTTACTATGAAGAGTTGCAGGCCGACTTCGACGCCCCGACGCCGGTTTCCAACCGGGCGCCGTTCGATGAAGCCGCCTGCGCGCTGGTCGAAAGCCTGCGGCCCGAGGTGGTCAGTTTTCACTTCGGCCTTCCCGAAGCAGGGCTGCTGCAACGGGTACGCGCCACCGGCGCCCGAATCATCTCCTCGGCGACCACGGTGGACGAAGCGCGATGGCTTGAACGCCACGGTTGCGACGCCATCATTGCCATGGGCTACGAAGCAGGCGGCCATCGAGGCATGTTTCTCAGCGAAGAACTGCATACGCAGGTGGGGACCATGGCCCTGGTGCCGCAGATCGTCGACGCGGTCAAAGTCCCGGTCATTGCCGCGGGCGGCATCGCTGACGGTCGGGGTATCGCGGCGGCATTCATGCTCGGCGCATCCGGCGTCCAGATGGGAACGGCTTATCTGTTCTGCCCTGAAGCCAAGGTCAGCCAGCCACACGGTCGAGCGCTGAGGGAAGCCACGGACAGTCAGACCGCCGTCACCAACCTGTTCACCGGCCGCCCGGCCCGGGGCATCGTCAACCGGATCATGCGCGAGATCGGACCGATCAGTCCCCTCGCGCCGGCTTTTCCGCTGGCGGGCGGCGCTCTGATGCCGTTACGCGCGGCCTCCGAACCGTCCGGCAGTGGCGACTTCATGAACTTGTGGGCAGGCCAGGCCGTCGGCATCAAACACGAGCTTTCAGCCGCGCAACTGACACGCCTGCTGGCGGAACAAGCGCTGCAACGACTTGGACGCGGCTGACGCGGCGCTTCCATCGGAGCAGGATATCGCTATATATTCTCGTATATAGCGATTGGCCGCCCAGGCCTCTATTCCCCTGCCCCAGGATTCTCTGATGAAAGCCCCTGCCCTGCGCAACGCCCTGTTTTTCGCCTGTTCCGTCTTGATGTCAGGCGCCGCGCTGGCCGATGAAGTACAGGTCGCGGTCGCCGCCAACTTCACCGCGCCGATCCAGGCCATCGCCAAAGACTTCGAGAAAGACACCGGCCACAAATTGGTGGCGTCGTTCGGCGCGACCGGCCAGTTTTACGCACAGATTCGCAATGGCGCGCCTTTCGAAGTATTCCTGTCCGCCGACGACACGACGCCGGCCAAACTGGAAAACGAAGGCGTAACCGTCAAGGGCTCGCGCTTCACCTATGCAACCGGGACGCTCGCGCTCTGGTCAGCGAAGCCGGGATACGTCGATGACAAGGGCGAGGTGCTCAAGGGTCAAAGCTATCAGCACCTGTCGATCGCCAATCCCAAGGCGGCGCCCTACGGGCTGGCCGCTACCCAGGTGCTGGACAAGCTGGGGCTGACCCAAGCGACCCGCTCCCGGCTGGTCGAAGGCCAGAGCATCAGCCAGGCCTACCAGTTCGTTTCCAGCGGCAACGCCGAACTGGGCTTCGTGGCATTGTCGCAGATCTACAAGGACGGCAAGCTCACCCGCGGCTCGGCCTGGGTCGTGCCCGCCGAGCTGCATGACCCGATCCGCCAGGACGCGGTCATTCTCGACAAGGGCAAGGACAATCCGGCCGCGCAAGCGCTGGTCGACTATCTCAAAGGTCCGAAGGCTGGGGAAATCATCAAGTCGTTCGGGTACCAGCTGTAAATGCACCTGAGCGACGCCGACTTCGCGGCGATCTGGCTGACCCTGAAACTGGCGTCGCTGACTACCCTGATTCTGTTGGTCATTGCGACGCCCATCGCCTGGTGGCTCGCTCGGACCCGTTCCTGGCTCAAAGGGCCGGTCGGTGCCGTGGTGGCCTTGCCGCTGGTGCTGCCGCCCACGGTCATCGGCTTTTATCTGTTGCTGCTGCTGGGGCCCAATGGTCCGGTCGGGCAACTTACCCAGAGCCTGGGGCTAGGAACCTTGACCTTCAGCTTCACGGGTCTGGTGATCGGCTCGGTGGTGTACTCGATGCCCTTTGTCGTACAGCCACTGCATAACGCCTTCGCGGCCATCGGCTCGCGCCCGCTGGAAGTCGCCGCGACGCTGCGAGCCGGGCCTTGGGACACGTTCTTCACCATAGTCCTGCCCCTCGCCCGGCCTGGCTTCGTGACCGGCGCGATCCTGGGTTTTGCTCATACGGTCGGCGAGTTCGGCGTGGTGCTGATGATCGGCGGCAACATTCCTGACAAGACCCGGGTGGTGTCCGTGCAGATCTTCGACCATGTCGAGTCCATGGAATACCTGCAAGCCCACTGGTTGGCCGGCGCCATGCTGGTGTTCTCGTTTGTGGTGCTGCTGGCACTGTATTCCAGCAACAAGACCAGCACCGGATGGCGCTGAAAGCTGCAAGATGAGAGTCTGACCATGACAACGCAAATCCACGTTCGCCTGCAGATGAGCTACCCCGACTTCGAGGTGGATGTCGATCTGCATCTGCCGGGTTCAGGGGTTACAGCGCTGTTCGGACCGTCCGGCTCCGGCAAGACGACTTGTCTGCGCTGCATTGCAGGTCTGGAACGCGCGCGGCATGGCGTGATCCAGGTCAATGGCGAGTTCTGGCAGGACACCACGTGCGGCCTGTTCGTGCCGCCGCACCAGCGCCCCATCGGCTATGTGTTTCAGGAAGCCAGCCTGTTCAGCCACCTGACGGTGCGCGGCAACATGGCATTCGGTCTGCGCCGCATACCCCGCGCGGACCGTCATCTGCAACTCAACGATGCTGCCGCGCTGCTGGGCGTGGACCATCTACTGGACCGGCGCGTGGACGGGCTGTCCGGCGGTGAGCGCCAGCGGATAGGCATCGCCCGCGCCCTGCTAACCAGCCCGCGCCTGCTGCTGCTCGACGAACCGCTATCCGCCCTGGACAGCCGTCGCAAGGGCGAGATCCTGCCCTACCTGGAGCGTCTGCATAACGAGCTGA
Organism: Pseudomonas sp. JDS28PS106; assembly: GCF_036706555.1. Taxonomy (NCBI): domain Bacteria; kingdom Pseudomonadati; phylum Pseudomonadota; class Gammaproteobacteria; order Pseudomonadales; family Pseudomonadaceae; genus Pseudomonas; species Pseudomonas sp. JDS28PS106. The sequence continues at coordinate 39,681 of NZ_JBAJGT010000011.1, read as the reverse complement.
ACATTCCGATGCTTTACGTCAGCCACGCCCAGGACGAAGTCGCCCGGCTGGCCGACCACATCGTGCTGCTCGACCAGGGCAAGGCCCTGGCCAGCGGGCCTATAGGCGAAACGCTGACCCGCCTCGATTTGCCGCTGGCCCAAGGCGACGACGCGGGCGTCACCATCGAGGGCACCTGCGTAGCCTACGACGCGCAGTACCAGCTTTTAAGCCTGGCGCTGCCCCATAGCGAGCTGTCGATCCGGGTGGCCCACCAGCGGATCGACGCGGGCAAGAACCTGCGTATCAAAGTGCAGGCGCGGGACGTCAGCCTCAACCTGCAGGCTGAGGCCCACAGCAGCATTCTCAACCGTCTGCCGGTGACCGTGACCAACAGCGTCTCCGCAGACAACGACGCGCATGTGATCGTGCAACTGGACGCCGGCGGCACGCCGCTTCTGGCGCGTATCACGCGCTATTCGTTCGATCAGATGCAGATTCAAACCGGCCAGCGCTTGTGGGCACAAATCAAGGCGGTGGCCGTGCTTGCCTGAGGCCCGCAAAAATTCCGGCACCAATCGAGGGCCGCAACGGTCAGTGTGATTAACCGCATCTGGATTTTTGCCATGCCCGACTCGACCGAGATTCTCCCCGACCTTCCGGACCTGCATTACGTAGACGATACCCAGCCAGGTTTCACTCGCCGCCTACTGCGAGGCAAGTTCGCCTATTTCGACACCGAGGGCAAACGCATACGCGATCAGGCCGAGATCAAGCGCATCAACGGCCTCGCCGTTCCGCCGGCCTACACCGATGTGTGGATCTGCGCGGACCCGGCCGGCCACTTGCAGGCCACCGGACGCGATGCCCGTGGTCGCAAGCAGTATCGTTACCACCCGCGCTGGCGTGAAATCCGTGACCAGAACAAATACGCGCGCCTGATCCAGTTCGGGCACGCCTTGCCCAAAGTGCGCAAACAGATCGAAGCGCAGCTCGCGCAACCCGGCATGGGCCGGGAAAAGGTTATGGCAACCGTGGTTTCCCTGCTCGATGCCACCTTGATCCGGATCGGCAACAGCCAGTATGCCCGGGAGAACCGCTCCTACGGCTTGACGACCCTGCGCAGCAAGCACGTCGAAGTGCGTGGCGGAAAGATCCTGTTCGAGTTTCGCGGCAAGAGCGGAGTCGAACACAGTGTCAGCGTCAACGATCGACGGCTGGCGAACGTCATCAAACGCTGCATGGAACTGCCGGGACAAAACCTCTTTCAGTACCTGGATGACGACGGCGTCCGACACAAAGTGACCTCGTCGGACATCAACGCCTACCTGCACAGCCTGACCGGCGCGCACTTCACGGCCAAGGACTACCGGACCTGGGCGGCCAGCGCCATGGCATTGGCGACCCTGCGCAAACTGCATTGGGAGCCGGAAGCCGACGCCAAGCGGCACATCGTCGAAATGGTCAAGGAAGTCTCGCGACTGCTGGGCAACACGCCGGCGATCTGCCGCAAATGCTACATCCATCCTGCCGTGCTCGAAGGCTTTCTGATGGGCAGTCTGGCTAAATTGCCAAGGATCCGGCAGCGCAAGGGTCTGCGCGAAGAAGAAGTCGCGCTCGCCAGTTACCTCAGGGCACTGGCAGAGAAGGTCGAGGAAGTCATCGAAGAGTCCACTGCATAAAGTAGCCGGTGCAGCAGCTGCGTTACTCCCGCGCCACGAACGGCAGCATGGACCGAGGCGGCTTGCCAAGGTCCACTTCATAGGCGTTGGAAATCTGCTCGATGGTCGTGACCAACTGACTGACCGCCTGCTGCACTTCAACAAACATCGCCGCCGGTTCGCCCCCCTTGACCGCAACCCGACTCAGCAGATTATCCATGGCGATGGTACTGGCCCGTCGGCCAGTCAGCACAAACAGCACATCCACCCCACTGTTCGCCAACGCCGCCAGATAGTCGGCCTTGGGGACCCGCTCGCCGCTTTCGTACTTGCCCTGTGCATTGGCCGCCACGCCACCCAACTGACCGATCTCTCGTTGCGAAAGACCCATGCGTTTGCGTTCCTGTCTCAAACGTGAACCTATGTCGCTCATGGCCTGATCACCCCCGTCCCCTTATCAAACGGTCAGTGGTTGCTGAACAGCCGGATCAACCTCATAGATTTACCTGGCGAGCGCCCTGCTGCGCGTGCCGGGGACCCTTCGTCAAGTGTTCTCCTACAATCCCGGCAAAATTTCAACTGGCGTTTATCGCTCCTCGACACGATTTCCGGGTCGTCTCCATTCACGGAGAAATTTGTCCTGCTACAGAGACAGTTATAGCCAACAGTCGCATGGCTGTGAAGGAAACCCGGGTTGCCAATCGCCTGGACCCCACGGCCCTAAAACACGCAAACGAGTGTCGTTCCGTCGTAGCCTCATGATTTAACGAGATTTTATTTTTATCGAAAACATGGGGATTGTGACGCTCAGCGGTCTTCCGTGCTTGCTTCACCGAGTTTGGGTGTATATATTCCCTGCCTTGGCGCTACCGCCCCGATGGCGAAATTGGTAGACGCAAGGGACTTAAAATCCCTCGCCCTCTGGGCGTGCCGGTTCGACCCCGGCTCGGGGCACCATTGATAAATCAATGAGTTGCGAGCTTGTCTGCTCAGCAAATGTGCCGATGAAATTGCCGCAACTCAGCAATCGTGTCGCAATTCAGCGTTTACCCCCTTCTCTGGCGTCCTGCCAATCGCGATCAACTCTTTGCGCCACCGCCATCCGAGAGCACTCGCCATCCAGAACTGCTGCCGGACTGAATCAGCCGTTATAACCCTTTCATGACCGCAAGCTGGCTAATGCCGCGAGCAAGACTCATGAGCAAGCACGGCAGAGCAAGCAGGCCGGAGAACTGGCCCAAAGCCTTTATAGACAAGCGGCTACTGCGCCATTGGATCTCGTGTCTCCGCCCGGATACACTTTGCGCACATGACCTATTTGATTTAGCAGACCGGAATTTTCGCTCAGGGGCATGCCGCCGTCCGGGATCTGCAAGCGAAATCGCAATCGCCCGGCGAATCGAACAGGCCTGCGCAGGTGACCTGAGCGAGGTCAAAACCCGGGTGGTGGGGTATCCGAGATGCGCATCGACGTGGGCCCCGGTTACCGGGTTTACTTCACAATCCGTGACCACGTGCTGATCATCCTGCCGGTGGGTGGCGCCAAATCCACCCAGCGTGCGGATATCAAATGGCCTGGAAGATGGCCAAGGAGGTTTGAACATGAGCGAGATTCTGGTGCCATTCGATATGGCGGCGATGCTCGACAGCGATGAAGCAATCAATGAGTACGTCGCCCAGGTGTGGGCCGAGGGCGATGCTGACGAGCTGATCCGCGCGGTAAGCTATGTCGCCAAGGCCCGCGGCATGGCTCAAATTGCAAAGGATTCAGGCTTGGGCAGGGCCAGCCTGTACAAGGCTCTGGCGCCAGGCGCAAAGCCGCGCTTTGAAACGATGATCAAGGTCATGAATGCCATCGGCATCAAACTGCAGCCGACGGTCGCCCCACATCACTGATCAAGTTATGACGCGGATTTTGCCGGACACCCTGGGACATGGAATCAATCCTACTGTCCCTCAATTGTCCCAAACGCAGCGGCGAATAAAATCCGCCTCAAATGAAAAAAGCCCCGCAAGCCAGAGGCTGCGGGGCTTTCAGTGTGGAGGCCGAGGTCGGAATCGAACCGGCGTAGGCGGATTTGCAATCCGCTGCATAACCATTTTGCTACTCGGCCTGAACGCGCAATGCCAACTTCGACATCAAACGTAATAACACTTGAAACTGGAGCGGGAAACGAGACTCGAACTCGCGACCCCGACCTTGGCAAGGTCGTGCTCTACCAACTGAGCTATTCCCGCGTCTTGGTAACGAGCGCCATTCTATACGCTCAAAAACATTCGTCAAGCCTTTGATTCAAAAACTTATTTTTTTTCTGCGGTGGTTTTCAGGTGCGGCCACGCGGCGCGCAGGTATTGCACCATGGACCACAATGTAAGCCCGGCGGCAATAATCAGCAGCGCATAACCGGACACGACCCAGAAAGACAAGCCCGGCGGGTTGGCGAGCAGGATCACCAGCGCCAGCATCTGGGCCGCGGTCTTCCACTTGCCCATGCTGGATACCGCGACCTGGGCGCGCGCGCCGATTTCCGCCATCCATTCGCGCAGCGCGGAGATCACGATCTCCCGGCCAATGATCACCGCCGCCGGCAAGGCGAGCCATAGATTGGCATGGGTCTGGACCAGCAGCACCAGCGCAACCGCCACCATGAGCTTATCCGCGACCGGATCGAGAAAGGCGCCGAACGGGGTGCTTTGCTCCAGGCGCCGGGCCAGATAGCCATCCAGCCAGTCGGTGGCTGCGGCAAACGCGAACACCGTACTGGCGGCTGCGTAGCTCCAGTGATAAGGCAGGTAGAACAACAGAATGAAGATCGGAATCAGTAAAACGCGCAGAACGGTGATCAGATTAGGGATATTCATCGGCACAACTGGCTACGAGGTGAATCGGCATTCTACTCGCTGTGCAGGTTTGCATAAATCGACTCTGCCAGCTTTTTGCTGATTCCCGGCGCTTTTGCGATTTCATCGACGCTTGCGCGGGACAATTCCTGTAATCCGCCGAAGTGCTTGAGCAGATCCCGGCGCCGGGTCGGCCCGACCCCCGCCACCCCTTCGAGTGTGGAGGTACGCCGTGTCTTGCCCCGCCGGGCGCGGTGGCCGGTAATCGCGAAGCGGTGTGCCTCGTCGCGGATCTGCTGGATCAGGTGCAGCGCCGGCGAGTCGCCGGGCAAGGTGAATTCGTGGGCAGCGTCGTTGAGATACAGGGTCTCGAACCCCGCCTTGCGGGTCGTGCCCTTCGCCACGCCTAGCAGGATCAGGTCTGGAACGGCCAGTTCGTTCAACACGTCGCGAGCCATCGCCATCTGACCTTTACCGCCGTCCACTAGCAGAACGTCGGGCAGTTTGCCCTCACCGTCCATGATGCGGCTGAAGCGGCGTGTCAGTGCCTGATGCATGGCGGCGTAATCGTCGCCGGCGGTGACACCTTCGATGTTGAATCGGCGGTAGTCGGCCTTCACCGGACCTTCCGGCCCGAACACCACGCAAGAGGCTACGGTAGCTTCGCCGCTGGAATGGCTGATGTCATAGCATTCCAGCCGGGTCGGAGGCTCATCGAGGTTCAGCACCTCGCCCAGTGCCTCGAAGCGCGCAGCGACATGTTGTCGATTCGCCAAGCGTGCCGACAGGGCCTGTTCTGCGTTGGTAACCGCCAGCTGCTGCCAGCGGGCACGGGTGCCGCGCACACGGTGACTGATGGTCAGCTCACGACCGCGCAATTCTTCGATCGCCTCGATCAGCGCGGGGAAATCCTCGTTGACGACGTTGACGATCACTTCGGCCGGGAGCTCGCGATCCACGCCGCCCAGGTAGTACTGGGCCAGGAACGCCGACATGACCTCGCCGACTTCTTCCTCGATGCCCACCTGCGGAAAGAAGTTCTTGCTGCCCAGCACCCGGCCGCCGCGCACACTGATCAGATGGACACAGGCGCCGCCCGGGTTGACGAACGCCGCAATCACGTCGACGTCCCCGCTGCCGCCTTCCATGCTCTGCTGATCCTGGACCCGGCGCAGCAACGCAACCTGGTCACGCAGCTCGGCCGCGCGCTCGAAGTCAAGCGCCATGGCGGCTTTTTCCATGGCGGCGTTGAGTTCGTCGCTCAAGGCGTTGCTGCGTCCTTCGAGAAACATCACGGAGTGACGCACGTCCTGCGCATACACTTCAGGCTCGACCAGACCCACGCAAGGCCCCTTGCAGCGCTTGATCTGATATTGCAGGCAGGGTCGGTTGCGGTTCTTGTAGTAGCTGTCCTCGCACTGGCGGACCTGAAAGGTTTTCTGCAGGAGGCTCAGGCTCTCGCGAATCGCCCCGGCGCTTGGATACGGCCCGAAATAACGCCCTTTGCCTTTCTTCGACCCGCGATGGATGCTCAGGCGCGGATAGGCACCGTCGGACAGATAGACATAAGGATAGGATTTATCGTCGCGCAGCAGGATGTTGTACGGCGGACGCCATTCCTTGATGAGCGTCTGCTCCAGGAGCAGCGCTTCGGTCTCGTTGGCGGTGATGGTCGTCTCGATCTGGGCGATGCGGGCGACCAGTGCGCCGGTCTTGGGCGCATGACCGGTCTTGCGAAAATAGCTGGCGAGACGCTTCTTGAGGTTCTTGGCCTTGCCGACATAGAGCAGCTTCCCTTCGGCGTCGAACATCCGGTAGACACCGGGGCGACCACTGCAGGTCGCGAGAAAGGCACTGGGATCAAACGTAAGGGTCATGTTCAGGCGCTGGCATCCACCATGCCGTGACGTACAGCCAGCAAAGCAAGTTCGACATCACTGCTGATCGAGAGCTTCTCGAAAATACGATAACGGTAGGTATTGACGGTTTTCGGGGACAGACACAGCTTGTCGGAGATGGTCTGGACTTTCTGGCAGCCGACGATCATCAGCGCTATCTGGATCTCGCGTTCGGATAGCAGGTCGAAGGGCGAATTGTTGACTTGTGGCTGAAAGGACTTGAGTGCGAGCTGCTGGGCTATCTGCGGGCTGAGATACCGCTGCCCGGCGAACACCAGGCGTATCGCCTGGACCATTTCGGCCAGCCCGGCGCCCTTGGTCATGTAGCCGGCGGCGCCAGCTTGCAGCAAACGGGTCGGGAATGGGTCTTCCTCGCAGGCGGTGACTGCCACAACCTTGATGTCGGGGTGGCTGCGCATCATCTTGCGCGTGGCTTCAAGCCCGCCGATGCCAGGCATCTTGACGTCCATGAGCACCACGTCGGGCTTGAGCTCGCGTACCCTTTTCAACGACTCTTCGCCGGATTCTGCCTGCCCGACGACCTGCAGGCCGTCGATGTCGGCCAACATCCGGGTGATGCCTGTGCGGACAAGATCATGGTCATCTACAACTAGCACCTTAATCAAGCAGACACCTCATGCACCAGTCATAACGATTTGCCGCTCACCATAACAAAAAACCACCCGTTGGACCTAGCGTCGACACATTCAGTCCCCGGCGGTTCAGGTTGCCCCTGCCGGCCGTACGTCCCACGCGACGGGTCAGTCGCCGTCGGAGGAAAGCTCCCTGCCGCTCGCGTAGGAAGCAGACAGCTCCGCCATGGTGGTCGTCAATCGTCTGATTGCATCTTGATCCTCCCTGGTCAGCACACGGTAACTGCCCAGCACTTTTTCCTCGGCCACGCTGAGGTTGTCGACAGCCATGGGGGTGGGCTTTCCGGTCAGGACGTACAGCACGTCTACGCCTCTGGCGGCAACCGCAGCCAGATAATCGGCCTTGGGTGCGCGGTCGCCGCTTTCATACTTTCCCTGAGCGTTGGCTTCCACGCCACCGATCTCTCCAAAGGCACGCTGAGAAAGCCCAAGACGCTCCCTTTCTTTTCTTAGCCTGTACCCGATTCCACTCATTTGAATACTTAACCTTGTTGACGACACCCTTCCGAATGGTAGACTCCGGACAGAATTGAACTGAATTGAACGGTTTTGAACTATGCCCGGAATACGCACCGCTGTACAAGCCAAGGCCTGGCTCGATCAACAAGGGAAATCCGTTCAGGAATTTGCGCGCGAACACAGCATCGATCCGGCAACCACCTACCAAGTGTTGGCCGGCCGCAAGAAGGGTCGCCGCGGCGAAGCCCATAAAGTGGCAGTTCTGCTGGGGATGAAGGTCGGCAGCATCCCTGAACCGGTAAACCCGATGACGGAGTGAGTACCAGCGCTGTCCGCCCACATGCCGAATTTTCGCTGCGGAGCACCGGTTCGCGCCCGCATTACGAGTCGCCTTCTCCTACCAGATCAGTCTATCGCTCCAGACTGGCCAGAACCTGCGCTCCAGGGACGTCCGCGGATCGACGCTGGCGGCAGGCGCGATTGGAATTTCCGATTGAATCCGCCACCTGATGTGGCGTAAGCTCGGGTCAACTTCTGGAGACACACATGTTGCACGCCCTTCCCTCTTCGCTGTCGCATCGCACTGACGTCTGTCGCGTCGTGGTGCCTGCCAGCGCGTGGACGGCGGCGAACACGGTGTCCGTTCCAGTCGATTTTTATTATGGGTATTGGTTTAGCCACTGGCGCGCCTGATACCCCTCCGGCGCCCAGATAAACGGGACGCCAACCAGAGAACTCTCTAACCCCCGGTCGGCTCCCCGACCGGGGGTTTTGTTTTTCCGGGCCCGGATAATTTCAGCTGCACTCAACTGCATGACGAGGATCAAGACATGAACTACGCCACCTATTACCGCAACGACATCGACTTCGCCTGGCGATTTACCACCCTCCGTTCGGGACAGCCTGCCGCCTCCGTTCGGTCACTGCCAGGTGGCATTTCTCTATCCAGCGCCAGCCCGGCGAATTGTCGAACACCCAAGTAGGGCCTGGCGGGATGCGCCCGCCAGCCCAGGAAGCCTGATATGAAATCGTCCGTTGCCGTAAAACCGTCCAGCCTGTCCGCCGCCACCATTGCACTGTGCGACGCCCCCGTTTCCCGTCGCCTGCCCAGTGCCCGGGAACTCAAACACCAGTTGCCGCTTTCGTCCGCCCTGGCCGCCCGTATCGAAGACCAGCGCCGCGCCGTGCGCGCCATTCTCACCGGTGAAGACTCCCGGCTGCTGGTGATCGTCGGCCCCTGTTCGATCCACAATCCGCAGTCCGCGCTTGAATACGCCGCGCGCCTGGCCGATCTCGGCGCTCAGGTCAGCGACCAATTACTCGTGGTGATGCGTGCCTATGTCGAGAAGCCACGCACGACCGTGGGCTGGAAAGGCCTGGCTTACGACCCGCACCTCGATGGCAGCGACGACATGGCCGCCGGTCTGGCCCTGTCGCGTCGCCTGATGCTCGACATGGTCGAGCTGGGCCTGCCGGTCGCGACCGAATTGCTCCAGCCTATGGCAGCCGGCTACTTTGATGACCTGCTGAGCTGGGTGGCGATTGGCGCCCGCACGACCGAATCGCAGATCCACCGGGAAATGGCCAGCGGCCTGCCCATGGCCGTGGGCTTCAAGAATGGCACCGACGGCAGCGTCGGCGTCGCCAGCGATGCCATACGTTCGGCTGCCCACGGCCACCGGCATTTCGGGATCGACGCCTCCGGCCATCCGGCGATCATCGAAACCCCCGGCAACCCGGACACTCACGTGGTACTGCGCGGCGGGCACGCCGGGCCGAATTACGACAGCCAGAGCGTTGCGCAAGTGCGGGAGGCGCTGGCCCGGGACAAGCTGGACGCCAGAATCATGGTCGACTGCAGTCATGCCAACAGCGGCAAGAACCCGCTGCGCCAGCCTGAGGTTTTCAACGACGTGCTGCAGCAGCGCCTCGACGGCGACACCTCGCTGATCGGCCTGATGCTCGAAAGCCACTTGTTCGAGGGCTGCCAGCCCATCGGCCAGTCACTGCGCTACGGCGTGTCAGTGACCGACGGCTGCCTTGGCTGGGACGCAACCGAACAATTGTTGTGCAACGCGGTGGACCGTCTGCGGTATCGCTGACGCACACGAGGGCACTTTTCCGGGAAACGGCGTACCAATTCGGGTACGCTGCTTTCTTTTATATGATTTGGAGATATTTATCATGGCTAAAGCCACTGCCCGTCACATCCTGGTTTCGAGCGAAGAGAAGTGCAACGAGCTCAAGGCACAGATTGAAGGCGGCGCCGATTTCGCTGAAGTCGCCAAGGCCAACTCCAGCTGCCCGTCCAGCCGCCAGGGTGGAGACCTGGGTTCGTTCGGTCCCGGCCAGATGGTCAAGGAATTCGACACCGTTGTGTTCAGCGCCCCGATCAACGTGGTACAGGGTCCGGTCAAGACTCAGTTCGGCTACCACCTGCTGGAAGTCACCAGCCGCCAGGACTGATCCTGACTGCTGACAGTGCCAGACGGCCCGTCCTGTGACGGGCCGTTTTCGTTTGCGCGGCCCCAGCTTGGACGCTGGCATTTCCCGACAAAGGTCGTTACAACGTATGACGATTCGGCGCCGCTGTTACCTGGCGCGCGCCGGTGCTTGCGCCGTCCCCGCTGAAACCCTTCGCCGATACCTGCCAGGATTCGCTTGATGCGCCACGCTTTTCCATCTTTGCTGGTTGCGGGACTGTTCGTGCTGGCGGGCCTGCTCACAGGCCCGGGCGCCGCGACTGCCACGCCGCGCCACGCACTGACCGTCTATGGCGAAGCGCCCCGCTACCCGGCCGACTTTCAGCACTTCGACTACGTGAATCCCGATGCACCCAAGGGCGGCAGCATGCGCCGCTCGGCACTGGAGATCGGCCAGTTCGACCATCTGATGCCCTACATCGACAAGGGCACCGGCGTCGCCCAGATCAGCGGCATGCTTTACTCGCCGCTGGCAGTGCGCTCCCTGGATGAGCCTTACACGGTCTATGGCCTTGTCGCGCAGTGGATGGACCTCAGTGATGATCGGCTGACGCTGCGGTTTCACCTCAATCCCGCCGCGCGTTTCACCGACGGGACGCCCATCACGGCCAACGACGTCAAGTACACCTTCGAGCTGCTGATGACCCAGGGCAGCATGCAGTACCGGACCCGCTTCGATGCGGTGAAAGACGTGCAGGTCGAATCACCCGACAAGATCCGCTTCGAGTTTCGCAACAGTGAAAACCGGACCCTGCCGCTGGACATCGCATCATTGCCGGTGTTTCCCGAACACTGGTGGAAGAGCCGGGATTTCGCCGGGGGCGCGGGCTTCGAGATCCCGCCCGGCAGCGGTCCCTACCGGATCGGTCACGTCGATCCGGGCCGCACCATCACCTTCGAGCGCGATCCGCAGTGGTGGGGCAAGGACCTGCCGGTGAGTCGCGGGATGTACAACTTCGATACGTTCAGCATCGAGTATTTCGGCGATATCGACGTGGCGCGTCAGGTGCTCAAGGCTGGCGCCTATGATTACAACCGCGAGTTTTCCGCCACCGGCTATTCGATTCGCTACGACGGCCCGGCGCTGACCCAGGGCCTGTTGCAAAAAGCCCATCTCGCCAAAGGCGCGGTCCAGAGTTCTCAGGGCTATGTGTTCAACCTGAGCAAGCCGATCTTTCAGGATCGCCGGGTGCGACAGGCACTCAACCTGTTGTGGGATTTCGAATGGACCAATCGGCAGATGATGCGCGACATGTACATTCGTCAGGACAGCTTTTTTTCAAACTCGGAGTTGGCGGCCACGCAACTTCCGACGCCCGCCGAGCTGAAAATCCTCGAACCGCTGCGCGGCAGCGTACCCGACGAGGTCTTTACCCAGGTTTACCGGTCGCCGCGGACCGACGGAACCGGCTTTATCCGCGACAAACAGCTGCAAGCGCTGAAATTGATGGAGGCCGCCGGCTGGACGCCAAAGGGCGACCATCTGGTCAACGCCCAAGGCGAACCCTTCCGCTTCACTTTCCTCAACGCCCAGTCCGGCATCGAGCGCATGCTGCTGCCTTACAAGCGCACCCTGGCCCAGATCGGCATCCAGTTCGACATTCGCCGCATCGATCCGGCCCAGTATCTGAACCGGGTCATGGCCCGCGACTACGACATGATCGTCACCGGTTATACCGTGACCAGCTCGCCAGGTTCGGACCTGTACAACAATTTCGGTTCCGGGGTCGCGATGGACCCAGGCTCGTCCAACTACATGGCCCTGCGCGATCCGGCGGTCGATCGCCTGATCGAAGGACTGGTCAAGGCCGATGATCAGCAGAGCATGATCGAACACGCCCACAGCCTCGACCGGGTGCTGCAATGGAACTACTACTGGATATCCAATTACTATCCGCCCGGCTCTTCGACCGTCTGGTGGAATCGCTTCGGCATCCCCAAGGTTCAGGCCAGCAACAGCGAAGCCATCGAGACCTGGTGGGAAGTGAGTCCCGAACCCTTGACCAACGAACAGTTCGCCGCCCGGCGCGGCGATTCGGCCCTTGCCTCGGAGATGCGCTGAATGCTGGGTTACATCATCCGACGCCTACTGCTGATCATTCCTACGCTGCTGTGCATCCTGCTGGTCAATTTCTTCATTGTTCAGGCGGCGCCCGGTGGGCCGGTCGAACAGGCGATCGCGCGTCTGCAGGGCATCGGCGGATCGTCGATCGGTTCAGCCTCGGAAAGCGCCGGTAGTGGTTCCCGGGCTTCCAGGGGGCTGGACCCCAAGCTGATCAAGGACATCGAGCGGCAGTACGGCTTCGACAAGCCGCTGCATGAACGCCTGTGGCTGATGCTGAAGAACTACGCACGACTCGATTTCGGCACCAGTTTTTTTCGCGGCGCAACGGTGACTGACCTGATCCTGCAAAAGATGCCGGTGTCCCTGTCGCTGGGCCTGTGGGCGACGTTGCTGACCTATCTGGTGTCGATCCCGCTGGGCATTCGCAAGGCGGTCAGGCATGGCAGTCAATTCGATATCTGGAGCAGTACCGCCATCATCATCGGTTACGCCATGCCGGCCTTTCTGTTCGCCATGCTGCTGATCGTGGTGTTCTGCGGTGGCACTTCGCTGAACTGGTTTCCGGTGCGCGGTCTGGTCTCCGATAACTTCGATCAGCTGTCGACCACGGGCAAGATCGCCGATTATTTCTGGCACCTGGTATTGCCGGTCAGCGCCCTGGTGATCGGCGGTTTCGCCACCCTGACGCTGCTGACCAAAAATTCGTTTCTCAACGAGATTACCCGGCAGTACGTCACCACTGCCCGGGCCAAGGGCATGAGCGAGCGGCGCGTCCTCTACGGACATGTGTTTCGCAATGCGATGCTGCTGGTGGTGTCAGGCATACCGCAGGCGTTCATCGGCGTGTTCTTCGCCGGATCGCTGCTGATCGAGGTGATCTTCTCCCTGGACGGTCTGGGCCGCATGAGCTACGAAGCCGCCGTCTCCCGAGACTATCCGGTGGTATTCGGCTCGCTGTTCATCTTTACCCTGTTCGGCCTGCTGATAAAGCTGGCGGGCGACGTGTGCTACACCCTGGTCGATCCGCGCATCGATTTCAGCGCGAGGCGCGCATGATGAGCCGCCTTTCTCCCTTGGCACGGCGCCGACTGGAACGCTTTCGTGGCAACCGGCGTGGCTGGTGGTCGCTGTGGCTGTTCTGCGCCCTGTTCGCCCTGACCCTGGGCGGCGAGCTAATCGCCAACGACAAGCCACTGGTCGTCAGTTATCAGGACCAGCTCTACTTCCCTGCCTTCAAACGCTACACCGAACAGGCGTTCGGCGGCGAACTGCCCTTTCAGCCCGATTACCGCAGCCAGTACGTGCAGCAACTGATCGGCAAGGCCGGCGGCTGGATGCTGTTCCCGCCCATCCCCTTCAGCGCCGACACGCCCAATTACGAGCTGACCGCCCCCGCGCCCAGCGCGCCTTCGTCGGACAACTGGCTGGGTACCGACGACCAGGCTCGCGACGTGCTCGCGCGAGTGATCTTTGGAACCCGTGTCTCGATTCTGTTCGCCCTCGCGCTGACCGCGATCAGCGCACTGATCGGTATCACTGCCGGCGCGTTGCAAGGCTATTATGGCGGCTGGGTCGATCTGATCGGTCAGCGCTTGCTGGAGGTCTGGTCCGGGCTGCCGGTGCTGTATCTGCTGATCATTCTGTCGGGCTTCGTCGAGCCTGACTTCTGGTGGTTGCTGGGCATCATGGCGCTGTTCTCCTGGCTGGCGCTGGTTGATGTGGTGCGCGCCGAGTTCCTGCGCGGCCGCAACCTCGAATATGTCAAAGCCGCGCGGGCGCTCGGCCTGAACGATCGCACGATTATCCGCAGACACATTCTGCCCAACGCCATGAACGCGACCCTGAGCTATCTGCCCTTCATTCTGACCGGCGCCATCTCGACGTTGACGGCCCTGGATTTCCTTGGCTTCGGCATGCCCGCCGGCAGCGCTTCGCTGGGCGAACTGATTGCCCAGGGCAAGCAGAACCTGCAAGCGCCCTGGCTCGGCCTGACCGCCTTTTTCGCACTGGCATTGATTCTGACGCTACTGGTATTCATCGGCGAAGCGCTGCGCGATGCTTTTGATCCGAGGTCCTAGATGCCGGAAAACCTGATTGAAATTCGCGACCTGAGCGTGGCCTTCAATGGCCAGCAGGTCGTTCGACATCTGAATCTGGACGTCCGGGCCGGCGAGTGCCTGGCGTTGGTGGGCGAGTCCGGGTCCGGCAAGTCCGTGACCGCGCACTCGATCCTGCAACTGCTGCCCAAGGCCGGAACCCTGTGCACCGGCAGCATCACCTGGCGTGGCAAACAGTTGCTCGGCGCCAGTGACCGCACGCTCCAGGAACTGCGCGGCAACCGCATCGCGATGATCTTTCAGGAGCCCATGACGTCGCTGAACCCGCTGCACACGATATCGCGCCAGATCGGCGAAACCCTGCTGCTGCACCGTGGCATCGGCGGCCGCGAGGCCGAGGCGCGAATTCTCGAACTGCTGGAGCTGGTCGGCATCCAGCAGCCGCACAAACGCCTCAAGGCCTATCCCCATGAACTGTCCGGCGGTCAGCGCCAGCGAGTGATGATCGCCATGGCGCTGGCCTGCGAGCCAGAGCTGCTGATCGCCGACGAGCCTACGACGGCGCTAGACGTGACCGTGCAGCGCAAGATTCTGCTGTTGCTCAAGTCTTTGCAGAAACGCCTGAATATGTCGTTGCTGTTGATCAGCCACGATTTGAACCTGGTGCACAGCATCGCCCAGCGTGTCTGCGTGATGCGTGCCGGGGAAATCGTCGAACAGGCCGACTGCCGGTCGTTGTTCCGCGCGCCCCGGCATCCGTACAGCCGCCTGCTGCTGGATGCCGAGCCTGGCGGCGAGCCGCTGTGCCGCGAGACTCGCGAAACGGTGCTGGAGGTGCGCAACCTGCGGGTCTGGTTTTCGCTGGCCGGCGGCTGGCTGCGCCGGCATCGGGAATACCTCAAGGCTGTGGACGATATCAGCCTGAGCATCGAACGCGGCAAGACGCTGGGCATCGTCGGCGAATCCGGGTCGGGAAAATCGACACTTGGTCAGGCAATCCTGCGGCTCCTGGAATCTCATGGCAGTATCCGTTTCCAGGGCCAGGCGCTTGAGGGCCTGACCCGGAAACAGATGCGGCCTTGGCGCAAGGAGATGCAGGTGGTGTTCCAGGACCCCTACGGCAGCTTGAGTCCGAGGATGTCGGTGGCGCAGATCATCGCTGAAGGGCTGGAAGTGCATGAACGTCTGGACGCCGCGCAGTGCGACGCGGCGGTGGTGCGGGCACTGGAAGAAGTCGGTATCGATCCGGACAGTCGTCACCGGTATCCGCATGAATTTTCCGGCGGACAGCGTCAGCGGATCGCAATCGCCCGGGCCTTGGCGCTCAAGCCGGCGCTGATCCTGCTCGACGAGCCGACCTCGGCACTGGACCGCACGGTGCAGAAGCAGGTGGTGACGCTGTTGCGCGAGCTGCAAGACAAGCATGGGCTGACGTATCTGTTCATCAGCCATGACCTGGCCGTGGTCAAGGCGCTGGCCCATGATGTGATCGTGGTCAAGGACGGCCAGGTCGTCGAGCGTGGCGCCAGCCATGAAATATTCGACGCGCCCCGCCATCCTTACACCCGGGAGCTGCTGGCGGCGGCGCATCCGCAGTTCAATGCGCCGGCGAGCAGTGGTAAAGAATCATAACGGGCTTTCTGTGCCGCCAGATGCCGGCTCAAGGACGGTGGACTCTCATGAAGCATGGCCCTACGAATTCCGGCCCCAAGAATCATGGCCTCAACACCCATAGCCCCGATACACATGGCCCCGATGGCCTCGCTGCCCACGGCTCCATGAAAGACAGCGGCACGATGAAAGGCAGCGATACCCTCAATGACTACAAGCGCGTCCAGCGCCTGGCGATCCGGTCGCTGTTCGAGATCATCGAACAGTCCAGCGAGGGAACCGTCATCGTCGACAAGGACGCACGCATCGTCTGGATCAACGAGCGTTATGCACGGCGTTTCGGCCTGCAGGACCCGAGCCTGGCGATCGGCAAACCCTGTGAAAGCGTGATACCCGGCAGCCTGCTGCGCCAGGTGGCGAGCAATGGCCAGCCAATCCTGCTGGACATGATGGACACCGCCAGGGACCCGCTGGTCGTCATGCGTCTGCCGATCCACGACGGCGCGGGCGCGCTGATCGGCGC
The DNA here is from genome assembly GCF_036706555.1 of Pseudomonas sp. JDS28PS106. NCBI lineage: Bacteria > Pseudomonadati > Pseudomonadota > Gammaproteobacteria > Pseudomonadales > Pseudomonadaceae > Pseudomonas > Pseudomonas sp. JDS28PS106. The sequence continues at coordinate 23,451 of NZ_JBAJGT010000011.1, read as the reverse complement.
CATCGGCTTTGCTCTGTTCGACGAGCTGCAAAGTCTCTCCCCCTTGCTCAAGCGCTACATGAGCATGGAGCAGGAGCTGGCGACGACTCGTTCGTTGCTAAAGGCCCGCCAGGCGAAATACAGCTTCGCGCACTTCATCGGCATCAGCGATGCGACGCTGGAGGTCAAACGTCGCGCACGGCGTGGCGCATCGGCCGAATCGCCGATCCTGCTGCTGGGCGAAACCGGGACCGGCAAGGAGCTGCTGGCCCACGCCATCCATAATGCTTCGAGCCGCGCCGGCGGGCCCTTCGTCAGCATCAACAGCGCCGCCATTCCTGAAGCGCTGCTGGAGGCCGAGTTCTTCGGCACCGCCCCGGGCGCATTCACCGGCGCCGACCGCAAGGGCCGCCCTGGCAAGCTCAAGGTCGCGCAAGGCGGCACGCTGTTTCTCGATGAGGTCGGCGACATGCCGCTGACGCTGCAAAGCAAGTTGTTGCGGGTGTTGCAGGAGAAGGAATACGAACCGGTCGGCTCCAACGAAGTGCTGCACAGCGATGTGCGACTGATCGCGGCGACCAGCACTGACCTGGAAGCGGCCATCCGGCGCGGGGACTTTCGCGCCGACCTTTATTACCGCCTCAACGTGCTGCCCATCAACGTGCCGCCCCTGCGCCAGCGCCTGGAAGACGTGCCGGCCCTGAGCGAGGCGATTCTCGAAGAACTGCGCAGTCGCCATGAACTGGACGCCGGAGCGCTGGCACTGCTGGCCCAGCATGCCTGGCCAGGCAACGTGCGCGAACTGCGCAACGTTCTGGAGCGCGCCGCCCTGCTCAGCGATGAACTGATCCTGACGGCCAGCGATATTCGTGCCGCCATCGGCACCGTGGTGCCCGCCAGCGCCGCCCCGCCTTCGCGAGCCACTGACGAGTGCGGCCACGAAAGCTTCGGTCAGGCGCGGATGCGCTTCGAACGGCATCTGATCGAGACCACCCTGATGCAATGCGGCGGCAACGTGGTACGCGCGGCCACGCTGCTGGGGCTGGGGCGCTCGACGCTCTACAAGAAGATGGCGCTGCTGGGCATCGTCGAGTCTCAATAAGGGGATTGTCGGTCTCTGTTTCCGGACAGCGCGCCCGCATGCGCGCTTCCCTTCCGGTTCAGGGTTTTACCGATCTTTTCCTCGCAGAATCAGGGCCTGATACGGTTATGGGCAATGGCGTCGCAGGGCGCTCGTCCATGATTCGAGACATTCCAGCGCCCGCGTTTCCCGGTCCGTCCCCGGATCTCCAGCAAATACAAGTACTTGGCGTATTGGCACGATTCGCGCTAACGCATTGGCGACCCGCAGTACAACAACAATAACGACTGGAGAAACAGATGAGTGTGCTCATCGCCCTGGCAGCGCTCACGCTGCTGATGGTCGCCGCCTATCGCGGCTACAGTGTCATCCTTTTCGCCCCCATCGCCGCACTGGGAGCGGTCCTGCTCACCGACCCGGCCGCCGTGGCGCCCGCCTTCACCGGCGTGTTCATGGACAAGATGGTCGGCTTCATCAAACTGTATTTCCCGGTGTTCGTGCTGGGCGCTGTGTTTGGCAAGCTGATCGAGTTGTCGGGCTTTTCACGTTCGATCGTGGCCGCTGCCATCGGTCTGCTCGGCACGCGCCAGGCCATGCTGGTGATCGTGCTGGTCTGTGCGCTGCTCACCTACGGTGGCGTATCGCTGTTTGTGGTGGTGTTCGCGGTCTATCCGTTCGCCGCCGAGATGTTCCGCCAGAGCGATATTCCCAAGCGCCTGATCCCCGCGACCATCGCCCTGGGCGCATTTTCCTTCACCATGGACGCCCTTCCCGGCACCCCGCAGATCCAGAACATCATTCCTACCACCTTCTTCAACACCACCGCCTGGGCCGCGCCATGGCTGGGTGTGATCGGCACCTTGTTCGTGTTCGGCGTCGGGATGCTGTATTTGCAGCGTCAACGCCGCAAGGCTCAGCGCGCCGGCGAAGGCTATGGCAAGGAGCTGCGCAACGAGCCGGAAACCGCTGCCGACCTGCGCCTGCCCAACCCCTGGCTCGCGCTCTCGCCGTTGGTGCTGGTGGGTGTGATGAATCTGTTGTTCACCTGGTGGATACCCCAGTGGTATGGCAAGACCCACACGCTCGCCTTGCCGGGGATGGCGACACCGGTGCAGACCGAAGTCAGCAAGCTGACGGCGATCTGGGCCGTGGAAGCAGCGTTGCTGGTCGGCATTCTGATGGTGCTGGCATTCGCTTTCGGCACCTTGCGCGACAAGTTGGCCGAAGGCAGCAAGAGCGCGGTCGGCGGCGCGCTGCTGGCCGCCATGAACACCGCTTCGGAATACGGCTTTGGTGCCGTCATCGCCTCGCTGCCAGGTTTCATCGTGCTGGCCAACGGTCTCAAAAGTATTCCCAACCCCTTGGTGAACGAGGCGGTCACCGTGACCCTGCTCGCCGGCATCACCGGCTCGGCTTCGGGAGGCATGAGCATCGCGCTGGCCGCGATGTCGCAGACCTTCATCGACGCCGCCAATGCCGCCAACATTCCCCTCGAAGTGCTGCACCGGGTCGCGGCCATGGCCAGCGGCGGCATGGACACACTGCCGCACAACGGCGCAGTCATTACCCTGCTGGCAGTGACGGGCCTGACCCATCGGGAAGCCTACAAAGACATCTTCGGCATCACGCTGATCAAGACGCTGGGGGTGTTCGTGGTCATCGGCACCTTCTACGCCACCGGCATCGTTTGAGGACATGACTATGAATCTGCAAGGCAAGACAGCGCTGGTCACCGGCTCCACCAGCGGCATCGGGCTCGGCATCGCTCGGGTACTGGCCGACGCGGGCGCCAATCTGGTGCTCAACGGTTTCGGCGACGCTTCGGCGCTGGTGGCCGAATTCCAGGCACTGGGCATCCAGGCCGGCCATCATCCGGCCGACGTCAGCGATCCGGCGCAAATCGCCGACATGATCGACTACGCCACGCGCGAATTCGAGGGCGTGGATATTCTGGTCAACAACGCTGGCATCCAGCACGTCGACAGCGTGGAGGCCTTCCCGGTCGAGCGCTGGGACTCGATCATTGCCATCAACCTGTCGTCGGTCTTTCACAGCACCCGGTTGTGCCTGCCACGGATGCGCGAGCGGGACTGGGGACGCATCATCAACATCGCCTCGGTTCACGGGCTGGTGGGCTCGACCGGCAAGGCGGCCTACGTGGCGGCCAAGCACGGGGTCGTGGGCCTGACCAAAGTCACCGGGCTGGAGACCGCTCGCAGCAACGTGACCTGCAATGCGATCTGCCCCGGCTGGGTGCTGACGCCCCTGGTGCAGCAACAGATCGACAAGCGTGGCGGAGACCCCGCGCAGGCGCGGGAAGCCTTGCTGGCAGAGAAACAGCCGTCACTGGAGTTCGTCACGCCGCAGCAACTGGGCGAACTGGTGCTGTTTCTGTGCAGCGACGCCGCGACTCAAGTGCGAGGCGCGGCCTGGAACGTGGACGGCGGCTGGCTGGCTCAATAGCCCCGTTCGAGCCGCAAAGGATCAGGCCTGACCTCCCGGCTCGTCCTGATCCTCCACCAGTCCCCACTGCGACGGGTTCTCGCTGGGCGTGGCCACCGGTGGTGGCGGCGGCGTGGTCAGCGTCGAGGCGCCGTTCTCGCCATGCAGCTTGAGCCGCAGCCGCAGGTTGTTCATCGAATCGGCGTTCTTGAGCGCTTCCTCCTCGCTGATCGCGCCCTCCACCACCAGCTCGAACAAGGCACCGTCAAAGGTGCGCATGCCCAGGTTGGCGGACTTTTCCATGATGCCCTTCAGTTCGGTTAGCTGATTGCGATGAATCAGGTCGCGAATCGTCGGCGAACCCATCATCACCTCGACCGCTGCGCGACGCTTGCCGTCGACCGTCTTGACCAGCCGCTGGGAAACGAACGCCTTGAGATTGTTGCCAAGATCATGCAGCAGCTGGTCACGACGCTCCTCGGGAAAGAAGTTGATGATCCGGTCCAGCGCCTGATTCGCGTTGTTGGCGTGCAGCGTGGAAATCGCCAGGTGCCCGGTGTCGGCGAAGGCCAGGGCATGCTCCATGGTTTCCCGGTCGCGGATTTCGCCGATCAGGATCACGTCCGGCGCCTGACGCAGCGTATTCTTCAGCGCGGCGTGGAAGCTGCGCGTATCGACACCCACTTCGCGCTGATTGACGATGGATTTCTTGTGCCGGTGAATGAATTCCACCGGGTCCTCGATGGTAATGATGTGACCGCTGGCGTGGCGGTTGCGGTAGTCGATCAGCGACGCGAGCGAGGTCGACTTGCCTGAACCGGTCGCGCCGACGAACAGCACCAGCCCGTGCTTTTCCATGATCACGTCGAGCAGCACCGGGGGTAGGCGCAGGTCTTCGAAACGCGGAATGTCCAGCTTGATATTGCGCGCGACCACTGAGACTTCGTTGCGCTGCATGAAGATATTGATGCGGAAACGGCCGATGCCGGGCAGCGATACGGCCAGGTTCATCTCCAGCTCGCGCTGAAACTCGGCGCGCTGCTCCTCGTCCATCAGGCCCTGAGCGATTGCCGCAACCTCGCCAGGTTTGAACGTCTCGGTACCCAGCGGCTTGAGCACGCCATTGAACTTGGCGCACGGCGGCGCACCGGTGGAGAGGTAAAGGTCCGATCCGTCCTGACTGGCCAGAATCTTCAACAACGCTGGAAAATCCATAAGAGACACCGCATCCAGAGGAGACATTGACAGGCATAATGGCAGCCTTTTCCGACAGGTGAAATCGCGACATGAAAGCCCAAGCCCGCCATATTCTGGTAAAGACCGCCGAAGAGGCCGAACAGCTCAAACAGCGTATTGCCAAGGGCGAGGCTTTCGATGTGCTGGCGAAAAAGCATTCGACCTGCCCTTCGGGCAAGCGTGGCGGGGACCTGGGGGAAGTGCGACCTGGCCAGATGGTGGGTGCCATCGACCAGGTTATTTTCAAAAAACCGCTGCGCACCGTGCACGGCCCGATCAAGAGCAAATTCGGCTACCACCTGGTGCAAGTGTTTTACCGGGATTGACCGACGCAGCTTCCTCGATCACGTGCGCAATCCATCGCGGATGAATCCGCTCCCACACAACCTGTAGGAGCGGATTCATCCGCGAAACGATTTACCAGACGATAAAGATGCTGCGCCTGTCCGATCCATCGCGGATGAATCCGCTCCTACGAAATCATGCGCTTCGGTCAGCGCCCCGGTTCGATCAGCTTGAACCGCCGCTGGTATTCATCGGTGATGTCCCGGGCTTCGCTATTGCTGGTTACGACTCTTGGAGTGATGAGGACTATAAGCTCGGTGCGGCCTTTGCTTCGCGAAGTGGCGCCGAACAGCCAGCCCAAGCCGGGAATCGATCCCAGATAAGGCACTTTGCTCACCCCTTGCGCATCGTCCTGCTGGATGAGCCCACCGAGCAGCACCGTCTGCCCGCTTTGCACCGCCACCTGGGTCGCGATGGAGCGGGTCGAGATTCTCGGATTGACGTCCGGATCGGTGGTGGCACTGGCGTCGCTGACCTGCTGTTTGATGTCCATGTACACCAGACCGCCGGGATTGATGCGTGGCACGACGTCGAGGATGACTCCGGTCTGCACGTATTCCACGCTGCTCAGGGTCGTGTCGGTATTGATCGTGTTGACGGTGGTCTGACTGATCGGGATGTTGTCGCCCACCTGAATCTGCGCCGCCTGGTTGTTCATCACCACCAGCGAGGGCGCGGACAGGACCTGAGTCTTGCCGTTGGCTTCCAGCGCCCGGATCGCCACCTGAAGATCGCCGCCGACGAACGAGTAGAAAAAAGTGTCGGTCAGGCCCAGCCCCGCCCCGCCCGCGCCGAGCGCTCCCTGACTGCCGGAAGCGTTGGCGATGCCGGGCGTGGTCGAGTTGCCCGCCAGGCGCCCCAGATACCATTGCACGCCCAGATCCAGCTCGTCGGTCAAAGCCACTTCGAGAATGCGGGTCTCGATCTGCACTTGCATGGGCGGGTTGTCGAGGCGGCGGATGGCGCTTTCGATCTCTGCCCACTGACTGGGACGAGTGCGGATCAGTAGCTGGTTGCTGCTCTTCTGCGCCGTGATACGCGTGCCGTCGTCCGCCTGCCGACGACTGTCCCCACTGGACTCTTCGGGTTCGGCTTCCTCGGCATCCGGGGAAGATGTCGCGCGGCTGGTGGTGTCCTGGAAGGCCGAGTTATTGCCACGGCTGGTCGTGCCCAGGCTAGCGGCACCGCTCATGCCGCCCAGCGAGCCTGCCCCGCTGCTCCGGTTATTGCCGATGGGCGAAGACAAGGTGGTCGTGGTCAGGCCCGGCGCAACCTCGGCGGCGGCCTCCTGTTCCACCGCTCCCGAGCCATAGATCTGGCGCAGGTAACGGCTCAGGTCCGTGGCTTTCATGTTGCGCACGTCGTAGACGTAAAGCTGGGTTTCGTTGCCGCCGCCGTTGTCGATGGTGCGAATCCATTCGCCGACCTCCTGGAGATACTGCGGCTGGGAGGAAATGGCGACCACCGAGTTGGTCCGTTCGATGGGCATGAAGCGCAGCATGCCGGCAAGCGGCGTGCCGCTGTCGGGGCCGAACACTTTCTGCAATTCGGGCAGCAACTCGGCCACGGTCGCCCGCTGCAAGCCGAACACGCCGATGGACATGCCTTTGAGCCAGTCCACATCGAAGGTGTCGATACTGGCCTGGTAGTTAGCCAGCTCGTCGGCGGTGCCGGCCATGCCCAGTACGTTGCGCGCCGGATCGACCAGCAGGAACGCGTTCTCGCGCGCGAACGGCCTGAGCAGTTTCTGCATTTCCGTGGCGGAGATGAAGCGCAGCGGGAACAGGCGCACCGAGAGTCCCGCGCCGGGCTGGCGCATGCCCAGTGACGGCACCAACTGACCGGCCACCGCCTGGCTGGCCGGCAGAATCAGATAGCGGTCGCCCTGGCGGATCATCGCATTGTTGGTCCAGGACAGCAGCGATTCGAGGATTGCCATGGACTGCGCCTTGTCAACCGGCCTTGAGGTGGAAAACGACACCTCGCCGGTCACGCCCTGGGAGATGCTGTAACTTTCCTGCAGCAGGTCGCCCATGATGGTGTTGATGACCGCGACGATGGACTGGTTGTTGAAGTTGAACATCACGCCGCCGCTTCCATCACCCTGACGCGGGCCGACCGGCACCGGGCGCCCGGCGTCATTGCCCGGCCCTTGAATGAAGCGCTGGTTGCCACGAATGATCTGGCGCTGCGGAGCGCTGCCGGCGACCGGCGCCGCTGCATTCGGCGTGGGCGCCGTCATCCCGGTCGTCGTTTCGGTCGTCGTTTCGGTGATAGCGCCGCGCTGCAGCCCCGTCCCGCGCAAGGCTTCGCGGGCCAGACTGTCATCCTCCTCCAGACTATGCGGCACGGTGCAGCCGGCCAGGCCGGCACCCACGATCAGACTCCAGATGAACATAGCGATTGCCAGTGGCATGGATCAGCGACCCTCGGAAGCCTGCGGTGGATGGATTGGCCTCGCCGGCGGGACAGGCGGCGCGCTGTTCATGTTCGGCAAGCGAGGAGCCGGCAGCCGCAGACGCTGGCTGCGGCCGTCGAGCTCGAATTGGACGGCCTGTTCCTCTATGTGCCGTAAGCGCCATCCGCCCAGCGCAGCGCCCTCGCGCAAGGCCAGGTCCTTGCCGTCAGCCTGCCTGAACAGCGCCTGACGCACGCCGTCGGCAATGACGATTCCGGTCAGCTTCAGGCCGCCCAGATCCAGGCCCGGCTCCGCGCTACGCTGCACGACGTCCGGCGACCGGGACGGGCTGAACAGCGGCGTACGCCACACATGGCTCAGCGTGTTCACTTCGACCACGGACTGCGGTTGCATGGGGTTCTGTTGGTCCAGGGCGGCGGGCGTGGTCGAAGTACCCGGCGTCAGCCAGGACGGCTCACTGCCGACGCCGCTCGCCAGCCAGATGCAGAGCACGCCGAGCAGCACTGCGAGGCTCGCCAGCCAGGTCACCGCGCCGAACTTGATCGTCCTCATCGCGCGATCTCCGGAGCTCCGTCTGCCGGCGCGACCGCCAGAAAACCGCTGACCAGAAGGTGCACGCTCAAGCGTCCGGGACCGGCTTCGCCCGAAGCATTGCCGGCCCTGCGAATGACCAATTCATCGACGAACAGCCATGGCTCGCCGGATTCGAGTCGATGCAGCAGCCGTAAAAGCGGCTCGGTCGCGCACTCCAGATCGAGGCTCAGGCGCACCTCGCCAAGCGGTCCGGTGGTGTCCTGGGCCACGATCGGCATGCGCTGGGTCAGTCGGCAACCCGCGCCGCGTTGCGCGTGCTCTGTCACCTGCTGCGTCACGGTCTGCATCAGGTCGGCCGCGACGGCGCTGGGATCATCGCCCTGCAGCAGCAGGCTGCTTAGCGCCGCCTGCGTCGGGTCATCCGGAGTATCGCGCACGGTGCGGTCATCGCGGGCCAACAGCGCCCGATAGTGCTCGCGCTGTTCGGCCACGGCGCGGATCTGCTGCTCGGTCCGGATCCAGGGACCGATGTACAGTGGTTGCAGGATCAACGCGTAAAACAGCGCGAACAGCGCCGCCAGCAGCAGCCAGGCGCCGATGCGCCGCTCACGTGGGGTCAGCGGGCGCTGCATCGCCGGCCTCCCCGCGTACCCGCGCCCGCAGATAAAATCGTTCACGACCGCTGGCCAGATCCGGCTGGATCACGCCCTGAAACTGCGCATCGGTGAGGTGCGCGCAGCGCTTGATGTCTCCGATCAAGGCACTGGCGCGGACGCTCATGCCGCCCATGTCGAGCTGCCCGTCGGCGCGGATTTCCAGGCTCTGCAACCAGGCGTCATTGGGCAGGCACTGGGTCAGCTCGCCCAGCAACTGCGCGCGTGGAGGCTGCCCCAGACGCCGCTCGGTCAGCCGTCGCAGGGCTTCACGGTCTTCGCCCCGGGCGGTGCGTGACGCGCTGACCTCGGCGGCCTGGCGACGCAAGCCCTGAACGTCGCTCTGCATGGCGGCCAGCGCCGCTTCGCGATTGTGAATCCACAGCAAAGGCATGGCCGCCACCATTGCCGCGCAAGTCAGGCTCAAGCCGAGGATCAGCCTCGCGGGTCGATCGGCGCGCCGCACCGTGTAAGTATGGGGCAGCAAATCCAGGCCCATGGGCTTGCCCTGAGCATCCCTCACGTCCACGCCGTCGAGCACCAGGTCGCGCGCGGCACATTGCTCCAGACAAGCGTCCAGAACCTCTCGGCGCACCAGCGCCAGCGTGACCCACAGGCGCTGGTCCGTGATGCCTTCGCGCCGCGCGGTGTAATACACCTGGTCGGGCGTGAACGGGGTGAATCGGTCCAGTTCGAAATGCAGCACCTGACGCACATCCCGAGCCACGGCTGTCGGCAGCGCCAGCCGCTGGACCAGAACATCCGCCGCCGGCAGCATCAGGACCCCATGCATCCCTGTCGCCAGAGTTTCGGGCAGCGGCCAGTCCAGATGTGGCGGGTCTGCGTTCGGCCGCAAGCGGCGCCGCACGCCTGCGGGCAGACCGGCCAGCAGCTCATGACCCCAGGCCCGCAGAAAAGCCTGCGCCGGACTGCCCTGCCATCGTGCTCGCAGCCGCTCCCGCCACAGCCTGCCGATCATGGGCGCCCCTCATTGGTCATAACGCACCACTCTGTACGGCGACGCGCCGTTTCCCGTGCCGGACAGCACCACCGTGCTGTCGACCCGTGCACTGGCGCCATCCGGCAGGTAAGCCCGTGCCCTGATTTCCAGCGCCTGGCCCGGGTCGCCGGCCAGGCCGCGAATGTGGGGCAGACGCAAGGCGCTGCGCACCGCCTCGCTGGCAAACGCCGGGTCGGGCGCTTCGAGTCCGCTCCATACCGTCACCTCCGCGGCGACGGCGCGGTACAGCGCGCTGTTCATGGTTGCCAGGTCGCGCAGTTCCTCGACTGCCCTGAGGGGCGGCTGCCCCGCGCCGCGCCGACGATCCAGCGCTTCGCCCAGGGCTCGTGCCTGACCCGTCGGGGCCCCTAGCACGGTGAGCAGGCGAACGAATTGGGCCCCCGGCGCGGTATTGAGGTCCAGCTTGCCGCGCTCGCTACGCACCGTTATTTCCAGCCGGGCCGACTCGAACGAGCGGATCCGCACCTGCCCATCGGCAACCCAGCGGCGAGCCGGCAGCGTATCGCCTAGCGCAATGATCGCCAGGCTGATACCTGCCTCGGCCGCCAGCGTCGCTTGCAACTGGCTGCGCTGCCAGGCTGCCAGACGCATCTGTTGGCGGACCTCGATCACCAGGGCGCCGAGCGCGACGGTCAGCAATGCCTGCGCCCAGAGCACCAGCAACAGGGCCATGCCACGCTGCCGCGTCATGGCGCCACCCGCTGCGCGCTCAGTTCCAGACGAAGCGCCACCACCTGCGCCGGCCAGCGGACCATTCCGTCGCCAGTCAACTCGATCCGTACGGCTTGCGGCAAGCGGGATGGCCAGGGCCAGCGGTCCAGCCAGCCGGTGGCCTGGCCACGTTCGTCACGACCCCGATAGCTGAACCTCAGGGCGCGGACGTCACGGACCAGAATCTGCGGCTGCCCCCATTCGCCGCCGCCCGCAGTCGCCGCTCTGGCGAATCGCACCCGTAGCGCCGATCCGTTGCCGGCGGGCACTTTTTCGAGAATGTGCAGGCGAATACCGCCGCCCAGTGCGTTGTTCAGGCTGGCGGCGAAGCGCATGCTCTGCGCGCTTCCTTCGAATACGACCAGCCGGTCGGTGTCGGTGTCGGAAAGGTCCAGCGGCAGGGTGGCGCCCAGGGCGCGGTGCAAAAAATTCTGCGCCGCGCGCATCTCGTCCAGACGCTCGCCATAGCGCTCGCCCTTGACGGCGGCGCGGTTGGCGCCCACCAGCGCCGTCGCAAGCAGCGTCAGCAGCATCCCCAGCAGCGTGATGGCCAGGAGCATTTCCAGCAGCGTGAATCCCCGTGCCCGGCGGTTCATCGTATTGCATCCGGGGTCGACTGAACGAATAGCGTCGATGCGCTCAAGGCCCTGCCTGCTTCTTCGACCGTCGCCTGCATCCTGTACAGCGTCAGCGTGCCGCGATCGCCCGGTTCGCGGATGACCTGCACGCTCCAGGCGATGCCATCGTCGACACCCTGGATCGTGCCCGGGCGCAGAAGGCGGTCACGCTGGTCGTCGACCAGCGTCCTGAGTTTCAGCGTCAAGCGGTCGCTGGCGCGCACCTGCTCCAGGGATCGCGCGGCTTGTCCGAAGGCCAGCAGCAGCACCGCGCAGCCCAGCCCGAAGACCGCCAGCGAGGCGAGCATCTCCAGCAGACCGAAACCCTTGGCCCGGCGCTTCAAGGGACGACCTGCCAGCGCACCTGGCCGGTGAGCCAGCCGACGTCGATCCGCCAACGCTGGCCGGAACGCTCGAGCAGCACATGCCCGCCGCTGGAACTGCCGTCGGGATAGAATTCGATGGCAGCACCTGTCTGCGCGGCCTCCGCCGCCCCGGTCACCCGCAGCGCCATGTCCGCGGGCCAGAGACGCGGCGAGTGGCCGGGCATCTGAAAGCTGCGCGATTCAGGATCGAATCGCAGCCGCTGGCTGTCGCCGCGCAGTACCGCCTGAATCCGGGTCTGACGCAACGCGGCGACCATCTCGCCCAGCACCTGGCGCTCCCGCGCAGCTTCCAGGCCCCGACCCAAGCCGACGCCAAGCACGCTCAGCGCAACGCCCATCAGGGCGATGACCACGATCAACTCCAGCAAGGTAAAGGCGGCCAGTGCCGCGCGCGAACTCATTCCCAGTTGCCCAAGTCGGCGCTGTAGCCTTCGCCGCCGGGCTGGCCGTCCTGGCCGTAGAACACCAGATCGAAGCTGCCATGCTCGCCGGGAAACCGATAACCGAAGTCATGGCCGAACGGGTCCTTGAGGTCCGAGGGCTTGGCATAAGGGCCGGCCCAGCGGGACGCGCTGGCCGGCTTTTCCACCAGTTGCGCGAGCGCTCTGGGTGGCGACCCCATGTCCAGGCCGTAGCTTGCGATCTTCATGTTGAGGCTGGCGAGTTGCGCCTTGCCCGCGCCGTATTTGCCCTTGTCGACGTTGCTGCCCACCTGCCGCACGACAATGGTCGCGACGATACCCAGCAGCACGATCACCGCGAGCATTTCCAGCAGCGTAAAGCCCCGAGACACCCTGCGAACAGACATGATCGAACTCCTCAGATGTTGGCGGTCAGGCTCATCAACGGCAGCATGATTGCCAGCATGATGAACGCCACCATCACCGCCATGACGATGGTCAGCGTCGGCACCAGCGCGGCCAGCAGCCGGGCGATGCTGCGTCGCGCCTCGGCATCGAATACCTGGGCGACCTTGAGCAGCATGTCGTCGAGCTGCCCGGCTTCCTCGCCGACCCGGATCATCTGCAGGGCCAGGTCGGGAAGCAGTCCGTCGTCGGTCAGGGCGGTCGCCAACGCCCCGCCCCCTTTGACGCTTTCGATCGCGACCCGCAGCCGGGCGCGAATGGCGCGGTTGGAGGCACCGTCGGCGACGATCTTCAGCGCCGCAAGCAAAGGGACACCGTTCTGCAGCAAGGTGCCCAGCGTGCGGGCCAGACGCGCCGCCTCGATGCGCTGCCACAGCGGCCCGAGCACCGGCCAGGTCAGCAGCCGCCGGTCGCGACGCAGCCGCCAGGCGGGTTTGCCCATGAGGTGCGCGACGAGCAGGCCGGTCATGATCAGCACCGCCAGCATCAGCAGCCCGAAACGGTTGATGAACTCTCCAAGGCCAAGAATGAACCCCGTCATCCACGGAATCGGCACCCCGAGATCCTGGAAGATCGGCACGAATTGCGGCACGACATAGGCCAGCAGCAAGGCCAGCGATCCCAGCACGCCTGCCACCAGAAACGCCGGATAGATCAGCGCATTGATGATCTCGCCACGCAGCGCCTGACTGCGCTCCAGATATTCGCTCAGTTGCTGCAGGCTCTGCGGTAGCGCCCCGCCCGCCTCCCCGGCCTGCACCAGACTCAGATACAGACCGGCGAACAGCCCTTGCTCCTGGGCCAGAGCCGCTGACAGGGACAGACCACCTTTCACGCGCTCCCGTATGCGGGCCAGCACGGCCTGGGCACGCAGCTGGCGCTTGCCGGGCTGACCGATCAGTACGCCCAGGGCCCGCTCCAGCGTCAGCCCGGCGGTGAGCAAGGTCGCCAACTGCCCGGTGACCGAGGCCAGAGCCTCGGCGCCAAGTCCACGGTCCGGCCGCCAGCCGCGCCAGCTCAGACCCGCGGTCTCGACCTTGAGCACCAGCGCGCCCTGACGTTGCAGCTCGCGGGCCAGCGCATCGGCGTCGGCGGCCTCCGTCAGGCCCTGCCGAGTGCTGCCGTCGCTTTCCAGCACGCGGTATCGAAACAGGGTCATGACCCATCGCTCCTGGTCGGGCGTCATTCGCTGCGCGTCACGCGCAAGACTTCTTCCAGCGTCGTCACGCCGGCCACGGCTTGTCGCAATCCGTCCTCGTACAGCGTACGCAGCCCGCCGCGACGGGCCGCCAGTTCCAGGGTCGATGCATCGGCGTGCGACATCAGCAGCCCGCGCAGCTCGTCGTTCATCACCAGCAACTCGGTGATCGCGCAGCGCCCGCGATAGCCGCCGTTCGGCGCGCCCGGCCGGGGCCTGAACATGACGATCGGTCGCGCATCGGTGAACCGCTGCAACCCGTGAGCCGCCACCAGCGCGGCCGGCACCTGGTAAGCCTCGCACTGCGCCGGATCGAGTCTGCGCACCAGACGCTGGGCAAGCACGCCGATGACAGTCGAGGCAATCATGTAGCTCTCCACGCCCATGTCCAGCAGGCGCGTGATGCTGGCCGCCGCGCTGTTGGTGTGCAGGGTCGACAGCACCAGATGCCCGGTCAACGATGACTGGATGGCGATGCGACAAGTCTCCAGGTCGCGCATCTCGCCGATCATGATCACGTCCGGGTCCTGCCGGACGATCGACCGCAAGGTCATGGCGAAATCCAGACCGATTGCCGGCTTAACCTGGATCTGGTTGATACCCGGGATCTGGTATTCCACCGGGTCCTCGACCGTGATGATCTTGCGTTCGCTCGTATTGAGGCGAGTCAGCGCGGTGTACAGCGTGGTGGTTTTGCCGGATCCGGTTGGTCCTGTGACCAGCAGGATGCCGTGTGGCCGGTCGAGCAGCGCCAGGAAATCCGGCAGCTGTCGGGTATCGAAGCCCAGACCGGGCAGGTCGAAATTCACTGTTTCACGGTCCAGCAGGCGCATCACCACCGACTCGCCGAAGCCGGTCGGCACGGTCGACACCCGCAGATCCAGCTCGCGACCCTGCATGCGCAGCATGATTCTCCCATCCTGAGGCAAACGTCGCTCGGCTATGTCCAGTCGCGCCATGATCTTGATCCTGGACACGATCGCCGGCGCGGCCGCCACCGGCGGCGCCTCGCCGTCCACCAGCACACCATCGATCCGGTAACGCACTCTGAACCGCGCTTCGAAAGGCTCGACATGTATGTCAGACGCGCGCTGGTCCAGGGCGCGTTGCAAGATCAGGTTGACCATGCGGATCACCGGTGCTTCGCTGGCCAGGTCGCGCAGATGCTCGATGTCCTCGGCCTGCGTCCCGCTTTCACCGTCGATGTTTTCCACGAGAGTCCCCATGGCGGAGCGTCCGGTTCCGTAGTACCGCTCGATCAGGCTGTCGATCTCACTGCGGCTACCGACCATTCTGCGTACCGGCGCCCGGCACGCGAACGCCACTGCTTGCAACGGATAGTCGTCCAGCGGGTCGGCGGTCATCAGGTGCAGTGCCAGTGCGTCCCGGCTGATGGGCACGACGTGGTGGTGACGTAGAAAGCGTTCACTCAACGCCGGCAAGGGTTCAAGCGTCGGGGGTGCCTGCGCGGCGGTCATCAGCGGCAGATCGAGGACCGCGGCCCAGGCACTCGCCATTTCAACTTCGGAAACCACGCCCAGTCGCACGAGCAGCCCTGGCAACCGGCTGCGTCCACCCTCGTCGTCCATCAAGCGTTCGGCGCGAGCGAGATCGGCGTGGCGCAGACCAGCGCGGCGAATCAGCCAGTCACATAGCGCGGCAATGACATCCCGGTCGGCAGCCGTCTCATGGCCGGCTGGTGGAGCCTGTCTGGCTGGCGGGGCGTCCGCCCTTGGTTGCGTCGCCATGCTTGCTGCCCGCCGCTTTGCTATCGTGAGTCTGGGTCATGACCTTCGAGTCGGGCGCGCCCGAGGTATTGGTGGAATCTGCCCCACTGGCCATTGTCGAGATGGCCAGCAGGGCGATGATGACAGTGCAGTTGAACATGGAACGCCTCATATACTTCTCCAACTTAGGTAGCTAAGCAATTATTATCCCGACCGATATTTCCTCCCTGAGCATCGAACTTTTATCACCTTAGTCGGCTATACCATCACCCGCAAACATATATTGTCAAACCCCGCAGCCTGGATAAGGCACGCCGTTAGACACTATAATTTGGAGGCGACCCATGGATAATTACAATTACCGTTGCGCCGTTGCCGTTTGACATATGCCGGGCTTTGGGAGTCCTATGCAACGGTCATTGAAGAGGGTCTGAATCACCCTTCCGCACAATGACATCAGCTAGACAACGCGGGCCTTGTGGGCCAGCCTACATTGAACTGCGCGGTTTGGCAGGCGCCTGCCGCTGCCTATTAAAAAGGCTATCAATGGCTGAATCTGTATCGCCCCATTAACAGTTTGACTCTGTTCATTATTATTACGCCCGACTCTTTCGAGCCGTTCGCTGGTGGGAGTAATCAACATGAGAACAACAAACTCGCGCACACTTGTATCTGCTCTTTCGCTTTTGGCGTTAAGTATTGCCCAGGCACCGGCCTGGGCCCGCAGCGCCCAGGATGCCGAAGCTCTGGCTCAACAGACGCTCAGTCAAATGACCCTTGAAGAAAAACTGGATTATCTGGGTGGCACCGGCGGTTGGGACCTGAAACCCCAGCCGCGTTTCAGGCTCTCGCAGATTCTGGGCGCCGATGGCGGGCTGGGTGTGCGCTACACCAACCAGGGCAACGAACAGGGCGTCGCCTACCCCAGCGGTCCGAGCCTGGCCGCCACCTTCAACCTGCGCCGCGCGGTGGATTTCGGTCGGGCGCTGGGCTATGACACGGCGACCGGCGGCTATCACTACATCACGGGCCCTGGCATGAACACCTACCGGATGCCCTGGGGCGGCAGAAACTTCGAATACCTCACCGGCGAAGATCCGTTTCTCGGCGCCAGCATGGCGCCAGCGGTGATCAACGGCATCCAGTCGCAAGGCGTCTGGGCGGATGCCAAGCACTACGCCGCCAACGATCAGGAAACCAATCGTTTCATCCTCAACCAGGTCACTCCGGAACGCGTGCTGCGCGAAATCACCCTGCCGCCCTTCGAGTCCGCGGCCAAGAACGGCAAGGTCGCATTGATGATGTGCGCCTTCCAGAAAGTGAACGGAGAGTTCGCCTGCGAAAATCGTCATCTGATTCGCGAAATCCTCAAGGATCAGTGGGGCTGGGGCGGCATCGTGCAGTCGGACTACGGCGCGGTGATCAACGGCCTCAACGCCGCCCAGGCCGGCACCGATGTCGACATGCTGCTGGGTTTGAGAATGAACAGCGCAACCCTGACGCCCTATATCGAAAGTGGCGAGCTGAGCATCGCCACCATCGATGACAAGGTGCTGCGGATCCTGCGCCAGATCTACCTGTTCGATTTCGATATCAAGGGCCGCCTGACCAACCATGACATGGACAACCCGGCCAGCAATCAGGCCGCGCTCAACGTCGCCCGCGAGGGCATCGTGCTGCTCAAGAATCAGAACAACTTCCTGCCGCTGGACCGCAACGCCATCAGGCGCATCGCCGTGGTCGGTCATCTCGGCAAATATGCCCCGCCTACCGGGTTCGGCAGCGCGTACATCTCGCCGCGTAACTACATCAGTGAAGTGAGCGGCATGCAGCAGGTCGCCTCCAACGCCCAGGTGACCTTCCTCGACAACCTGTCGCTGGACCCCACCGCTGCTGTCTGGAGCCACCTGGATACCGACGGCACCACCTCGGTGTCGGGCCTGACGGCCGAGTACTTCACCAATGCCGACTGGTCCGGCACTCCGGCGGCGACCCGCAGCGAGAATGTCGTGAACATCGACTGGGACAGCGACAGCAATCTGCCCACCGACGGCAATGACCAGAACACTTCGATTCGCTGGAGCGGCCGGGTCACGCCCACGATCAGCGGGGAGCACATTTTCAAGGTTCGCGCCGACGGGGTCATTCGCCTGACGGTCAACGGTCAGCGCATCATCGACAATGGCGACGGCCTGCCGCTGCCCGACAACCAGATCCCGCCGACCATCCCCGAATACGCGAAAATCGACCTGCAGGCGGGCCAGAACTACGACGTCACCCTGGAGTATTCGCGCCGGCCGGGTTACGTCGCCACGCTGGGCGGTTTCACCGGCGTGCGCATGAGCTGGGCATCGCTGGTCGCACCGCCTGACATCGCCGATTACGATGTGGTGCTGGTCGCGGCCGGCAATAGCAACGAATACGAGGGCGAAGGCTGGGACCATATGTTCGAGCTGCCCGAGTTCCAGGGCCAGCTGATTCAGAGCATCGCCAGCCAGAATCCCAAGACCGTGGTGGCCTTGCATGGCGGAACCGGCCTGAAGGTCAGCGACTGGATCGACCAGGTGTCCGGCCTGTTGCATGCGTTCTATCCCGGACAGAACGGTGGGCAGGCACTGGCTGAAATCCTCTTCGGTCGGGTCAACCCGTCGGCGAAGCTGCCGATCAGCCTGGAGCGCAACATCGAGGACAACCCGCTCTACCCCTACTTCCCGCAGTTCGACAACGAGGGCAATGTCACCGAGATCAGCTATTCCAACGACTTACTGCTCGGCTACCGCGGCTACGAGAAGAAAGGCACCCGGCCGCTCTATCCGTTTGGCTACGGCTTGTCCTATACCCAGTTCCAGTATTCGGACATCCGCATTACCCCGTCGGTGGTCATCGGCGATCTGCCGGTGCGCGTGTCGTTCGATGTGACCAACACCGGCCAGCGGGCGGGCGCGGAAGTCGCGCAACTCTACGTCGGGCAGCGCGAGCCGCGTCAGGAGCGCCCGGTCAAGGAGCTCAAGGGCTATCGCAAGGTCCTGCTGCAACCGGGCCAGAGCCGCCGGGTCACCATCGAACTCAACGGGCGCTCGCTGGCGTACTTCAACCCCAGCGATACCAATTGGGTGATCGATGCGGACGTGTTCGACGTCAGCGTGGGTGCCGCTTCCGACGATATCCGCCTGACAACGCGCCTGCGCAGCCTGTACCGCCAGACCTTGTCGGTGGACGACAGCAACCCGCTGCCCCGTTCGGTGATCGCCTCGACCCGCGTCACAGCTCGGCAGTTGGCGCGCAGCCCCGATGCGGATCAGGCCAGCGCGGATGAGGATGACGATCCCTCTTCGCCACCGGTGACCCCGCCTACCACACCGCCGACTGAAGGGGGTGGCAGTACCCAGTAATTGCGATTCGTTCGGGGCCGACCCGCAGGCACCGACGCGCTTTGTCTGACAGAGTGCGTCGTCAGGGTCATCCCTCTCGCGGCTAAAGCCGCTCCTACGGGCGCTCAATGTGTCGTAGGAGCGGATTCATCCGCGAGACACGCCAACAGACGATGAAGATATTCCGGCCGGGCACGCCCTCGCGGCTGAAGCCGCTCCTATACAGCGACTTTTGCATCGCGAATGAACAGCGCCCGCAGCTTGTCCCAGAAGTTGGCGCCCAGCAGGAAAATGCTGGTGACCAGCATCAGGTCGCCCACCACGCGTATCCATATTTTGTAGGGTGCCAGCTGTGGCGCCATGATATCCATGTGGTGATCCAGAATCGCCGCCACCAAAGGTACGCAGAACAGCACCAGGCCGATCCGGTGCCGAACGACGCCTACTTCCACAGGCCAGGCCACCACTGATTTCACATGGCTGTGCAGCCTGGATTTCAGTTCGGCGAACCCTGGTTTGCCCATTACCGCAATGGCCGCGAGCAACAGGATCTTGTTGCTGATGAACAGGATGCCGGCGAGGCTCGCGACACGCGCGCCGGAAACCCCGGCAGCCGATGCCAGGGGCACCAGTGTCCATGACAGAGCCGCCGCACAGATCATGGCGAGCCCGCAACGAAAACGCCATGAAGTAGTCATCGCTCGCTCGGTCATCGCCCTCACTCCTCTTGCGGCAGCTGATAAAGGCATTCAACAGACTAGCAGCACATCGCGAAGTGCAAACCTTAATTTTCAAGACACTTAAAACCCTGATCTGTCCCTGCACGGGAAGGCAGCGGCCCCAACTACGTGCTTCAATGCTATTAACTGTTCTTTTATCCATATCGCAACTACCGACCGACAGAAAATCCCATTCGATACTTGCTCCGCACTGAATCTTTGCTATGCCTAAGATTCCTCGTCGTATCCTGGAGATATCCCGATGTCAGGCGCAAAGAAGATGAGCGTCACTCAGCTGACAATGCTGACCGCGGTCAATATGCTGGGCTCAGGAATTGTGCTACTCCCCTCCAAACTTGCCGAAATTGGCGCTATATCGATTCTCTCATGGCTGGTCACCGCCACCGGTTCGCTGGCTCTGGCCTACGCTTTCGCGCGGTGCGGGATGTTGAGTCGAAAGACCGGCGGCATGGGCGGGTATGCCGAATATACATTTGGCAAGGCGGGCAACTACATCACCAATTACACGTACGGACTATCGCTGTTGATTGCCAACGTGGCGATCAGTATAACGGCGGTCGGGTATATCCAGGTTCTTCTCAAGATCGAACTCTCTTCGTTGCAAGTCGGGCTGGCGACCATCGCGTTATTGTGGATTACTACCTTTGCCAATTTCGGCGGCGCGCGAATTACCGGGAAGATCGGCGCGGTCACGGTCTGGGGCGTTATTGCACCCGTAGTACTGGTTTCCACGATTGGCTGGTTCTGGTTCGACAGTTCGGTCTACGCCGCCGGCTGGAATCCCCATGGCAAGGGCTGGTTCGAAGCTGCCGGCGCCTCGGTCGCCATCACGCTCTGGGCCTTTCTCGGGCTTGAATCGGCGTGTGCCAACACCGACGCGGTGGAGAATCCCGAGAAGAACGTGCCCATAGCCGTGCTCGGCGGCACGCTGGGCGCCGCTGTCATTTACATTCTGTCGACCAACGTGATCGCCGGCATCGTCGACAACGCGGAACTGGTCAGCTCGACCGCACCCTTCGGTCTGGTGTTCGCCAAGATGTTCAATCCGGAAGTGGGCAATACCGTCATGGGCCTGATGGTACTGGCGTGCATCGGCTCGCTGCTGGGCTGGCAGTTCACCATTGCCCAGGTATTCAAGAGCTCCGCTGACACCGGATACTTCATCCCGATCTTCGCCCGGGCCAACAAGGCCGGAACCCCCATCGTCGGCATGCTGATCCTGCTCGCACTGCAGACCGCGCTGGCGCTGCTCACCATCAGTCCTGACCTGACCAAGCAGTTCGACATCCTCGTCAACCTGGCGGTGGTGACCAATCTGGTGCCGTACATCCTGTCGATGGCTTCGCTGATGACAATTCAGATGGTGTCCGGCGTGCCGCGCCGACAAGCCTTGCTGAGCAATATCGTGGCCTGGATCGCCGCGGCCTACGCCTACCTGGCGCTGTATAGCTCGGGGGCCCAGGCCCTGATGCTCGGCGGGGTGGCGACCATCTTCGGCTACACCCTGTTCGGCTTCGTCAACAATCGGCTGATCCGCCTGGAGGCGCTGAACAACAGCGTGCCGACCCAGACCGTCAGCGCGCAGCACATCACCAGCGAGCCGGTTCCGGTCAACGATCTGGGCAGTTTCCAACACACCACGCAGGAGATCAGAGCATGACCGAACAACGCCACCTCCTTGGCATGCTGGCCTTGCTGGTCAGCAGCGCGCCGGACAAACGTACCGTGTTTGGCCGCGCGCTGAACCAGTTGATCACCGACGTCGAGGGTCGATCCATCAGCATCCTGCTCTCGGAAAGCCTGGCGGATGCAACCTCCATTCTGCATTCCGATCCGGCTATCCAGTGCGTGTTGCTGAGTTGGGAGATGGACGACAGCGAGGGCCGCGTCGAATGCATCCGGCTGCTGACCGACTTGCGCGAACGCAATACTCGCGTCCCGGTGTTTCTGATCAGCGACCGCAGCACTGCGACCAATATTCCACTGATTGTCATGCAACATGCCGACGACTTCATCTGGTTGCCGGAAGACACCAGCCGCTTTCTCAGTGGCCGCATCTACGCCGCCATCGAGCGCTACCGGCAGGCGGTCCTGCCGCCCATGTTCGGGGCGCTGCTCAAGTTCGCAAGGTCTTACGAATATTCCTGGCACACGCCCGGCCACGCAGGTGGCACGGCGTTCCTCAAGAGCACGGCTGGCCGGGCCTTCTACGAGTTCTTCGGCGAGAACCTGCTGCGTTCGGACCTGTCGATCTCGGTCGGCGAGCTGGGTTCGCTGCTCGACCACAGCGGCCCGATCGGCCAGGGCGAACGCTACGCCGCCAAAGTGTTCGGCGCGCATCGCACCTACTACGTGACCAACGGTTCATCGATGTCCAATCGGGTGATCCTGATGGCCAGCGTCACCCGCGACCAGATCGCGCTGTGCGATCGCAACTGCCACAAGTCCGCCGAGCATGCGATGACCCTGTCCGGTGCAATTCCGACCTATCTGGTCCCCACCCGTAACCGATACGGCATCATCGGTCCGATCCTGCCGCAAACGCTGAGTCGCGAGGGCGTCGCCGCAGCCATCGCCGCCAACCCGCTGGTCAAGCCGCGCATCGACCCCACGCCGGTCCACGCGATCATCACCAACTCCACCTACGACGGCCTGACCTACAACGTCACCCGTGTCGAGCAACTGTTGGGCGATAGCGTCGACCGGCTGCACTTCGACGAAGCCTGGTACGGCTACGCGCGCTTCAACCCGCTGTACAAGGACCGATTCGCCATGCACGGCAGCCCCGACGACCATGACCCGTCAGGACCTACGGTATTCGCGACCCAGTCGACGCATAAGCTGCTCGCGGCGCTTTCCCAGGCCTCGATGATCCATGTACGCAACGGGCGCAATCCGATTCCCCATGGCCGCTTCAACGAGTCGTTCATGATGCACGCCTCGACCTCGCCCAATTACGCGATCATGGCCTCGTGCGACGTCAGCTCCGCCATGATGGAGGCGCCCAGCGGGCATATCCTGACCAACGAATCCATCGAGGAAGCCATCGCCTTTCGTCAGGTCATCTCGCGAATGAAAAGCGAAATGCCGGGGCAGGACGACTGGTTCTTCTCCTGCTGGCAGCCACCGACGGTCCGGGTCGAGGGCGGGCAAGTCCCGTTCCATGAGGCAGATCCGGTGTTGCTGAAAAGCGATCCGGACTGCTGGGTACTGCATCCCAATGAAGTCTGGCATGGCTTCGGTGATATCGAAGACGGCTACTGCATGCTCGATCCGATCAAGGTTTCGGTACTCAGCCCGGGCATGGGCGACGACGGCGAACTGCTGGATTTCGGTATCCCGGCCTGCGTGCTAAGTGCCTACTTGAGCCATCAGGGCATCGTCGTGGAGAAAACCACTGACTTCACCATCCTGTTCCTGTTTTCCATCGGCATCACCAAAGGCAAGTGGGGTACGCTGGTCAATGCCCTGCTCGACTTCAAGCGCGACTACGATCAGAACCTGGAACTGGAGCTGTGCCTGCCGGATCTGCTGACGGCCAATCAGCAACGATATGCGGGCATGGGGCTCAAGGATCTGGCGGAAGAGATCTTTGCGGCGATGAAGAAACACCGGACCACGGCCACCATGG
Organism: Pseudomonas sp. JDS28PS106; assembly: GCF_036706555.1. Lineage (NCBI taxonomy): Bacteria > Pseudomonadati > Pseudomonadota > Gammaproteobacteria > Pseudomonadales > Pseudomonadaceae > Pseudomonas > Pseudomonas sp. JDS28PS106. The sequence continues at coordinate 494 of NZ_JBAJGT010000011.1, read as the reverse complement.
CCAGGGCTTTCGGCCTGTTGCCCGAAGCCGAATTCAGCCCGGTGGAAGCCTATGAAAAACTGGTCAGGAACGAGGTTGAGCTGGTCACCCTTGCCGAAGCCGCGGGGCGCATCGTCGCCACCGGTATCGTCCCCTACCCGCCTGGAATCCCGTTGTTGATGCCGGGTGAGAACGCCGGCCCGGCGGACGGTCCGCTGCTCGGATACCTGACCGCGCTGGAGTCGTTCGACGCTTCGTTTCCCGGATTCACCCACGATACCCACGGCATCGAGAGCGAGGCCGGGGTGTACCGGTTGCTGGTGTTAAGGTGAGTTGAGCGGAAAATCGCCACCAGGACGGATCGCCACCAAGGTGGCTCCTACGGGCTGTAGGAGCCAGCTTGCTGGCGATAGGGCCGCAAAGCGGCCCCAGGCTTAATGAATGATCTGGCTCAGGAACAGCCTGGTCCGGTCACTCTGTGGGTTGTCGAAGAAGTCGTTCGGCGCGGCCTGTTC
>NZ_JBAJGT010000010.1:0-170954 GCF_036706555.1 Pseudomonas sp. JDS28PS106 | reverse complement strand
GCAGGTCGGAGGTCAGTTCGGTGCCGTCGACGATGATCCGGCCCTGCTGGTGTTCTTCCAGACGGTTCAGGCAGCGAATGGTGGTCGACTTGCCCGAGCCGGACGGACCGCACAGCACGATACGCTCACCCTGGCGTACGTTCAGGTTGATGTCCTTGAGCACGTGGAACTGGCCGTACCACTTGTGGACGCCCTCCATGCGGATCATGCCTTCTGCGCCCAGGGGCTTACTGATAGCTTCACTCATCACAAAACTCCTAACGCTTGTGGCCTGTGTCCAGCTTGCGCTCCAGATGCATGGAGTAGCGGGACATGCCGAAACAGAAAATCCAGAACACCAGGGCCGCGAATACGTAGCCTTCGGTCGCCATGCCCAGCCACGAAGGGTCGGCGGTGGCTTGCTTGACGCTGTTGAGCAGGTCGAACAGACCGATGATGATCACCAGACTGGTGTCCTTGAACAGGGCGATAAAGGTGTTGACGATGCCGGGGATCACCAGCTTCAAGGCCTGCGGCAGAATGACCAGGCCCATGGCGCGCCAGTAACCCAGGCCCATCGCGGCGGCCGCTTCGTACTGCCCCTTGGGAATCGCCTGCATACCGCCCCGCACCACCTCGGCGATATACGCCGACTGGAACAGGATCACGCCGATCAGGGCGCGCAGCAGCTTGTCGAAGTTCATCCCTTCGGGCATGAACAGCGGCAGCATCACCGACGACATGAACAGCACCGTGATCAACGGCACGCCGCGCCAGAACTCGATGAAGGTCACGCAGACCACGCGCACCGCCGGCATGCTGGAGCGACGACCCAGCGCAAGCAGAATGCCCAGCGGCAGAGCGCCGGCGATGCCCACGGTGGCGATCACCAGGGTCAGCATCAGACCGCCCCACTGGCTGGTGGGCACGGTGGTCAGACCGAACGCGCCGCCGTGCAGCAGGTAGAAAGCGACGATCGGATAGATCACCAGGAAGCCGATCGCATAGAACGCCTTGCGCGGAAACCCGGAGATGAACAGCGGCGCGGCGCCGACGATCGCCAGCAGTGCCGTCAGGTCGACCCGCCAGCGCAGCTCATTGGGGAAATAGCCGTACATGAACTGGCCGAAACGCTGCTGGATGAACACCCAGCAGGCGCCTTCCTTGGTGCAGTCGGCGCGGGTGCTGCCGATCCAGTTGGCGTCGAGCAGTGCCCAGCTGATGATCGGCGGCACGATCAGGTACACCAGGTACAGCGACACCAGTGTCAGCAGTGTGTTGATCCAGCTGGAGAACAGGTTCTGTCGCATCCAGGCCACCGGGCCGAACACTTTGTTCGGCGGCGGCATGTCGGGTTTGAAAGTATGGGTTGTCATGCGCGTGTCCTCACCGCTCGATCAGCGCAATGCGCTTGTTGTACCAGTTCATCAGCATGGAAATGCTGATACTGATCGCCAGGTAGACGCTCATGGTGATGGCGATGACTTCGATCGCCTGACCTGTCTGGTTGAGCACCGTGCCGGCGAACAGCGACACCATCTCCGGATAGCCGATGGCGGCCGCCAGCGAAGAGTTTTTCACCAGGTTCAGGTACTGGCTGGTCAGCGGCGGGATGATCACTCGCAGCGCCTGCGGGATGATCACTTTGCGCAGCGTCGGACCAGGGCGCAGGCCCAGGGAGCGCGCCGCTTCGGTCTGGCCGTGGCTGACCGACTTGATGCCCGAACGCACGATTTCGGCGATGAACGCCGCGGTGTAGACCGTCAAGGCCAGGGTCAGCGAGACCAGCTCGGGAATCAGTACCCAGCCGCCAACGAAGTTGAAGCCGCGCAGTTCAGGCATTTCCCAGTGCACGGGCGCGCCGAACACCAGCATGCACAGGCCTGGAATGACCAGCAGCAGGGCAAGGCCGACCCAGAACTTGTGGAATGGCTCGCCGGTCGCCTCGAAACGCTTGTTGGCCCAGCGGACCATCAGCACGACAGCCACAATGGCAAGCACGATACTGATCACGAACGGCCAGGCGCCTTCGGCCGGCACCGCGCTCGGCATGTTCAGGCCACGGCTGCTGACGAAGAACATATCGAAGAAGCCATGCGCCTGACGCGGACCCGGCAGGGTGAGGAACACGGCGGTGTACCAGAACAGGATCTGCAGCAACGGCGGAATGTTGCGGAAGACTTCCACATAGACCGTTGCCAGCTTGTTGATCATCCAGTTGGGCGAGAGACGCGCGACACCGATGATAAAGCCCAGAATGGTGGCCAGGATGATGCCGATGAACGATACCAGCAGCGTATTGAGCAGGCCGATGACGAACACCCGCGCATAGCTGTCCGATTCGGTGTAATCGATCAGGTGCTGAGCAATACCGAATCCGGCACTGCGTTCGAGAAAACCGAAGCCCGAGGTGATGCCCCGGTGTTCAAGGTTGGTCTGTACATTGTCGAACATGAACCAGCCGACGGAGACCACTGCCACGACGGTAATGATCTGAAATAACCACGCGCGCACTTTCGGATCGCTCAACGAGAGCGCTTGCTTGGGTGCGACGATTTGCTTTTCCATGAAGTGCCCCAGGGAAAATGAAACAGAACGACGCCCGACAGCCGGTCAGGGCTGTCGGGCGTCGGGTCAATCAGCGAATAGGTGGTGCGTACTGGATGCCGCCTGCGTTCCACAGTGCGTTCTGACCACGCTTGATTTTCAGCGGGGTCGACTCGCCCAGGTTGCGTTCGAACATTTCACCGTAGTTGCCGACCTGCTTGACGATCTGTACGACCCAGTCCTTCGGCAGTTTCAGATCAGCGCCGTAAGCGCCATCGGCGCCGAGCATACGGGCCACATCAGGGTTCTTGGTCGATTTGGCTTCGGCTTCGACGTTCTTGGAAGTGACCTTGGCCTCTTCCGCGTTGAGCATGGCGAACAGGGTCCACTTGACGATGGAGAACCACTCTTCGTCGCCTTTACGCACGACCGGGCCCAGTGGTTCCTTGGAGATCACTTCCGGCAGAACGACGTAGTCTTCAGGCTTGGCCAGCTTGCTGCGCTGTGCGTACAGCTGCGACTGGTCGGACGTCAGCACGTCGCAACGGCCGCCTTCCAGCGACTTGGCGCTTTCGTCGGAGGTGTCGAAGGTGATCGGGGTGTACTTCATGCCGTTGGAGCGGAAGTAGTCGGACACGTTCAGCTCAGTGGTGGTACCGGCCTGGATGCACACGGTCGCGCCGTCCAGTTCCTTGGCGCTCTTGACGCCCAGCTTGTTGTTCACCAGAAAGCCGATGCCGTCGTAGTAGGTCACGCCGGCGAACACCAGGCCCATGCCTGCGTCGCGAGAGCTGGTCCAGGTGGTGTTGCGCGACAGCACGTCGACTTCACCCGATTGCAGAGCGGTGAAACGCTCCTTGGCGTTGAGCTGGCTGAACTTCACCTTGTTGGCGTCACCGAAAACGGCGGCGGCAATGGCGCGGCACACGTCGGCGTCGATACCGGTGATCTTGCCGCTGGCATCCGGAACGGAGAACCCTGGCAGGCCGTCGCTGACGCCGCACTGGACAAAGCCTTTCTTCTGAACGGCGTCGAGGGTAGCACCTGCGTTGGCAGCCCCGGCGACACCGAGCGCTGCGACGGCTGTGACTACGGCCAGGGTAGATTTCAACATCTTCATTCAAACCTCCAGATTGCTCTTTGTTGTTTGCGAACCTTGATCACGCCGCACCCTTGTGAGGCATCGTCGACCCGTGCTGGCTTGTTTTTGGGTCAATGCGTCGTCGAGCCTGGCGGATGAAGCGCGGGTTAACCCGTCGTGAACGTTCATCCGCATTGCAGAACCCTGAATCAAAGCCCGATGATTTCCACAGACCGAAACGGTATGCGGTGAATCGTGCCGCGAATCCCTGACGCCTGGACTCCCGTGCCGCTTTTCGACCATTACCGGTGTAGCCTGATAGTGTTACCGGTCGAGGTGCGCGCTTAGACTCCAGTCGATTCATAGCAAAGCCCGTACCACCATGGTGGCAATGTCGAACTAGCCGGAGCACAAGAGCTAAACTTGCAGCCTTGCGACATCTTCGTTCAGATTTGAACAAGGCACGCACCGTATTAATGCGCTAAAAAAGCGCCTATCGCACAACTTTGGAGCACCCATGACCGATCCGCTGATTCTCGAACCCGTCGACGCCGTCGATGCCTGCGTCATCTGGCTGCACGGCCTGGGCGCGGACCGTTACGACTTTCTCCCGGTCGCCGAAGCGCTGCAGGAATCGCTACGTTCCACGCGCTTCGTACTGCCACAGGCGCCGACCCAGGCGGTAACGATCAATAACGGGTACCAGATGCCGAGCTGGTACGACATCAAGACCATGAGCGCCTCGGCGCGGGCCATCGACCACGAACAGATGGAAGCGTCGGCGCAACAGGTGCTGCGCCTCATCGAACAGCAGCGCGACAGCGGCATCGATCCGGCGAGAATATTCCTGGCGGGCTTCTCGCAAGGCGGAGCGGTGGTGCTGCACACCGCTTATCTGCGTTGGGAAGGTCCGTTGGGCGGTGTGCTGGCGCTCTCGACCTACGCGCCCACCTTCAACAAGCAGATGGTGCTGTCCGCCAGCCAGCAACGCATCCCGGCGTACTGCCTGCACGGCTACAACGACGAAGTGGTTCACGCGGCCATGGGGCGCGCAGCCTACGAGCACCTCAAGCAGGTCGGTGTCACCGCGCATTGGCAGGAATACCCAATGGGACACCAAGTGTTACCGCAGGAAATCGCCGACATCAGGGCCTGGCTTTCCGAGCGCCTGCGGTAACGCGCCGTGGCGCGCTTCGGCGCTCGGCACTACGCCGCGCACGGTTCTTGCTTTACACTGCTCGGCGTACATTCCTTAACCAATTGACGAGATGACCGTGCTTAAAGCACTTAAAAAGATGTTCGGTAAAAGCGAGGCTGGGCAGCCCGCGCCGAGCCAGGCAGTCCCCGCCCCCGCCGCACCGATCGCGGCCGCGCCGGAATCGGTCGCGAAAGTCGCGCGGCCTGCCGATTCGCAAACGCCTGAACCCGCCCCGGCCCCAGCGCCGCGTACCGAGAAACCCAAAGTCGAACGACCCCGTCGGGAGCGCCCCGCCAAGCCTGTGGTCGCACCGTGGAAGATCGAGGATTTTGTCGTCGAGCCGATGGAAGGCAAAACCCGCTTCCACGATTTCGACCTTGCGCCCGAGCTGATGCACGCCATCCACGACCTGGGCTTTCCCTACTGCACGCCGATCCAGGCCGGAGTGCTGGGTTATACCCTCAAGGGCAAAGACGCCATCGGTCGCGCCCAGACCGGCACCGGCAAGACCGCCGCGTTCCTGATTTCCATCATCACCCAGCTGACCCAGACGCCTCCGCCGCGGGAACGTTACATGGGCGAGCCGCGTGCATTAATCATCGCGCCGACCCGCGAGCTGGTGGTACAGATCGCCAAAGACGCTGAGGCGCTGACCAAATACACCGATCTGAACGTCATGACCTTCGTCGGCGGCATGGACTTCGACAAGCAGCTCAAGCAGCTCGAAGCCCGTCACTGCGACATCCTGGTCGCCACCCCGGGCCGTCTGCTGGACTTCAACCAGCGCGGCGAAGTGCACCTGGATATGGTCGAAGTCATGGTGCTGGACGAAGCCGACCGCATGCTGGACATGGGCTTCATCCCGCAGGTGCGTCAGATCATTCGCCAGACGCCGCACAAGGGCGAGCGCCAGACGCTGCTGTTCTCCGCGACCTTCACCGATGACGTGATGAACCTCGCCAAGCAGTGGACCACGGACCCGGCGATCGTCGAGATCGAGGCCGAGACCGTCGCCAACGCCAATGTCGAGCAGCATGTCTACGCCGTCGCGGCGGCGGACAAGTACAAGCTGCTGTACAACCTGGTGAACGACAACGGCTGGGAGCGAGTGATGGTCTTTGCCAACCGCAAGGACGAAGTGCGCCGGATCGAAGAGCGCCTGGTGCGCGACGGCGTGAATGCCGCGCAGCTCTCGGGCGACGTGCCGCAGCACAAGCGCATCAAGACCCTGGAAGGCTTTCGCGAGGGCAAGATCCGGGTGCTGGTCGCCACCGACGTAGCGGGCCGCGGCATCCATATCGACGGCATCAGCCATGTGATCAATTTCACGCTGCCCGAAGTGCCGGACGATTACGTGCACCGCATCGGCCGGACCGGCCGCGCTGGCGCCGAGGGCGTGTCGATCAGCTTCGCCGGCGAGGACGATTCCTACCAGTTACCGGCCATCGAAGAAAAACTCGGCCGCAAGATCAGCTGCGAAATGCCGCCGACCGAGTTGTTGCGGGCGGTGGAGCGTAAGCGTACCCAGTAGGCGTCAGCATCGCCAGCAAGCTGGCTCCTACGCTTGTAGGAGCCAGCTTGCTGGCGATGGCGATAACGATGGCGGTTCGGTTCACTTGCTCTACCAACGCTTCGCCGCCGCATGATCGCTCTCGCGACCTTCGACCCAACGCGGGCCTTCGGACGTATTTTCGCGCTTCCAGAACGGGGCGCGGGTCTTGAGGTAATCCATGACGAAATCGCAGGCTTCGAACGACGCCTGACGATGCGCGCTGGCTACGCCGACGAATACGATCGGCTCGCCCGGTTCCAGCGCACCGACCCGGTGCAGGACTTCCAGGCGTAGCAAAGGCCAGCGTTGTTCGGCTTCGGCCACGATCTTCTGCAAGGCTTTTTCGGTCATCCCCGGATAATGCTCCAGAAACATCCCCGACACTTCCCGTCCATCGTTGAAGTCCCGGACATACCCCACAAAGCTCACCACCGCGCCGATGCCCACGTTGGCAGCGTGCAGGGCGTTGACCTCGTCGCCAGGGTTGAAGGCCTCGGCCTGGACGCGAACAGCCATGGTCAACCTCCGGTCACGGTCGGGAAGAAGGCGACCTCATCGCCGTCTTCCAGGAGTTCATCCAGCGAACACAGTTCCTGATTGCGCGCGCACATCAGGCTCTGCTCAGCCAGCACCTGCCATTGCTCGCCACGCTGCAACAAGTGCTGACGCAACGCATCGAGTGTAGGAAACGAGCCCTCGACACGCTCGCCGTCCAGCCCGAGGGCTTCCCGGTAACGGGCGAAATACTGAACCTGCACGCTCATCGTGCCGACTCCACGGGCTGGGCGACGAAGTGACCACTCTTGCCGCCGAGTTTTTCCAGCAACTGCACAGACTCGATGACCATGCCGCGATCCACGGCCTTGCACATGTCGTAGATGGTCAGCGCGGCGACACTGGCGGCAGTCAGCGCTTCCATCTCCACGCCCGTCTGCCCGGCAAGCTTGCAACGTGCCAAGATCAGGACGGCGTCCTCACCTTCGGCACTGAGCTCGACCTTCACGCTGGTCAGCATCAGCGGATGACACAGCGGAATCAGATCGCTGGTTTTCTTCGCCGCCTGGATGCCGGCAATTCGCGCTACGGCGAATACATCGCCCTTGGGATGACCACCACTGACGATCATTTGCAGCGTCGCGGGCAACATGCGCACCCGCGCCTGGGCCACAGCCTCTCGGGACGTCACGGCTTTATCGGTGACGTCGACCATATTGGCGCGACCTTGAGAATCGAGATGTGTAAGCACGGGATGACTCCTGGACAGGAGCGGGGATTGTAAACCCGTAGGAGCGGACTTGTCCGCGAAGGCGGTGGTAAGGCCGACACATCTTTGTCGGATGTGCCGGCGCTTCGCGGATAAATGCGCTCCTACAAAACCGTAGGAGCGGATTTATCCGCGAAGGCATTGGTTAGAGATGACTCTCCGCATATTCAGCCAGGATGGAACGCGGCACGCCTTGCAGGGTGATGTGCACGCCGTTGGGGAAGTCCTTGAAACGCTCCGTCAGGTAGGTCAGGCCGGAACTGGTGGCCGACAGGTAAGGGGTGTCGATCTGCGCCAGGTTACCCAGGCAGACCACTTTGGAGCCCGCGCCGGCGCGGGTGATGATGGTTTTGATCTGGTGCGGCGTCAGGTTCTGGCATTCGTCGATCAGGATCAGACTCTGCTGGAAGCTGCGGCCCCGGATGTAGTTGAGGGATTTGAACTGCAACGGCACTTTGCTGAGGATGTAATCGACGCTGCCATGCGTGTTTTCATCATCCATGTGCAAGGCTTCGAGGTTGTCGGTGATCGCCCCCAGCCAGGGCTCCATCTTCTCGGCTTCGGTACCCGGCAGAAAGCCGATTTCCTGATCCAGCCCCTGTACGCTGCGGGTGGCGATGATGCGCCGGTAACGCTTGGTGACCATGGTCTGCTCGATGGCCGCTGCCAACGCCAGAATGGTCTTGCCCGAGCCTGCCGCGCCCGACAGGTTGACCAGATGAATGTCCGGGTCGAGCAGCGCGAACAGCGCCAGGCCCTGGTAGATGTCGCGTGGCTTGAGGCCCCAGGCTTCCTGATGCAGCAAAGGCTCCTGATGCATGTCCAGAATCAGTAGTTCATCGTTGCGCACGCCTTTGATCCAGCCGACGAAACCCTGCTCGTCAATGATGAACTCGTTCATATGCACGGCCGGCAACATTTCCGAAAGCTGGACCCGGTGCCAGGTCCGGCCGCGGTCCTGACGGGTCTCGACCTTGCTGACCCGATCCCAGAACGAACCGGGCACCTCATGGTAGCCACGCGACAGCAACGAAACGTCGTCGACCAGTTGGTCAGTGCTGTAGTCCTCGGCGGCGATCCCGCAGGCGCGGGCCTTGAGGCGCATGTTGATGTCTTTGGTCACCAGCACGACGCGCAGGTCCTTGTTGCGCTCATGCAGATCGATCAGTTGGTTGATGATGATGTTGTCGTTCAGGTGTTCGGGCAGCAGGCTTTTGGGTTCCTCGCGCTTGCTCATCAGGATCGACAGAAACCCCTTGAGCACGCCGGTGCCGCGGTCTATCGGTACGCCCTTCTCGACTTCCTCGGGTGACGCTTCGCCCAGCGTCTTGTCGATCAGCCGGATGGCCTGACGGCATTCGGCGGCGACGGTATGTTTGCCGTCCTTGAGTTTGTCCAGTTCCTCCAGAACGGTCATGGGAATGGCGACGCGGTGTTCTTCGAAATTCAGCAGTGCGTTTGGATCATGGATCAATACGTTGGTATCGAGCACGTAAAGGATAGGCTGGTTGGTGGAAGGGGTGCGTCCGTGATCATCCATACTCGCTCACCTTTTCAGAAGCCAGGTGACGCAGAACCGCTACACGCTGCGCCACGGAAAGGCCGCCGGGGTCTTCCCTTCAGGCAGGGAAGATGTTGCTCAAGGTGGGTCTTGAATGACGCCACCTGTGTTGCAGGTTTCGGCGGTCTGTCTTCGTAATACAGCAAAAGGGATGACAGGAAAAAGCTCTTTGACAGTTTTTTGAAGTTTATTTCACAGGTTGACGAATAGCGCTTGGCGGACGTTCGCAGCGCGTTTACAGTCCGGAGTCAGCCGCCGTCTTTTTGCAAGCGAAACGGCGGTTCTTCATTCCTCGGGCACTTGCCCCGAGCTCTCCACCGGCACTCGCCGGCTCTCTTCTTCGGATACTGGCTCGGTCACTTCTTCACTGCCGGGAGCTGGCTGCGGCGCGGATTCAGGCTCGGGCGCGGGTGGGCTTGCGGGCGACGATTCGACAGGCTCGGCCGGGTCGACAGCTTCTTCGGCGGGCTCGGTCGGTGCTTCGACTTCGGGCTCGGGCTCGGGCTCAGCGACAGGTTCAGGCGCCGGTTCTTCGTAGAGATTGCGACAATCGTCCCAGACCAGTTCGCTTTGCCAGGTATTGGCGAGCAGCAACGGCAACGCCGACTGCGCCTTGTTGACCGTGTCATGAAAGACCACCGTGCCGCGCCGCCAAAGCAGCATGAGGGTGACCACCCGGTCGCTGACCTGCTCAGCGGTCAGGCGAGGATTGTCATCCTTGGCGTCGATGTTCCACAGCGACACTCGCAGATTTTGCGCCCGGAAGAACTCGCCGCTGTCGGCGCGGCGGTGGCCATAGGGTGGGCGGAATAAGGGAACGTAATTGTCCGGCAGTGCCCCCTCGACCAGGCTCAAGGTGCGCTGCACCGAGTCCTGCCAGCCGACCCACTGGCTGTGCGAACGATGTTCCCAGCCCTGGAGGCCGACGCATTGCTGGCGGTACAGCGCCTGCACACTGCCGGGCGCGGCGCCTTGCAGCCGCTCCTGCAGGTTCTTGCCCAGGACGAAGAAGGTGGCGGTCATTTTCTGCTGGCGCATGAAGTCTGCCAGCCAGTCGGTGCCACCGTTCGCGGGGCTCGGCCCGCCCTCGAAGTTGAGCTTGAAGGTGCGATCGGGCATCTCGTCGCCGCTCATTTCATCGGAGTTATAGCGCTCAATCTCGCTGCTGGTCTGGGGGAACAGGGCGGCCAGGTAGAGCAGCTCGTTGAGATAGCGTTCGTGAAAGATCGCACTCGGTTGGGCCCATCCGGCATAGAAGGATTCGCCGGAGACCGTGTACTCCTCGGCGCGCTGGCGCAACTGGTCCATGTCCTCGACGAGGACACAGAAGTTGGCGTCCTCGCCGCAGCTCTTCTGCGCGCTCTGATAATTTTCCAGCAAGCGACGCCACAGGCGCTGGCGGATCACGTTCAGCGAAGAGAGATTGACGTAGCGCAGGCCCAGACGGCGCTTCAGCCCCTCTTCATCGAGTTTCTCACTGAGCGACAGGGCGTGGGCGAACGCCAGGATTTCCGCGCGGGAAGCCACATCGAACAGCGCCGGCGTTTCCAGACGCTCGGGCCACACGCTGCGATCGAGCGTGGCGATGGCCGGCGGCGCCGCCTGTACGTTTACCGCCAACAAACCCGCGCACACTGCAAGAACAATCCGCAACCCCACTACCCTCTCCTTTTTTCTGTCCAGCACGCCACATCACGTCGGCCCGCACTATAGCCGATCTGCGAATCAGGTCCTGCGTTCGAGACGGGTCTATCGCCGCCATAGCTGGAGTCGCACGCCGTCAGCCCCTAGAATCGCTCGCTCATTAAAGGAGACGACTTATGCTGATGGTGATTTCTCCGGCAAAGACCCTCGATTTCGAGACGCCGCCGACCACCGCGCGCTACACCCAGCCGCAATATCTGGACCACTCCCAGGAGTTGATCGCCCAGCTTCGTGAGCTGACGCCTGCGCAAATCAGCGAGCTGATGCATCTGTCCGACAAGCTGGCCGGTCTCAATGCCGCGCGCTTCGGCAGCTGGACCCCGGCGTTTACCCTGGATAACGCCAAACAGGCCGTGCTCGCGTTCAAGGGCGACGTTTATACCGGCCTGGATGCCGAAACCCTGAGCGAGGCCCAACTGGACTACGCCCAGGATCATCTGCGCATGCTGTCCGGTCTCTATGGCCTGTTGCGCCCTCTGGACCTGATGCAGCCCTACCGCCTGGAAATGGGCACCCGCCTGCCCAATGCCCGCGGCAAGGATCTGTATGCATTCTGGGGAACCCGTATCAGCGAATGGCTGAATCAGGCGCTTGCCGATCAGGGCGACGATCTGCTGCTGAACCTGGCGTCGACCGAATACTTCTCGGCGGTCAAACGCTCCGCGCTCAATGCTCAGGTGATCGATACCGAGTTCAAGGACCTGAAAAACGGCCAGTACAAGATCATCAGTTTCTACGCCAAGAAAGCCCGGGGCATGATGAGCCGCTTCGTGATTTCCGAACGCATCGAAAATCCCGAACAGCTCAAGGCATTCGATGCTCAGGGTTACCGCTACAGTGCCGAACAGTCGACCGCAACAAAGCTGGTCTTTTTGCGCGATACCCCCGAACAGCAGTAAACACCCTCAAGCGCGGGTACCCGAAACCGCGCTTTTTTTCGTGCAAAACTGCACGAATGCCATAAACATGACGCCAGATAAACGTCGAAAAATTGTCCTCTTTCCAGCGCCGTCAATTTTCTCGAAAAAATAACAAATATTTTTGCGATCAATGATGCACCTGTGCCGAGTAGTGGCACTTTCGTATACAAGAGCCGCAACCCCCCGAAAATCAAGCATTAGAAGCTGCAATGCCATCATCCTGCAACTATGGCCTGTAACCGTCCTGATACGACTGAATCTCAAAATCAGGACGAACGGCCCGGAACTAAACACCAACGCTTACGCTCCTACATCCCGTAACAATTCTCGGCAACCTTGTAAGAGATCACTTACAAGGGGACGGGTTAAAGGGAAGTTACCCACGCGTAGTTTGATCATTCGATCAAGGCTGTAGGTACCGAGTGAAACTTACGACATTCCGTTGAATAAGGTAGCCAGGCCAAGCCCCGGAACGGTGTATCGAAGAGGACACGAGCTGAACATGCAAGGCTCTAGCCCCTGCGTCTTCATGCCCGGCGTTCAGGTATCGCCCTAAAGGAGTGGGTCAACCACATCCGAAAGAGCAGGGCCTTTCCCAGCAGGGAATGGTGACTTGCCGCTTGCACTCAGTGCCTTTGAGTTCGCCTCTCTTATTGCGCACTCACTTATTAAATATGCCTGCGTTAGTTATGTGGACTTTATAAGCCCGCAGTCACTGACGTGTGATATCTGCTGGCAAAAATTTATATCCAGCCAACTTTGGCGTGAAATCGAGGAGAGTACGATGCGTATCAGCATCTTTGGTTTGGGTTATGTCGGTGCAGTCTGCGCCGGTTGCCTTTCTGCACGTGGTCACGATGTCGTTGGTGTAGATATCTCCAGCACAAAGATCGACCTTATCAATAACGGCAAGTCGCCTATCGTCGAGCCAGGCCTGGAAGAACTGCTGGCTCAGGGTATTCGCAACGGCAAACTGCGCGGCACCACCGACTTCTCCGAAGCCATTCGCGCCACTGACGTTTCGATGATCTGCGTCGGCACTCCAAGCAAGAAGAACGGCGACCTGGAACTCGATTTCATTGAAGGCGTATGCCGCGAAATCGGTTACGTGCTGCGTGACAAGACTTCGCGCCACACCATCGTCGTGCGCAGCACCGTACTGCCGGGCACCGTCGCCAACGTGGTAATCCCGATCCTGGAAGACTGCTCGGGCAAGAAAGCCGGCGTCGACTTCGGCGTCGCCGTGAACCCTGAGTTCCTGCGCGAAAGCACCGCGATCAAAGACTACGATCATCCACCGATGACCGTGATCGGCGAATTCGACAAGGCGTCCGGCGACGTTCTGCAATCGCTGTACGAAGAACTGGACGCGCCGATCATCCGCAAGGACATCGCCGTTGCCGAGATGATCAAGTACACCTGCAACGTATGGCACGCCACCAAGGTGACCTTCGCCAACGAAATCGGCAACATCGCCAAGGCCTGCGGCGTGGACGGTCGTGAAGTCATGGAAGTGGTCTGCCAGGACAAGCAACTGAACCTGTCCCAGTACTACATGCGCCCTGGTTTCGCTTTCGGCGGCTCATGCCTGCCAAAAGACGTGCGTGCTCTGACCTACCGCGCAGGCAGCCTGGACGTGGAAGCGCCACTGCTCAACTCCCTGATGCGCAGCAACGTGTCCCAGGTACAGAACGCGTTCGACATCGTCGCCGCGCACGACACCCGCAAGGTCGCCCTGCTGGGTCTGAGCTTCAAGGCCGGTACCGACGACCTGCGTGAAAGCCCGCTGGTCGAGCTGGCCGAAATGCTGATCGGCAAGGGTTTCGACCTGAGCATCTACGATGCCAACGTCGAATACGCTCGCGTTCACGGCGCGAACAAGGACTACATCGAATCGAAGATTCCGCACGTTTCCTCGCTGCTGAATTCCGACTTCGACGCGGTCATCAACAACTCCGACGTCATCATCCTGGGTAACCGCGACGAGCGTTTCCGCGCTCTGGCCGACCAGACCCCGGCGGGCAAGCACGTTGTCGACCTGGTGGGCTTCATGTCCAAGACCACCGGCGAAAGCGGCCAGGCCGAAGGGATCTGCTGGTAAATCAGCCGCAAGCCACAAGCGCCAAGCATCAGGCCACAGGCCCCAGGCATTTGCCTGAGGCTTGGGGCTTGAGGCTTGCAACTGACCTTGGGATACCGATCTATGCAAAGGCTAAAGCACGGCCTTCTAGAGGCCGCCGGATGGCTGTTTTATCTGACTCTGTTGATGGGCCTGGCCTCTTTGCTGCCCACCAGTATCTTCGACTCTCAGTCGAAGAACTTCATTTTCCTGATTGGCGCCGTGGGTATCTGGCGCTATTCGATGGGCATCACGCACTTCGTGCGCGGGATGATCTTTCTGTACATCGTTTACCCTCGCCTGCGCCGCAAGGTTCGCAAGCTGGGCGACGCCGCGAACCCTTCGCACGTGTTCCTGATGGTCACCAGCTTTCGTATCGAAGCGCTGACCACCGCTCAGGTGTACAGCTCGGTGATTCGCGAAGCGATCGATTGCGGCCTGCCGACCACCGTGGTCTGCTCGCTGGTGGAAATGTCCGATGAGTTGCTGGTCAAGAGCCTCTGGGCACGCATGAACCCGCCGGACCGCGTCACCCTCGACTTCGTGCGAATCCCGGGCACCGGCAAGCGCGATGGCCTGGCCTACGGCTTCCGCGCCATCTCCCGCCACCTGCCAGACGACCGCGCAGTGGTCGCGGTGATCGACGGCGACACCGTGCTCAACGAGGGCGTGGTGCGCAAGACCGTGCCGTGGTTCCACCTGTTCGACAACGTCGGCGGCCTGACCACCAACGAGTTCTGCGAAGTACGCGGCGGCTACATCATGAGCGAATGGCACAAGCTGCGTTTCGCCCAGCGCCACATCAACATGTGCTCGATGGCCCTGTCCAAGCGCGTGTTGACCATGACCGGCCGGATGTCAGTGTTCCGCGCCACCGTGGTCACCGACCCTGAGTTCATCGCCGACGTGGAGAGCGATTCGCTCAAACACTGGCGCCTGGGCACCTTCCGCTTCCTGACCGGCGACGACAAGTCCAGCTGGTTCAGCCTGATGCGCCTGGGCTACGACACCTTCTACGTGCCTGATGCGGCGATCAACACCGTGGAGCACCCGCCCGAGAAGAGCTTCTTCAAGGCCAGCCGCAAGCTGATGTACCGCTGGTACGGCAACAACCTGCGCCAGAACTCCCGCGCGCTGGGTCTGGGCATTCGCCGCCTCGGTGTGTTCACCAGCATCGTGCTGTTCGACCAGCGCGTATCGATGTGGACATCGATCCTGGGCCTGACCGTCGCCATCATCGCCAGCTTCAAATACGGCGGCGCATTCATCCTGATGTACCTGCTGTGGATCGGCATGACCCGTCTGATCCTGACGCTGTTGCTGTCCTGCTCGGGACACAGGATCGGGCCTGCCTACCCGGTGATCCTCTATTACAACCAGATCGTCGGCGCCCTGATGAAGATCTACGTGTTCTTCCGTCTCGACCGCCAGTCCTGGACGCGCCAGGACACCAAACTCAGCCGCGATCTGGCCAGTTTTCAAGGCTGGTTCAATACCTGGTCGTCCCGGACCATGACTTTCTCGGCTGGCACCATCTTCGTCGCAGTGCTGCTGACGATGGTTTGACCGGGCCAACGGATTAAATCGAATCAAACAGGAAATATAGCCATGAATACAGCCGTGAAGAACGTGAACGTCGTCCATGAATCCGAAGCTCAGCGTCAGCACGCACGGGTCAAGATCCCGGCCAAGCTGCGCCTGCTGGATGAGCCGGACGCGCCGCTGGTGCGGATCGAAGACCTGTCGGCCGGCGGCCTGAGCTTCGTCGCTCCCGACTATCGCCGCCTGAAAGTCGGCGAGGTGACCAAGGGCCGCCTGCAGTTCCTGATCGACAACCTTGGCCTGGCGATGGACGTGGAACTGCAGATCCGCTCCATCGACACGAGCACCGGTCGCATCGGCTGCCAGTTCCAGAATCTGGACGCCCAGGACATCGCCACCCTGCGCCACCTGATCACCTCGCACCTGTCCGGTGACATCGTCACCCTGGGCGAAGTGCTCGCGACCTTGCAGCGCGACAATTTCACCAAGGCGCGCAAGACCAAGGGCAGCGACGGCGGCATGAGCACCGCTGGCCGTATTCGCGCGGTGGCGTTCAGCCTGGGGATCTTCCTGGTCGGTCTGGCCGCGTTCGGTTTCATCTTCAAGACCGTCTACGGCCTGTATTTCGTCAGCCACGCTTCGGCCGGCCTGGTGTCGGTGCCGAGCATGGATGTAACCATGCCTCGTGAAGGCACCGTGCAGAGCCTGGTGCAGGTAAACGGCGAAGCCGCCAAGGGCGCGCCGCTGGCCTCCTTCAACACCAGCATGCTGGAAATGCTCAAGGGCAGCCTGACCGGTGAAGACCTGCAACCGGCCAAGATCGAAGAACTGTATGGCAAGCAGATGAGCGGCACCATGACCAGCCCGTGCGACTGCGTTGTCGCTCGTCAACTGGTTGCGGACGGTCAGTTCGCTTCCAAGGGCCAGGTCGTGTTCCAGCTGGTTCCACGCAACGCTCCGGCTACCGTCGAAGCCCGCTTCACCTATCGCCAGTTCAACGACGTCAAGCCAGGCACCCGCGTCAGCTTCCAGGTCGCCGGCGAAGACCGTACCCGCACCGGCGAAATCGTCAGCAGCAGCAACCTGAGCGAAACCGATCTGGCGACCGACATCCGCGTTCAGATCAAGCCTGACGAAAGCCTGAGCAGCGCCCTGGCCGGCCGTCCGGTCGAAGTCGTCAGCGATCGTGGCCCGTCCATGAACTGGCTGATCGACAAAGCCACGGCCGCGGGTCTGTAATCATGACCAGCCCACTACGACGCCTGTCGACCCCCACGCTACTGAGCCTCGCTGTCGCGATCGGCCTGAGCGGCTGTGCCGGCCTGCCCGATCAACGCCTGGCCAATGAAGCGCTGAAAAACGGCGACACTGCATTGGCCGAGCAGAATTATCGGCAATTGGCGGATCTGGGCTACAGCGATGCACAGGTCGGCCTGGCCGACATCAAAGTCGCGACCGGCAATCCCGCTGAACTCAAGGAAGCGGAAGCGACCTATCGCGAAGCTGCCAAGACCTCGCCACGCGCGCAGTCGCGCCTGGGTCGTCTGCTGGCCGCCAAGCCAGACGCCACCGACGCCGAGCGCCATGAAGCGGAGGCGCTGCTCAAGCAGGCCTTCGCCAACGGCGAGTCCGGGACCCTGGTGCCGCTGGCGATGCTGTATCTGCAATACCCGCACAGCTTCCCTGAAGTGAACGCGCAGCAGAAGATCGATCAGTGGCGCGCGCAAGGCTACCCGGAAGCAGGTCTGGCCCAGGTGCTGCTGTACCACACTCAGGGTACTTACGACCAGCATCTGGATCAGGTGGAAAGCATCTGCAAGCAGGCGCTGACGTCCACCGACATCTGTTACGTCGAGCTGGCCACGGTCTATCAGAAGCGCGGCCAGACCGAACAGCAGGCTGCTCTGATCGAACAGCTCAAGAGCGCGCATGCGTCGGGTCGCGTCAACGCCCAGCGTGTCGACAGCGTCGCGCGGGTGCTCGGCGACGCGCAGATCGGTACACCCGATCCGAAGACCGCCCAGCAACTGCTCGAAGGCATCGCGCCCGGCTATCCGGTTTCATGGGTCACACTGGCCAAGCTGCTCTACGACTTCCCGGAACTGGGCGACGTCGACAAGATGATGGAGTACCTGGACAACGGCCGCGCCGCGGATCAACCCCGCGCCGAGCTGCTGCTGGGCAAGCTCTACTACGAAGGCAAGTGGGTCATCCCGGACGCCAAGAAAGCCGAGGAGCATCTCAAGCGCGCCGCGCCGACCGAGATTTCCGCCCACTACTACCTGGGCCAGATCTACCGTCGCGGCTACCTCGGCCAGGTCTATCCGCAAAAGGCGGTGGACGAGCTGCTGATCGCCGCTCGCGGCGGCCAGAACAGCGCCGACTTCGCCATGGCTCAGCTGTTCTCCCAGGGCAAGGGCACCAAGCCCGACCCGGTCAACGCCTGGGTCTTCAGCCAGCTGGCGCTTGCCAACGAAACCCCGCAGGCCGTCGAGCTTGCGCAAACCCTCAACGCACAACTGCCGCCTGAAAAACTCGCCGTCGCCAAGGACCTGCTGGCCCGCGAGCAAAAAGTCCGGGGAGCTACCGCCAATCAGAACGCGTTGGTGATGCAGTCCCTACAAGAAGAAAAAGACGGTGAGGAAGCACTATGAAGTTGAACCCCTTGATGGCCGCCGGCATGGGCCTGGGCTTCTCGCTGCTCTGGGCCTGCCCGACGCTGGCCGCCTTGACCGAAGAACAGAACTTCGGTCTGGAAGTGAAGATTACCGCGCAGGCCGAAGACGACCGTGACCTGGGCACCCGCTCGGGCGGCGACGTGAACGGCATCGGTCTGGACCTGCGTCCGTGGGTGTATGGCGAACGCGGCAACTGGAGCGGTTACGCGATGGGTCAGGTGGTCACCGCCACCGACACCATCCAGACCGACCCGCTGGAACAGAACATCACCAACAGCGATGGTGAAAGCGGCACTCAGGTTTCCCGCGGCAACGCCAGCGAGCGCGAAGTCGACAAGAGCTACCTGGCTTTGCGTGAATTCTGGATCGGTTACAGCGGTTTCACTCCGTATCCCGGCGAAATCCTCAAGGTCGGTCGCCAGCGCCTGCGCAACGACGACGGTCAGTGGCACGACGTGAACATCGAAGCGATCAACTGGACCTTCGACACCACCTTGCTGCGTGCCGAACTCGGCGCGGCAGAGCGCTTCAGCGAATACCGCACCGACCTGACCGAGCTGTCCGCGGAGGATGAAGACCGTCTGCATCTGTTCGGCTCGGCCAGCTATCAATGGACACCAGGCCACTGGGCCGGTATCCGCCTGCACCACAGCCAGGACGACGGCAAGCTCAAGCACAACGGCGAAGTGCTGGACGATCTGGACAAGACCGCCAATGGCGACCTGACCTGGGTCGGTCTGCAGGTGGACAGCGACGCCTACAACCGCCGCAACACCCACGACATCAATTACTGGGGCAGCCTGACCTGGCTGACCGGCGATCGTGACGAGCTGGGCGTCAGCTACGACCCGACCAGCGAGCGCTACATCGCTGGCGACAAGACCAGCCGGAGTCTGAATGGCTGGGCCACCGATCTGGGCGTGCGTTTCCGCCTCGACCCGCAGTGGCAAGTGGGCGCCGCCTACTCCCGCGCCAGCAAGGATTACGTCCAGAACGGTCTGGAAAGCAACCGCTCCAACTGGACCGGCACCCGCTCGCGGGTTCACCGCTTCGGTGAGGCGTTCCAGGCCGAGATGGCCAACGTGGAAAGCGGCTCGCTGTTCGCGTCCTGGCAGATGAACGACGAATACGACGCCTCGCTGATCTACCACAAGTTCCGTCGTGTCGATGGCGATGCGCGTATCGGCAACGCCGGCATCAACCCGTCGCTCGAAGATCCGGTCGGCACTTTCTCTTCGCTGCCGTTGGAGAACGACGGCCGCAAGGACCTGGGTCAGGAGATGGATCTGGTGGTCACCAAGTACTTCAAGGGCGGCCTGCTGCCGGCCTCGGTGAGCCAGTCGTTCGATGAACCCTCGGCGCTGATCCGTCTGCGCGCGGGCGTGTTCAAGCCTGGCGATGCCTACCGCGGTGACGTGGACAGCTACATGCACCGCGCCATCGTCGACGTCATCTGGCGCTTCTGATGCGAACCGCCCAAGGAGTGCGAAAGATGAACAGTCATACAAGCCATACGCGTCCGCGCACGCTGTCCCTGCTCGCAAGCGCAGTCCTGGGCAGCACCCTGCTGGTCAGCACCGCCGCGTTGGCCAACGCCCCGGTGGCGGTCGATCCGGCGAACGGCGTGGTCAAGGAACTGCAACAGGCCAAGAGCTATACCGTCAGCAGCGCGCCCGTCGAACCGCTGCACATGGAAAAGCCCGTCCTTCCCGACCTGAGCGGCTACACCGCCGAAGCTGCGCTGAAAAAGATCGAGCGCAGCAAGCCGGGCAAAGTCGTGGTTGCGCGGATGATGGAAGAAACCGGCCTGAAGGAATTCATCGGTGGCGACAACAAGATGGCCGAGTGGGTCGCGCGTCAGCGTGGCATCCCGCAGGCCATCATGATCTCCGACGGCTACGCGAGCCTGCAGGACATCGCGAAGAAAGTGCCCAAGCAGTATCTGGAAGAGGTTTCGCCAGGTGTGTTCGTCGCGCGGCTGCCGATCCTGGTCAAGGAAACCGGCATCTTCGAGATCGACAAGCGCACTAAGGAGCTGCGCCTGTCGCAGGAAAAGGGCTCGTTTCTGGTCAGCGAAGGCAAGATGCTGATCACTCACACGCGCGTTGATGCCTGGAGCGAGTCGCGCAACAGCCTGGCGACCTTCCGCAAGCCCGATGAATTCCGCCCGTTCATCCTGACCTGGGGCGGCTCGGAAACCTGGATCGCCAACAGCAAGATGGCGAGCATGGGCTACGACCAGAGCAAGTCGTACGGCATCAGTATTTCTCAGTACACGCCCAACACCGCCAAGGTGCTCAAGCGCCCCGAGCCGACCGGCTGGATCATCGACTCTGAGTTCTCGGATTTCTGGTACGGCTTCTACTGCTACGAAACCCGCGACTTCGTGGTCAAGGGCAACACCTACCGCGACAACATCGTCTACGGCATCGACCCGCACGACCGTTCCCACGGTCTGATCATTGCCGAGAACGATGTGTACGGCACCAAGAAGAAGCACGGGATCATCATTTCCCGCGAGGTCGACAACAGCTTCATCTTTCGCAACAAGAGCCACAACAACAAGTTGTCCGGCGTGGTGCTGGACCGTAACAGCGTCAACAACATCGTCGCCTACAACGAGATCTACCAGAACCACACCGACGGCATCACCTTGTACGAGAGCGCCAACAACCTGCTGTGGGGCAATCGCGTCATTGCCAACCAGCGCCACGGTATCCGCGTGCGTAACAGCGTGAATATCAAGCTCTACGAAAACGTCGCCGTCGGCAACGGCCTGATGGGCGTCTACGGCCACATCAAGGACCTGACCGATACCGACCGCGACATCCAGCTCGACCCGTTCGATGCCCAGGTGTCATTGATCGTGGTCGGCGGCGAGCTGACCAGCAACGGTTCGGGTCCGCTGTCCATCGATTCGCCGCTCAGCGTCGAGCTGTATCGCGTTGCCATGCTATCGCCGACAAAAACGTCGGGCATCAGCTTCAACGGCGTACTGGGCGATCGCCAGGATGAAATCCTCGACCTGCTGGTCCGCCAGCAAAAAGCCGTATTGATCGACCCCGTCGAAAGCCAGAACGAGCTGCGGAAATGAGAAAAGGTATTTCTATGCACGCACACCTGATCAAATTGTTGAGCCTCTCGGGCCTGACCGCCGCGCTCATGGCAGCCGCCGGCGCGGCGCGTGCCGACGATTCGCAGGCTCCAACCTTCACCGCCGAGCCGTGCTGCAGCCTGTGCCCGGCGGCACATGACGCGCGCAACTACACCACCCGCTATCAGCAGAACTTCACCACGCTGGTGCAGGCCGAGGGTGACTGGCTGTTCCGTACCAAGGAAGACCTGCGCACCGAGTTCGACACCACACCGGCCGGTTACCGCCGCATGCAGCAGCTGCACGACGCCTTCAAGCGCAAGGGCGTGGAGTTGGTGGTGGTCTACCAGCCAACCCGCGGCCTGGTGGATCGCAACAAACTGCTGCCGGCCGAACGCAACGCGTTCAACTACGACACGGCGCTGAAGAACTATCAGGCCATGCTCGGCCGGTTCAGCAAGATGGGCTACTGGGTGCCGGACCTGTCGCCGCTGACCAACGAACAGCAGGCGCACGATTTCTACTTCCGCGGTGACCAGCACTGGACCCCTTACGGCGCTCAGCGCACGGCGAAGATCGTGGCCGAAACCGTGAAGAAGATCCCGGGCTACGCCGACATTCCCAAGCGCGAGTTCGAAAGCAAGATCTCCGGGCGCATGGGCAAGACCGGCACCCTGCACAACATGGCCGGCCAGCTGTGCGGCACCAGTTATGCCATCCAGTACATGGATCAGTTCAGCACCGAGCCCAAGGGTGAAGCAGCCGACGGCGATCTGTTCGGTGATTCCGGCAACCCGGAAATCACCCTGGTGGGTACCAGCCACAGCGGCAAGAACTACAACTTCGGCGGCTTCCTTCAGGAGTACCTGAGCGCCGATGTCATGAACGTCGCCTTCCCGGGCGGTGGCCTGGAAGGTTCGATGATCCAGTACCTGGGCAGCGAAGACTTCCAGCAGCGTCCGCCGAAGATCCTGATCTGGGAGTTCTCGCCGCTGTACCGCCTGGACCAGGAAACCATTTATCGCCAAATGATGGCCCTGCTCGATGGCAACGGCTGCGAAGGCAAGCCGGCGGTCCTGAGCGCCAGCACCACCCTGAAGTCTGGCAACAACGAAGTGCTGGTCAACGGCCGGAACGGCATCAAGGATATTCGCAACGGTGACAACCAGATCGACATCCGTTTCGCCGACACCTCGGTGAAAACCCTTCAGGCGCGCCTCTGGTACATGAACGGCCGTCACGAAGACCTGAAGATCGAGAAGCCCAACACCGCCGACACCGACGGGCGCTTCGCCTTCCAGTTGCGTACCGATGAAGACTGGGCCGACCAGCAATTGCTGGCGCTGGAAATCCAGGGACCGGAAGCCGGCACCGAACCACAGAAAGTCGAAGCCAAAGTATGCAAGCGCAACGTGCTCCCGCGCGCTACTCAACATACCGCTCAAGCCGGACTATGAGGTGACCGATGCAGACTCCTAAACTGATCCGCCCTGCCCTGCTGTCGATGGCGATCCTGTCCTCGATGGCCTGGTCGGCAGGCGCATCCGCGGCCGCGCCCCTGATTCCACCGAAAGGTTATGACGCGCCGATCGAAAAGATGAAGACCGGCGACCATGACTTCAAGTGCGAAGCCATCCCCAAGCCGTATACCGACAAGCTGGTGTTTCGCAGCAAGTACGAAGGTTCGGACAAGGCTCGCGCCACACTCAACGAAGAATCGGAAAAGGCGTTTCGCGACGCAACCAAGGACATCACCACCCTTGAGCGCGGCATCAGCAAAGTGGTCATGCAGTACATGCGCGACGGTCGTCAGGAGCAGCTCGACTGCGCACTGAACATGCTGACCACCTGGGCCAGGGCCGATGCGCTGGAGTCCACCGAGTTCAACCACACCGGCAAATCCATGCGCAAGTGGGCGCTGGGCAGCATGGCCTCGGCCTATCTGCGCCTGAAGTTCTCGGACTCGCGTCCTCTGGCGAACCGTCAGCAGGAAGCCCAGGTCATAGAGAGCTGGTTCAGCAAGCTGGGTGATCAAGTGGTCAGCGACTGGAGCAATCTGCCGCTGGAAAAAGTGAACAACCATTCGTACTGGGCAGCCTGGTCGGTGATGGCCACGGCCGTCGCGACCGATCGCCGTGACCTGTTCGACTGGGCGGTGAAGGAATTCAAGGTCGCCGCCAATCAGGTGGACAAGGACGGCTTCCTGCCCAACGAAATCAAGCGTCGTCAGCGCGCCCTCGCGTACCACAACTATGCCCTGCCGCCCCTGGCGATGATCGCCAGTTTCGCCCAGGCCAATGGCGTGGATCTGCGTCAGGAAAACAACGCCGCGCTCAAGCGCCTGGCCGACCGTGTGCTGGCGGGCGTCGAGGATCCTGACGAGTTCGCGAAACGCGGCGGGCAGAAACAGGACATGGAAGATCTGAAGAAAGATCCGAAATACGCCTGGCTCGAACCCTACTGCTCGCTTTACGCGTGCAGCCCGGATGTCCTGGAACAGAAGCATGAAAAGCAGCCGTTCAAGACATTCCGCCTGGGTGGTGACCTGACCCGTGTCTACGACCCGGAGCATGAAAAGGGCGACAAGCACGGTTCTTGATAAACCGCGTTCCCCGTAGGAGCGGATTTATCCGCGAAACGATGTTCTGGCCACCGCAGCTGTTGTGGATGTGCCGACTTCTTCGCGGCTAAAGCCGCTCCTACAGGAACTGGCTGATTGGATTTATCCCCCCGGATGTTCACGGGGGGTTTGGGGGGGCTTTGAGCCCTTGGATGCTGGACCTACGGAGAGATAAGGATGGTTTTCTCATCCAACGTGTTCCTGTTCTTGTTCCTGCCGATCTTTCTCGGCTTGTACTACTTGAGCGGACAACGCTATCGCAACTTGCTGTTGCTGATCGCCAGTTACATCTTCTACGCCTGGTGGCGTGTGGACTTCCTGGCGCTGTTCATCGGCGTGACCGTCTGGAACTACTGGATCGGTCTCAAGATCGGTGCCGCCGGCGTCAGGACCAAACCCGCGCAGCGCTGGCTGCTGCTAGGCGTGGCGGTCGACCTGTGCATCCTGGGCTACTTCAAGTACGCCAACTTCGGTGTGGACAGCATCAACGCGATGATGACATCCATGGGCCTGGAGCCGTTCATCCTGACCCACGTGCTGTTGCCGATCGGTATCTCGTTCTATGTGTTCGAGTCCATCAGCTACATCATCGACGTGTACCGCGGCGACACCCCGGCGACCCGCAACCTGATCGACTTCGCGGCGTTCGTAGCGATCTTCCCGCACCTGATCGCGGGTCCCGTGCTGCGTTTCCGTGACCTGGCCGACCAGTTCAACAACCGCACCCACACGCTGGACAAGTTCTCCGAAGGCTGCACGCGCTTCATGCAGGGCTTCATCAAGAAAGTGTTCATCGCCGATACCCTGGCGGTGGTTGCCGATCACTGCTTCGCGCTGCAGAACCCGACCACCGGCGATGCCTGGCTGGGAGCGCTGGCGTACACCGCGCAGCTGTACTTCGACTTCTCCGGCTACAGCGACATGGCGATCGGCCTGGGTCTGATGATGGGTTTCCGCTTCATGGAAAACTTCAAGCAGCCCTACATCAGCCAGTCGATCACCGAGTTCTGGCGTCGCTGGCACATCAGCCTCTCCACTTGGCTGCGTGACTACCTGTACATCACCCTGGGCGGCAACCGTGGCAGCAAGTTCGCGACCTATCGCAACCTGTTCCTGACCATGCTGCTGGGCGGCCTGTGGCACGGCGCCAACGTCACCTACATCATCTGGGGTGCCTGGCACGGCATGTGGCTGGCGATCGAGAAAGCGCTGGGCATCAACACCAAGCCTTATCACTTCAACCCGATCCGTTGGGCGCTGACCTTCCTGCTGGTGGTCATCGGCTGGGTCATCTTCCGCGCTGAAAACATGCATGTGGCTACCCGCATGTACGGCGCGATGTTCAGCTTCGGCGACTGGCAGCTGTCGGAACTCAACCGCGCCAGCCTCACCGGCCTGCAGGTTGCGACGCTGGTAGTGGCCTACGCCACCCTGGCTTTCTTCGGTCTGCGCGACTTCTACCAGAACCGCGATGACGGCAAGAACGCCAAGGCCGACGGTCCGGCGACCGCTCAGCCCGGCACCATCAAGGCAGTCCCCGGCGACAACCCCGGCAGCCTGCATCTGCCTGGCTACACCGTGGGCGCCGAGGCGCAGGTGCAGCCCGCCTACTGGACCGCCGACTGGCCGCGCTATGCGATGCGCGCGCTAATTCTGCTGCTGTTCGTGGCCTCGATCCTGAAACTTTCGGCGCAGAGCTTCTCGCCGTTCCTCTACTTCCAGTTCTGAGGAGACTGACATGACCCGTTCATTACGAATCCTCTACATCGCGCTCTTCATGGGCCTGTTGCTGGTGCTGGGGATCTGGTCGCTGCGCAGCTTCGCCAACTTCTCCACCTCGGCCGAGACCACCGTGCTCGACGGCAAGTGGACCAAGGCGGCGGAAACGCATTACGACGACGAGTTCCCGATCAAGCGCCTGGGCACCAACCTCTGGGCAGCGCTGGACTACAAACTGTTCAACGAAGGCCGTCCCGGCGTGGTACTGGGCAAGGATCAGTGGCTGTTCACGGATGAAGAGTTCGATGCTGTGGTCAACGCCGAGCAGAACGAAGCCGACAACCTGGCGCTGATCCGTGGCGTTCGCGATGCCATCGAAGCCAAGGGCAGCAAGCTGGTGCTGGCGATCGTTCCCGCCAAGACCCGCTTGTATCCCGAGCACATCGGCGACAACCAGCCGGCCAGCCTGCACGTGGACCTGTACCAGCAATTCCACGCCGAGGTTGCCAAGGCCGGGATCGTCGCGCCTGACCTGCTCGCGCCGCTGCAAGCGGCCAAGCAGAAAGGTCAGGTGTTCCTGCGCACCGACACCCACTGGACGCCGATGGGCGCCGAGGTTGCCGCACAGCAACTGAGCCTGACCATCGCTGACAAGGCGCCGCTGCAAGGCGAGCCCGAGCAGTTCGTGACCCAGCCGGTGAGCACTGAAGCGTACAAGGGCGACCTGACCAACTTCCTGCCGCTGGACCCGCTGTTCAGCAACCTGCTGCCCAAGCCTGACGAACTGCAGAAACGCAGCACCGATCTGGCCGAAAGCGCAGCGGCCGGCGACGACGCGTTGTTCGCCGACAGCGAAGTGGCGGTCGGCCTGGTGGGCACCAGCTACAGCGCCAACCCCAACTGGAACTTCGTCGGTGCGCTGAAACAGGCACTGCGCAGTGACGTGGTCAATTACGCCGAAGACGGCCATGGCCCGATCCTGCCGATGCTCAAGTACCTGCAAACCGATGCGTTCAAGAACTCCGCGCCACAAGTAGTGATCTGGGAATTCCCTGAACGTTATCTGCCCGCTCACAACGACCTCGGTGAGTTCGATCCCCAGTGGATCGCAGAGCTGAAGAAGTCGCGTGATACCCAAGAAAACCTGGCACTGAACGCCAAACAATCCGAGTCGCCCAATCGGGCGCAAAACTGAGAGGACTGCCGTCATGACCTTACAGAAAACTCCAAATCGTCTGGCTAAAAACCGCCTGTTCAAAACCTGCGCCATGGCTGCCGGCCTGGGCCTGATGTCCCTGCAAGCCTTCGCCGGCGATTCGGCGCTGTACGGCCCGACCGCGCCGAAAGGCTCCACCTTCGTGCGTGTATACAACGCCTCGAACGCGGAAATCAGCGCCAGCGTCGGCAACACCAACATGAACGAAGTCGCCCCGCTGGGCAGCACCGCCTTCAGCTTCATGCCTCAGGGCGACTACACCGCCAAGCTGGGCAGCCAGAGCGTGCCGGTGAAACTGGCGGGCGATCACTACTACACCCTCGTCAACCACGCCGGCGGCAAGCCGCAACTGGTGGAAGAGCCGCCGTTCCGCAACAAGCAGAAGTCTCTGGTTCGCGTACAGAACCTGACCGACAAATCGCTGACCCTGAAGACCGCCGACGGCAAGACCGACGTGGTCAAGGCCGTGGCCGCCAAAGGCACCGGCGAGCGTGAAATCAACCCGGTCAAGGTGAGCCTGGCGCTGTTCGACGGCGACAAGAAGGTCACCGACGTCAAGCCGGTCGCGCTGGAGCGCGGTGAAGCCGCGGTGCTCTATGTCACCGGCAGCGGCAGCAGCCTGTCGCCAGTGTGGGTCAAGCCACCGGTCGAGACGCGCTAAGGATTGAATCGGCCGGCCCGGGCAGTCGCCACGGGCCGGCCGATGCAGGACAAGAAAGAGAAAGAAACGACAGAACGACGTACAGCCCTTATTGAACGCTATCGGAGAAATGCAATGATCCCAGTAATCCTGTCAGGCGGTAGCGGCTCGCGACTCTGGCCGCTTTCCCGCAAACAATTCCCTAAACAGTTCCTGGCACTGACCGGCGAACACACCCTCTTCCAGCAGACCCTCGAACGTCTGGTCTTTGAGGGCATGCAGCAGCCGATCGTGGTCTGCAACAAGGAACACCGCTTCATCGTCAGCGAACAGCTGGCGGCGCTCAAGCTGGAAACCCAGGCGATCCTGATGGAGCCGTTCGGTCGCAACACTGCGCCGGCCGTGGCCCTGACCGCCATGAAACTGGTCAACGACGGCAATGACGGTCTGATGCTGGTCATGCCGGCCGACCACGTGATCGAAGACCAGAAAGCCCTGCAACGTGCCCTCGCCCTGGCGACCGTGGCCGCCGAGCGCGGCGAGATGGTGCTGTTCGGCGTTCCGGCCAGCAAGCCGGAAACCGGTTATGGCTACATCAAATCCACCGCCGACGCACTGCTGCCCGAAGGCGTCAGCCGCGTGTCGCAATTCGTCGAAAAACCCGATGAAGTTCGCGCTGCGGAATTCGTCGAGGCCGGTGGCTACTTCTGGAACAGCGGCATGTTCCTGTTCCGTGCCAGCCGCTTCCTGGAAGAGCTGAAAAAACACGATCCGGACATCTACGACACCTGCATGCTGACCCTGGAACGCAGCGTTGAAGATGGCGATGCCATCGAAATCGACGCCGCCACCTTCGCTCAGTGCCCGGACAACTCCATCGACTACGCGGTGATGGAAAAGACCCAGCGCGCCTGCGTCGTGCCGCTGTCGGCCGGCTGGAGCGATGTCGGCTGCTGGTCGTCGCTGTGGGACGTCCACGAGAAGGACGCCAACGGCAACGTCACCAAGGGCGACGTGGTCGTTCAGGACAGCCGCAACTGCATGATCCACGGCAACGGCAAGCTGGTGTCGGTGATCGGTCTGGACAACATCGTTGTGGTCGAAACCAAGGACGCCATGATGATCGCCCACAAGGACAAGGTTCAGGGCGTCAAGCAGATGGTCAACACGCTCAACGAGCAAGGCCGTACTGAAACCCAGAACCACCTTGAAGTCTATCGTCCATGGGGTTCCTACGACTCGGTCGACATGGGTGGCCGCTTCCAGGTCAAGCGCATTTCGGTCAAGCCGGGCGCCTGCCTGTCGCTGCAAATGCATCACCACCGCGCCGAACACTGGATCGTGGTATCCGGCACAGCCCAGGTCACCTGCGACGAGAACGTGTTCCTGCTGACTGAAAACCAGTCGACCTACATCCCGATCGCCTCGGTGCACCGTCTGAAGAACCCAGGCAAGATCCCGCTGGAAATCATCGAAGTGCAGTCCGGCAGCTACCTGGGCGAAGACGATATCGAGCGTTTCGAAGATATCTACGGCCGTTCCGACAACGTGGACGTGGGCGTGAAGACGCAAACCATCGCACGCTGATCGCCGGTCTGACTCCACCCGCGACAGCAGCAAGGCAACCTCGCCCCCTTTTTGCGTACCCCATCCGCAAAAAGGGGGCGAGGTTTTTTATTTGCAGCCTCATGATGGACACCCGACCCTTTCGACAATGCTCAGAAAGGCAGGGTCGTTGGCAAGCCGCCCTGCCTTTTCGGTACGATGGTCGCTCTTTTCGACGGGAAGCAACTCATGATCATCGGCGTGCTGCTTATCCTGACCTGGCTGATTCTGCTGCTGCGCTATCCGGCCAAAGCCTTGCCGGTGTCGCTGGCGGCGGTTGTCGGCCTGGGTATCGTCGCGGCCGTGGTGGTCTGGCAGGACAGCCGTGAAGCGCGTCAACTGGAGCGGCTCGATATCGTCTTGAGCCATGCGCCGCAACAATGCCCGGCCGATCGGCCGTTGCGGGTGCAGATCACCAATACCAATTCGGTGCCACTGCACGACCTGCGTTGGCGAATCGCGGCCTATGCGCCGGGCGACACGGTGAATCTGGCCGACAACACCTACACTTCCGCTCGCTATCGCGGACCCGGCGCCCTCCAGGCGCAGGCGCAATGGCAGGACTGCATTCCCCTGCCCGCGCTGCGCAGCGGCTACCGCCCGGAGACGCTGGAATTCCGTGCCGAACATTTGCAAGGCAATTTTTCCGACTGACTCCAAGGACTTTTCCCATGCCCATCGCGCTTATCACCGGATGTTCCAGCGGCATCGGCCGCGCCCTGGCCGATGCGTTCAAAGCCACCGGTTATGAAGTCTGGGCCACGGCTCGCCGCGCCGAAGACGTGGCAGACCTGAGCGCGGCCGGCTTCATCGCGGTTCAGCTGGATGTGAACGACGCCGACGCCCTCGAACAACTGGCCGCCGCGCTGGAACATGGCGGCCTGGACGTGCTCATCAACAACGCGGGTTACGGCGCGATGGGGCCGTTGCTCGATGGCGGCGTCGAGGCGATGCAGCGTCAGTTCGAAACCAATGTGTTTTCGATCGTCGGCGTCACCCGCGCGCTGTTTCCGTCGCTGCGTCGCAACAAGGGGCTGGTGATCAATATCGGCAGCGTGTCGGGCGTTTTGGTCACGCCGTTCGCGGGTGCCTATTGCGCCTCCAAGGCCGCTGTTCATGCCTTGAGCGATGCGCTGCGTCTGGAGCTGGCGCCCTTTGGCATCCAGCTGATGGAAGTCCAGCCGGGCGCCATTGCGTCGAGCTTCGCGAAACATGCGACTCAACAGGCCGAACATCTGATCAGCGAGCAAAGCCCCTGGTGGCCGGTACGGGAAGGCATTCGTGCGCGGGCCAGGGCCTCCCAGGACAAGCCGACGCCGGCCAGCGATTTCGCCCGCGATCTGTTGAAGGCTGCGCAACAGGCCAACCCGCCTCGCCTGCTGCGCCTGGGCAATGGTTCGCGGATTATGCCGTTCTTGGCAAGGTGGTTGCCCAAGGGGTTGTTGGACAAGGGGCTGAGCAAGCGGTTCGGGTTGAATGCGTCGTTGTGACCTGCATCGCTCGCACAGACCACATCGTACCTGTCGCGAGCAAGCTCCCTCCCACGGGTCGTGCGCGCTTTGTGGGAGGGAGCTTGCTCGCGACGAAAACAACGCGATTTGGCTGGCGATCAATCTGCCGGCTGGACGATCACGGTGCAGGTAATCCCCGCCGCCAGCAGCACGCCGTCGGGTACCGGGTCGAGGTGGATGCGGACCGGCACGCGTTGGGCCAGGCGTACCCAGTTGAAGGTCGGGTTGACGTCGGCGACCAGTTCGCGGCTCTCGGGGTTGTCGCGGTCGTAGATGCCGCGAGCGATGCTTTCGACCTGACCGGTCAGCACCTCGCCGCTCATCAGCTGCATCTGCGCCGCGTCGCCGACGTGCACGTGGGGCAGTTTGGTCTCTTCGAAAAAGCCGTAGACCCAGAAGGAGTTCATGTCGACCACCGCCATTTTCGCCTCGCCGATCCTCGCGTAGTCGCCACGGTGCACATTGAGGTTGGTGACATAGCCGTCGACCGACGCCAGCACACGAGTGCGCGCCAGTTTCAGCTCGGCTGCTTGCAGTTGCGCCTGGGCGAGCTGGTAGTCGGCCAGCGCCGATGAAGCGATGTTGCTGGCGTCGTCCCGGTTTTCCGCCGAAATGACCAGTTCGTCCATGTCAGCGCGGCGCCGGGCGTTGAGCTTGCGCATCTCCCAGGTGGCCTTGCGCGACGCTACCAGCGCCTGGGCCTGCTTGACCGCCAGTTGATAGTGCTCCGGATCGATCTGCATCAGCAGATCGCCCCTCTTCACTCGCTGGTTATCCCGCACCGGCACATCCACGACAGTGCCCGACACGTCCGCAGCGACGTTGACGATATCGGCGCGCACCCGCCCGTCACGGGTCCAGGGCGTATCCATGTAGTGCACCCACAAGGCCCTGCCGATCAAGATGGCGACGGCCAGGACCAACAGGGTGGCTATGAAACTGAACAGCTTCTTCATCGAGGGTCTCGAACCGGGTCAACGATAGAGGGGCAGCGCCAGCGCGCCGAACAGACAGACGAACAGGCTCAGACGCAGCAGCGCCGGATGCCAGAAGAAGCGATACAGGTCCAGCCCTGACAGCAGTCGGTCCAGTGCCCACGCCAGTACGCCGGCAACCAGGAACATCAGCGTCATGCTGGGCATGTACAGGCCGTGGAAAGCGATTTCACGCGGCATCGGCGCCTCCTTTCGAAAAACGCTCGGGGGCGCAGGCCGCCAGCGGTGATTGCGGGTCCAGCAGCGAACTGCGGATGAAGTGCAGGTAACTTTTCACGCGTCTCAGTACCGAGGTGTCGAAGTGCGAAGCGAAGGGTTCGTCGGTGCGCTGAACACGCTCGATGGCGTTGTCGACGGCGTTCAGGCAGCGTTCCAGGTTGCTGGCATCGGGCTGGATGAACAGACGTATCAGCGCACGCCCCATGACCCGGATCGAAATGCGCCACGAGCGGTATTCCGCATAACTGGGGTGCACTGGCAGCACCGCCTGCTCCTTGCGCAGCTCGATCACCGCGTGACCGATTTCCAGCACCACGAACATCCACCGCAGCAACTGGCGCTGCACCAAGGGTTTACCCACCGCCAGGCCATACGCCTGATGCATGAGGTCGCGGGTCTGACTTTCGAAACTGGAACCCAGGCGCTTCAACGGCGCGCTGATGGCGAAGACCACCTGACGACGCAGCTCGTCTTCCATGCGCTGCCACATCCAGCGGCTGTTGGGCGGCAGAATGATCGCTCCGGCCGCCGCGCACAGCAGCATGCCGATGACCATGGCGATGTAATCATTGATGAAGGTATACGGGTTATAGACCGTCAGGTTGTCCGGTACCGAACCGATGCTGAAAAAGATCAGCAGCCCCAGTCCGTACCCCGACCACTGCGGGCGCGAGCCGAGAAAGGCGCCGACCATGAACACCGGCGTCAGCAGCAGGCACAGCAGCGGAAAGCCGTCGATTTGCGGAAAGAGAAAAAAGGTTTCGACGAAGCCGGCGATGGCGCCCAGCAAGGTGCCGCATGCCATCTGAAAGGAAAGGCGTCGCGGGTTGTGCGTGGTCGATGACAGTGCCACCGTCGCGGCGGACGCCAGGGTCATGGTCGCGCCGCTGGGCCAGGCCGTCAGCACCCAGTAAGCACTCATCAGACCGACCACGCAGCTCGCTCGAACCCCGGCGGCCAGCGCGGTCAGCCAGTGGGTACGGGGCACGAAAGATTCTCGCCACATCTCCCGGACATGGTTGTGCTCGGCAAGCGAGGCATGGGTTTCCGCATAACTGAGCAGATCGCCGACGAAGCGGTAGAGCAATTCATAGGCGGTGTGGAAGTCCAGCAGTTGTGCCTCGCTGGGGCCGCTGCGCTCCAGTTCGGTCCGGGCGCTGCGCACGGTCGCCGGAAAGCCGGCCCTGAATGCTTCGAGCCGGTTCACCAGCGCCAGCGCGTCCCGGTCGGTCAGTGCGCGGTCGGCGAAGGCTTCCAGCAGCTCGGTGATAGCGTCGATACCCGGTGCGATACGTTCGATCAACGCGTCGGCCCGTTCGGCACGCAGCCGGTCGAGGAGCTGATGCAGCGCGTTGAAGCGCGTGGTGATCGCCATGAACTCGCTGTTGAGGCGGTTCAGGCGGCCGTTGCGCCGGCGCATGTGTGGGTCTTCGAAGACCGTGACGCTGCGCAGCCCTTCCAGACCGATGGCCTCGGCCACGAAGCGCACGTTGCCGGTTTCGAACGCGGTCTGATCATGACGCCCATTCAGTCCGTCGACGACGAATCGGGCGAACACGCCAAAACGCTGATATAGGGCATTGCGCATCGAGGCGGACGAACTCTGCGGCAGGATCGCCGCGGTGACGGCCGTGGAGCAAATGATGCCCAGGGCAATCTCCAGCACTCGCCAGACCGCCGCCATGAACGAGCCTTCCGGATGGGCGAGCGCCGGCAGACCGGTCATGGCCGCAGTGTAGCCGGCCAGCACGAAGCCGTAGGCGCGAAAGTTGCGATAACGTGCAGCGCCGGCCGAACACAAGCCTACCCATAGCGCGAGACAGCCTAGAAAAGGCACGGAGTTCTGTGCGAACAGCGCCATGAGCGTCACCATCATCACCGACCCGGCCAGGGTGCCGAGCAGGCGATAGAAGCTCTTGGCGAACACATGCCCGCTCTGCGGCTGCAT
The DNA here is from genome assembly GCF_036706555.1 of Pseudomonas sp. JDS28PS106. NCBI lineage: Bacteria > Pseudomonadati > Pseudomonadota > Gammaproteobacteria > Pseudomonadales > Pseudomonadaceae > Pseudomonas > Pseudomonas sp. JDS28PS106. Next base: position 137,242 of record NZ_JBAJGT010000010.1, on the reverse strand, counting down.
CACGATGAACACGGTGATGACCGCGGTATGCGGTTGCGGCAACTCCAGGCGCAGCGCCAGCCAGTAAGTCAGGAACGCCGCCACCAGGACCTTGAAGATATAGATCCAGGTGACGCCGTCGCTGCGCGCCCAACCGTTGAACTCACGTCGCCAGGGCAAGGCAATGAAGCGTTGAACGACGGACATCATCGGTCCAGCACCGCCGGGGTTTTCGGTGCCTGCATCTGCGCAGGCGCGGGCGTGTCGTCGCCCGCCGCCAGGCCGCCGCCGAGCGCCACGACCAGACCTGCGTAGACGCTCAGGCGCACGGCTTCGACCTGCTGCTGAACCTGCTGCTGGCGAAACAGCAGGGTCTGGGCATTGAGCACGTTGAGGTAATCGGTCAGGCCACGACGATAAGCGACCATCGCGATGTCATAGGTCTTCTGCGCTGCGGCGACAGACTGCGCCGCGAATTGCTGCTGTTTTTCAATCGACTCGCGACGGATCAACTGGTCAGAAACATTCTTGAGGGCCATGACCAGCGTCTGGTTGTACTGCGCGACCGCCAGGTCATAGCCCGCCGAAGCCTCGCCCAGTTCAGCGCGCAGCCGACCGCCATCGAAAATCGGCAGGCTGATGGCCGGCCCGACTTTGTAGGTCAGCTTCTTGCCGGTGAGAAATTCCAGCATGCCGCCACCGGTGGCCATGTAGCCCAGGCTGCCGGTCAGGTCAACGTTGGGATAGAAACCGGCATGGGCGACGTCGATGCCGCGAGCCTGCGCGGCGACTTCCCAGCGGCTGGCAACTACATCGGGCCGTTGCCCCAGCAGTTGCGCAGGCAATCTCGAAGGCAGGCCGATTTTAGCCTCCAGTGACAATGTCGGTCGCTGCGCCGCGACGGCTTCGCCCGGCCCTTTGCCGGCGAGCGCCGCCAGCTGGTTGCGACCCAGCGCAATGGCCTCGTCGAGTGCATCAATCTGCCGATGGGTTTCCGGCAACAGACTCTGGGCCTGACTGACCTCCAGGTGCGTTCCCAGGCCGCCTTTCAGGCGCCGTTCGGCCAGCTCCAGCAGTTGCGTCTGTTGAGCAAGCGTGGCCTGGGCGATATCGCGTTGCGCGTAGTCGAGTGACAGCTGGATATAAGCGCGGACGATGTTTTCCTGCAATTCCAGCTGCGCCTGCCGTTCTTGGGCCGCGCTGGCATGCGCCCTGTCAAGCGCGCGTTCAGTGGCGTTACGATCCTGATCCCAGAAATCCAGCGGGTAGCTCAGGCCGAGGGCCGCATTGTTGTCCCAGGTGTGACTATTGGCGAGCGCGCCCGGACCGTAGAATTGATCGGTTGGCCAGTCATGGCGCATCAGGCTGGCACTTCCCTGGACCTGAACAGACTCGGCCGACTCGGCCAGGCCGGCCAGGGATTTCGCTTGGCGAACACGGGCCGCTGCAATGGCCAGACTCGGGCTGCCTTGCAGGGCGAGCGCGATCAGACGATCCAGTTGAGGGTCGGCGTAGGCACGCCACCATTGACCGGACGGCCAGCCCGCATCCCCGTCAGCGCGCGCGATGGCCTCGTCCACGGCCAGACTGTCCGCGGGCAATGTGCTGCCTTGAGGTTGAATTCCGTGGGTTCCGATACAGCCGCTGATGACAAACGATAAAGCCAGAACACTGAGGGATCTGATCCCTGCGATGATGCGACGCGGCACAGCTGCAAGTTCCCGAATGGAGATGGAGCACCTTTGGATGGCGCGATTCTAGGGGGCGGCCTGCACGGCGATAAGCGGGGATAAATGTGATTCTTTATTACAGGATCGGTGATAATCCGACGGGTAGACTGACATGGATCAGTAACTTCATGTCACAATTTGATATCTCCCTAGAGAAATATCCATGGACACCCTGCAAAACATGCGCGCCTTCAGTTGCGTGGCGCAAGCGGGCAGCTTCACCGCAGCCGCCGCACAACTCGATACCACCACCGCCAACGTCTCGCGCGCCGTCTCGAACCTTGAAGCCCACTTGCAAACCCGCCTCCTCAACCGCACCACGCGCCGCATCGCCCTGACCGAGGCCGGCAAGCGTTACCTGTTGCGATGCGAGCAGATCCTGACGGCGGTCGAGGAAGCTGAAGCCGAAGCCAGTGACGCTCATGCTCGCCCCGCCGGCCAGCTCAAAGTGCACTCGATGCCCGGCGTTGCCCAGCATTACGTAATCGATGCCATTGCCCGTTACCGGCGCAATCATCCGGACGTATCCTTCGACCTGACCATGACCAACCGGGTACCGGACCTGCTCGAAGAGGGTTATGACGTCTCCATCGTGCTGGCCAGCGAGCTGCCGGATTCGGGCTTCGTGTCCCAGCGACTGGGCATCACCTACAGCATCGTCTGTGCCTCGCCCGAGTACGTGAAAACCTTCGGCATGCCGCAAAAGCCCGCCGAGTTGCTCAATCATGCCTGCCTGCGATTGGTAAGCCCGGTGTTCCCTCTGGAGAAATGGGCGTTCGACGGGCCCGAAGGCCCGGAAATGGTCACCATCACCAGCTCGCCACTGCTGGTCAATTCCGCGGACGCCATGCAGACCGCGATCTCCAGCGGCATGGGTGTCGGCATCCTGCCGATCTACTCGGCTATCGACGGCCTGCGCAACGGCACACTGGTGCGAGTCCTGCCCGAGTATCGGTCGCAGGAACTGAACCTGTACGCTATCTACCCGTCCCGCCAGTACCTGGATGCCAAGATCAAGACCTGGGTGGAATACCTGCGCGGCTCGCTGCCGGAAATCCTCGCGGCGGACGAAGCCGATCTGCACCTTCATGTGCTGAAGATCTGACGTGTCGTCGTACAACTATTGAAATTCGGCTGCCAAACACCGGGCAGGAATGATAGCGTGCTACTCATCAACCGCTCGAGAGTGACTGCCCAATGAAAAAAACCGTACTCGCCTTCAGCCGTGTGTCCCCTGAGATGGCCGAACGTCTGTCACAGGATTTCAATGTCGTCGTCCCGGACCCCAAGCGCGGAGATATCAACGCGCAGTTCAACGAGGCCCTGCCCCAGGCCCACGGCCTGATCGGCTCCGGCCGCAAGCTGGGCGCCGAACAGCTAGACGGCGCGAAGAATCTGGAAGTGGTTTCCAGCATTTCCGTGGGCTACGACAATTACGACGTCGGCTATCTGAGCGAGCGCGGCATCATGCTCACCAATACCCCTGATGTGCTGACCGAAAGCACCGCCGACCTGGGCTTCTCGCTGATCATGAGCAGCGCCCGCCGGGTCGCGGAGCTGGACGCCTGGACCAAGGCTGGTGAGTGGAAGCGCAGTGTCGAGGCGCCGCATTTCGGCACCGACGTGCATGGCAAGACGCTGGGAATCGTGGGCATGGGCAACATCGGCGCGGCCATCGCCCGACGCGGCCGCCTGGGGTTCAACATGCCGATTCTGTACAGCGGCAACAGCCACAAGCCTGAACTGGAAAAAGAACTGGGCGCGCAGTTCCGCAGCCTCGATCAATTGCTGGCCGAAGCGGATTTCGTCTGCCTCGTGGTGCCGCTCAGCGAGAAGACCCGGCACCTGATCGGCCGTCGCGAGCTGTCGTTGATGAAGCCCAGCGCGATCCTGGTGAACATCGCCCGCGGTCCGATCGTCGACGAGCCGGCGCTGATCGAAGCCTTGCAGAACGGCACCATTCGCGGCGCGGGCCTGGACGTCTACGAGAAAGAGCCGCTGAGCGAATCGCCGCTGTTCCAGCTCAAGAACGCCCTCACCCTGCCCCACATCGGATCGGCGACCTCGGAAACCCGTGAAGCCATGGCCGAGCGCGCCTTCGACAACCTGCGCGCCGCGCTGCTGGGCGACAGACCGCGAGACCTGGTGAACCCGCAGGTGTGGAAAGGCTGAAAACCCGCTGCAGGGACCGTAGGAGCCAGCTTGCTGGCGATAAAGCGTTTACGCGGTATATCTCAAAAACCGCGCCGTCCGGTTTGCTGCCGCTTCGCGGCAGATCGCGAGCAAGCTCACTCCTACAGGTGCCGTGGGAGCCAGGTTGCTGGCGATGAACGATACGCGGTGTATCTGAAAAAACGCGCTGTCCGTTTGCTGCCGCTTCGCGGCAGATCGCGAGCAAGCTCACTCCTACAGGTGCTGTGGGAGCCAGCTTGCTGGCGATGAACGATACGCGGTGTATCTGAAAAACCGCGCCGTCCGGTTTGCTGCCGCTTCGCGGCAGATCGCGGCTAAAGCCCCTCCTACGAATCGTAAACCCTGTAGGAGCGGCTTTAGCCGCGAAGCGCCGGTACATTCCGCCCCGCCGATCAGGCCAGACGCGCTGCCTGCGCGGGTGCTGTCCTGGGCTTTCTGAACACCAGCACGTTCCCCGCCATGACCAGTCCCAGCCCCAGCAGCGCCGCCGGGGTCCATTGATAGCCTTCGACCCAGGCCGAGATGTTCAGCGCCACCACCGGGAACAGCACCGTGCAGTACGCGGCGCGTTCCGGCCCCATGCGACCGACCAGCGTCAGGTAGGCGGTGAAGGCGATGACCGAACCCGGCACCACCAGGTACAGCAGCGAGCCGACGTATCGAGAACTCCAGTCGAAGCTGAACGGCGTGCCACTGAGCACGCAGTACAGCCCCAGGATCGACGCGCCGTAGAACATGCCCCAGGCGTTGGTGGTCAGCGGACGCAACCCGGCTTTCTGTTGCAGGCTCGACAGCATGTTGCCCGCCGAGAAACAGAGCGTTCCCAACAGCGCCAGGCCCAGTCCGAGCAGCGTCTCGTGGCTGGCTTCGTGTCCGGACAGCTCCGGCCAGAACAGACAACCCAGCCCCGACAGACCCAGCGCGCCGCCGGCCAGCACATTGCTGGCCACCCGCTGACCGAAGAACACCCGTGCGTTCAGCGCGTTCCACAGCGTCGCGGTGGAAAACACCACGGCGATCAGCCCGCTCGGAATCCAGCGGCTGGCAGTGTAGAAACAGATGAAGTTGACGCAGAACAGACAGACCCCTTGCGCGAAACATATCAACTGGCCGCGCCGGTTGACCGCCTGCAAGCGCCGGCCGATCAGCAGAATGGCAAACAGCACCAGCGCCGCCAGGGCGAATCGGTAGAAGATCGACACGGGTATCGCGACTTCGCCCAGTTGCAGTTTCAAGGCGATCCATGTGGTGCCCCAGATCAGCACGGTCAGCAGGTAAAGCGAAAGGTTCATGATGCGGCTCCTGTTCAGGCCAGCAGTCTGCGCTGCGAGCCGATCGGGCCGTTTGCATAATCTTGCGCATTTCTCCCGCCCCCTGCTGGCAAGCGGCCGTGCGACGCGTAGGATGCAGGTTCCGGAGAGAACGTCATGTCGCACATCGAATCGATTCAGGTTTTCCAGTCGCTGAGCAACTCGCCCCACGCTTGCCTCGAACAGAGCGCGGCGCTGGGCGACGGGCTGATGGCGGCGCTGTGGAACAATCGTCATGACGCCCGCGAATACCGCGCGCCGACCCACCATACGCTGTCGTGCTACATCGCCGATGGCACCGGCACCTTTCGCCGCGACCGTCCGGCTCAGAAAGGCGCGCCGGGCAAACTGTGCATCTTGCCGGCCGGTCACGAGTCGGCCTGGGTCATCAATGGCGAGATTCGTCTGGCGCATTTGTACTTCAGTCCGGAACAGTTCGCGCTGGGCTGCGTGACGCTGCTGGATCGTGAACCCAGGGAAATGCAGCTGCGCGAAAACACCTTTCTGGAAGATGCGCGACAGGCCGAACGCTTCCGGCAGCTGATCGGCATGGACTGGAACGAACCGGCGGAACGTTTGCTGGCCAGCAGCCTGGCGCACGAAATGCTCAGCCACGCATTGCTCGCTCAGGCAGGCAAGCGCGACGGTCTGCATCTCAAAGGGGGACTGGCCGCGCATCAGCGTCGGCGACTGGTGGATTACATCGAAACCCATCTCGCCGAGCCCTTGAGCCTGGGACAACTGGCCGGACTTTGCGCGCTCTCGGAGTACCACTTCGCGCGGATGTTCAAAACCAGCTTCGGCGTGCCGCCTCATCAGTATCTGCTGGCACGTCGCATGGAACGGGCGCGGCTATTATTGCGCTCGACCGATCACGCCTTCGGCGACATCGCGCTGGCCTGCGGCTTCAGCAGTGCCAGCCATTTCAGCAATCGTTTCCGCCAGGTCATGCAGGCCACACCGGGTGCCTACCGTCTGGCGCTGAACGACGTCAGGCCGCCAGCAGCCTCCAGAGCGCCAGCGGACTGAGCGCTACGCAGGCAAGCCCCAGCAATACGACCCAGCGCGGGCGAAAAGGCATCAGAAATACCAGCAGCAGGACGCTGGCCATCAACACCGCGAACCATTGTACAAGGCCGAACCCCCAGCCGTCGGCGCTCACCGCTGCCCAACTGGACAACACCAGCAACAGCCAGCCACCGACCTTGAGCCTGCGCCCGTGTCCCAGTGCCAGCCTCCCACCCATCAGATCGGCGTAATGACGAGCCATCGACAAGCACAGCGCCGTGAAGCCCGCGTAGCACCACATCGCAGCCAACAGCATCAGCCCGGCTCCCCTGGACCGGGCGCGGCAGCCACCCGGGTCGCTCGCAGCGGCTTGTCGGACTTCACCAGCTTGAATTTCATGGCCGCCCAGCCGAGGAACAGGCCGGCGCCAAGCGCGGTCAGGTCGAACGCCGGCAGCGCCCAGTGTCCCTGAGTGATGGCGTTCAGCAGATACCGGGCGTTGCCAGTCAGTACATCGAGCAGCGGCACGCCGATGAACAGCAGCGCGCCCAGCCCCAGTTGCTCACGCCAGCCCTGGCGGCCGGTGCGCAACAGCGCATGCACGAGTGTCAGCCCCCAGACGGCGAAAAACACGTTGATCTCCCAGACGGCGCGCCCGGCCATGCCGACCGGCAACAGCCTGTTGGCCCAGAAAAACGCACCGACCGCCAGCATCAGACCGGCCATGCTGGCGATGTTGAGGACCTCCACCAGTCGCAACTCGAACGGCAGCACGCCGCTCTTGGCATGCTTGAGCTGACGCTTGCCCAGCCACATGACCAGACCGGTGCCGATCATGGCCGTGCCGGCGATACCGAACACGAAGTACAGCCAGCGCAGCGTCGGGCCGGCGAAATGCCCGACGTGCAGGCCGTACATCGCACTGGCAATCAGCATGGGCAATGGCCGGGGCGGGACTTCGCTGTCCAGCTCGCCGGTAGCACCGTTGAAGGTCAGCGCGCCGCCACGGTCCGGCACGATGCTGCCGCGATCGTCCCTGGACAAGGTGATCGAGGCGGTGACGTCCCCGGGATTGTTGATGAATACCCGACCCACCCGATCCCCTTTCCAGCGTTGGTCGGCAATCTTGAACAGTGGAGCGAGCGGGGGCAGCGGCGCCGGCGTGCCCTCGGCCTTCACGATCCGGCCCGACGGAAAGACTTCGTTGTAGAACGCCTGCGCGTTGCCGTAGGTGGAGAGAATGCTGGCCGGCATCACCATGTACATGAAGATCACCAGGCTGCTGTAGGTGATCATCAGATGGAACGGCAGGGCCAGCACGCCCACCGCATTGTGCCCGTCCAGCCAGGAACGCTGGCCCTTGCGCGGGCGAAAGGTGAAGAACTCCTTGAAGATCTTCTTGTGCACGATGATGCCGGTGATCAGCGTGATCAACATCACCATCGCTGCCGCCGACGCCAGCCAGCGCCCCCACGGATGCGGCATCTGCAGCTGGAAGTGGAACCGGAAGAAGAATTCGCCGCCCCGCGTGTCGCGCGCCTGGACTTCCTGACCGGTCAGCGGATCTAGCAGCGCACGCTTGAAACTGCCCCGCTCGCCTGGTTTACCGGCGGGCAGCCAGCCGACCGACAGCGCGGGAGTCCGCTCGTCCGGCATGGACACGAACCAGCGCGAGGCGCCGGCAGCGTTGCGTTGCAGGTATTCCTGAGCCACCCGGATGCTGGCCGGGCCATCGACAGCGTGCACCGGAATCTCCGGCTGCATCCATTGGGTGATTTCGTTCTTGAAGTAGGAAAGCGTGCCGGTCAGGAAGATCGCGAACAACAGCCAGCCGAACAACAGTCCGATCCAGGTGTGCAGCCAGGCCATCGCCTGGCGGAAACCCTCTTTCATGACAGCCACCGCTCACAGCACCAGAGCGCGCCCAGCACCGCGCACGGAATCGACAGACCCGCCCAGGCGCGCCAGGCCGAACGGCAGGCAAAACACCAGAGCACAGCGCCCAGGTAGACCAGAAACGACAGCATCATCGACATGACCACCGCTTCGGCGCGCGCCAGCGGCAACCAGTGGGCCAGGCAGACGCTAGCCAGCGAGGCCAACAGATACCCGGCGAAGATCGCAGCGATGGCGCGGGATGCGACCGCGAGACGATAGGCGACCGTCGGCCCCTTGGCCTTGGGTCTGCTGCGGCGCTTGTCGACCGGAGAGTCGGATGCGGAAGTGGCGTCCATCGATAAGCCTTTACCGTTCAGGTGAGCGATCTTGCAGAGAGGCGTCAGGCGTTTCCCGAAAACCGCGAAACACCGCGCAATATTAATGATAAATATTCTCATACGCAAAAGACTCTGCCAGAATCTGCGCCCTTCGAGTCTTCGTGGATCGTTCTACGTGATGCCCATCGCCGATTCCGTCCGCAATCCCGTCGTCGACGACCTGTATCGTGCCCACAATCTGTGGCTGACCGGCTGGTTGCGGCGAAGACTCGGCTGTCCGCACAGCGCGGCGGACCTGGCGCAGGACACCTTCATCAAAGTGCTGCTGGCGCGCGATACGCCTGTGCTCAATGAGCCACGCGCCTTTCTCGCCACCGTTGCCTGGCGCGTGCTGTGCAATCACTTCCGGCGCCAGGATCTGGAACGCGCCTACTTTCAGGCGCTGGCGGAAATGCCGCTGGAGTACGCGCCGAGCGAGGAAGAGCGCGCCATCATCCTGGAAACGCTGGTGGAACTGGACCAGCGTCTGGACGGCCTTCCGCCAGTGGTCAAGCGAGCCTTTCTGATGTGCCAGGTCGATGGCCTGACCTACGCCGCCATCGGCGAGCAACTGGGGATTTCCATCGCCACCGTCAAACGGCACCTGAACAAGGCGGCCCTGCGCTGCTATTTCGATATCTGAACATGACCGGCGAATCGCTCAACAAGACCGACGTTTCCCAGGCTGTCGCCAGACAGGCCGTCGACTGGCTGCTGGAAATCCAGGAAGGCCCGTTGCAAGGGCAACGTCAGGTGGCCTGGCAGCAATGGCTCAACGGCAATGCCGAACACCAGCGCGCCTGGGCGCAGATCCAGCGCGTCAATCAGCGTTTGAGCGGTCTGTCCTCGCCTCTGGCCCATGCGGCGCTGAACGCCCCGCGGTCGAGTCGTCGACAGGCGCTCAAACTGTTGCTGCTGCTGGGCATGGGTTCGGTGGCCGGCTGGAGTCTGCGCGAGCATGTTGACCTGCAGCCGTTGTTCGCCGACTTCGACAGCGGCGTCGGAGAGCGACGCCGCTGGGCGCTGGACGATGGCAGCGGGCTGCATCTCAATACCGCGAGCGCCGTGGACGTGCGTTTCGATGCCGGACAGCGGTTGATCCGGCTGTTGCGAGGGGAAATCCTCGTTACCGCGGCCGACGATCTCCGGCCGCTGCGGCTCACGACCGCCGAGGGTCTGATTCAGGCCGAGCCCGGCGCCAGCCGTTTCAACCTGCGTCAACGTGAGGGCCGCACGCAGCTGGCGGTGTTCAGTGGCAGCCTGCGACTCTCTCCCCACGACCGGAAAGGATCAGGCCTGCTGCTGCGGGCCAGTCAGCAAGTCGCGTTCGACCGCAAAGACTGGGGCGGCATCGCTGCGCTGGATGCAGGCAGCGGCGCCTGGGCGGACGGCATGCTGGTCGCCTCGCGCATGCGGCTGGCGGACTTTCTCGACGAACTGGGCCGCTATCGCCGAGGACGCTTGCAATGCGACGCCGACGTCGCCGAGCTGTTGATTTCCGGCAGTTATCCGCTGGCTGACAGCGAACGCATCCTCGACATGCTGGAGCGGGCCTTGCCGGTAAAAGTGCAGCGCTTCACGCGGTATTGGGTGAGTGTCCAGGCACGCACGGGTTCGGTGTAGGGGCCGACGCAGGCTTGCGATCAGGTGGAGATCCGCGCTGGGTTCGTCGCGAGCAAGCTCCCTCCCACAGTCATGCAGCTTCGAAAATAAATGAGCCGTTTTCGACATCTCGCGTGACAGACAGGGAAAGCATTTCAATTCCCGGCCAAAGGACTTACGCATGTCAGCCTGCCCCACTCCACTTTCTCCGCTGGTTCGCGCCCTGCGTCATCTGACATTCGGCGCGGGGCTCTGTCTCGCTGGCTTGCCGGCGGCGCAGGCTGCCCCCCAGGTTTATCACATCGCCTCCAGCGAACTGGAAGCGGCCCTGACTCAGTTCGGCCGGGAGTCGGGCGTGCTGATTTCCTACGGCTCCCACGTTACCGATGGCCTGAAAAGCCGTGGACTGGACGGACAGTACAGCGTCGAACAAGGCCTGGACGCGCTGCTGGACGGCACTGGCTTGCAGGCTCGCGCCGATGGCAGCAACAGTTTTACCCTGGAGCCGGTTAGCACCGCGGCGAGCGGCCCGATCGAACTGGGCGCTTCCACCGTCGTCGGCGACTGGCTGGGCGATGCGCAACAGACCGACGTCTTCGAACACCCCGGCGCACGGGACGTGATCCGCCGTGAAGAGTTCGAGCGCGTTGGCGCCACCTCGGCCCGGGAAGTGCTGAATCGCATTCCGGGCGTCAACGCTCCGGAAAACAATGGCACCGGCAGCCACGACATGGCGCTGAACTTTGGCATCCGCGGCCTGAATCCGCGTCTGGCGTCGCGCTCCACGGTACTGATGGACGGCATTCCGGTACCCTTCGCGCCCTACGGTCAGCCGCAGTTGTCGTTCGCGCCCGTTAGCATGGGCAACATGGATGCCGTGGATGTAGTGCGTGGCGGCGGCGCGGTCCGCTACGGGCCGCAGAACGTGGGTGGCATCGTCAACTTCGTGACCCGCGCCATCCCCGATGAACCGACGCTCAAGGGCGGCATTCAGACTCAGACCAGTCCTTCTTCGAGCCACGACGGCTTCAAGACCACCGGCAACCTGTTGGCCGGCGGCACGGCCGATAACGGTCTGGGTGGCGCGATTCTGTATTCCGGCGTGCGTGGCGGAGACTGGCGCGAGCACAGCGACACGCAGATCGACGACCTGATCCTCAAGGGCAAATACCAGATCGACGACGCCAACAGCCTCAATGCAATGGCCCAGTACTATGAGGGTGAGGCGCAGATGCCGGGTGGCCTGAGCGTGGCCGCGTACGACGCGGACCGTTATCAGTCCACGCGCCTGAAAGACAAGTTCTGGGGACGTCGCACCCTGGTCAATCTGGGCTATCGCTACGAGCAGGACGCCCGCGTCTTCACCGCCAACACCTTTTTCACCAAGACCCTGCGCAGCGGCTATCTGGATCAGGGCAGCTTCGTGTCGCTGTCGCCTCGGGAATACTGGGTACGCGGTGTGGAGACCCGCTTCTCGCAAGGCTTTGCCCTGGGTGAAACCTGGCACGAGGTCGGTGTCGGCTATCGCTATGTCAACGAAGCAGGACATGAATTGCGCTTCCGCGAGCCGGTGACCGGCGACCTGCCCACGACCGCCAGCCGCAACGACCGCGACACCCGTGGGGCGACGGAAGCCAACGCGTTCTACATCGATGATCGCATCGATATCGGCAAATGGACCATCACACCCGGCGTCCGCTACGAAGGCATCGATACCGCGCAGAACAACAACCTGACGAACGTCAGATACCAGGGCGACTACCACACCGCGCTGCCGGCCCTGAACGTGCTTTACCACCTGACCGACACCTGGAATCTCTACGCCAACACCGAAGGCTCGTTCGGCAGCGTGCAGTACAGCCAGATGCCCAACCGGGTCAGCGGCGGGCAGGTCAAGCCCGAGAAAGCACGGACCTGGGAGCTGGGTACACGTTACGACGACGGACGTTTGAAGGCGGAAATCGGCGCCTTTCTGATCAACTTCGATAACCAGTATGAGAGCAACCAGACCAACGACACCGTGATCGCCCGTGGCGAGACCCGCCATCAAGGCATCGAGACCAGCGTCAGCTATGCGCTGGACGGCCTGAGTCCGGCGCTGGCGGGCTTCGACGTCTACGCCAGTTACGCCTTCGTGGACGCCACCATCCGCGAAGACGGGGCGAACAAAGGCAACCGCGTGCCCTTCTCGTCCCGGCACAAAGGCACCGCCGGCGTGACCTGGACCGACGGCCCGTGGAAGCTGAACCTGGACAGCTCGTTCCAGAGCGACCAGTTCGCCGACAACGCCAATACCCGTGCGGAAAGCGCCGACGGCAGCACCGGAAAGATTCCGGGCTACATGCTGTTCAGCACACGTGCCGCCTACGACTTCGGCCCGCGCATGTCCGATCTCAACGTCGCGGTCGGCATCAAGAACCTGCTCAACCGTGAGTACTACACCCGCTCGTTCGACGACAACAACAAAGGCAAATACGCGGGCGAACCGCGCACGCTGTATGTGCAGACGTCGGTCGCGTTCTGACGTAGCGCAACACCGTTCAAGCGGGGCCATCGCCCATCAGAAAAATGGCGAGACTCCGCCGCAGGCCAATAGTTGCAGCCGATAGCGTGCGAAATATTTCTTACATATCGGGGGTTGAATTGTCCAACGCTAGCCGCCAACACTGTAAGCGAGCACAAGCGAAACCCGGCTTACCCCAGCCGGATATCAGGCGAGCTATCCCAAAAAGGATCAACTATGCAAATCCAGGTCAATAGCAACAATCACATTGAAAGCAGCGTTCGACTGGAAGAGTGGGTTCGTGCAACCGTTGAAACCGCGCTCGAGCATTACGATGAATACCTGACCCGCGTGGAAGTGCATATTCGCGACGAAAACGGCGACAAGTCGGGCCCCGACGATATCAAGTGCCAGATGGAAGCCCGTCCGAAAGGTCATCAACCAATTTCCGTTTCCCACAAGGCCGACACCCTCAACCAGGCCGTGGACGGCGCCGCCGTCAAGCTCGACCACGCGCTGGAGCACCTGATCGGCAAGCTGCGCGACAAGCGCGCGGCGCCAGCCCGGATCGACGACGATGCGATTACCGAGAGCGCGGACGCGTTGCTCGAAGAGGAATTCCTGGAGAAAGAGCAAGCCAAAGAGGCCGGTCGACTGGCGTAACGACACGCCGACGGCCCGAAGGCGATTCCGAAAGGAGTCGCCTTTTTTTGTGTCCGCCCGCTTCTGCTTCGGGCGTTGTGCACCAGAAAGGATCACTTCAAGTCGGACGCGACCCCGTCGCCTGCGGCGATTGTTGGACAAAAACGAGCAAAGCAAGGCTGGCCCGAACCATGCAATGACTCAAGCGATGCAAGAGGACGCTGGCTGTCTGGAGTAGACCTGGCTGACCCGAGCCCACCGCCGATGAGCGGTTCAGAACTAAAGGAAGTCAAGCCCGGTCCACTTATGCAGAACCATTGAGCAGGTGAATGAAATGGACAACCCTTTTCAAATGATCACGGACACGTTTCACCCCGAGTACCGCGTCAACCTGAGCATTCAGGGTCTGGACGGCAGCATCATGCTGACCTTGTCCAACGACAGCGGCATCGTCGCCAAGCGCCTGATCAGCGCGGCTCAGCGCAATGATCCGAAAAAGCTCAAACGCCTGATCGAAAGCATCCAGTTCGGGATCGCCATCGAGCAAGGCGACAGCGCCATCAAGGTCCTGGCCGCCATGACCGACAAGGTCTCGCCCAAATCCCTGCCCGCCCCATCCCGTGACTGGATGCAGGGTCGCTCCAACCTGGCGGTCGGGATCTGAAAGCGGCGCTTACAACGCAGCGCCGCTTTCACCCGTTCATACCTCGCCCTTCTCCTCAGTCACAGCGCCTTTGACGTTGCTGGACGGATCGGGAATCTTGGCCGACGGATACTTGAACGACGCATAGCGCACCACCAGGATCGCCACCGCCAGCAGCAGAATCCCACCGCATAGATAGATGATGCCCATGTCCGGCGCGTTGTGGTGCGAGACGTCCGAAATCAGCAGCCGGGTCAGCGCGGTGATCGCGACATAGATCAGGAAGCGCACCGGCATGTGATTGGTCTTGAAGTAGATCCCCGTCATCGCCCCCAGTTCGAGATAGATGAACAGCAGCAGAATGTCATCGACCGTGACATTGCCTTTCTCTACCATTCCCAGAAACGCGACCACTGACGCCCAGGCCGTAATGGCGCCGATGGCGAACAGCGCCAGAAAGTGGAAACTCTCCACACAAAGGTTGCCCAGCGACTCGGCCTGCGAATGCACCCGCTGGCGCATCTTTTCCGCCCATTTGTTTCCCATGACCTTGACCCTCAAGCCTCTGAACTTCTGACACCTCGTCACGGCCGATGCCGAACGATCGTGGCGCTTCGCGCGCATGCTTTGTAAAGCAGAAACGGGACCATCGGCTATGGTTGAGTGCGCGACAGGTTGTCGCAAGCCCGCGCTGCAGACGACTGCATCGAAAAAGGCCCAGCATTGCCACTAGGCATTCGGGCGTCGATGGCTTATGCTAAGCACTGTATATAAATACAGTTACCGCGAAATTATCGTTAAGGGATGTGAGGTGGTGAATGGCCGTCGAAGTGGTATACCGCAGCAGCCGAGATCTGGAGCGCCTGTTCATGGATAAAGCCGAAGCTGATCGTCATGACAAGATGCTGGAACTCGCCGAGTTGCTTGCAACCGTGTTGAACAAGGCAGTGCCGTCGCTGAGCGAAGCGCAAGTCGAAGAGGCCGGCATCTACATGGCCAAGAACCGTGACGTCTTCGCCCGGGCGTTCAAGAATCAACCGGACGCCCTGAACGAGTTGCTGACCGACGCTGCCGAGTGATTCCGCTGGTCTGCGCTGTCAACGCTCTGCCTGATCCGCGTGCAGCAAGCGTTCGGCGAGCGCATCGGCGACCCGGGCCGGAGAACGGTTTTCCGCCTGCGAATGGGCATAGACTTCGGTCAATCGCTGGCCTATACGGGACAGATGGGCGGTGACCGTGGTCAGGTCTTCTCCGCAATGGCGCAGGGCGACGTTGATCAACCCTCCCGAGTTGATGACGTAATCCGGGGCATACAGGATGCCGCGGCCTTCCAGCTGGTCAGCGATCTGCAGGCTGCTCAACTGGTTGTTGGCGGCACCGGCGACCGCTGCGCAACGTAGCTGCGGCACGCTCTGCCCGTTCAGCACTCGGCCCAGCGCGCAAGGCGCGAGGATATCGCAGGGCGTGCTCAACAGCGCCTCGCAGGCAATGGGGTGTGCCCCGAAAGCGTCCATGGCGTGTTGCACCTTGGCGCTGTCGAGATCGCTGACCAGCAGATCGGCGCCTGCCGCATGCAGCCGCTCCGCCAGGGGAAGCCCCACATGGCCCAGGCCCTGGATCGCCACCCGCAAACCTTCGAGATTATCGCTGCCCAGTCGCGCCAGCGCCGTGGTACGGATACCCGCGAATACACCCATTGCCGTGAACAGCGACGGATCGCCTTCTTCGCTGGTGCTGGTCACGTTGCGCGTGTGCAGCGCGATGCTGTCCATGTCTTCGCTCGAAGTGCCGCTGTCGACCGCCGTGATATAGCGGCCTGCCAGGGTTTCGACGAAACGGCCGAATGCCTCGAACAGCGCGGGGCGGTCCCGGATTTGTGCGGGGCGCATGATCACGGCCTTGCCGCCGCCAAGCGACAGCCCCGCCAGCACGGCCTTGTAGCTCATGTTTCTGGCCAGTTGCAGAGCGTCTTCCACTGCACTGTCTTCGTCCGGATAGGCCAGAAAACGACATCCCCCCAAAGCCGGCCCCATGCGAGTGCTATGGATGGCGACGACGGCTTTCAAACCGGTTTCCGAATCGCAGACCAGATGCAGCGATTCGGCGCGTGAACCTTGCATGAGAGCGAACATGATGGTGCTCCCGTAGTTCTTGTCAGCCGGAGTATAGGAGCTGCCTCGAAAACCGCCTGACCGCTCAGGCGTTTGCGTGCTTTGCTAGACGAAATCGACAGTCAGGGCTAAAACCAGATAGGTCACGCTCATGCACCAGTCGAAGCCATGCGGAGGCATCGATGACCCGATCCAGCCAGTATCAGGAGTATCTGAAACGCACACCCGCGTCAGTGTTCGAGGCCGCGTTGTGCATCTGCGCGGAACATGATCCTGACTTCGCGCCGGTGTCGGTGATGGACGAGATGGATCGTCTCCGGCGAGAGCTGCATAAGGCGCTTCCCGCCTCTCCGACACACGAGCTGGCGCAATTGATGCTCCGCCATCTCAACGCGCTCGGCTTTCAGCAGGATGACTGGAACCCGCCCAAGCCCGAATCGGCGCTGCTTCACCACATCGTACAACGACGCCGTGGTCAGCCATTGGGGATCGCTCTGATTGCGATGGAGCTGGCCAGGCGCATGGGGTTTGCCCTGGAAGGCGTGAACTTTCCCGGACATTTTCTGCTGCGCGTGCCCGGCGCCGATCACCTGCTGGACCCTTGCGGCGGGCGCAGGCTTTATCCCAAGGACTGCCATGAACTGCTGGTGCGTCAGTACGGCCCCGCCATGGCGCTGCATGCCGAACATCTGTTGAGCGCGACGCCCACCGGCATGCTGCAACGCATGTCTCGTAATCTCAGGCATCTGCACAGGCTCAACAACGACCTGATTTCGGCCTTGAAGGATGCCAACCGCATCATCGAACTGGGCGAAGCGACGAGCAACGATCACGTTGCCCGGGCTGACTTGTACCACACGCTGTCATGCCCGCAGGCCGAGCGTTTCGATCTGGAGCGCGCGCTGTTGCTGAGCGACGATCCGGTTCAGCGTTTGCAGTTGAGCGAGCGACTCGGTGAGCTGCCGGCGCCGGCCAGCGTGCATTGAAACGCTTGCCGATCGCGGCTGCGCGTCCGACTAATGTCCCATGGCGGCAACCCGCTCGATCTGTATTGACTATTGTTACCAACGGGGCAATAGAGATTATCTTTCAACGGGATGTTTCGAGTGCCACCCGGCTTCTAGAATTCAGGCTCTGAATCGTTGTTAACCCTGATCGATTCAGTGACGTTGATTTCACGCTCCTGGATTCGCGTCTTCATTCGGCCGCTGCGATTGCAGCGGCTTTTTTTATGCCTACGCCCATTACTCGCGCATCGGGCGGCCTCTACGGATCTTCCCTTCGTTTTCCTGCTTGATCATCTTCAGCATTTCAGGACTGTCGCCGGAATTGACGAAGGTGAAGAGATTCTGGATGACGTGCACGGTCCGGATATAATCCGGCAGCAGTGCTTTCGCATAGGGATCACCCATCAAAGTCTTTTCCTGGATGCGGGCGATTCGTCCGGCGAAGAATTCGAGTGCGTTCAGTTTCTTTTCCGCGTCTACCACATTGCCTTCCTTGTCGAACTCTTCTCCGGCGCTGCTCATCAGCTGTGCGGTGAGGTTGTCGATGAAACCGCTCTTGAACAGCAGCGCCCCGGCCCGTCCCAGTTCCTTGGGACTGATCTGCTCGGGATTGAAGCCATGGAACAGCGGTTTCATGCGCCGCTTTTCCATCTCGACGGAGTTGAGGGCGATGGCGTTTTCGCCGATTTCGCTCAGTATCTGCGACGCGTGAACAGTGGGCTTTTGCGGCTCGACCAGCTTGGCGGTCATCTTGATGCGCGTAGGCGGCAAATCGCCCCATATGAGTTTCGGCATGTTCTGTCCCTGACTTTGACTGATTCAAAGGTGCTATCGGAACCAGCACGGCCGGTTTTATAGCCGGCGGCCACCGCAGGGAAAATCCAGAACACTCCTACATTGGGCTTACATCATTCCCACGATTAACTGACTGAACCAGGCGTCGTTTCTGCCGGCACGCCTGACCTTGATGCTCAACCGGCAGAGAACGTCCAGAATCGGTCCGTTCAACCCAGCGCCTTGATGAACTCGGCGACCCAGGGCTCGGCATCGGTTTCAGGTGTCACGCTTTCACTGCCGTCCAGACGCAGCATGTCTTGCACCTCCTGAACACCCAGTTCGGCGAACAGCTCGCGCAGCTGCTCGCCGCCACCGCAAAAAGTGTCCCCGTAAGCCGCGTCGCCCAAGGCGATCACCCCGCCCGGCAATCCACGCAAGGCACTCGGCAGTCGGTCACGCAGTTCGGAGTACAACGGCATGATGTTGTCGGGCAGCTCGCCCATGCCGGTGGTGGACGTCACGCCTAACAGGGCTTGCGGCTCGAACGCCAGCAGTCCATCCAGTGCAAGGCGGGAATTGAACAGAACCTCATGCCCTGCCGCGCGCAGGAGGGCTGCAACGTGACGGGAGACTTCCTCGGCCGCGCCGTAGACCGAACCGCAAATGATGGCGACTTTCATGACAACCCCTTGGCAGTTTTAAACAGCGCGACAGTATGCCCTATAGGCTAGAATGCACACTTCGCATTTTTTTCAGGGGCCGCTGGGCAGATGATCAACGCAAAGCTGTTGCAGCTTGTGGTAGACGCTTCGAGCGATGGAATCGTGGTCGCTGAGCAGGAAGGCGACGACAACATTCTGATCTACGCCAACGCTGCGTTTTCCCGGCTGACCGGCTATGCCAATGAAGATATCCTGTATCGCGACTGTCGTTTTCTGCAAGGCAAGGATCGTGAACAGACCGCGCTGAAGGACATCCGCCAGGCGATCGCCGAAGGCGCGCACAGCCGACAGGTGCTGCGCAACTACCGCAAGGATGGCAGCCTTTTCTGGAATGAGTTGTCGATCACTCCGGTGCGCAACGAAGCCAGCAAGCTGATGTACTACATTGGTATTCAGAAGGACGTGACCGCTCAGGTGCGCAATGAGGAGCGCATCCGCGAACTGGAAGCCGAGCTGGCCGCAGCCCGGGCGACGATCGCCGAGTTGAGCAAATGATATTCCGACGGAACCGGACCACTTTTATGCGGTCATTGTCCTCACCCGCCGACTCGCTTGAGTGACCTCATGTACCCCGATTCTCTGCTGACACAGGCTGAACTGGATTTCATCCAGAGCATGCAGCACAACCCCAGGCTGAACGTACGCGACAGTACGCGCAGCATGCTGGTGAACGGCGGTGTTCAGGTACAGGATCTGCTGACCCGCCTGGCGGCTCACGAACAGGTCACGATTCACGCGCAGTTCAAGAATCAGCAGATGAATTTTCCGCTGCATCTGGTCGAGGACGAGTTTCACGCCCTGCATCTTGAGCTCGGCGCCCCCAGCATTTATGAGGAAGGTCCGCAAATCAGGCCTTGGCGCCTGGTCCTGCCGGAACCCATCCCGCTCGAAACCGAGAAGGGGTCGCTGACCGCGCTCTGGGCGCACGAGATCTCCTTCAAGGGCGTACTGCTGGAGCTGCGCAAGCCGGGCAAGTTTCCCAAGCACTTTTCCGCGTGGTTCAATCCGGCGGGCACGGCACCGATCTCCATGCGCGGCCGGCTGGAACGATTGACCGAAAAAGGCCTGGGCGCCTATCGCCTCAGCCAGCACAACAAGGATGACGCCGAGCGGCTGCGTCAGTACATCCTGCAGCAGCATCAACGCATGCATCCCGCGCTGCATCGTGAATCGGAAGCCTGATCAGGTATCCATTCGCCCGAGCAGAAACTGTTGCAGCAAACGTTGCATCGACCGGCCGTCGCTACCCAGGCACGCTACAGGCGTACCGTTGAGGCCGCTCTCGATCAGATGCGACGCTTCCCCCGCGAGCAGCACCGGGCAGTCAAGCGCCAGGGCCAGCCGGGTCAGGCGGCGCGGCATGTCCGGAGTCGGTGGATAATTGGAATACAGCACCAGCGCCTGCGGCTGGACCCTGTCGCAGACCAGCGTCAACTCCTCCAGCGGTTGCCCCAGAGCCAGAACCTGGACACCCACATCGGCGCTGCCCATCGACAGACCCGCCACCCAGAGTTCCAGTTCGCGGCACTGACCGGGTATTCCGGCAAGCAGTACGCGCTCACTGCCGGCATCGCTTGCCAGCTGCAGACGCTGCAACGTCCGGGCGCGCAGAAAAGCATCCAGAAACAACCACTCGCTGGTGACGCCGAATTCATCCTGACGTACCAGTAACTCGCGCCATACCGGCATCAGGATTTCTTCGAAGACTACGGCCAGCGTATAGCTGGAAAATATCTGCCCGTAGACCTGTTCGAGTCGGCGCTCGTCGAACGCGCCAACGGCCCGCCGCATCTGGGCCTGCCACTGTGCCCAGTCTTCCCGGGCGACAGGGCTTTCCAGGTTCGAAGGTTGATCCTGCGAAACACTGGCGCGGGCCAGAATCTGGCCGACCTTGCTGACTGGAACGCCGCGCTCGATCCAGCTCAGAATGCTGCGAACGGCATCGATGTGTTCCTGAGAGTACAGACGATGGCCGCTGTCGGTTCGCGTGGGCTGGATAAGCCCGTAGCGGCGCTCCCACGCCCGGAGAGTGACCGGGTTGATGCCAGTGATCCGTGCCACTTCTCTGATCGGGAAAAGCTCTTTCTGGCTGACAGATGAAATCAGTTGGGCGCCCAGAATCGGGTCTTGCGCGTATTCAGTCATGGGCGGCTGTCACTTCTGAGTCAAGATGGACATTGTACTGTCCAGTTATCAGATGTCACAAAGACAAAGCCGACGAACCGTGCGTCAAGTGACTGTGTCTTGACTCGGTATTCAGGAATAATCCTTGCTTGCTTTAACTGACGCGGCCCCACCACCCCGGCGCCGCGCCATGCGAACTCCTTACCCTGGAGCTCGCGGTCTTTCGGAGATACACAATGTCTACCTCACCCGTTACCTTGATGGTTGCCCGCCGCGTGGCCCGCGGCCGTTATCAGGAAATGCTCGCCTGGCTACATGAGGGCGAACAACTGGCTACCGACTTTCCCGGTTACCTGGGTTCCGGGGTACTCGCGCCACCGCCCGGCGGCGATGAATTCCAGATCATTTTCCGGTTCGCCGACGAGCAAACCATGCACGCGTGGGAGCATTCCGCGTCGCGACGCTCCTGGTTGGTGCGTGGCAGCGATCTTTTCGCCCAACCTTCCGAGCACCGGGTCAGCGGCATAGACGGCTGGTTCGGCGCGGCCGATCAACGTCCGCCCCGCTGGAAGCAGGCCACCGCGATCTGGCTGGCGTTCTTTCCGGTGTCACTGATCTTCAACTTTTTGCTAGGCCCGTTGCTCAATCACCTGGAGCTGCTGCCGCGGATCATGATCAGCACCCTGGTGCTGACGCCTTTGATGGTCTACCTGTTCATTCCGTTGTCCACGCGCCTGCTCGCGCCCTGGCTGCAGAGCTCGCCCGCCAAGCCGTCGCGCCGACGGTCCGAGCCGGCATCGTCGCGCTGATACGGCTCGATCTGCGCGGTTGTGCAACCCGCCGCGCTGGTTTAAGTTCCGGGGCAGCGTGGCGCAATGCCTGCGCTGCCCTTTTCCCGCCAGCCCCACGAGTTGCCGATGACCGTCTCCACCGCCCCCATTCTGATTACCGGCGCCGGTCAGCGTGTCGGTCTGTATTGCGCGCAACGCCTGTTGGCCGAGGGTCAGCCGGTCATCGTCAGCTACCGCACCGAACGTCCGGCGGTGGATGCATTGAGGCAGGCTGGCGCTGTGGCGATCCAGGGCGACTTTGCCACCGAAGCCGGCATTCAGGCCTTTATCGACACGCTGCGAAACCATACGGACCGCTTGCGTGCCATCGTCCACAACGCATCGGAATGGCTGGCTGAGGCGCCGGGAACCGAAGCCGAGGATTTCACGCGGATGTTCAGCGTACACATGCTGGCGCCGTACCTGATCAATCTGCGCTGCGCCGACCTGCTGCGCGTCAGCGAAACCGCCGACATCGTGCATGTCAGTGACGACGTGACGCGCAAAGGCAGCAGCAAGCATCTGGCTTATTGCGCGAGCAAGGCCGGACTCGACAGCCTCACACTGTCCTTCGCCGCCCGGTTCGCTCCGCATATCAAAGTCAACGGGATCGCGCCGGCCATGCTGATGTTCCAGCCCCAGGACGATGCCGAGTATCGCGACAAGACCCTGGCCAAGTCGGCTTTGGGGATCGAGCCGGGCCCGGCGGTGTTCTACCAGAGCCTGCGCTATCTGCTGGATAATCCTTACGTGACCGGCACCACGTTGACCCTCAACGGAGGGCGGCACCTGAAGTAACCTCCTGCATCTTTTGCGGCACAAGTACTCTTGCCCGCCTTGCTCCGCTATGCTTGGCGCGTTCCACGAGTCGGCCATGCCACACCGGGAATCAACGCAACTGATCGGACGGAGCACTCACATGGCAAGACTTGAACCGGGAACCGCACGCATACGCGTCAAGGACCTGCGCCTGCGTACTTTCATCGGCATCAATGAAGACGAAATCGTCAACAAGCAGGACGTGCTGATCAACCTGACCATTCTTTACCCGGCCCACGACGCCGTGCGTGATAACGATATCGAGCACGCGCTGAACTATCGCACCATCACCAAGGCCGTCATCCAGCATGTGGAAGGCAACCGGTTCGCCCTGCTCGAACGCCTGACTCAGGAGGTCCTCGACCTGGTCATGAGCCATCAGGCCGTCAGCTACGCCGAAGTGGAGGTGGACAAGCCGCATGCGCTGCGTTTCGCCGAGTCGGTTTCGATCACGCTCGCGGGTCACCGCTGAACCTCTTATCATGGCCGCACTATCCGCCTGAACAGAGCCTCCCATGACCGAGCAAGAACGCCTCGAACTCGAAGCCGCCGCCTTTCGCCGGCTGGTCGCCCACCTGGACAGCCGCAAGGATGTCCAGAACATCGACCTGATGAACCTTTCCGGCTTCTGCCGCAACTGCCTGTCCAAATGGTACAAGGCGGCCGCGGACGAAAAGCAGATCGACATCAGCCTGGATGACGCCCGCGAAGCGGTCTACGGCATGCCGTATGCCGAATGGAAATCCCTGTACCAGAAAGAAGCCAGCGCCGAGCAACAAGCCGCGTTTGCCAAGGAACCCCAGCATGACTGATCTGAATACCCTGCGCGTCAGCCTGCGCAGCGGCGAGCACGCTTTCGCCGACACCCTGGCTTTCATCGAGGAGGGCTACGCCTACACGCCTCGGGCCTTCACAAACGGCGACGTGCACAATGCGGCGGGCCAGAACGAGGGATCGTGCAAGACCCTGGGGCTGGCCTTGCTGGAAGGACTGACTGACAAGGAAGCCTTGCTGGCGTTCGGCGAACACTACCGCTCGGTGCAAGCCACGCCCGAGGGCAGCGACCACGCCAATATCCGCGCGCTGATCGCCCACGGCCTGGCCGGCGTGAAGTTCGACGAGCAGCCGCTCAAGCGCGCAGGCGAATAATCCCCCTGTACCTGTGGGAGCGGATTTATCCGCGAAGGGGCCGCAACGATCGGCACATCGGCTGCGTCTGATGCAATTTTCGCGGATGAATCCGCTCCTACGGGCCTATTTACGCGCAGAATCTGTAGGAGCGGATTTATCCGCGAAGGGCCATAACGACCGACGCACCGGCTGCGTCTGATGCATTTTTTCGCGGATGAATCCGCTCCTACAAGTTCGGCAAATTGTCCGCAATAAAAAAACCGGCTCAAGAGCCGGTTTTTTTATTGCGCGAAACGCAATCAGAACGAGGCGTTGGCCAGGCCGTCCAAGTAGCGCTCGACGTCCAGGGCCGCCATGCAACCGGCACCCGCAGAGGTGATGGCCTGACGATAAACGTGGTCAGCCACGTCACCGGCAGCAAACACGCCTTCGACGCTGGTCGCGGTGGCGTTGCCTTCGCGACCGCCCTGCACGACCATGTAGCCGTCCTTCAGCGCCAGCTGGCCTTCAAACAGCGAGGTGTTCGGGGTGTGGCCGATCGCAATGAACACGCCATCCACTTTCAGCTCGCTGAAGGTGCCGTCGTTGTTCTTCAGACGCGCACCGGTCACGCCCATGTTGTCGCCCAGCACTTCGTCCAGCGTGGCGTTGAGCTTGAGTTCGATCTTGCCTTCGGCCACCCGCTCATGCAGTTTGTCGATGAGGATCTTCTCGGCGCGGAAGGTCTCGCGGCGGTGGATCAGAGTGACCTTGCTGGCGATGTTCGCCAGGTACAGCGCCTCTTCCACAGCCGTGTTGCCGCCACCGACAACCGCCACTTCGCGGTTACGGTAGAAGAAGCCGTCGCAAGTCGCGCAGGCCGACACGCCCTTGCCCATGAATGCTTCTTCGGAAGGCAAGCCGAGATAACGGGCGCTGGCGCCGGTCGCGATGATCAGCGCATCGCAGGTGTAAGTACCGCTGTCGCCCTTCAGGCTGAACGGTTTGCCGGCCAGATCGACCGAGTTGATATGGTCGAAAACGATTTCGGTTTCGAAGCGCTCGGCGTGTTCACGCATCCGCTCCATCAGTCCCGGGCCGGTCAGGCCATGGGGATCGCCGGGCCAGTTGTCGACTTCAGTGGTGGTGGTCAACTGGCCGCCGGCCTGCATGCCTGTGATCAGCAGGGGCTTGAGGTTGGCGCGCGCGGCATAGACCGCTGCACTGTAGCCGGCAGGACCGGAGCCGAGAATGATCACTCGGGAATGACGTACGTCGGACATGACACACTCCTATGGACCGGGCTTTCGCTCCGGGCTGGAAAAAAAAGGATCGCCGAGACGCTTGGGGAAGCGCGATACAGCCCGGCAATCCTGAAAGTTCTGACGCATCTGGCGTTGCCGCTGCGCTGGGTCCTGGCCTGCCGCGAATGCCAGAAGGCATTGCTTCACAGGGACCACCTGTTCATGGATTGCCGCAAAGGCTACTCAGGCGGCAGAGATTAAGGAAATATCGATTCACAATCCACCTTATAGGGCATCTCTATGCGATCCGCGCTAGATGGCCGGACGTCGATTATCGGTCGCCGGAGATCAGGATGCATCAATGCCGCAGAGTCAGGCGTCTGGCTCGCTCTTCCGCGCGTTCGACAAAGCCGGTAAGGTCGGGCGTTTCCCCTTATCGGAGGTCGCTATGCCAGTGCCCGCCCTGTCCGGCCCGCAATATCTGCAAGAAGGCTTGAAACTGGTCCTGAGCCCGGGGCTGCGTCTGTTCGTTCTGCTGCCGCTGAGTATTAACCTGATTCTGTTCTGCGGCCTGATCTGGCTGGCGGTTCATCAGTTCGAACTCTGGGTCGACACCTTCATGCCGACCCTGCCCGAGTGGCTGAGTTTCCTGAGTTACATCCTTTGGCCGCTGTTCGTGGCCCTGGTAGTGCTGATCGTGTTTTTCACGTTCACCATGATTGCCAACATCATCGCCGCACCCTTCAACGGCTTCCTGTCAGAGAAAGTCGAAGCCGTGATTCGCGGCGTGGATGAATCACCGCCCTTCAGCTGGACGGAACTGGTCGCAATGGTGCCGCGAACCTTTGCCCGCGAAGCCCGCAAGCTTGGCTACATGCTGCCGCGCATGCTGGGGCTGTTCATCCTGTCTTTCATTCCGGTAGTCAACCTGATTGCCGCGCCGCTGTGGTTGCTGTTCGGCGTCTGGATGATGGCGATCCAGTACATCGATTACCCGGCCGATAACCACAAACTGGGCTGGAACGAAATGCTCGCCTGGCTCAAGAGCAAGCGCCTGCGCAGCCTCAGCTTCGGCGGGATCGTCTATGCCGCGCTGCTGATCCCCGGCGTCAACCTGCTCATGATGCCGGCAGCCGTGGCGGGCGCGACCCTGTTCTGGGTCAGAGAGCGCGGTACCGACGCGCTGGCCATGCAGCGCGCGTCCGCGTGATCCAGCCCACCTGTAGGAGCCAGCGGGCGGCGATCCGTCTTGCTGGCGATGAACGATAACGCGGGCATCAGACAACCCGCGTTATCGCTTATCGCCAGCAAGCTGGCTCCTACCCGTCTGCAGCGCACTGGCAAATGATTGCCAAGTTTGGCAAAAACCTGCCGACCATGTAATTGGATGATATGTAGGAAGTTGCTGTAGGACCAAATTATTTAACACAGCATCTACTTGCTGATTCCTGTAGGACCGAACAGTTTTATTCAAATGCGGCATCCAGTTTGCTCTTGTACCTGAAAACAACAGGAGCAACATTTGTATGGAAATCAATGCCACTTCTGCATCGGCCCTGCCCCGCTTGACCCGCAAGGCTTCACCGGCGACCCCATCTGCCGAAGCTGCCCCTTTCGCGCAGATATTCAAGAATGTCACTAAACCCACACAGACCACGCTCATCACCCCTGCCTCCGCAACATTGAGTTCTCAGGTGCGCAATGCCCGTTCGATGATCTTCATGGAAAACATGCCACTGGAGCAGCGCCGTTCTGAGGTCGAAAAAGAAGATTTCACGCCACAGCCTGCTGCTCTTGAACGATCACGAGGATCTCTGGAGCGTGTACTTACCCAGCCGGGACTGAATAAGTAGCCCAAGGCAATCTATGCCCGTCACAAATCCATCACCCCGCTGCCACATGACCGCAACGCCTGGCGCGCAGACTGCGGTCATGAGCCAATTTCTGAATGTCACTCTCATCACCGAAACTTTCTCTCCCGAGATCAACGGCGTTGCCAACACACTGGGCCGGCTGTGCGAGGGGCTGCGTCTGCGCGGACATCGTGTGGAGCTGGTGCGGCCGCGTCAGGGGCGTGAGGTGGGCGGAGGGACGGCGGATGATTTGCTGTTGTGTCGTGGCTGGCCCATTCCCGGTTATCCCGGATTGCAATGGGGTGAGGTGTCGATGCACAAGCTTCTACGGCGCTGGCAGCGCAAGCGCCCGGATGTGCTGTACATCGCCACCGAGGGCCCGCTGGGGCTGTCGGCGTTGCGTGCCGCCAGGCGTCTGGGCATTGCCGTGATCAGTGGCTTTCACACCAACTTCCCGCAGTACACGCAGCAATATGGGATGGGCTTCATCACCCGTCTGGTGACGCATTACCTGCGCTGGTTTCACAATCGGTCCACGGTGACGCTGGTACCGAGCGCGAGTCAGAAAATCGAGCTGGAGCGGCGCGGTTTCGAGCGGATCGAACTGCTGTCCCGGGGTGTCGACAGTCAGCAGTTTCACCCGGCCAGACGTTCACAGGCGCTACGTGACAGCTGGGGGCTTGGCGCCGAGGACATTGCGGTATTGCACGTGGGACGGCTGGCTCAGGAGAAGAACCTGCCGCTGTTGCAAACCAGTTTCGAAGCGTTGCAGGCGGGCTATCCGCACCTCAATCTGAAATTGATCATCGTGGGCGACGGGCCGCAACGAGAGGCGATGCAACGACAGATGCCGCACGCGATCTTCTGTGGCGCCCGGCGTGGAGAAGAACTCGCCACGCATTACGCCTCCGGGGACGTCTTCCTGTTTCCGAGCCTGACGGAAACCTTCGGCAACGTGGTGCTCGAAGCGCTGGCGTCCGGGCTGGGTGTGGTGGCGTATGACGAAGCGGCCGCAGGCCAGCATATCCGCCATGGCCACAACGGCGCGCTGGCAATGCCGGGCGACGAAGACGCCTTCATCGACGCCGCGCGCTGGCTGCTGGAAGACAGCGAGACGCTGCGTCGGGTCAGGCTCAACGCGCGTCAGCATGCCAGTCGTCAGGGCTGGCCGGCGATCGTCGAGCAGTTCGAACGCCAGTTGCTCAATGCCTGCCCGACCCCGGAGGTGTATGCCGCCGCAGCGCCGGCGCAGATCCGACCCGGTCCGTCGGCGCCGCAGGAATGAATCAGGGCTGATTCAGGGCCTTTTCGATGGCCTGGATGACCGCGGGGTCGTCGGGAGCCGTGCGTGGAGAAAAACGCGCAATGACAGCGCCGTTCCTGCCCACCAGGAATTTCTCGAAGTTCCAGGTGATGTCGCCGGGAAACTCCGCGCCCTCTCCCGCAAGCAGACGGTACAGAGGATGCCGGTGCGCGCCGTTGACTTCCAGCTTCTCGCCCATCGGGAAGGTCACGCCGTAGTTGAGCTGGCAGAATGACTGGATCTCGTGCTCCGACCCCGGCTCCTGACCCGCGAACTGGTTGCACGGCAATCCGAGGATGCTCAGGCCTCGGTCCTTGTATTGTTCGTAGAGGTTTTCAAGCGCTGCGTACTGCGGGGTAAGCCCGCATTTGGACGCGACGTTCACAACCAGTACTACTTTGCTCTTGAACGGCGCCAGCGGCAGATCCTGCCCGTCCAGCGTCTTCAATGTGATGTCGTGAAAAGCACTCATGGAACACCCCCTTGCAACTCGAATCCCGGAAGCCAGAGTCAGAAAAGGCGCCGTGACGGACCTCGCGATGACAGTCTCATCGCGGGCCAGCCAGAGCGCCCTGTCAGCGACCTGAGCTTAGCAGGACAAATCAGTGGTGATGACCACCTTCGCCATGGATATGACCATGAGCGACTTCTTCTGCGCTGGCGTCACGAACGTTCACGACCTTGACCTGGAAGTTCAGACGCTGGCCGGCCAGCGGATGGTTGCCATCGACGGTGACATCGTCGCCGTCCAGATCGCGGATGGTCACGATCTGCATGCTGCCGTCGGGACCGGAGGCGTGGAACTGCATGCCGACTTCCAGCTCGTCGACACCCTCGAACATGCTGCGGCTCAGGGTGCTGACCAGTTCGGCGGAGTATTCGCCATAGGCGTCTTCCGGCTCGATGGAGACATTCAGCTCGTCGCCGACGTCTTTGCCTTCCAGTGCTTTTTCAAGGCCCGGGATGATGTTGCCGGCACCTTGCAGATACACCAGCGGCGCGCCGCCGGTAGAGCTGTCGATGACCTCACCAGCGTCGTTGGTCAGGGTATAGTCAATGGAGACAGCCTTGTTGGCGGCGATCGGCATGGGGCAGGACCTTTGCTTTGGAATTGAGAACGACCAAGTTTAACCAAGCAGTCGCTCGAAAGCGACCGCAACTATGACAGACGGCCCGTATGGAAAATTCAGTTCTGATCGGCTTCCGCCAGGATGAGGACGGCCACTGGATCGCACTGCTCTCCTGCGGCCACACCCAGCACTTGCGCCATCAGCCGCCCTGGCAGTCGCGCCTCTGGGTGCTCGATCCCGACCAGCGCCAGCAAAAAGTCGGCAGCGGCTTTCACTGTGGCTGGTGTGCGAACGCGGCGGATAACGATAGTCTTGGCACCGAGGCGTCGCGCTAGAGGGCGCCCTGCTGTTCCGGTCGACCCTTGCACTGCCCAATCGAGAAACCAGTATGCAAACCTTTTTCATCGCTCCGACCGATTTCGGCGTCGGGCTGACCTCCATCAGCCTGGGGCTGGTGCGGACCCTGGAACGCGCGGGTCTGAAAGTCGGTTTCTTCAAGCCCATCGCCCAGCCGCATCCGGGCGACCTCGGCCCCGAACGTTCGACGGAGCTGGTGGCTCGCACCCATGGCCTCAAGCCCCCCAAGCCGCTGGGGCTGGCCCATGTCGAACGCATGCTGGGCGACGGCCAGCTGGATGAACTGCTCGAAGAAATCATTACGCTCTATCAGCAGGCGGCGATCGGCAAGGACGTACTGATCGTCGAAGGCATGGTGCCGACCCGCAGCGCCAGCTATGCCGCGCGGGTCAACCTGCATCTGGCCAAGAGCCTGGATGCCGAGGTGATTCTGGTATCGGCGCCGGAAAACGAAGTGCTCACCGAGCTGTCTGGGCGGGTCGAATTGCAGGCCCAACTGTTCGGCGGCCCGAAAGACCCCAAGGTGTTGGGCGTCATCCTCAACAAGGTGCGCACCGATGAGAGCATGGAAAGTTTCGCGGCACGTTTGAAGGAGCACTCCCCGCTGCTGCGCAGCGGCGATTTCCGGCTGTTGGGCTGCATTCCCTACCAGGCCGAGCTCAACGCGCCGCGCACCCGGGACGTCGCCGAATTGCTGGGCGCCCAGGTGCTCAATGCGGGCGATTACGATCAGCGACGCATGTCGCGCATCATCATCTGCGCGCGCACCGTGCTCAATACTGTGCCGTTGCTCAAGCCCGGCGTGCTGGTGGTAACCCCCGGCGACCGCGACGACATCATTCTGGCCGTGAGTCTGGCCGCCATGAACGGCGTGCCCCTGGCCGGCCTGCTGCTGACCAGCGACACGGTGCCCGACCCGCGCATCATGGAATTGTGCCGCGGCGCGTTGCAGGCGGGCCTGCCGGTGTTGTCGGTCAGCACCGGCTCATACGACACCGCCAACCAGCTCAACCAGCTGAACAAGGAAATTCCCGTCGACGACCGCGAGCGCGCCGAGATCATCACCGATTTCGTCGCCGGGCATCTGGACGCCGCCTGGCTGCACCAGCGCTGCGGCACGCCACGCGAGCTGCGCCTGTCGCCGGCGGTGTTCCGCTATCAATTGATTCAACGAGCGCAAAGCGCCAACAAGCGGATCGTCCTGCCCGAGGGCAACGAGCCGCTGATCATCCAGGCCGCCGCGACCTGCCAGGCTCGTGGCATCGCCCGTTGCGTTCTGCTGGGCCGACCCGAGGACGTGCATGCCACGGCCAGGGCCCAGGGCATCGAGTTGCCGCCGGACCTTGAGATCATCGATCCAGACCTGGTGCGCGGACGTTATGTGACGCCGATGACCGAACTGCGCAGGAACAAGGGGCTGAACGAGCCGATGGCCGAGCAGCAACTGGAAGACCCTGTGGTGATCGGCACCATGATGCTGGCGCTCGACGAGGTCGACGGTCTGGTATCGGGCCTGGTTCATTCGACGGCGAACACCATCCGCCCCGCCCTGCAACTGATCAAGACCGCGCCAGGCTGCTCGCTGGTGTCGTCGGTGTTTTTCATGCTGTTTCCCGAGCAGGTGCTGGTCTACGGCGACTGCATCATGAACCCTCATCCGAGCGCCGGCGACCTGGCGGAAATCGCGCTACAGAGCGCAGGCTCAGCGGTGGCCTTCGGCATTGCGCCCCGGGTCGCGATGATCAGTTACTCAAGCGGCAATTCGGCGAGCGGGGAGGAAGTGGAGAAAGTCCGCGAAGCCACCCTGCTGGCTCGCGAGACCCAGCGGGACCTGCTGATCGACGGCCCCTTGCAGTACGATGCCGCGGCCAACGAGAACGTCGCCAGGCAACTGGCACCGGACAGTCAGGTCGCCGGGCGCGCCAACGTTTTCGTGTTTCCGGACCTCAATACCGGCAACACGACGTACAAGGCCGTCCAGCGCAGCGCCGACTGCGTGAGTCTCGGCCCTATGCTTCAAGGGTTGCGCAAGCCGGTCAACGATCTGCCCCGTGGTGCTCAGGTGGACGACATTGTCTACACCATTGCGTTGACGGCCATTCAAGCGGCCACACTTTCCTGATAGACATACGGACGCCACGCATCGAATCCGCGGCATCCTGACATTACTCCTGGAGTCTGGTCATTCATGCAGTACCTGCCTGCCCCATTGCGCGGCGTCATCGCCTCGCTGCTGTTGGCGCTCAATACCGTCGCCTGCTGCTCGGTGTTGTTTGTAGTGACGTTTTTCAAAGTGTGCCTGCCGTTCAAGGCGGCGCAACGCTTCACCGACTGGCTGATGAGCCATATTCACGAAACATGGATCGCCAACAACAACGCATGGATCCGCCTGCTGGGCCGTGCGCGCTGGCAGCTCAGCGGCCTGGAAGGGCTCGATTACCGTCATTCCTATCTGGTCACCAGCAATCATCAGAGCTGGGTCGACATCATGGTGCTGCAGTACGTCCTGAACCGGCGTATCCGGCCCCTGAAGTTCTTTCTCAAGCAAGAGTTGATCTGGGTGCCGGTCATCGGTCTGGCCTGGTGGGCGCTGGGCTTTCCCTTCATGAAGCGGTATTCCAAGGCATACCTGGCGAAACATCCGGAGAAACAGGGCAAGGATCTGGAAACCACCCGTCGCACCTGCGCGCGTTTTCGCCATAACCCGGTCGGTATCTTCAACTTCGCTGAAGGCACGCGGTTCACGCCGGCCAAGCACGCCGCGCAGAGTTCGCCCTATCGCCATCTGCTCAAACCCAAGGCAGGCGGCATCGCCTTCGTGCTGGATGCGATGGGCGATCAGTTGCAGTCGATCGTCAACGTGACCATCCACTACCCTGCCGGGCGACCAGGGTTCTGGGATCTGCTATGCGGCAATGTGCGTGAGGTCATCGCGCATTTCGAGGAAGTACCGATTCCGAAGCAGTTCATCGGAAAGAACTACGATCAGGATCAGGACTACAAGCTGGCGTTCCAGCTGTGGATCAATACGCTGTGGGAAGAGAAAGACGAGTTGCTGGAAAAGATGAAACAGGGCCGGTAGGTTATTGGATGATCGCCAGCAAGACGGATCGCCGCCCGCTGGCTCCTACAGGCGCATTAAATCTGTAGGAGCCAGCTTGCTGGCGATAAACATTTATTGCTGATACTGATCGTACTGCTGACCCGGAATCGGCTTGAGGTTGACCTCGACGCGACGGTTCTGGGCGCGGCCGTTGACGTCGGCGTTGCTAGCGACCGGCTGGTCGGGGCCCGCGCCACGCACGGAGAGGTGGGTCTGGTCTACGCCCTGGGACGTCAGGTAGGTGGCAACACTCTGGGCGCGCTGCAACGACAGGTCCATGTTGTGCTGACGGCTGCCAGTGCTATCGGTGTAGCCCACGATTTCAATGTTGTTCTGGTTGTACTGACGCAGCGAGCCGGCCAGGTTATTGAGAGGCGTGTAGAAACTGCTGGCGATGGCCGAAGAGTCGGTCGCGAAGGTAATGTTGCCCGGCATGATCAGCTTGATCTGGTCGCCCTGACGCTGCACTTCCACCCCGGTATTGGCCATGCTGGCGCGCAGCGCGGCCTCTTGCTTGTCCGCGTAGTAACCGTAACCGGCCGAGGCCGCGCCGACCACTGCCGCACCGATCAATGCGCCCTTGCCACGGTTGTTGTGATCGATGGCCGCACCGGCCACCGCGCCCGCCAGAGCGCCCAGACCGCCATATTTGGCCGTCTTGCTCACTCCCGTCTGGCCTTGTCCCTGATTGTCATACGGGTTGTTGGATGCACATCCCGACAGCATGGCTACAGCAGTGGCAGCCAGAATCATACGGCGCGAGGTCAACATGAATTACTCCTGATTTTGCGGACGCTAATGACCCGGTTAGAGCGTGATGGCGCACAATAATTCCTTGGCGGCCGTGCCACCCTACAAGCGGTGATGACGCCATCCGTTCGAGGGCGAGCGTTGCACGCTGAATCGAAGGCCGGCTGCGACTCAATCGTTGCGGAAGTTTTCAGAATTTATAAGCCAGCTTCCAACCTATTGATTCAAAAAACAAATGTCATAAAGGGCGTTTTCAGGCATGCAAAATAGTCGTGATTTTTTGCAGATTCGCCCCGTATACTGGCACTTCGGAATCATTCAGACCATCGGGTCGTATGAGGGTGTCGCCCCCTGTGCGAAAGGATCATATCGGATCGTCACTCAACCGAACGTTGAACGGAGTTCAGAGGTCGGATTCATGGCTACGCTTACGTTCATTCCTTGTAATGAGTCGTCAGGGATGGGTAATGCTCAAGAAAATTCTGGTTTCCGAACTGACGCTGGGGATGCATATCCACACGTTCTGCCGGCCCGCCCTCGACGATCCATTCTGGATCGATCAGGTGGAAGCCGTGCTATGCGATCCCGAGGTGCTCAGACGTATCCAGCAGTCCGATACTCAGGAAGTCTGGATCGACATTCGTCGTGGCAAGGCGCCGGCGCCTGCGGCACCCGATAGCGCGGAAGAGGTCGCTCCGTCGAGCCTGCAAAAAGAGGTGCAGCGCGCCCAGGAGATCTGTGGACGGGCCAAGGGTGCCGTCATGAGCATGTTCAGCGACGCTCGAATGGGACGTTCGATGAAAGTCGAGGACGTTGACCTGCTGGTGGAGGAGATTACCAACTCCATACAGCGTCACCCCCATGCACTCATCAGCCTGTCGCGCCTCAGGACGTCGGACGAATACACCTATATGCATTCGGTGGCGGTATGCGCCTTGATGGTCGCGCTGGCACGCCGCCTAGGGATGCCCGAGGAGCAGGTTCGGGAGGCCGGTGTGGCCGGGCTGATGCATGACGTCGGCAAGATGATGATCGATCCGGAAATCCTCAACAAACCCGGGCGCCTGACGCCTCAAGAATTCGAGGCTATGAAGTATCACCCGGAAGCCGGGCTGAAAATTCTCGATGCCAGCCTGCCAGTCAACGCCATCGTGCGCGACGTCTGCCTGCACCATCACGAAAAAGTGGACGGCAGTGGTTATCCCCATGGCCTGGTCGGCGAGCAGATCAGCCTTTTCGCCAGGATGGGCGCAGTCTGTGATGTCTACGACGCGATAACTTCGGACCGTCCCTACAAGAAAGGTTGGGGCGCGGCTCAATCGATCCGGGAGATGGCATCGTGGAAAGGGCATTTCGACCCCGTGGTTTTTCAAAGCTTCGTCAAGACCGTGGGCATCTATCCGGTCGGCGCGCTGGTGCGCCTGGACAGTGGCCGACTTGCGGTGGTGGTCGAGCAGCATGATCAGAATCTGCTGTCGCCCAAGGTAAAAGTCTTCATGTCCGCCCGCACCGGCAGGCGCTTCCCGCCCTCTGTAGTGAATCTGGCCAGCGAGGCCGAACAGGATTCGATCGTCGGCATCGAGCTGCCGGAAGACTGGGGATTGAGCGACGTGGATCGACTCTGGTGCGATCCGAATGGCGATGCGCGATAACGCATCGTTCTGCCGTAGGAGCCAGCGGGCGGCGATCCGTCTTGCTGCAATGCACCGTGGGAGCCAGCTTGCTGGCGATTGGACCAGCCTGCTGAATCCCGTCGACCCCGTCGCGACCAAGGTTCCTCCCACAGGAATCGCGTTCCGCGACCGAACGCGGCCTCCCCCTCCCCGCCCCTACAGCAACCCTAACGTCTTGGCCTTCGCCACGGCCTGGGTGCGCCGCTCGACGCCCAGCTTGCTGTTGATGTGACTGGCGTGGGACTTGACGGTGTGCAGCGAGATGAACAGTTGCTCGCTGATTTCCTGGTTCGAACAGCCCTGGGCGATGAGTCGCAGTACGCCCAGTTCCCGCGCGCTCAGCGTGTCGTTGCCCAGCGTCGTCGGGGAGGTAGCCGGCAGCGGTAACCGCTCCAACAGCAGGTCTCGAACCGGACAGGGCGCCAGTTCCCGCAATTGCTCGCGACACCAGTCTGGATGGTGTTCGAGCAGCGTCTCGAAAGGCGACAGGATGCCTTGCGCGGCGGCTCGCAGGCTGCGGTGAAAGAGCCCCGCAGCGTTGTCGCCGATCGACTCGCCCTGTCGGCTGAACCATTGGCCGGCGTTGAGGTGCAGACGAGCGACCCGCGCCGGCCCGGGGCTACGGCTTCGCAGCAGATCCAAGAACAGATGGTGATAGCGGAACCAGCGACCGTCCTTGTCCAATGCCACCAGAAACACCTGGTGGGCGAGCAGATAGCCAAGCATCTCGGCGCTATCGGAGGTCTCCCGCGCGGCATTGCACAACTCGCTGCAAAAACGTTCCAGGCAGGCGGTGTCATAGAGAAACGCCTGGACGGACGATGGCAGGGAATCGAGGACTTCTTCAAGCAGGTAATCGCGTATCAGCTCTTCGCCGTCATGAAGCACCGGCGCTCCGCCCCGGGCGCCGCCGAGCGCCAGCGACCAGAAGCGCAAACCGGCGACCCAGCCTTCGCTGCGGCGGACGATATCGCTCAGCGCATCGCCAGGCATGGCCGCGGTATGAAGGTCGAGAAGTGCGAATGACTCCGCATCGGTCAGGCGCAGGTCCTGCTCGTTGATTTCCACCAGTTGCCGCGCCAGGCGCAGGCGCGCCAGATGCCAGTCCGGACGCCGTCGACTGGTGACCAGCACCACCAGCCCTGCCGGTGAATGATCGAGCAGCATCTGCAGACATCGGTCGACGACCGGCCCTTGGGCCAAATGATAGTCATCGATGACCAGCAAAAGCGGCCGGCTCAGCATCAGGTGCATGGCGAGCTCGTCGAGCAGCCCGTCCAGCCACTCGTCGCAGGCAAAACCGTCGCTGGTCTGGCGCTTTTTCAGCAAGCCCATGGCCTGACTGTTCAACTGCGGAAAGTATTGCTGCAGTCCACCGAGCAGTCGCTCGAGGAATCTGCCGGGATCGCGGTCTCGCGGGCCCAGCCCCAGCCACAGACTGCGCCAGGCCGCAGGCAACTGCTGACAGAACTCCACGGCCAGCGAGCTTTTGCCAAACCCGGCCGGCGCGCACACCAGCAGCAGGCGCGACGAGAGCCCGGCTGCGAGGCGTTCGCACAAACGCGGACGCGACACATGCCCATCAGGCAGTGGTGGTCGGAAGTATCGCCCTTCCAGCGCGCGGGTCGCGCTGTCTGCAAATCCCTGCATTCGGGACAGATCTGTCATGGCCGGCTCGTCTTGGAGTCATTATTCGGCGTAACGGCTGTCCAGAGCCTAGCGGGGAATCACGCGCTTATGAAGGCGATGCGCGGTCAGTCTGTAACAAAATTCCTACAATTGGCCGCACGAATGGTGCGTCATTGACCGATGGGGGAGCGTATTTCGTAGGAGCGCGCTTGCCCGCGACCGGCGTTACTCGGTTCAAGCCGTTTAGACCGAGTAGCGGCCATCGCGGGCAAGCGCGCTCCTACGTGGTGCGGTCAGCGCACACCCTCCTGCCGCAGCGCATTGGGCGAGAACTCGCTGGTGCTGGCCGTGAAGCCGAACTGGTAGGCGCTCTTCTCCTCGTTCTTCATGCCCAGCGCCACATAACGCCCCGATTGCAGGTCGTAGAGCGTCTCGACGGCATACCAGGGCACCTGCTTGTCGTAGTAGTTCTGGGCATGAGCCTCGGCCACGCGCCACAGTTGCCCGCGACCGTCGTAGTGATCGATCACCGCCGCCTGCCAGGTATCTTCATCAAAGAAGAAATCGCGCTTGGCATAAATGTGGCGTTGCCCTTCCTTGAGCGTCGCGGTGACGTGCCAGACACGGCGCAGCTCGTATCGGGTCAGGTCCTGATTGATATGGCCGGCCTTGACGACATCGGCGTACTTGAGCTTCGGATCGTCGAGCTTGTGACTATTGGAGGCAATGTACATCTCCTGCTTGCCGATCAGTTTCCAGTCGTAGCGGTCCGGCGCGCCGTTGTACATGTCGAGGTTGTCGGAGGTGCGCAGCCCATCCGCCGCGGTGCCCGGCCCGTCATAGGAAACCTGCGGCGCGCGACGTACCCGACGCTGGCCGGCGTTGTACAGCCAGGCCGAGCGAGGTTCCTTGACCTGGTCGAGGGTTTCGTGGACCAGTAGAACGCCACCCGCCAGACGCGCCGGCGCTGTCACTTCCTGTTTGAAATAGAACAGGATGTTGCCGGGATTGCTGGGGTTGAAATCCTTCATCCGGTCACGGAACACGAACTGATCGCTGAAATACACCAGGTTGTACGAACCATTGGCCTGCGGCGTGGCCTGGGTGACGAAACGGCGCACGCTGCCGCCGCGATAACGGGTGATGTGGTTCCAGATCACTTCCATCCCATTGGCCGGAATCGGGAACGGGATAGCCGTGTCGAAGTTTTCCAGTCCGCTGCCGTTACCGACCAGCCGGGTGCTGGTCGCGTTCTTGCGGATTGCGCTGAATACGGCATCCGGCACGGTTGCACCGCGATGGGTCGGGTAGACCGGAATGCGATAGCTTTCCGGATAACGCTTGAACAGGGCGTACTGACCAGGCGCCAGCTTATCCTTGTACTGCTCCACGTTCGCCGCCGTGATGGTGAACAGCGGCTTTTCGCTGGCATAGGGATTGGCCAGAAAGCCCTTGGCATCGACTGCGCCGGCATTTGTCGGCATCGGCGTCCAGGCCGGAATGGTGTTAGCCGCGTTACCAGCTTTCTCCGCGCCCATGGGCGTCAGCGTCGTGCCCAGTTTCGCCGCCTCCGATTCGGACACGGCCGCCATCACACCGCTCGCCAGCAACGAAGCACTCAACATGCCGGCGTACACAAGACCTTTTTTTATTCTCATTTTCATAGTCATCCCGATACCGTGCTCTTAGAAGTTCATGCCGAAACTGAGCGCCACGAAATCCCGATCGTCGACCGTGGTGTACTTGCCATCGAAGAAGTTGGTGTAGGACAGGCTCGCGGTATAGGTGTTCTGGTACTCGGCATCCAGCCCCAGACTGACCGCCTTGCGGCCTTCCTCGAAGTTGCCGCCGGGACCCGGCGAATAGCCCTTGACGTCATGGGACCAGGCAACGCTCGGCCGCAGGTTCACACCGGCAAAGATGTTGTTGTAGTCCCAGATGGCCCGGGCGCGGTAGCCCCAGGAGTTGGAGGTGGTGAAGCCATCGTTCTCGCAATAGC
Source organism: Pseudomonas sp. JDS28PS106 (assembly GCF_036706555.1). Taxonomy (NCBI): domain Bacteria; kingdom Pseudomonadati; phylum Pseudomonadota; class Gammaproteobacteria; order Pseudomonadales; family Pseudomonadaceae; genus Pseudomonas; species Pseudomonas sp. JDS28PS106. Next base: position 98,896 of record NZ_JBAJGT010000010.1, on the reverse strand, counting down.
GGCTGAGGTTGTTCTGCGCCGCGCCGGTCAGCGTTCCGGCGTTGAGGGTCGCGCACTGACCGCCGGGAAGCGGGCCGGGGCCGTAGACAGGATCCCGGCCGTAACGGATTTCCGAGGTGCTTTCCAGCCCGCCCACGTGAGTCCAGCCCACCTCGCCCACCACGGTCAGGCGGTCGGCGCCCATGACCTGGTCGAAAAAGTGAGTCAGCGTCGTCTGCAGCTGGGTGATTTCCTTGCGGCGATAGCCCGGCTGGTCGGTCTCGGGCCGTCCCGCCAGCAGCGACACGTTGGGGTTGAGCGGAGAAATACCCGAGTACAGGATGTCGGTGGTGTTGACCTGCACCGGTGCGTTGGGGCGATAACTGATCTCCCCGCTCCATGCGGTCCCGGTGGGCAGCGTAGTGGAGAAGCTCAGGCCGTACAGGCGGATATCTTCCGGATATTCGACGTAGTAGCTGGAGTTGCCGGCGACCACCAGCGGCAGCAGGGTCGGCGCCAGGCCGGTCGCGACCGACAGCGGGATGCCGTTGCGCACCAGCGAACCGACCAGCCCCGACGCGCTGAACGAGGCCGCTGAACCGCCGCGACCGCTGAAGATCGGCGCGCGGCTGTGGTAATTCATCATGTAGGCGCCGAATTCGGTGTCCAGCGGCTCATAGTTGTAGCGCAGTGCAAAGCCGAACTGGCCGCCGTCGCGGGCATCGCGGTCCGGACCGCGTCGAACGATGGCGCCCTCGTCCGGATTGCCGAAGGCGACGCCCTGTTGGGTCAGCGAATTGAAGATGGCGCCACGAGCCGCCGCAGGCAGGCCGGCAGCCGTCAATGAGCTGTTCAGTCCGCTGCGGCTGCGCAGCACGGCCAGGTTGTTGTCGCAGCCATCGGCGATCACGTCGGGCTGGGAGAAGAAGGTGCCGCAGTTGTCGACAACCGTCTGGTCCCATTCCAGCTGATAGAAACCTTCGGCCGACAGATTGTCGGTCAAGCTCTGTTGCAGATAGAACATGTTGACCGGAATCAAGCCTTCCTTGATTTCCGAGCCAGGCCGGCGGAAAGCGGAGACATCGATGGGGTTGACGCTGTTGATGCCGCCGCCGATGAAGGTGCTCTCGCCCCAGCTGATGACCTGTTTGCCGAAGCGCACCGCGCCCGGCTGATCGGCAATGGCGTAGTTGTGGTAAACGAAGGCGTCGAGCAGCTGGAACCCCGAAGACCTGGCGCCCTCCTTGCGGTTGGAGTCGCTGATGTCCTTGAACTCGCGGCCTTCGTCCTTGAGCTCGAAGTCATACCAGTACTTGCCGCGCAGAAAGACGCCGGTGTCGCCGTACTTTAGTTCGAGGTCGTGAATGCCCTTGAAGATCTTGGAAAAGGTCTCGCCGCGCTTGAAATTGAGGTGACCATCGTCGGATGTCTGCGACAGGCCTCTCCCGCCGTTGTTCGCGCCGATCAGGTTCTTGTTGGGGCTCTCGGTCGACCAGCTGGCGCCCACCGAAAGCGAAGAATCGAAACTGCCTTCGATTTCGCCGATGTTGAACGTGATAGCGAAGGCCGGGCTGGCCAGCGAAGAGGCCAGACTCACCGCCAAGGGAAGTCTCGCCCGGCGCCAGAAGGGGTTTGTTGTAGTCATCGACGCTACTCCGTGTGCTTTTATTGTTATGGCAGTGGGAACTTCAAAAAGCGGACCAGCCATCGAAATCGGAAAACTGACGGATACGGCTCGTTCGGGCAGTCCGAATAGACCAGGACACAGGCCGGGTGTTCAGGCGCTTGCTCATTCCCTGTGCCGACTATATCCAGCGAGCCTGCGCACTTGATCACTCTAAAGTGTGATTTGCATCAGAGGCCTCTGGCCCGCCGGTTTCCGAGGGGGCGGCGGAGCGCACCGCAGGATGGCGGAATTTCAGAATTTGGCAAGCCGCCGTTGAAACACGTTCGCCAGCAGGACGGATCGCCAGCCAGCTGGCTCCTACGGCCAGCACTGTCTGTAGGAGCCAGCTGGCTGGCGATAACGGGGCAGGTAGCGGCCCGGCAGACACCTAAAGCCTCGAAATGCAGGCGCTGTCGCTGTTCTGCCACTCGACAATGTCCTGACGCATGCGCTTCTTGTCGAGCTTGCCGACGCTGGTCTTGGGGATCTCGCTGACCAATGCGATCTGGTTGGGGATCGCCCACTTGTTGATATGGCCCTGTTCGACGAACGGGCTCAGGTGATGCTTGAGCGCCTGTGCATCGATGCTGTGGCCGTCGCGCACCACCAGCAGCGCAAAAGGTCGCTCCCCCCACTGGGCATCGGCCACGCCCACCACCGCCACCTCGCGAACCGCCGGGTGACGACTGCACAAATCTTCGAGCTCCAGGGACGAGATCCATTCGCCGCCGGTCTTGATGACGTCCTTGATCCGGTCGCGAATGTCGATGAAGCCCATGTCGTCCAGAGTCGCGACGTCTCCGGTATGCAGCCAGCCATCGGCCCACAGCTCGGCGCCCTTCTGCGGCTCGCGGTAGTAGCTCTGGGTCAGCCAGGGTGCGCGCAGCACCAGTTCGCCCTGGGTCTGGCCGTCCGCCGGCAGGAAGTTGCCGTTCTCATCGACGATCGCGGCGTCGACCAGCATGCCCGGCACCCCCGCCTTGATCCGGTAGTCGATCTGCTGCTCTTCGGTTCCGGCCAGCAGTTCTTCATTCAGGTGCGCCACGGAAATCAGCGGCCCGGTTTCGGACATGCCGTAGGCGGCGGTCAACTGGATGCCCTTGGCCTTGGCGGCGTCGTACAGGCTGCGGTTCAGCGAGCTGCCACCGATGATGATCTTCCAGCCGCCAAAGTCCGTGTCCTGGGCAGCCTTGGCATTGAGCAGCATTTGCATGATGGTCGGCACGCAGTGAGAAAAAGTCACCTTTTCCGTGCGCCACAATTGCACCAGCAACTCAGGGTCGTAACGGCCGGGATAGACCTGTTTGAGACCGAGCATGGTCGCGGCATAGGGCACGCCCCAGGCATGCACATGGAACATCGGCGTGATGGGCATATAGACGTCGTCGGTGCCCAGCAGCCGGACGCTGTCGATGCTGCCCATGATGGTCGCCACGCCCAGGGTGTGCAGCACCAGCTGCCGGTGGGTGAAATACACGCCCTTGGGATTGCCCGTGGTGCCGGTGGTGTAGAAGGTGGTCGCCACCGAGTTCTCGTCGAAATCCTCGAATTCGTAGTCGGGGCTGGCCGCTGCCAGCAGATCTTCATATTCGCCCAGCAGGTCGGGCAGATCTGCGTTCTTGTCCGGCAGGTCGGTGAGCAGGATGGTTTTTTCGACCGTGGTCAGGTGCCCCTGGATGGCCTGGTAGAGGCCGAGGAACTCGCTGTTGACCAGCACGACCCGGTCGTCGGCATGGTTCATGGTGTAGACGATCTGCTCGGGCGACAGACGCACGTTGACGGTGTGAATGACCGCGCCAATCATGGGGATGGCAAACATGCATTCCAGATAACGGTGGCTGTCCCAGTCCATGACGGCCACGGTATCGCCCGCCTTGACCCCCGCGCTGGTCAAGGCATTGGCCAGACGGCGCACCCGTTCATTGAGGGTCGGGTAGGTGTAGCGGACAGAATCGCGATAGACGATTTCGCGCGTTTTCTCATAACGGCTGCCGGACATCAGCAGCCGTTTGATCAGCAGTGGGTACTGGTAAGCGCCATCGGCGGGCGCCAGAACGCGAGTCTGCAACATATGAGTTCCTTTCGAAGTCCATGCGAAGTTCGAAATATGGACGCTGGAACCCACCCTCGCCAGTCGGAACGACCGAACAGCCGATCAGCTGACGAACGTGTCTGCAAACGGCGTCTCAACGCACCTCGGTAAAGGCCAGCTTGAGACCCAGCGCGACCAGTACGCCGCCCATGGCCCGATCGAACCAGTGGCCCATGCGCGCGAACCCGGCACGAACCCGCTCCTGACTGAACAGTCGCGCCACCATGCAGAACCAGACCGCGGTCGCCACCGCCAGATAGACCCCGTAGCCGCCCTGCACCAGCAGTGGCGTGTGCGGGTTGATGACCACGGTGAACAGCGACAGGAAGAACAGAGTCGCCTTGGGGTTCAGGCCGTTGGTCACGAAACCGCTGACATAGGCACCCTTGGCGCTGCGCTCGGCCACGCCGACCTTGAGCGGTTCGTCCGAAGCCTTGGCTGGCTGCGCGCGCAAGGCCTTGTAGCCGATGTACAGCAGATAAGCCGCAGCGGCCCATTTCAGCGCGTTGAACAGCACGATGGACTGCGACACGATGATGCCGATGCCCAGCAGCGAATAGCCTACGTGCACGAAGATCGCCGACCCGACGCCTAGCGCTGCCCAGGTGCCGGCCTTGCGCCCGTGGGTCACGCTTTCGCGCACCACCACGGCGAAGTCCGGTCCGGGGCTCGCGACGGCCAGCAGATGGATCAAAGCCACGGTGAGAAATTCCGCCCAGTACATCGCTACTCCTTGAATGTTGACGAGCCACGGCTCTTGGAGGGTGTTTACAAAATAGGCGAACAAAGGCAAGGCAAGACCGATTTCAACGCCGTATTGCCGAGCGCAGCCATTTTGTAACGCCCTCTGATAGGCTGGATACCTTACTCTTCCCACCCTCCGCACAAAAGGTACAGCTATGAGCAATACCGGCAGAGCAGTCTTCCTCGACCATACCTCGCTGGATCTGGGTGATCTGGATCTCGGCGTGCTGCACGAATGCTTCACCGACCTGCAGCTGCATACCAGCACCGCGCCGGATCAGGTTGCGCCACGGCTCAACGGTGCACAGGTAGCCATCACCAACAAGGTCGCGATTGATGCCCACACATTTGCATCCTGCCCCGACCTGAAACTGGTATTGGTGACGGCCACGGGCACCAACAATGTCGACCTGGTTTCGGCCCGCGAACATGGCGTCACGGTCTGCAACTGCCAGGGCTACGGCACGCCGTCGGTCGCTCAGCACACGCTGCTGTTGCTGCTGGCGCTGGCGACTCGTTTGCCCGATTACCAGAAAGCCGTGCAGCAAGGGCTGTGGCAGAAATCGTCACAGTTCTGCCTGCTGGATTTCCCCATCGTGGAGCTGGAAGGCAAGACGCTTGGCATACTCGGCCATGGCGAGCTGGGGAGCGCGGTGGCAAGACTTGCCGAGGCCTTCGGCATGCGCGTGTTGCTGGGCCAGATCCCCGGCCGCCCGGAGCGTCCAGACCGAATCGCCCTGCAAGAGCTGTTGCCGCAGGTCGACGCGCTGACCCTGCACTGCCCACTCAACGAGCATACCCGCAACATGCTCGGCGCCCACGAGCTGAGCCTGCTCAAGCCCCATGCGTTCATCGTCAATACCGCGCGAGGCGGACTGATCGACGAGCAGGCACTGGCCGACGCCTTGCGCAACGGGCATCTGGGCGGCGCTGCGTCGGATGTACTGAGCGTCGAGCCGCCGGTCAACGGCAATCCGCTGCTGGCCGGCGACATCCCGCGCCTGATCGTCACTCCGCACAGCGCATGGGGCGCCCAGGAAGCACGCCAGCGGATCGTCGCCCAGGTTGCCGAGAATGCCCAAGCGTTCTTCGCCGGCGCGCCGGTGCGGGTGGTGAGTTGAAACCCGGCGCGTTCCCGGTCTCACACGATCCTGTAGGAGCGGGCTTTAGCCGCGATTGATTGCACAGGCGCAAAATGTTTATCGTCTGATCGATTGTTTCGCGGCTGAAGCCGCTCCTACAGCGTAATGCGTCGATCGTGCAAACGCCGCCGAGCCCGACGTGGCGGCTCCTACAGGGTAAGACGGCGCATCGGTGTTAAACTGCGCGTTTTTTCAGGAGCCCGCCCATGGACCCGCGCAGTGAAGTGTTACTCCGTCAGGCGGAGTTGTTCGAAGGATCGGTGCTGCTGGCCGGGCTGCCGGCGGACGATCTGCCGGGCAAACTGCCCGATGCCCGCGGCTGGTGCTGGCATGCGGGCGACCATGCGGCGCTCGATGCTCGCTTTCCCGGGCGTATCCATTTCGGCGTGGAAGCACCCGCCGAGGATTTCGAAGCCGCCGTTCTGTTTCTACCCAAGGCCCGCGACCTCACCGACTACCTGCTCAATGCCCTCGCCTCGCGCCTGGCCGGGCGTGAGCTGTTTCTGGTCGGTGAAAAACGCGGCGGGATCGAAGCAGCCGCCAGGCAGCTGAGCCCCTTCGGGCGTGCCCGCAAGCTCGACAGCGCCAGACACTGCCAGCTCTGGCAGGTCACGGTTGAGACCCCGCCCCAGGCGGTGGCGCTGGAAAGTCTCGCCAAGCCTTATCAGATCGAACTGGAGGACGGCCCGTTAACCGTTGTCAGCCTGCCCGGCGTTTTCAGCCATGGCCGTCTGGACCGGGGCACCGCCTTGTTGCTGGACCACCTCGACATGCTGCCCCAAGGGCATCTGCTGGACTTCGGTTGCGGTGCTGGCGTCCTCGGCGCCGCGGTGAAACGTCGCTACTCGGCAAACGAGGTGACGCTGCTGGATGTCGACGCCTTTGCCGCTGCCAGTTCGCGACTGACCCTGGCGGCGAACGGACTCCAGGCGCAGGTTCTGACCGGAGACGGCATCGACGCCGCGCCCGTAGGCCTGACGACGATTCTGAGCAACCCGCCGTTCCACACCGGCGTTCACACCAATTACGTCGCCTCGGAAACGTTGCTGAGAAAAGCCAGCCAACACCTTCGATCTGGAGGAGAACTTCGTCTGGTTGCTAACAGTTTCCTGCGCTACCAGCCGTTGATCGAGGAGCACGTCGGCCCCTGCGAAATTCGGGCTCAGGGCGATGGCTTCCGCATCTACAGCGCCAGGCGCGCTTGAATAAGCGCTTGCCGAATGGAGTGCGCGAAGGCAGAATCCGCTCCGTCCTAGGGGAGTAGTCTCCCACGAGCGCCCTGCTCGTCTGGCGCGCATCAACATACTTGGTCCTCAGACCATGGTGCGCGCGACCCGGAATCCGCATCAGACGGATCGGTGGTTTGACAAGACCTATGACACGCACACCTTACCCGGGGCGGGGAGGTCGTACGTGTCATAGCCGTGTCGACCCCGCCCCTTCAGGAAACCTGATGCTGGAATCACTGTTAATCCCTACCGCAGTCGTGGCCCTCGCTGAAATCGGCGACAAGACCCAATTGCTCGCGCTCATCCTCGCTGCACGCTTTCGCAAACCCTGGCCGATCATTGCCGGCATCGTCGCCGCCACCCTGGCCAACCACGCAGCGGCAGGTGCTGTAGGTGCATGGTTCAGCAACTTCTTCTCTGACGCAGTCCTGCACTGGATCCTGGCCGCCAGCTTCACCGCCACCGCATTGTGGACGCTGGTGCCCGACAAGATGGACGAGGACGAGGCCAGCACGGCCCGCAAATTCGGCCCGTTCATGACCACGCTGATCACCTTCTTCATCGCCGAAATCGGCGACAAGACGCAAATCGCGACCGTCATGCTGGCGGCGCAGTATTCCTACCTGTGGCTGGTGATCATCGGTACGACCGTGGGCATGTTGATCGCCAACGTACCCGTCGTGCTGGCCGGCAACTTCGCCGCAGAGAAACTGCCGCTCACCCTGATCCGGCGTCTGGCGGCCAGTGCGTTCTTCGTGCTGGCACTGGTGGCCGTTTACAAGGCGATGCAGGTCAGTGGCTGGGTCTGATCCGGAAATTGTCCGCGAAGCCTGCTTCGCGGACATATCCCGCCAATCACCTCAGGACTTCGGCGCCTGCTGATAAAGCGGCATGACCTTGGGAATGGCCGCCTGCAACGCGGCGATGCGATTGGACGAGGCCGGGTGGGTGCTCATGAATTCAGGCTGGGAAGCGCCGGCGTTCTGAGTCATCTTCTGCCACAAGGTGATCGCGGCGTTCGGGTTGTAGCCGGCGCGAGCGGCCAGTTCCAGGCCCAGGAGGTCCGCTTCGTTTTCGTTGCTGCGGCTGTTAGGCAGCGTCAGGCTGTAGTTCACGACGGTGTCGGCCAGCGCCAGGCTGTCCTGGCCCAGCCCCAGCAACGCACCTGCGCCCTGACGCGCCATCTGCACGCCGTACGCCTTGGACATCGCTTCGCGACCATGCTCGCGCAGGGCATGGGCGATCTCATGGCCCATGACCGCCGCGATCTCGTCATCGGTCAGTTTCAATGTGTCGATCAGGCCGGTATAGAAAATGATCTTGCCGCCCGGGCCGCAGTTGGCGTTGAGGTCGTCGCTCTTGATCAGATTGACTTCCCAGTCCCATTGCGCGGCATCAGGACGCAGTTTGGGTGCCTGGGCGATCAGGCGGTCGGCGATGGCATGAACGCGCTTGGCATTGGTGCTGGTGGTATCGAGCACGCCCTGGGTGCTCGCCTCGCCCACAGTCTGCTGGTACGACTGGGCGTACATTTTGTTGACTTCATCGGTGGAGAGCATGCTGAACATGTACTGCTTGCGCTCGACGCCAACCGAATCACCCGAGGTGGTATTGACCGCCTGGCACCCGCCGAGCAGTAACGCCGCGCCTAACGCACAGCTTGAAGCACACCGGGCAAATGACTGACGCATGATGATTCTCCTTGTTGACGAAGCGATGACCCGGACTCGCGCAGCCACTCTGCGCCCGGCCGGTGGATCGCCACATTGGTCCGCCGATCCGGTGGATGGTTCCCGGCCGTGTATCGAGGTTGTGTCGGACGTGTATCGAGAGGATTAAACAGCCGGGCCGCAGGCCGTGCAAGCCGTGGTTCAAGACAGCGGAGTCAGACACTCCGGCGCGTTCAATTTCGGGTCGTTGACCAGATTGGCCAGCGGGCGCTCACGCAGCGTCATCTGCGGTCCGGCGAGCAGCGCATGGAGTCTGGGCAATGGCGTATCGGCTGTGAGCCAGTCCTTCTGGCCCTGGGCATCGAGAATCAGCGGCCGGCGCTGATTGGCGGCCGCCTGAGTCACTACCGCGACGCTCAGCCAGTCGTGGCCCTGCACGGGGTAAGCCTCCCATACGGCGGCGAAGAATAGCGCCGAGCCCTCGCCGGGCGTCAGCCAGAACGGTCGCTTGCGCACGCCGCCCCGCCACTCATAGAAACCATTGGCGGGCAGCAGGCAGCGGCGTTGACGGAAAGCTTCGCGAAACATCGGCTGGTCGGCCAGCGTCTCGGCGCGGGCGTGCGCCGGAGTGCGGGTCAGGTCGGTCAGCCAGGCAGGCGTCAGGCCCCAGCGAGCGCGTGCCAGCTCCAGTTCGCCCTCTTGCTTGGCGGCGCGCATCATCAGCACCCTATCGGCCGGCGAGATGTTCCACTGCGCCTGCTGGTCGGCCGGAAAGCCGGGCAAGGCCGCGAAGGCGGGCGTCCATCGGAACAGGGCATAACGTCCACACATGAGGGTAGCAGCGCTCTTTGGCAGGTGCTCAGCACACCAGTACGTCGGGGATACTGTCCGGTTCGTCGCCGGACAACGGCAAAGCGGCATTGTACGCGCTGATCAGCGCCCGCGCCCGCTCGACCTGATCCTGCGCCACCACGATCGCCAGCAAACCCAACCCCGGCAGCTCGCCCATGCCGCCCAGCAGATCGCGGCCCGTAAGGTGCGCATCAATGCCCTCGCTGGCGAGCATCGCCTGGAGCAGCTCGCCTTCCATCAGGTTTTCAGGCTCGTATATCCGTTGCATCATTCGTTCTCGCTGCGCACGTCCAGACTCCAGTCCTGCCCGTCAGTCCGAAGGTCGAAGACGATTGGCCGACAGCAGACCGGACAATCTTCTATGTATTGCTGATCCCCGCCCGACAGATCCAGCACCGCCTCTACCGGTTCACCACAGTATGGACAGTCGTAGCTCTGTAATTCCTGCATGGTCGTTTCCTGCGTTGTGGCTTCTGGTATGGCCGTTTCTTATAGGGATAGTTGCTGTACCGCGGCCCCGCGCAGCAGTTGTGCGTATAATTGCGCCCATTGTCCCGAAGGCTGTTTGGCCAGGTGCCACCTTCTTTTACCCTATTCGATTCAAACAAGAGAGCATGATGGGCGAATTCGATGCCATCCGACCGTACAACGACGCAGAAGTCCCCGCCGTACTGGCGCGTCTGCTGAGCGACAAAGCCTTCCTCGCCATCCTGACCCGGTTCCGCTTTCCCCGGCTGGCGAGCACGTTCGGCTGGTTCCTGCAACCTACTCTGGCTCGCAAGCTGCGCCGAGAGTTTGCCGGCATCGATTCGGTCGCCAGCCTGCAGGACAAAGTCGAGTACTACGTCGACCACACCATCGAGCGCGCCACCGATGGCGTGACCTATACCGGCGTCGAGCAGTTGAAGTCCGGCACGGCCTATCTGTTTCTCGCCAATCACCGGGATATCGTGATGGACCCGGCGTTCGTCAACTACGCGGTCTATCACGCCGGTCTGCCGACGCCGCGCATCGCCATCGGCGACAACCTGCTGCAGAAGCCGTTCGTCAGCGATCTGATGCGCCTGAACAAGAGTTTCATCGTGCACCGCTCGATCGCCGGTCGACGCGAAAAGATGGCGGCGTATCAGCTGCTGTCGGCTTACATCAATCACTCCATCACCCAAGATGGCGCATCGATCTGGATCGCCCAAGCCGAAGGCCGGGCCAAGGACGGCGACGACCGCACCGAGTCGGCGATCCTCAAGATGTTCCACATGAGTCGCAAGGACGAGCCGTTTGGCGAGGTCATCCGCTCGCTCAATGTGATCCCGGTGTCCATCAGCTACGAGTACGACCCTTGCGATCAGGCCAAGGCCCGCGAGCTGTTCATCCGCGCCACCGCAGGCAGCTACGTAAAGACGCCGGGCGAAGATGACGTGAGCATCGCGCTGGGCATCACCGGCTACAAGGGCCGCGTGCATGTGAACTTCGCGCCGCCGGTCACCGAGCTGCATGAAGACACCAAGCAACTGGCCGCGGAACTGGATCGCCAGATACTGGCAGGTTATCGGCTGTTCCCCGTTCATTACCTGGCATATGCACAGTGGAGCGATGCCGACCCTGCCCTCGATGTGCCCAAGGCCGCCGAGCTGTTCCCTGCCGACGAGCTGGCGCAGGCCCAGGAAGAATGGAATCGTCGCCTGGAGTCGGTTCCCGTTGAGCATCGGCCTTATCTGGTGCAGCAATATGCGACGCCGGTGCGTAATCAGTACCGCGTGAAGGCGGGTTTGCCGCTCTGAAATCGGGTTTGCCTTATCGCCAGCAAGCTGGCTCCCACAGCGTAATCCTGTGGGAGGGAGCGGGCGGCGATCCGTCTTGCTCGCGACTTGGGATAATGCGGTGTGACGGATGTAATGCGTCGTCCCTTATCGCCAGCAAGCTGGCTCCTACCCGGCGATAGCGGGTGTCATTAGACGGTAATCCAGACTCGGCATTGTATGGCTCCCCAAAGGACGACCTCCCTTTTCCGGAGCTTCACATGCTGCATGCAAAAAATCAGGATCGCCTGTATCTGGTCGCGCAAAGCGATGAACAGCAGGAGCTGATCGACAGTCTGGCGTTCAACGTTCAGGACCGTCACTGGCTGGTGTACTGCGCTCTCGGCGGACACGCGCATCACGATTGGCCGGACCTGGACCACGACACAGGTTTGAGCTTTCTGGAGTTCTATCAGCAGGCCGCCTGAATTCAGGGCGTGAAAAAGCCCGGCCCTTGTACAAGGTGCCGGGCTTTCTTTTGCCGGGGCGTTACTGAGCCAGGGTCGCGCCAATGGTGGCGTCCTGGAACACGCGGGTCAGCGCGTCGCTCAATACATCGCCGACCAGTTTGGTGTTGGTTTCCTGGTTGGGCGCCATGCCGAAACGCTGGTCCAGCGAAGCGGCGTAGCGACCGCTGTAGTTACGGCCGTTATTGCGAACATCGGCGCGGAACGTCGAGCTGATGGTCGCCTCGGTCACGTACAGGCCTTCCTTGGGCGACTGATACTTCAGATCGGCCAGGGTCACGGTCAACTGCGGAGCATTGCCGCCACTGGTAGTCGGTGTGAAGCCCAGCAGACGCACCGCGGCTTCGGCCTGGGCCTGAAGCTTGGGCACGATATCGTTGCTGCTGACGCTGATCGAACTGGTTTCCGGATACATGCCGCCGCGGGTACCCAGGGTCGGCCCAGGCCGGCCATCCACGACGCGAACCACGACAGGCTGGCCGTGACCGACCGGCGCCAGTTGCGCATTGAGCTTGGGTTGGGGGCTCAACTGTTGTGGGCTATGGGCACAGCCCAGCAAAGTCAGACTGGTTACAGCCAGCAAACCGAACAAAACGCGACGCAGCATGCTCATTTCTCCATGGGCCAGGCACTGAATGTGCCGAAGTATAGCGGCGCGCAGTGCCGCCTCACTAGCTGAAAATGGGACTGGCGGTCATGTGCAATGGTTCGATGTCACAACCATGTCACGAGGGAACGGCACCATGACTCCCATCACTCATCAGGCACCTTTGCCAGGAGTCGCGCCATGAACCTTTTCTGGTCGCTGTTCACCACCCGTCCACACCTGCGTCACTTTGCCCGCGTCGATCAGTCCGGCATCTGCCGCGCCCTGAAACATTGCGCCGAGCGGCCAGCCGGAAGCGACTGGGTGGAAGTCACCGAACAGAGGCTCGCCTGGCTCGACCAGCCGCTGCCGGCCAGCGCCCGGATCAGCCGCCAGCCCTCGCGCTCACGGACACAGCCGTTGCTCACTGCCTGACCGGACGCCGAATAAAAGTCATTTAATGCGATCAATTTCCGTCGTTTCATCGCTATAATCTCCCCCCGATTATAAGGACGTCTCCTGATCGGGCCCGCAGCATCGCCAGTCACCGCACCGGCACCTTCATATATCGCCCACAGAGAGCCGCCCACACAGGTCGATCGCGTACCGATGTGCTGGATGGACGGTCAGAAACGGCTCGATTCGTATCGAACCTTTCGCCAGTGTCAACGCCTCACTCAGTATGCATCCGGCTTGTCGGAGCTGTTTGCGCAGCCCCCTATTCGAGGTTTGGTTCACGTTTCCATAAGGACGTGAAAAACGGGTTTCACTACTTCACAAGAGTGTGGCGAGCAAATGAATACGTACGCGTTTGTAAGAGCACCATTAGCGTCTCAACCGGCCCCCTTGAACAGGACTGACCGCGACTGCGCCTCCATTACCGGAGCCTGAGATCCTGGACCGGCCTGGTCATCGCAGGACACTCGTCCTCGAAGATCGCGCCCTGACCATGGTCGAATGGCCGAGCGGGCTTGAACATGAGTTCATGTAACCTTGATGGACACCTCACCAAGCCTGACCGGGACCTGCGCTTTAAGATGCGAAAAATTGCGAAGAATCGGACAGGCAATCCTGGCCGTGGCAGAGGGGGCTCAACCATGCTCAATACCCCGCTGCCCCGGCATCCAGCCTCAGGATCCCGTGCCGTCAATTTGGTGCTGCAGATTTTGGAGACGCGTTAATGGCGCATAACGAAACAGTCGACGTGGTACTGGTAGGAGCGGGCATCATGAGTGCCACCCTGGCCGTGCTGCTCAAGGAGCTCGACCCCGGCCTCAAGCTGGAAGTCGTTGAGCTCATGGATTCCGGAGCCGCCGAGAGTTCCAACCCCTGGAACAACGCGGGTACCGGCCATGCCGGGCTTTGCGAACTGAACTACACGCCGCCGGCTGCCGACGGTTCCGTCGACATCAAGAAAGCCGTACACATCAACACCCAGTTCGAAGTGTCCAGGCAGTTCTGGGCGTACCTGGCGCGCAAGGGTACGTTCGGTTCGGCAAGATCCTTCATCAACCCTGTCCCTCACCTGAGCTTCGTTCAGGGCGACAGCGGCATTTCCTTCCTCAAGACCCGTTTCGAAGCCATGAGCAAGCATCACGCTTTCGCCTCGATGGAATACACCGAGGACAAGGCCAAGCTGGCCGAGTGGATGCCGCTGATGATGCCGGGCCGTGCAGCCGACGAGAAAATCGCCGCAACCCGCATGCTCAACGGTACGGACGTCAACTTCGGCGCCCTGACCAACCAGTTGCTCACGCATCTGGCAAGTTCGCCGGATGCCCAGGTCAAGTACTGCAAGCGCGTGACCGACCTGTCCCGCAAGGGCGACGGCTGGACGGTCACGGTCAAGGACGTCAACAGCGGCAGCACCCGCAAGATCGACGCCAGATTCGTCTTCCTCGGCGCCGGCGGAGCCGCCCTGCCGCTGCTGCAATTGTCCGGCATCGAGGAAAGCAAGGGCTTCGGCGGCTTCCCGGTGAGCGGCCAGTGGCTGCGCTGTGACAACCCCGAGGTGGTCAAGCATCACCAGGCCAAGGTGTACAGCCAGGCCGCAGTCGGGTCGCCGCCCATGTCGGTTCCGCACCTCGACACCCGTGTAGTCGACGGCAAGAAATCATTGCTGTTCGGACCTTATGCCGGCTTCACCACCAAGTTCCTCAAGCACGGCTCGCTCCTTGACCTGCCGCTGTCGGTGCGCGCGGCCAACATCAAGCCGATGCTGGCGGTCGCTCGCGACAACATGGACCTGACCAAGTATCTGATCAGCGAAGTGATGCAGTCGATGGACCAGCGCCTGGAATCGCTGCGCCGTTTCTACCCACAGGCGCGCGCCGAAGACTGGCGTCTGGAAGTGGCCGGTCAGCGGGTGCAGATCATCAAGAAGGATGCGAAGAAAGGCGGCGTGCTGCAATTCGGCACCGAGCTGGTGTCGGCCAAGGACGGTTCGCTGGCCGCCCTGCTGGGTGCATCGCCGGGCGCTTCGGTAACGGTCTCGATCATGCTGGAACTGATCGAACGCTGCTTCCCGGAAAAAGCCCGCACGGAATGGGCCGCCAAGCTCAATGAAATCTTCCCGGCTCGGGAACAGGCGTTGGCGAGCGATGCGCAGTTGTATCAACGCATCAGCGCGCAGAACGATGAAGGCCTTGGGCTGACCGAAGGAATTCGTCAGGAGCAGAGCATCGCCTGACGGCAGATGTGGTCATGAAAAACCCGTGAGCGTGAGCCACGGGTTTTTTCATATTCGGACCCTGTGGGAGGGAGCTTGCTCGCGACCGGGGTTAACGCGGTCTGGTTGATGCACCGCGTTGCCTTCATCGCCAGCAAGCTGGCTACTACAGGTAGGAGCCACCGGGGCGGCGTTCCGCCTTGCTGGCGATGCGGAACGGATCAGCCCCGCGCTTTTTCGACCAGCTCGATGTACTCCTCGGCATTGCGCTGATCCTTGATCAGGGCGATGAAGTCGTTGCCGTGTTCATCCTGGCCGTTCAGGTCGTAGCCGGCTTCCTTGAAGAAGGTCAGAAACCGCTCGAAATCGTCGATACGCAGCCCGCGGTAGGCCTTGATCAGTTTGTGCAGTGATGGCGAGGTGGCGTCACAGGGTTCGAAACCGAGAAAACTCTTGACCTGCTCGTCGCTGATCTCATCGCCAATCACCTGCTTCTTGTCTTTACGCATTCCAGACTCCAACGTGTCGCGGACATTTTCACGGGCCGGCAGTGTACCCCTCGCCGTGCGCGAGACTCAACGCGCCCGCGAAGCCGTGGTGTGCAGATCCGCCCAGACATGACCGTTGGCATAACTGAGGAACTGGCAATACACCTTCTCGTTGCGCAGCAGGTCCATCAGTATCCGGTACTGCGCGAGGGGGTAATACAGAGTCAGGGTACGGGAAGCATCGTCGTAGTTCGGCTTCTTCAGACTTTTGCTCTCGCCGGAATCAAAATGCACGACGACCTGGGAAATGGTCGCGCCCTTGTTGAGCGACTTGCCCTTGAGACGCAGCGACAAAGGTGATGTCACCGGAATGGGCTGCTGGCTGGACTGGCGCTGATTGCCGGCCACTACCGAATACTCGGTCACCCGCAGCAACTGCTGTTGCTCCGGCACGCCTTCTCGCAGGTTCAGATCGTCGGGGGGCAGGTACTGGCCGTGCATGGGTTCGGCCAGGAGACCGGCCGCTGGCAGCAGGAGTGCAAGCGTCAGGACGCCGGCAGGAAATCGCTTCATGGGTAACGTCTCTGAGAATCCATCGACGCGCACTACAGCCGGTCGAGGCTGGCGCGTCAAGCGCCCGCCTCTCAGAAAGTACTTACATACCCTTGACGGCGTAGATCCCAGCAGCGTTGCGCCAGTATCCCTTGTAATCCATGCCGAACCCGAAGATGTAGCGATCCACGCACGGCAAGCCCACGAAGTCGGCCTTGAGATCAGGACGCGCCTTGCGGTCGTGATCCTTGTCGATCAGCACGGCGGTGTGCACGGCACGCGCGCCGGCATGCTTGCAGAAGTCGACGATCGCGCTGAGGGTATGCCCTTCGTCGAGGATGTCATCGATGATCAGCACGTCGCGGTCGATGAACGACACTTCCGGCTTGGCTTTCCAGAACAGATCGCCACCCGATGTTTCATTGCGGTAACGGGTCGCGTGCAGGTAGGACGCTTCCAGCGGGAACTTCAGATGCGTAAGCAGTTTGCCGGAAAAGATCAGGCCGCCGTTCATCACGCAGAAGACCACCGGGTTGCGGTCCGCCAGCTCAGCATTGATCTGCTCGCCGACACGGGCGATGGCAGCGTCGACTTCAGCCTCCGTATACAGGCAATCAGCCTCGCTCATGACTAGACGGATATGCTCGAGATCAGCGGACATGACGCTCTCCAGATGGGGCAGTTGTAAGAAAAGCGGGCAAAGGTACGCATCCCGACGAATCAGGGCAAGCGATTCTGGACTAACGTTGCGCATGACCTCCTGAAAATGAAGTCTGTGCGATCCGTAAGACAATACTGCACGCGCGGTAAGACAGTAACTGCTGAATAGATTAATCTAGGCCGTTTTTTTGCCCCCGCTGGAGCCTTTCCCCTATGCCCATTCGTGAAATCCGTCATCCGCTGATCCGCCACAAGCTCGGCCTGATGCGCCGCGCCGATATCAGCACCAAGAATTTCCGTGAGCTGGCCCAGGAAGTCGGTGCATTGCTTACTTATGAAGCCACCGCGGACCTCGCTCTGGAAACCTATGAAATCGAGGGCTGGGCCGGTCCTGTGCCGGTCGAGAAGATCGCCGGCAAGAAGATCACCATCGTACCGATCCTGCGTGCCGGCATCGGCATGCTGGACGGCGTGCTCAGCCTGATTCCCGGCGCCAAGGTCAGCGCCGTCGGCGTTGCCCGCAACGAAGAAACACTGCAGGCGCACACTTACCTGGAAAAACTGGTGCCCGAGATCGACGAGCGCCTGGCGATGATCGTCGACCCGATGCTGGCGACCGGCAGCTCCATGGTCGCCACCATCGACCTGCTCAAGAAGGCCGGCTGCAAGGAAATCCGCGCCATGGTGCTGGTCGCGGCGCCCGAAGGCATCGAGACCGTCGAGAAAGCTCACCCGGACGTGATGATCTACACCGCTTCGGTCGACGAGCGTTTGAACGAGCACGGCTATATCATCCCGGGCCTGGGCGATGCCGGTGACAAGATCTTCGGCACCAAGCAGAAGGACGCGTAACGCGATGACGCAGCACGAGTTCAATGATCCACTTTGGCGCACCGTGTTATCCGGTGCGCAGATGCTGTTCGTGGCTTTTGGCGCGCTGGTGTTGATGCCGCTGATCACCGGACTCGACCCCAACGTTGCGCTGTTCACCGCGGGCCTGGGCACCTTGCTGTTCCAGTTGGTGACGGGACGTCAGGTGCCGGTGTTTCTGGCCTCCAGCTTCGCCTTCATCACGCCGATCATCCTCGCCAAGGGCCAGTTCGGTCTGGCCGCGACCATGGGCGGCGTGATGGCGGCCGGCTTCGTCTACACCTTCCTGGGCCTGGCGGTGAAGATCAAGGGCACCGGTTTCATCGACCGTCTGCTGCCACCCGTGGTGATCGGCCCGGTGATCATCTCTATCGGTCTGGCGATGGCACCGATTGCCGCCAACATGGCAATGGGCAAGGCCGGCGACGGCACGGAGCTGATTCATTATCAGACCGCGATGATGATCTCCATGCCGGCGCTGCTGACCACACTGATCGTGGCCGTGTTCGGCAAGGGCATTTTCCGCCTGGTGCCGATCATTTCCGGCGTGCTGGTCGGCTTCGCGCTGTCGTTCTACTTTGGCGTAGTCGATACCGCGAAGATCGCGACCGCACCTTGGCTGGCACTGCCGCACTTCACCGCGCCGGAGTTCAACTGGCAGGCGATTCTGTTCATCGTGCCGGTGGCCCTGGCTCCGGCCATCGAGCACATCGGCGGTGTGATCGCCGTGGGCAGCGTGACCGGTCGGGACTATCTGAAGAAGCCGGGCCTGCATCGCACTCTGTTCGGTGACGGCATCGCGACCACGGCGGCTGGTCTGTTTGGCGGGCCGCCCAACACGACTTACGCGGAAGTGACCGGCGCGGTCATGCTGACCAAGAACTACAACCCGAAGATCATGACCTGGGCGGCGATTTTCGCGATTGCCCTGGCGTTCATCGGCAAGTTCGGCGCGCTGCTGCAAAGCATCCCGGTGCCGGTGATGGGCGGGATTCTCTGCCTGCTGTTCGGGTCCATCGCGGCGGTGGGCATGAACACCCTGATCCGCCACAAGATCGATCTGGGCGAAGCCCGCAACCTGGTGATCGTTTCGGTCACTCTGGTGTTCGGCATCGGCGGCGTGCTGATCGGCACCGGCGACGGCCCGGACGACTTCGGCCTCAAGGGCATCGCCCTGTGCGCCGTGACCGCCATCGCCTTGAACCTGCTGTTGCCGGGCAACGACAGCTGGAAGAACAAGCACATGGATGATCAGTTGCCGTAACGGGCGCACGCCTGTAGGAGCGGATTTATCCGCGAAGCAAACGATCAGACGATAAATCTGTTCCGTCTGCGCCATTTATCGCGGATGAATCCGCTCCTACAGGGCCATGCACGATTTCCTACAACATCACCGGCGCGCGCTCGCACAGCCGGTTCAATGCCCTGGCCCAGTTCGGGTCATCGTTCAGGCATGGAATCAGCACCAGCTCCTCTCCCCCCGCTTCCTTGAATTGCTCGGCGCCCCGGTCGCCGATCTCTTCAAGCGTCTCGATACAGTCGGCGACGAACGCCGGGCACATCACCAGCAGCTTTTTCACACCTTGGGCGGCCAGTTCGTCGAGACGCGCTTCGGTGTAGGGTTCGATCCACTTCGCACGTCCCAGACGGGACTGGAAGGACACCGACCATTTGCCGTCCGGAATGCCCATGAGCCTGGCGAAGGCCGCCGCCGATTGCAGGCACTGCGCTCGGTAGCAGGTGGCAAGCACTTCTGGCGGCGCCTGCATGCAGCAGTCTTCCTTGAAGCAATGTTTGCCGGTCGGATCGAGTTTGTGCAGATGGCGCTCAGGCAAGCCGTGGAAACTGAGCAACAGGTGATCGTAGGACTGTTGCAGGTGCGGCCGGACATTTTCGACCAGCGCATCGAGGTATTCCGGCTGGTCGTAGAAGGGCTGCAACACCGAGAACTTGATGCCCAGCGAGTGGCTTTTCACCACACGCTTGGCCTCCTCGATGACCGTAGTGACGGTGCTGTCGGCAAACTGCGGGTACAGCGGCGCCAGCGTCACCTTGCGGATGCCCTGGCTCGCCAGGCGGGTCAGCACGGTTTCCAGCGACGGCTCGCCGTAGCGCATGGCCAGCTCGACCGGTCCGTGCGTCCATTCCTTTTTCATCGCCTCCTGCAGGCGCTTGCTCAGTACCACAAGCGGCGAGCCTTCATCCCACCAGATGGACGCGTAGGCGTGGGCCGACTGCTCGGGTCGCTTGATCAGAATCAGCGAGACCAGCAACCGTCGCACGGGCCACGGCAGGTCGATGACGTAAGGATCCATCAGGAACTGGTTGAGGTAGCGACGCACATCGGCGACTTCAGTTGAGGCGGGCGAACCCAGATTGACCAGCAACAGCGCATGATCGGTCATGCAACACACATCCTATTTCAATAGCTTCTAATGGCGACCCAGCAGGTCATCCAGCGCGGCCTGCAGATCGTTGAAACGGAATTCGAATCCGGCTTCCCGCAACCGGGCAGGCGTTGCCCGCTGACCGCCCAGTAACAGGATCGATAATTCTCCCAGGAGGATTTTCAGCGCCAGCGCAGGCATTGGCATGAACGCCGGCCGATGCAGGACTGCTGCGAGGGCCTTGGCGAAATCACGGTTGCGTACCGGTGCTGGCGCGCAGACATTATATGGACCGCTGGCGTCGGATTGATTCAACAAGAAATCAATCGCCCCGATTTGATCTTGCACATGCACCCACGGCATCCATTGCCGGCCGTTGCCGATCGGGCCTCCCAGCCCCATCCGGAAAGGCGTGATCAGGCGTTGCAGCAAGCCACCCCGATCGGACAACACAAGGCCGGTGCGCACGATGACTACCCGCAGACCGAGGGCTTCGGCGCGCTGCGCGGTTTCTTCCCAGGCAATGCACAACTGGCTGGCGAAATCCTCTCTGGCGGGCGCGGAATCTTCGTCCAGTTCACGCTCGCCGCTGTCGCCATACCAGCCGGTAGCCGACCCGGAAATCAGCACTCGCGGACGTTGTGTACGGCCTTTGAGCCATGTGAGCAACTGCTCGGTCAGACCGATGCGGCTTTCCCAGAGCTGCAAGCGGCGCTTGCGGGTCCAGGGGCGATCGGCGATGGGCGCGCCCGCCAGATTGACAATCGCATCGACCGGCTGCTCGCCCAGCTCATCCAGCTGTCCGATGGCCCGCACAGAAGCGCCGCACAATCGGGCGACTTCGCCGGGACGACGGCTCCAGACGGTCAATTGGTGCCCCTGTCCGGACCATGACTCACAGAGCGCTCGTCCTATCAGACCAGTACCGCCGGTCAGCAATATGTGCATGGCAGCTTACCTCGCGTGGCGTTCGTGACTGTCGAGTAGTCTATTTTTCACAGGTTGTGCTTTTGCAAACGACGAAACTGTTTGCTGAACCATAGGCCAAACCTGAACGAACTGACGGCTGACTACCCGTTCGACCAGTCAGCCCCATCGTCGAAGAGCAACAGACCGACCGTATGCGAACGCGGTAGCGTTCTTAACAGCGAAATCGAGAACCTGTGCAACTTATACCAAAAAACAGGATTGTACAGGTTTTAACGACGGCGTAGTCTGTGCAGACAAGGTAAAGAGGCCCCCCATGACTGTACCTATCGCAATCATCGGTACCGGCATCGCCGGACTCTCGGCGGCCCAGGCTCTACGCGCGGCCGGGCTCCATGTACATCTTTTCGACAAGAGCCATGGCAGCGGCGGTCGCATGGCCAGTAAACGCACCGAGGTCGGCTCGCTGGACCTGGGCGCGCAATACTTCACCGCCCGAGACCGCCGCTTCATGGCGGCCGTCAATCAATGGCAGGCCCTGGGCTGCGTCGCCGAATGGGCGCCGTCGCTCTACAACTTCCATGGCGGACGACTCAGCCCTTCCCCTGACGAGCAAAGCCGCTGGGTCGGCCAGCCGGGCATGAGCGCCATCACCCGGACCATGCTCGGCGACATGCCGGTTTCCTTTGCATGCCGTATCACCGAGGTGTTCCGCGGCGAACATCACTGGAGCCTGCTGGACACCGATGGCGAAACCCACGGCCCCTTCAGCCATGTCGTGGTCGCCACACCCGCGCCTCAGGCAACGCCACTGCTGGCGGCGGCGCCCAAGCTGGCGAGCGTTGCAGCCAGCGTGAAAATGGACCCGACCTGGGCCGTGGCACTGGCGTTTCGCGCCCCGCTGCAAACCCCGATGCAAGGCTGTTTCGTACAGGACAGCCCGCTCGACTGGCTGGCGCGCAACCGCAGCAAACCCGGCCGCGGCGATTCCCACGACACCTGGATTCTGCACGCCACCAGCGCCTGGAGCCGGCAACATCTGGATCTGCCCAAAGAGCAGATCGTGGATCACCTGCACGGTGCGTTTGCCGAACTGATCGACTGCGCCATGCCCGAACCCGACTTCACTCTCGCCCACCGCTGGTTGTACGCCCGCCCTGCCGCGGCCCATGAATGGGGCGCCTTGTCCGACCCGGCGCTGGGCATCTATGCCTGCGGCGACTGGTGTCTTTCCGGCCGGGTCGAAGGGGCATGGCTCAGCGGCCAGGAAGCCGCGCGTCGCCTGCTCGAGCACTCCCGATGAACACGATCAATCCGCGCAAGCTGCTGCTGTCGAAATGGACGGCGGCAGCCCCGGTGAACCGGGAAAAGCACTTCATGGTGACCGAACTGTTCGAAGACGAAGAAGGCGTCGTACAGGAAATCGAATTGCAGGCCGTGCTGACCCGCCGCAGCACGCGTCTTCCCTGGCAAGCCCTGCGTGACGCCGACGCCTGGCGAATGGGCTGGAAATAATACCGTCCGCTGGCCTCCCTGACTCTTGTACAAATCGTTTGTGCTTGTACAAGCATGAATTTATGATGAACCCCGGTTGTACAGCGTGTGTCTGCTGTACAAGACGTTCGAGAGGTTCATGATGTCCTTGCCCACTACTGTGAAACCTAAACTGGGAATCAGCGCTTGCCTGCTGGGCGCTGAAGTTCGCTACAACGGCGGGCACAAGGAATCGCACCTGTGCACCCGAGCGTTGAACGAGTATTTCGAGTTTGTACCCTTGTGTCCCGAAGTTGCCATCGGCATGGGTATTCCCCGGGAGCCCATCAGGCTGGTGGGCGACCCTGACGCTCCGCAGGCAGTGGGCACCGTCAACCGCGACCTGAATGTCACCGATGCGCTGGCCGGCTACGGAGCGCGCATGGCGGCTGAGGTCGATGATATCTGCGGCTACATCTTCATGCAGAAATCCCCCTCGTGCGGCCTGGAGCGGGTCAAGGTCTATCGCGACAACGGCGCGCCATTCGACGCCGGCGGACGCGGTATCTACGCCAGAGCTTTCTGCGAACAGCATCCAAACCTGCCGGTCGAAGAAGACGGGCGCCTGAACGACGCCGTGTTGCGTGAAAACTTCATCACCCGGGTGTTCGCCTACGCGGCCTGGCAGGAACTGCTGCGCGGCGGCGTGTCCCGGCGCTCGCTGACCGAATTTCACTCGCGCTACAAGTACCAGCTGATGGCCAATAACCCGGTGCAATACAAGGTGCTGGGCAACTTGTTGGGCAGCATGGGACGAAGCGATCCGAACGAGGTAGCGCCGCGCTATTTCAGCCAGCTAATGGCGGCATTGAAAAAGTGCGCGACCCGCAGGACGCATACCAATGTATTGCAGCACCTCAGTGGCTATCTGAAGCAGACCATCACCGCCGACGACAAGCGCGAGATACAGGAGGTGATCGGCCAGTACCATCAGGGCATCGTGCCGCTGATCGTGCCGCTCACCCTGCTCAAGCACCACTTCCGCCAGCATCCCGATCCGTATGTGGCATTGCAGGTTTACATGCAGCCGCACCCGGAAAACCTGAGCCTGCGCAATGCGATCTGAACCATGAACCTGCCTGATCAACCCACCCTGGACAGCGACGCGCAGTCGTCCGGCGACTGGTTGCCGATTCGCGAAGTGGCGCGCCAGACCGGCGTCAACGCCGTTACTCTGCGTGCCTGGGAGCGGCGTTATGGCCTGATCGTCCCGCATCGCACCGCGAAGGGCCACCGGCTGTATTCCCAGGAACACGTCCAGCGAGTCATGACGATCCTGACCTGGCTGAACCGGGGCGTGTCGGTCAGTCGCATCAAGAGCCTGATCGACAGCGAACAGCCTGAAACCGACAGTCTGGACGATGACTGGAGCGCGCTGCGGAACAGGCTGCAGACAGCCATCGGTCAGTTGGCCGAACGCAAGGTCGACGATGTCTTCAATCAGGCCATGTCGCTGTATCCGCCGCGTACGCTCTGCGCGCAACTCATGTCGCCCCTGCTGGCCGAGCTTGAACAGCGCTGGCAAGGCCGCTTCGGCGCACGACTGGAGCGCACCTTCTTCTACTCCTGGCTGCGCAGCAAGCTGGGCGCGCGGATCTACCACAACAATCGGCAGCTCAACGGCCCGCCGCTGGTGCTGATCAACCAGTCCGATCTGCCTTTCGAACCTCACTTGTGGCTTACGGCCTGGCTGGTCAGCAGCGCCGATTGTCCGGTCGAGGTATTCGACTGGCCGTTGCCCGTGGAGGAGCTGGCGATGGCCGGTGACATCCTGAAACCGCGAGGCATCGTGCTGTACTCCAGCCATTCCCTCAGCCTGACGCCGTTGCCCAGGCTGGTCGCCGCCGTGTCGTGCCCCGTCGTACTGAGCGGCCCCGCCGTGCGGATTCACGAAGCTGAATTGCAGGCAGGCTCAGGACCGTCTTCCAACCTCACACTCGCCCATGATCCGCTCGATACCCAGAGCGAGCTGAGCCGTCTCGGCCTCATCTAAGGACCTTTTATGCAATTGTTCTGGTTGCGCACCGACCTGCGCGTGCATGACAACACGGCGCTGGCCGCTGCCATGGAGCGCGGTCCGGCGCTGGCCGTGTACCTGATCAGCCCGGGCCAGTGGCAGCGCCACGACGATGCGGCCTGTAAGGTGGATTTCTGGCTGCGCACGCTGGTCGAGCTGGAAAAGGATTTGAAGAAACTCAATGTACCATTGCTGATTCGTCACGCCGACCTGTGGGACGAAGCACCGAAGGTGCTCACGGCGCTCTGTGCCGAACATCAGATCGAGGCCGTACACGCCAACGAAGAATATGGCGCGAATGAAAGCAGCCGCGATCGGGCGGTCGAGCGTGCGCTTCAGGACGCGGGCGTGCACTTCCACAGTCACCTTGACCAACTGTTGTTCGCCCCCGGCAGCATTCTGACCCGGACCGGCAACTACTTTCAGGTCTACAGCCAGTTCCGCAAAGTCTGTTACAACCGCCTGCACACTCCCATGCCCGGCCCGCTTCCCGCGCCGAAGCCACAGAGCCCGCTGGCGATCCGCAGCGATGAGATCCCGCGTCAGGTGGACGGCTTCACGCCTCCTTCCGACGCTTTGCGCAAGCTCTGGCCGGCCGGCGAACACGAAGCCCGCAAGCGTCTGGAGACTTTCGCCGACGGGCAGATCAGCTATTACTTGAGCGAGCGGGACTTTCCCGCCAAGCCGGGGACCAGTCAGTTGTCAGCTTATCTGGCGGCAGGCGCGATATCGCCTCGTCAATGCCTGCATGCCGCGCTGATGAGCAATCATGGCGAGTTCGAGACGGGCGACATCGGTGCCGTCACCTGGATCAACGAATTGCTCTGGCGCGAATTCTACAAGCACACGCTGGTAGGCTTCCCGCGTGTTTCGCGCAACCGTGCGTTTCGCCCCGAGACCGAAGCGTTGCAATGGCGCGACGCTCCGGATGATCTGGCGGCGTGGCAACAGGCCCGCACCGGTCTGCCCATCATCGACGCGGCCATGCGTCAGATGCTGGAAACCGGCTGGATGCACAATCGCCTGCGCATGGTCGTGGCCATGTTTCTCACCAAGAACCTGCTGATCAACTGGCAGGAAGGTGAGCGGTTCTTCATGCGTCACCTCATCGACGGCGATCTGGCGGCCAACAATGGTGGATGGCAATGGAGCTCATCCACGGGTACGGATTCGGCGCCTTATTTCCGGATCTTCAACCCGATTGCCCAGTCCGAGAAATTCGACCCGCAAGGGGTGTTCATCAAGCACTGGTTGCCTGAACTAGCCGGCCTGGACAAAAAGCAGGTGCATAATCCCGCCGCTGCCGGTGGTCTGTTCGCTGCCGCCGATTACCCCGCGCCTATCGTTAATCTGGGGTCCAGCCGCGCACGGGCGCTGGCCGCGTTCAAAGCCCTGCCCCGCCGACAGTCCGCGTTATCTGCGGAGCATGATTGACAGGCCTTCCGCTTATCGGGGCGAGCCAATCGCCTTGTACGCGCCATCGGCCAACTGCGTACCATGCCGATCACATTGACTATGCGACGACTGATCGAGCGCCACTGCTGCGCGGGAGTACCCACTGAAAGCCGCACTCATCGAACATACCCAATTGCCAGGCGAGCCGGTGACCTGCTCGACATGTGCCGCCTGCTGCTGTCAGCTGGAGGTGATGCTCATCACCGACACGGGCGTGCCCTCGCGGTATATCGACGTCGATGAATGGGGTGGGGAAGTCATGTTGCGGCTGGACGATGGCTGGTGCGCCGCGCTGGACCGCGACACCATGCTCTGCACCATCTATGAGAACCGGCCGTTGATCTGCCGGGAGTTCGAAGCAGGGGCTGAAGAGTGCCTGAACGAAAGAAAGGGTATTGCGACGGCTTATTTGTGACGGGACATATTTTTATCGCCAGCAAGCTGGCTCCTACGGGAATCCGCGTAGGAGCCAGCTTGCTGGCGATAACTCGCAAATCAGAACGGCATTTTGTAGTGCAAGGCGTAGGACTCGACGCCGTCGTTCGGTTGCTTGATGCCGGCGTTGGAGTAGTGAGTGGCACGAATGCCGACTTCATGACCGCCGGCGAAGCGCAGACCCAGACCGATGCGGTCTTCGAAGTTGAAGGCCGAACCGAATTCGCGGCTTTCAACGTAAGTGTTGGAGAACACCGACACACCGACCCCTGCTTCGATGTAAGGCTTCACGTTGCCATTGCCGAACTCGTAAACGAATACAGGCGAGAACGACAGGCTGTGGTTATCGGAGTAGTCCTTGCCATCCCAGAAGGTGTAGGCAGCGTCCCAGTAGCCGGTCAGACGACCGATGTCGCTTTGCAGCCAGCTCTTGTCCCAGTCGAACTGCACACCCAGGCGATAAGCCATGGTGGATTCACCGGTGTGACCTACCGAAAATTCGACGCCATCGGCTTGCGCCAAGGTGCTTTGCCCGGCGAACAATGCCGAGAGCACAGCCATGCAAAAGAGTCTCTTCATGAGAAACGTCCTGTTCTATAGAGCAGTTGTTAGAAGTGTTGGAAACCACCAGACGCGGTATAGAAATCTGTACAAGCCGTTAAGTTCAGCTACAAATGTCTTTTTTCACGTTTTTTTTACAAACTGAAGCTTCGCACACTGTCAGTCTTTTTCCAAAGACAAGGTAGGATTTTTCCGAACTTCACTGGATCGTCACTGGTCCAGAACAGGGTTTCACGGGCGGGGCCCGATGCCAGCGCCTGCCGATCACCCAGCAGTCGTTGCAACTGCCGTGCTACTGCGGCGCCTGTGTCGATCAGACTGATCGAGTCAGGGATCATCTGTTTCAACAGCGGTTTGAGAAACGGATAGTGAGTGCAGCCAAGGATGATGGTGTCGCAGCCCTCGTCAAGCAACGGCTCTACATAACTCCACAGCAATTGACGAATGGCCGGACTGAGCAGATCGCCGGTCTCGATCAGCTCGACAAGACCCGGGCAAGGTTGCGTGACGACCCGCACATCCGCCGCGAAGCGGTCGAGCAACGCCGCGAACCGCGCGCTCTGCAGCGTACCCGTCGTTGCCAGCACGCCCACCACGCCGCTGCGTGTCGCGCAGGCTGCCGGCTTCACAGCAGGCTCCATGCCGACCACCGGCCAGTCCGGATACCGGTCGCGAATCTGCGCCACACCCGCCGCGGTGGCAGTATTGCAGGCAACCACTAGCGCCTTGGCGCCCTGCTCCCGAAAGAAATCGGCAATCGTCAGGCAGCGCCTGGCAATGAATTCCGGTGTTTTCTCCCCGTAGGGAATATGCCCGCAGTCGCCTAGAAACAGCAGTGACTCGTTGGGCAACAGCTCATTGATCTCGCGCAGTACCGTCAGGCCGCCTACGCCGGAATCGAACACGCCTATGGGCGCGTCCACGCCGAAACTCATCTGCACGCCGGACACGATCAGCCCTGCCTCTGCGCCGCGCCGCACACCGCGCAGGCTGGGTCGCGTTTGACTTTCAGTTCCCGAAAGCGACTGGTCAATGCATCGATCAACAGCAAGCGGCCCACCAGCGGTTCGCCAAAACCCGCCAGCAGTTTGAGCGCTTCAAGAGCCTGCATGCTGCCCACCAGACCTACCAGCGGCCCCAGTACGCCCGCTTCGCTGCAGGTCAGTTCGGTTTCGCTGCCGTGCCCGTACAGGCAGTGATAGCACGGGCTGTCGGCACGACGCGGGTCGAACACCGACAGTTGTCCATCCAGGCGAATGGCCGCGCCGCTTACCAGAGGCACCCCGGCGGCCACGCAGACGGCATTGACTTGCTCGCGGGTCAGGAAGTTATCCGAACAATCCAGCACCACGTCCACGGCGCGGACCGCGGCGTCCAGCGAGTCGGCGTCCATGGCATGGCGGTGAGCGACCGGTTTGACGCTCGGGTTGATTGCCGCAAGACGCGTCATGGCCGAGTCGACCTTGGTCAGTCCGACGCTCGACGTGTCATGAAGGATCTGGCGTTGCAGATTGGTCAGATCGACACTGTCGAAATCGGCAAGATGCAGCTCGCCGACGCCCGCCGCGGCCAGATACAACGCGACCGGGGAGCCAAGACCGCCGAGCCCGACGATCAGCGCGCGACTCTTGCGCAGCCGCAGTTGCCCCTCGACATCAAAGTGCTGCAACAGGATCTGCCGGCTGTAACGCAGCAATTCCTGATCGGTCAGCATGGCAGGCAGCCGAATGTAATGCGTTCGTGTTCGCCGAGATCCCGCCGGGTCTGAATGCGCTCGAAGCCGTGCCCGGTCAACAGATCGCGTACCGCGGCGCCCTGGTCGTAACCGTGTTCGAGCAACAGCCAGCCGCCCTCTTTCAGATGCGTAGGCGCCTGGGCGATGATCGTACGCAGATCGTCCAGGCCGTCGCTGCCGGATGTCAGCGCACTGCTTGGTTCGAAGCGTACGTCGCCGGCACTGAGATGCGGGTCGGCGTCGGCGATATAGGGGGGATTGCTGACAATCAGGTCGAAGCGCCGGCCTGACAGCGCGTCGAACCAGTGACTGCTCAGCACTTCAGCGTTGTTCAGATGCAGCCGCAGGCGGTTGCGTTCGGCCAGGGCGACTGCTTCGTCTACGCGGTCAACAGCGGTGACTTTCCATTGCTGACGCTCGTTGGCGAGCGCCAGGGCAATCGCGCCGGTTCCCGTACCCAGATCGAGCACCTCCACCGGCGCGAACGTCGGCGCCAGCTCGAGCGCGGCTTCCACCAGCATCTCGGTTTCCGGTCGCGGGATCAGCGTATGGGGCGCCACCTCCAGATCCAGCTTCCAGAAACCCTGCTGGCCCAGGATATACGCAACCGGCTCACCCGCGCGGCGCCTGTCCAGATACTCGGCAAACTTGAGCGCGGCCTCCGTGTCGACAATGCGCTCCGGCCAGGTGTGCAGAAAACTGCGCGGCTTGCGCAGCGCGGCGGCCAGCAACAGCTCGGCATCGAGCCGCGCGGTCGGTGAGTCAGGCAGTTCAGCGCTTCTTAACAGGCTGGCGATAATCGTCATTCAGTCACCCAGTGCCGCGAGTTGATCCGCCTGGTATTCGGCAAGCAGCGGTTCTATCACCGCATCGACGCCACCGGCCATGACTTCATCCAGAGAGTACAGAGTCAGGTTGACACGATGATCGGTCACGCGACCCTGTGGAAAGTTGTAGGTACGTATCCGCTCGGAGCGGTCGCCCGAACCCACCAGCAGCTTGCGCTCCGACGCGATGGCGTTGGCCGCCGCGCTGGTCTGCTGGTCATTCAGTTTGGCGGACAGCCAGGACATCGCCCGCGCCCGGTTCTTGTGCTGCGAACGTTCTTCCTGACACTCCACGACGATGCCGGTGGGCAAGTGCGTGATGCGAATCGCCGAGTCGGTCTTGTTGACGTGCTGACCGCCTGCGCCCGACGCCCGGTAGGTATCGACGCGCAGGTCGGCGGGGTTGATCTCGATGGCCTGCTGCTCGTCCGGTTCCGGCAAGACCGCCACGGTGCACGCCGAGGTGTGAATGCGCCCCTGGGATTCGGTTTCCGGCACCCGCTGCACGCGATGCGCCCCGGACTCGAACTTCAGCTTGCCATAGACGTTCTCGCCTTCGACGCGGGCGATGACTTCTTTATAGCCGCCATGCTCGCCTTCGCTTTCGGACAGGATCTCGACCCGCCAGCCGCGCCTTTCGGCATAGCGCGAATACATGCGAAACAGGTCGCCGGAGAAAATCGCCGCCTCGTCGCCGCCGGTGCCTGCGCGAATTTCCAGGAATACGTTGCGCCCGTCGTTGGGGTCCTTGGGCAACAGCATGCGCTGCAACTGCTCTTCCAGGTCGGCGAGTTGCTGTTTGCCCTCGCGCACTTCCTCGACCGCCATCTCGCGCATGTCCGGATCGCTGTCCTTGAGCAGCGCCTGAGCGCCTTCCAGGTCGGCAAGCACTTTGACGCGCTGCTGATAGAGCTGGATCACCGGCTCGACCTCGGCGTATTCACGCGAGTAGGCACGGAATTTTGTCTGGTCACTGATCACTTCCGCGTCGCCGAGCAGCGCGGTCAGTTCCTCGAAACGGTCGCTGAGTACATCCAGCTTATTGAGCAGCGAAGCTTTCATTGCGGGCTTTTATCCGTCGAGCCCTCACCGAGGGCGAATAGTTCCTGGGCCATGGCCAGCGCATCGACGCGGCCCTCGGCAGACAGCTTCTTGAGCTGGACGCTGGGCGCGTGCAACAGCTTGTTGGTCAGGCCACGCGCCAACTGGACCAGAACGTCCTCGGCATTGCCGCCGTTGGCGAGCGCGCGCTGGGCTTTCTGCAGCTCTTCGTCTCGCAGCCGCTCGCTTTGTTGACGATAGGCGCGAAGTACATCGACTGCCGCCAGCTCGCGCAACCGCGACATGAATTCGTCGGCGCCGGCATTGACCAGTTCTTCGGCCGCGAGCGCAGCGCCTTGCCGGCTCTTGAGGTTCTCGGCGACGACTTCGTGCAGGTCATCGACGCTATAGAGGTATACGTCGTCCAGCTCGCCGACTTCCGGCTCGATGTCGCGCGGGACGGCGATGTCGACCATGAAAATCGGCTTGTGCTTGCGCAATTTCAGCGCGCTTTCCACCGCGCCCTTGCCCAGGATCGGCAACTGGCTCGCCGTGGAGCTGATCACGATGTCGCTGTTGACCAGCTCTGCCGGAATGTCCGAAAGCAGCACCGCATGCGCGCCGAACTCCGCGGCCAGGGTATTGGCGCGTTCCAGCGTGCGGTTGGCGACCACGATACGTTTGACGCCCAGGTCATGCAGATGCCGGGCTACCAGCGTGATGGTTTCACCGGCGCCGATCAGCAAGGCCTGGCTGCGTTGCAGGTCGCTGAAGATCTGTTTCGCCAGGCTGACCGCGGCGAACGCGACCGACACCGGGTTCTCGCCGATCGCGGTATCGGTTCTGACCTGCTTGGCGGCGCTGAAAGTGGCCTGAAACAGACGCCCCAACAGCGGGCCGACCGTTCCGGCTTCGCGCGCGACGGCATAGGCCGATTTCATCTGACCGAGAATCTGCGGCTCGCCCAGCACCAGGGAGTCGAGACCGGAGGCCACACGCATCATGTGACGAACTGCCGCGTCGTCTTCATGGATATAGGCGCTGGCGCGCAGCTCTTCGAGGCTCAGATGATGATAATCGGCCAGCCAGCGGAGCACGTTCTCGGCGGCGGGGTGGTCGTGTTCGAGATAAAGCTCGCTACGGTTGCACGTCGAGAGAATCGCGGCTTCGCGGCTGTGGGTGAGGTGGCAGAGCTGCTGCAGCGCCTCAACCAGCTGTTCTGGCGTAAAGGCCACGCGCTCGCGCACGTCTACCGAGGCAGTCTTATGGTTAATACCAAGTGCAAGGAAGGCCATTCAGGGTCGCAGGTGGTGACGTGAAGCCGGTAATTGTCCTACTTCGATAGGCTCAGAACAACCACCGCGCTTTATTGTCCCAATAGAATCGCGCAATGGCCGGCCGCGCAAGGCCCCAGAACCAGCCTTTGCCGCCTTGCTGTCAGATTTTTCGTCGGCTGTGGGTTTGACCCCGGCCTTGTGTCATGATGCTCCCACCGCAGGTAAGCCGCCCCTCTTATATATGACTAGATCCTCCGCGCTGTTCCTCGCCCTCGCTGTTCTCGGCGGCTGCCAGTCGATGACTTCCGAACCCTCGGCTGTCACGCCTGTTCAACCGGACCCGCCGCCCGCGACCGAAGCCAAGCCCGTGGTGTACGGCTCGTTCACCCAGGAAACGCTGGTCAGCCTGCTGAGCGCCGAGCTGGCCGGGCAGCGTAATCGTTTCGACATCGCCCTGGACAATTACGTCAGTCAGGCGATCACGACACAGGACCCGGCGGTTTCCGAACGTGCCTACCGTATTGCCGAATACCTGGGTGCCGATCAGGCCGCGCTGGACACTTCGCTGATCTGGGCCAGAAACGACTCGACTAATCTCGAAGCGCAACGCGCCGCCGCGATCCAGCTGGCGCGCTCGGGGCGTTACGACGACTCCATGCAATACATGGAGCGCGTGCTCCAGGGCCAAGGCGACACTCACTTCGATTTTCTTGCGCTGTCCGCCGCCGAAACCGACACCGACACGCGCAATGGGTTACTGCAGAGCTTCGACCGGTTGCTGGGCAAATATCCCAACAACGGTCAGTTGATCTTCGGCAAGGCGCTGTTGCTGCAACAGAACGGTGACTCCGAACAAGCCTTGCGCCTGCTGGAGGACAATCCGCCCAAGGAAGGCGAGATCGCGCCCATCCTGCTACACACCCGCCTGCTGGCAAGCATGGACCGGGGCGATGAGGCCCTGCCGATTCTGGAAAAGAGTATCCGCAAGTACCCCGAAGACAAACGCCTGCGCCTGACCTATGCCCGCATGCTGGTGGAGCAGAACCGCATGGACGATGCCAAGGTGCAGTTCGCCAGTCTGCTGCAGCAATATCCGGATGACGACGAGTTGCGCTTTTCCCTTGCTCTTGTCTGCCTCGAAGCGAAGGCCTGGGACGAGGCCGCAGGCTATCTGGAGGAACTTGTCGCCCGTGGCGCCCATGTGGATTCGGCGCACCTGAACCTGGGTCGCATCCAGGAAGAGCGCGGCGACCCGCAAAGCGCGTTGGCCGAGTACGCTCAGGTCGGGCCCGGACCGGATTTCCTGCCCGCGCAATTGCGCCAGAGCGATATTTTGATCAGCAACGGCAACTGGGCCGAAGCGGCCAAGCGACTGTCCGAAGCCCGCGACGAGCAGCCGGAATACGCCGTACAGCTCTACTTGATCGAGGCTGAGACGCTGTCCGGCAACAACCAGCCGGACCGTGGCTGGCAGGTGCTCAATCAGGCACTCAAGCAGTATCCGGACGACGTCAACCTGCTCTATACCCGGGCCATGCTTGCCGAAAAACGCGATGATCTGGCGCAGATGGAGAAGGACTTGCGCAGCATTATCAAGCGCGAGCCGGAAAACGCCATGGCCCTGAACGCGCTGGGCTACACCCTTTCCGACCGGACCACGCGCTATGCGGAAGCCAAGGCGCTGATCGAGAAAGCCCACCGATTGAATCCCGACGATCCGGCCGTGCTCGACAGCCTTGGTTGGGTCAATTACCGCATGGGCAATCTCGCTGAGGCCGAACGCCTGTTGCGCAAGGCTCTGGAGCGCTTTCCCGATCACGAAGTCGCCGCTCACCTGGGCGAAGTATTGTGGGCCCAGGGCAAGCAGAGCGAAGCACGAAAAATCTGGGGCCAGGCCCTGGAACAACAACCCGACAGCCCTATTCTGCGCAGCACATTGCGGCGCTTGACCGGATCAGAGACTCTTTGACGTTATGTTTTTGCGCCACGCAGTTGTATTCAGTTTCATCGCCTTGCTCGCCGGTTGCGCGGGCCTCACCTCTCGCGAAGCCGTCCAGGGACAGGGTGATCCCGCGCAATGGCGCGAACACAAACAGGAGCTGACCGCCCTCGACGGCTGGCAGATCAACGGCAAGGTCGGTATCCGCGCGCCGAAGGACTCGGGCAGCGGCACACTGTTCTGGCTCCAGCGGCAGGACTACTACGATATTCGCCTGTCCGGTCCGCTGGGCCGCGGCGCCGCGCGTCTGACCGGCCGCCCCGGCGGTGTCTCGCTGGAAGTCGCCAATCAGGGTCGCTATGAAGCGGCGACTCCGGAAACCCTGCTTGAAGAACAGCTTGGCTGGAAGCTTCCCGTGTCACATCTGGTCTGGTGGGTTCGTGGGCTGCCCGCGCCCGACAGCAAGAGTCGCGTCACGCTGGACGGCGACAGCCGTCTGGCGAGTCTCGAACAGGACGGCTGGGAAGTGAAATACCTGAGCTATGTCGAACAGAACGGCTACTGGTTGCCCGAGCGGGTGAAATTGCATGGCCAGGATCTCGATGTCACGCTGGTCATCAAGGACTGGCAGCCCCGCAAGCTGGGGCAATGAACATGACTGCGCCCCGCCTGACGCTGCCCGCCCCGGCCAAGCTCAACCTGATGCTGCATATTCTCGGGCGCCGCCCCGATGGCTATCACGAGCTGCAGACGATCTTTCAGTTTCTCGATTACGGCGACGAGTTGAGCTTCGCCGTTCGCGAGGACGGCGAGATTCGCCTGCAAACCGATGTTCCGGGCGTCCCTCACGACAGCAACCTGATCGTGAAAGCCGCCCGCGCCTTGCAACAGAAATCCGGTTGCAGGCTCGGCATGGACATCTGGCTGGAAAAACGTCTGCCCATGGGCGGCGGAATCGGCGGCGGCAGTTCGGATGCCGCGACCACGCTCGTTGCCCTGAACCATTTGTGGAAGCTCGACTGGAACGAGGATCGCCTGGCGACGCTGGGCCTCACGCTGGGCGCCGATGTCCCGGTTTTCGTGCGTGGCCGGGCTGCATTCGCGGAAGGCGTGGGCGAAATCCTGACCCCGGTTTACCCCGAAGAACCCTGGTATCTGGTACTCGTCCCGCAAGTATCTGTAAGTACAGCAGAAATTTTTTCAGATCCGTTGTTGACACGCGACTCTCCTCCCATTAAAGTGCGCCCCGTTCCCAAGGGAAACAGTCGAAACGACTGTAGAGCGGTTGTAGAGAGGCGTTACCCAGATGTACGTAACGCTTTGAATTTGCTAGGTAAATTTACCGAAGCAAAATTAACCGGAACTGGAAGTTGTGTGTTTGGGGCCTTCCCAAACGAAGCTGAAGCTGTTAAAGTCTCGGCCCTTCTTACAGAGACCCTTACAGGGTTCGTAGCAAAAGGAAGCAACGTTTCGATGTTGCATCGCAAGCTGCAAATTCTGTAACAGGAAACGAGTGCCAGGCACTCGGATTGATCACTACAGGGGCGTCGCCAAGCGGTAAGGCAGCAGGTTTTGATCCTGCCATGCGTTGGTTCGAATCCAGCCGCCCCTGCCATTTTCTATACTCATCCAGGTTACTCACAGCCTCTAGGTACTGCGCGTGTCCAAGATGATGGTCTTTACGGGGAATGCTAACCCCGATCTGGCTCGGCGTGTGGTACGTCAGCTGCATATCCCACTGGGTGATGTCTCTGTCGGTAAATTCTCCGACGGTGAAATCAGCACTGAGATTAACGAAAACGTCCGCGGTAAAGACGTCTTTCTGATTCAGCCTACCTGCGCTCCGACCAACGATAACCTGATGGAACTCGTCGTACTGGCTGATGCCTTTCGCCGTTCCTCAGCGTCCCGGATTACCGCTGTAATTCCTTACTTTGGTTATGCCCGCCAGGACCGCCGTCCGCGTTCCGCACGTGTCGCCATCAGCGCGAAAGTCGTTGCGGACATGCTGACCGTGGTCGGCATCGACCGTGTACTCACGGTTGACCTGCATGCTGACCAGATTCAAGGTTTCTTCGATATCCCTGTAGATAACATCTACGGCTCCCCTGTTCTGGTGGACGATATCGAAGATCAGCGCTTCGAAAACCTGATGATCGTTTCCCCGGACATTGGCGGCGTTGTGCGTGCACGTGCCGTTGCCAAATCCCTGGGCGTCGATCTCGGGATCATCGACAAACGCCGCGAGAAAGCCAATCACTCCGAAGTGATGCATATCATCGGCGACGTCGAAGGACGTACCTGTATTCTGGTCGACGACATGGTCGATACCGCCGGCACCCTGTGCCACGCGGCCAAGGCCCTGAAAGAACACGGCGCAGCCAAGGTATTTGCCTACTGCACGCACCCTGTTCTGTCCGGTCGGGCGATCGAGAACATTGAAAATTCCGTGCTGGACGAGCTGGTGGTGACCAACACCATCCCGCTGTCCGCCGCAGCACAAGCCTGTAGCCGTATCCGTCAACTGGATATCGCGCCGGTAGTTGCAGAAGCGGTTCGCCGTATCAGCAACGAAGAATCGATCAGCGCGATGTTCCGCTAAGGGTCTGACCCGAAGCCTGCATCCCGTCGACGAAAAGCGCCCCGCCCTGACATTCGGTCTTGGCGGGGCTTTTTTGCCCATACCGCTCTGGCGCTGGTCGCAAACGCCAGGTGGATGTGGATATTTTGGAGAAACAACATGAATGAATTTACTCTGAATGCCGAACAGCGTTCCGACCTGGGGAAAGGTGCGAGCCGCCGCCTGCGTCGTATCGCAAGCCTGGTTCCTGCTGTTGTCTACGGTGGCGACAAAGCCCCTGAGTCCATCAGCATGCTGGCCAAGGAAATCGCCAAGCTGCTGGAAAACGAAGCAGCTTTCAGCCACGTCATCGAGCTGAACGTTGGTGGCCAGAAGCAGAACGTCCTGATCAAGGCTCTGCAGCGTCACCCAGCCAAAGGCCACGTGATGCACGCTGACTTCGTCCGCGTCGTTGCCGGTCAGAAGCTGACTGCAATCGTTCCGGTTCACTTCCTGAACGAAGAAGCTCCGGTCAAGAAAGGCGGCGAAATCTCCCACACCGTTACCGAGCTGGAAGTTTCCTGCCTGCCGAAAGATCTGCCTGAGTTCATCGAAGTCGATCTGGGCGCTCTGGAA
Source organism: Pseudomonas sp. JDS28PS106 (assembly GCF_036706555.1). Lineage (NCBI taxonomy): Bacteria > Pseudomonadati > Pseudomonadota > Gammaproteobacteria > Pseudomonadales > Pseudomonadaceae > Pseudomonas > Pseudomonas sp. JDS28PS106. The sequence continues at coordinate 62,102 of NZ_JBAJGT010000010.1, read as the reverse complement.
ATCGGTTCCAACGTTCACCTGTCCGACCTCAAGGCGCCTAAAGGCGTTGAGTTCGTTGCACTGGCGCACGGCACCGACCTGGCAATCGCCAACGTCCACGCTCCACGCGTTGTAGCAGAAGACACCAAAGAAGAAGGCGCTGCCGAGTAATCATTACTTGGTAGAGTCGGAGTTGCTCAGGAAACATCGCGAGCCTCAGGTTCTGTGCGAGAAACCAGTTTTCGTACAGACCTGGCAGGCAAAGCGGGCGGGATCGCGACGTTTACGTCATGGTAAATGAGCAGTTTTCGTTCAGTTTTGCCGCTGTCGCAAGCGGTGTTATCCACAACTCCAGAGAAGGGCCCCTGTCGTGACCGCCATTCAACTGATCGTTGGCCTGGGAAATCCAGGCGCAGAGTACGAACAGACCCGGCATAACGCAGGGGCCCTTTTCGTTGAGCGTATTGCTGCGGCGCAACGAGTCAACCTCGTTCCCGAGCGCAAATTCTTCGGCCTGACCGGGCGTTTCTCGCACCAGGGTCAGGACGTTCGTCTGCTGATTCCCACCACCTACATGAACCGCAGCGGCCAGGCCGTGGCGGCGCTCGCCGGTTTCTATCGCATTCCGGTCGATGCAATCCTGGTGGCTCACGACGAACTCGATCTGCCTCCCGGCGTCGCCAAACTCAAGGTCGGCGGCGGGCATGGCGGTCACAACGGGCTGCGCGACATCATTGCGCAGCTGGGTAACCAGAACACCTTTCATCGCTTGCGGCTTGGCATCGGCCACCCGGGCGATGCCAGCAAGGTATCCGGTTTTGTCCTGGGTCGAGCGCCACGTGCGGAACAGGAAAAGCTGGATGCCAGTATCGATTTTGCCCTCGGCGTGCTGCCGGAGATCTTCGCCGGTGAATGGAACCGTGCGATGAAAAACCTGCACAGCCAGAAGGCCTGACACCACTCGAGGGGATACACCATGGGATTCAACTGCGGCATCGTCGGCCTGCCCAACGTCGGCAAGTCCACCCTGTTCAATGCCCTGACCAAGTCCGGGATCGCGGCAGAGAACTTTCCCTTCTGCACCATCGAGCCCAATAGCGGCATCGTGGCCATGCCCGACCCTCGCCTGGCGGCGCTGGCGGCCATCGTGAACCCCAAGCGCATCCTGCCGACGACCATGGAATTCGTGGATATCGCCGGACTGGTAGCCGGCGCGTCGAAAGGCGAAGGCCTGGGCAACAAGTTCCTGGCCAACATCCGCGAGACCGATGCCATCGCGCACGTTGTCCGCTGCTTCGAAGACGAGAATGTGATCCACGTTTCCAACAGCGTCGACCCCAAGCGCGACATCGAGATCATCGACCTGGAACTGATCTTCGCCGACCTCGACAGCTGCGAGAAGCAGTTGCAGAAAGTCGCCCGCAACGCCAAGGGTGGCGACAAGGACGCAGTCGTCCAGAAAGGCCTGCTGGAGCAACTCATCGCCCACTTCACCGAAGGCAAGCCTGCGCGCAGCCTGATGAAGAACATGAGCGCCGAGGAAAAAGCGGTCATTCGCGGCTTCCACCTGCTGACTACCAAGCCGGTCATGTACATCGCCAACGTCGCCGAAGACGGTTTCGAGAACAACCCGTTCCTGGACGTCGTGCGCGCCATCGCTGAAGAAGAAGGCGCGATGCTGGTCCCGGTGTGCAACAAGATCGAAGCAGAAATCGCCGAGCTGGATGACGGCGAGGAAAAAGACATGTTCCTCGAAGCCCTGGGTCTCGAAGAACCCGGCCTGAACCGCGTGATCCGTGCCGGTTACGAAATGCTTCAGTTGCAGACCTACTTCACTGCGGGTGTCGAAGAAGTACGCGCTTGGACTGTACGCGTCGGCGCTACCGCTCCCCAGGCAGCGGGCGTGATCCACACCGACTTTGAAAAAGGCTTCATCCGCGCCGAGTGCGTTTCGTATGACGACTTCATCCAGTACAAGGGCGAAGCCGGAGCCAAGGAAGCCGGTAAGTGGCGTCTGGAAGGCAAGGACTACGTGGTCAAGGATGGTGATGTGTTGCACTTCCGGTTTAACGTCTGACAACTTGCGTGGGCGCCACGCCCGGGCCTGACCAGAAGCCCCTGCATCGACAGCGATGCAGGGGCTTTTTCATGCGCCTTGTAAAAAACCACGTAGCAGTTGGCGGCCGGGAGTTGCCGAGGAGTCCAGATGGCGCACCATGTTGCCGTTCTGTAATAACGCCTATGACTAAAAGTTTCTACCAACGGCTCTCGCGGTTGAACTGCGAATAACATTGTTTTGTCTGTAGCCGGTGCACTCAAGCAGCGTTTCGCGGGCGCACCGCAACATGTAATTAATAATGGGCACGGCCGCTCTTCTATGTAAAATATCGACCTGACCGCCGACGTTCGGCAGGTCATGCAGGCGCATGTTCTGCACGGGCAATCACACGTGGTAATGGGCAGCCATTGCTTCAACGGGCCAGGCCGAGCCTTGTCATAAGCCAGGGAATACTCTTTTGAAGATCTTAGTAACAGGTGGTGCCGGCTTCATCGGCTCAGCGGTGATCCGTCACATCATTTCCAATACTGATGATGCGGTCATCAACGTCGACAAACTGACTTACGCGGGCAACCTGGAGTCGCTGCAGTCGGTGGATCAGAGCGAGCGCTATGCGTTTGCTCACGTCGACATCTGCGATCGCGCGGCCATCGATCGCGTCTTTGCCGAGCATCAGCCCGATGCGGTCATGCATCTGGCAGCCGAGTCCCATGTCGATCGCTCTATCAGTGGGCCGTCCGAGTTCATTCAGACCAACATCATCGGGACCTACACGCTGCTCGAGGCCGCGCGCGGTTACTGGAATCAGCTGGACGAATCGCGCAAGGCCGCGTTCCGTTTCCATCACATTTCAACCGACGAAGTGTACGGCGATCTCGAAGGCCCGGAAGACCTGTTCACCGAGACGACGCCTTATCAGCCAAGCTCGCCCTACTCGGCCAGCAAGGCCAGCTCGGACCACCTGGTTCGCGCCTGGAGTCGGACATACGGCCTGCCTACGCTGGTGACCAACTGCTCGAACAACTATGGCCCGTGCCACTTCCCCGAGAAGCTGATCCCGTTGATCATCCTCAACGCACTGGAAGGCAAGCCGCTCCCTATCTACGGCAAAGGCGACCAGGTTCGCGACTGGCTGTACGTCGAAGACCACGCCCGCGCGCTGTACAAGGTCGTGACCGAGGGCGAGATCGGCGAGACTTACAACATTGGCGGTCACAACGAGAAGCAGAACATCGAAGTCGTGCATACAGTATGCGCGCTGCTCGACGAACTGCGTCCGGATTCGGCCCATCGCCCACACGCCGACCTGATCACGTACGTACAGGACCGTCCCGGCCACGACCTGCGTTACGCGATCGACGCCAGCAAGATCCAGCGCGAGCTGGGCTGGGTGCCGAAAGAGAGCTTCGAGTCCGGTATCCGCAAGACTGTCGAATGGTATCTGAGCAATCCTGAGTGGGTCGCGCACGTGAAGAGCGGTAGCTACCAGCAATGGATCGACAAGAACTACACAACGCGCGACGGTAAGTAATGAAAATTCTTCTGCTGGGCAAGAACGGCCAGGTCGGCTGGGAACTGCAACGCTCGCTCGCCGTGCTCGGTGAGGTGGTTGCGCTGGATCGCCATCAGGTGGCATCGCCCTACGGCCCGGTTCACGGCGACCTGTCCGATCTGGAGGGGCTGAGAGACACGATCCGCCGCATTCAGCCTCAGGTCATCGTCAATGCCGCGGCCTACACCGCGGTCGACAAGGCAGAGACAGACCGTGAGCTGGCCCGCACAGTCAACGCGCTCGCCAGCCAGGTCCTGGCAGAAGAAGCCCTGCAACTGGATGCCCTGCTGGTCCACTACTCGACGGACTACGTGTTCGCCGGTACGGGAACCCGTGCCTGGAAGGAGACCGATGAGGTTTCCCCAGTCAACTGGTACGGCGCGACCAAGCTGGAAGGCGAGCAGCTCATCGTCGCGTCCGGCTGCAAGCATCTGATCCTGCGCACCAGCTGGGTCTACGCGGCACGCGGCAACAATTTTGCCAAGACCATGCTGCGTCTGGCCAAAGACCGCACGACGCTGAATGTCATTGCCGACCAGATCGGCGCCCCGACCGGCGCCGAACTGCTGGCCGATATCGCGACCGCGGCGCTTCAGCAGACACTGGCTCGCCCCGAATCATGTGGCATTTACCATCTGGCGCCGGCCGGGGAAGTTTCCTGGCATGAATACGCGCAATTCGTGATCGACTTTGCACGCGAGCAAGGTGAACTGTTAGCAGTGGAAACGATCAATGCTATCCCCACAACGCAATACCCGACTCCGGCTCAGCGACCACTGAATTCGCGCTTGAATACAGACAAACTGCGCCAGACTTTTTCTTTGCACTTGCCGGACTGGCGAAGTGGTGTAACCCGCATGCTCATGGAAGTACTGAACAAATGACTACGATCAATCGTAAAGGCATCATTCTGGCCGGCGGCTCAGGCACTCGTCTGCACCCGTTGACCCTCGGCGTTTCCAAACAGATGCTGCCGATCTACGACAAACCGATGATTTTCTACCCGCTTTCGGTACTCATGCTCGCGGGCATGCGGGAAATCCTGATCATCTCCACCCCTGACGATCTGCCAAGCTTCCAGAAACTGCTGGGTGACGGCAGCCAGTACGGCATCGAACTGAGCTACGCCGAGCAGCCAAGCCCTGATGGGCTGGCGCAGGCGTTCATCATTGGTGAAGAGTTCATCGGCAACGATCCTTGCTGTCTGATCCTGGGCGATAACATCTTCTACGGCCAGCACTTCTCCGAGAATCTGCGCTCCGCCAGTCAGCAGACCAACGGTGCAACAGTGTTCGGCTATCACGTTTCCGATCCGGAGCGCTTCGGCGTGGTGGAGTTCGATGAAGCCGGCCGCGCGCTGAGCATCGAGGAAAAACCGGCCAAGCCCAAGTCGAGCTATGCCGTGACGGGCCTGTATTTCTACGACAACCAGGTCGTCGAGATTGCGAAGAACATCAAGCCGTCCGCGCGTGGCGAACTGGAAATCACCGACGTCAACCGCGTTTACCTGGAAAAGCAGAGCCTGAGCGTGGAAATGCTGGGGCGCGGTTTTGCCTGGCTGGACACCGGTACTCACGAGTCGCTGCTGGAAGCGAGCCATTTCGTGCATACCATCGAGCAGCGCCAGGGCTGGAAAGTCGCCTGCCTTGAAGAAATTGCCTACACCAATGGGTGGATCACTCCTGAGCAATTGGGTGCGCAAGCAGAGAAACTGAAAAAGACCGGCTACGGCCAGTATCTGCAGAAGCTGCTCGACCTCGGTTCGTTCTGATTTGAGCGAGATCATGCCGTCTGGCTGTCAACCGTGTGGGCTACCAAGGGTCGCCGTATTGTTGGCGGCCTTCAACGGCGTCTTGTGGATAGAGGAACAGCTCGACTCCATACTGACGCAGACGAATGTCGATGTCAGTGTGTTCATTAGTGTAGATACATCGTCCGATTGGACGGAAGCCTTCTGTGAGTCTTACGCAGAGCGGCATGCAAATGTCACGCTGCTGCCGCCGTCAGGTCGCTTTGGCGGTGCTGCACGTAATTTCTTCAGGCTGGTCCGGGATGTCGATTACTCCGTCTTCGATTACGTGGCCTTTTCTGATCAGGATGACGTCTGGCACCGGGACAAGCTTGAGCTCGCCGTTGCAAGATTGAAGACGGATGATTTCGATGCGTATTCCAGCAACGTCACAGCGTTCTGGCCCAACGGCAAGCGGCTTGAGCTCGACAAGGCCCAGCCTCAGGTTCGTTGCGATCATCTCTTCGAGGCGGCGGGTCCAGGCTGTACTTATGTGCTCAACCGCCGCTTGGCGGATGCGTTCAAAGCGTCGCTGCTCAACCACTGGGATCATGCACAGCAGGTCACTCTTCATGACTGGTACTGCTACGCGTTCGCACGGAATCACGGTTTCCGATGGTTCATCGATCCAACCGCTACGATGGAGTACCGGCAGCACGCGGACAATCAGGTGGGGGCTAACACTGGAATCGCGTCGTTTACTGCACGCCTGAGGACGATAACCAACGGTTGGTGGCCCGCTCAGGTGCTACTGATCAGCCAACTGACGGACGGGAATCACCTGCTGCCACGAAAGCCTGGCCAGTCAACCCGCCTGCTTTTCCTCAAGCTGATCTTCAAAGCGAAGGCGTGCCGACGAAGAAGACGGGACAAGGTTTTGTTTGTCATGGCATGCCTCCTTGCCAGCATTTCCAGACCAAAATAATCGCTGGCGGTTGAATCCCTCCCTCTGCGTTTTGTCGTAGCAAAGAATCCAAAGGTCCGACCCTCTAATATCAGTACTTTCCTACAAGGTGCTCAATGTTACTGAGAGGCGGCTTATGTTACTGTGCGGCTTTTGCCTGTCTCACATGAAGTCGTTACACAGCAAGCTGTTAGAGACGTAAAACGGTTACTTGCGCAGAACCCCGGCCCTGCTTGAGTCAGATTTTTTGGTCGGAGAATCGAGCTGCAGCCTTTGCGGCGCGTTCCGCTCTTTTACAAGAGACGGATCAGCGATCCCGAAGCATTTTGGCGAAAGCCGCCGGTTACATAAGCAGGCCTCACCATGGGGAAAGGCCTGTGCGGGTTTAGGTCAGATATGGCCACCTGGATCAGCATTTCGGAGATACGTACATATGAATGCTACACGCCTCGCCATCCCGGACGTCATCGTGTTCGAACCTAAGGTATTCGGCGATGATCGCGGATTCTTTTTCGAGAGCTTCAATGAGCGGATATTCGAGGAGGCAGTCGGCCACTCGGTGCGCTTTGTCCAGGATAACCACTCTCGCTCGGTACGAGGCGTCCTGCGAGGTTTGCATTATCAGATCCAGCAGGCTCAGGGAAAGCTCGTCAGAGTGACCCAGGGAGAGGTGTTCGATGTGGCGGTCGATCTGCGAAAGAGTTCGTCGACCTTCGGTAAATGGGTCGGTGTTCACCTCACTGCTGAAAACAAGAAGCAGCTCTGGATCCCCGAAGGCTTCGCTCATGGCTTTATCGTGCTGTCGGAGAGCGCTGAGTTTCTTTACAAGACTACCGATTACTGGGCGCCCGAGCATGAGCGGAGCCTGGCATGGAACGACCCGACTATCGGTATTGACTGGCCGATAGACGACGAGCCGACACTGTCTGGTAAAGATCAGAAAGCGGTGACTTTTGAAAATGCAGAGGTGTTTGCTTAGTGAATCCTCACTCAACGCCATCTGCTGGTCCCGTAACGCTGGCATCCAGCCTATGGACGAACCGGTCACTCATTGCACAGATGACGAAGCGTGAAGTCATCGGGCGCTACCGTGGCTCTGTGATGGGCTTGACCTGGTCTTTCTTTAACCCGGTTTTGATGCTTGCGGTTTATACGTTCGTGTTCTCGGAAATTTTCAGCGCGCGATGGGTAGGTGTGGACACTGGCAAAGGCGGCTTTGCCATTTTGCTATTCGTCGGAATGATCGTGCATGGCCTCTTTGCCGAATGCGCCAATCGGGCACCCTCCCTAGTAATGGCCAATAGCAACTACGTAAAGAAGGTCGTTTTCCCGCTGGAAATTCTTCCGGTCATTACGCTTGGATCAGCGTTGTTTCACAGCTGCGTGAGTCTATTGGTGCTTGTCGCGGCGCAGCTATTGATCCTGAACACGCTTTACTGGACCTCTTTGCTCTTTCCGCTGGTCTTGCTGCCGCTCATCCTTGGAACCCTGGGGGTCTGCTGGTTACTCGCCTCATTGGGGGTGTACCTGCGAGACGTGGGTCAGGTCATCACAGTCCTGACCACTGTTCTTCTGTTCCTCTCTCCCGTTCTCTACCCCATGGCTGCGCTCCCTGAAGCGTATCGCCCTTGGTTACAGCTGAACCCTTTGACTTACATCATCGAAGAAAGCCGTAATGTGCTGCTGTTTGGCGGCATGCCTGACTGGTCGGATTGGGGAGTAGCGCTGCTAATCAGCCTCGTCATGGCTGTAATGGGTTTCTGGTTCTTCCAAAAGACGCGTAAGGGATTCGCTGATGTCATCTGACCAACCTGTTATCAGCGTCAAGAACGTCTCGAAGTGCTTCTACACCTATGACAAGCCACGCGATCGTCTCAAGCAGGCAATCGTGCCGCGCCTCCAGCGCTGGTCGGGACAAGATCAAACAACCTATGGGAAAGAGTTCTGGGCGCTGCGTGACATCAGTTTCGATGTCAACAAAGGAGAAACTGTCGGCATCGTCGGGCGCAACGGATCAGGCAAGTCCACGCTGCTCCAGATTATTTGCGGCACTCTTAGTCCGACGCTGGGCCAGATCGAAACGCGTGGTCGTGTTGCCGCGTTGCTTGAGCTCGGATCAGGCTTTAACCCGGAATTTACTGGCCGTGAGAACGTGTACCTGAACGCCGCAGTGTTAGGACTGAGTCGCGACGAGGTGGACGAGCGATTCGACGCGATTGCTGGGTTTGCCGATATTGGCGAGTTTCTCGACCAGCCGGTAAAGGCATATTCCAGCGGTATGGCTGTGCGCCTGGCGTTTGCTGTACAAGCTCAAGTCGATCCTGAAATCCTCGTGGTAGATGAAGCGCTCTCGGTCGGTGACGCTCGATTTCAGGCAAAGTGTTTCGAGCGCCTTAGGCATTTGAAGGAAAATGGTACCAGCATCCTGTTGGTGACCCACTCCAGCGAACAGGTGGTAACCCACTGCACCCGCGCCCTCCTTCTCGAAAAAAGTAAAATCGAGATGATTGGTGAGTCACGGCCAGTGATCAACCGCTATACCGACCTGCTGTTCGGAAGAGACAAAAGCCCTGTTACTGAAAAAAGTCTTGACCTCGCAGAAGCCGAACGCGTCGAGGGTCTACCTTCAGTGCCTGACCAAGAAGTGCTGCGCTTCGACGTGGACACTTACGCTGAACGCCCCGGTTACAATCCTCACGAATATCGCTGGGGGGATGGAGCTGCAGCCCTTCTTGATTTTCATATGACGGCATCGGGTCGCGAGTATCCTCCAAGTATGGAATCCGGGGAACTGGTCACTCTCCAGGTGGCGATGACGTTCCATCAAATGGTTGTCAACCCAATCATCGGATTTACTATCAAAACCAAGGAGGGCGTGACGGTTTATGGCACTAACTCCTACATGCTCGGATGCAGCGAAACCGGCTCGGTCGGCTCTCCGGGTTCCAGAGCGAAAGCTTGCCTGACATTTAAAAACGCACTGGCGACCGGGGATTACTTCATCTCTATCGGAATCGCCTCTCGCCAGGGAGAGGACATCGTGCCCCACGATCGGCGTTATGACTCAATACACTTTGTTGTAGAGCCGACGCCAAAATTGCTCGGCCTGATCGACCTCGGCGCCTCTATAGACATTGAACCGGTAACCGTTGATGTTTGAACTGGATAAGTGCGGATATATTTACGATACAACCTCAGGGGTCTGGGTCCGCGCCGACTATGAAGGTATCGCATACAGCGACGGAGACGCGTCTGAAAACGAGCTGGCGAGGATCGTCCGCGACGCAGGTGATGTTTCAGTCTTTTCCAGCGAGCTCACTCAGTACTGTACTGATTGGCCCAAGTTGTACCACCTGTCGTCGAGCCGCGGTAACATCTTCCGACCATTTGAGAATTTGCTTGACGGTAAAAGTGTTCTGGAAATTGGCGCAGGATGCGGAGCGATCAGCCGGTACTTGGGCGAAGTCGGGGCCAATGTACTGTCCTTGGAAGGAAGCCCGCGCCGTGCGGCGATCGCCGCAAGCAGAACCCGTGACCTGGCCAATGTCACCGTTCTGGCGGAAAGATTTGATGATTTCGAAACTGAGCACCAGTTTGACGTCGTCACCCTGATCGGGGTGCTAGAGTATGCAAGCATGTTTAGCGCCGATGCTGATCCGGCATACGGCATGCTGAAGCGGATCTTGGGCTTACTTAAACCTGACGGCCGGCTTTTTATTGCCATCGAAAACCAGCTCGGTCTCAAGTACTTTGCAGGCGCCCCTGAAGATCATCTGGGCATATCCATGTACGGCATCGAAGGTCGTTATGTAGATCGCCAGCCAAAGACTTTTGGAAAGCGAGAGCTTGAAGCACTGGTAAGTCGCGCAGGATTTGCTTCATCAAGCTTCCTATCACCGTATCCCGATTACAAAATACCAAATTCGCTTATCACCGAAAGCGGCTTCACTTCTCCCGACTTCGATGCGGCCGCCCTGGCCTCTCAGAACACGCGAAAAGACCCTCAACTGCCGGCCAATACAACCTTCAATCTTGAAAAGGCTTGGCCCGTAGTTATCGACAACGATCTGGGCATGCATCTGGCCAACTCATTTCTTGTCGTTGCGTCACGCACGCGAGAAGAGGTCGTCCCGAAGGACGTGTTAGGCTACCACTATAGTACGAGCCGAACCGCCGCATTTTGCAAAGCGTCGATATTTGTCCAGACTGCTGCCGGGATAGAAGTTCAGTACCAGCGGATTGGGGGAGGCTCGGGTGCAAAAACTGACGAGAGCGGTTTCCGATTCATCCTCCCCGAATCACATGGATACGCCAAGGGCACGCTTTTTAGTTCGGCTTTCCTGGAAGCCTCCACGACCCGAGACTGGAATGTCGAAACATTTACGCCATTTCTTTCAAACTACCTGAGTCATTTGAGCTATTTACTAGCTTTAGAAGGACATTCTGCAGTTCTCGACCGGATCGAAGCTCTGCTACCGGCCCATTATATTGACGCAGTCCCTCATAACATCGTGATCGACGAGCAAGGGAAACCGAACCTCATAGATATCGAGTGGGAGATGGTGGGAGGCATTGAGCTCGGACATTTGCTCACGCGGGCGCTATTGTTGCTCATCGCAAGCGCGTCACCGTTTTATGCGACTGGCACCATGATCTGTCGGCGCGATTTTATCATCCAGCTTATGCAGAGCGCTGGGCTTGTCGTAACCGAAGAGGAGCTGAACCGCTACGCGGTCATCGAAGCAACGTTCCAGGAGAAGGTTACAGGGCGGCCAGCCATTACCTTTGTTGACTGGTCGCCTGAAGCAACTATTCCAAAGCTCGGTTCAATGACGGACGAAGAGCCAAAACTTGCGACTCTTTATTATGGCGATGCAGACGGGGCTTTCTCAGAGCAGCGTACCAAAAGTCAGCAGGTGCATGACGGCCATCAGACGCTTATATTTTCGGTTCCTGCGACAGCGAAGTGTGGTGCACTGAGATTCGACCCGACAAACACTCGACAATCGTTTTCGGTCGAGACGATAAAAATCCACATCGATAATACTGCGGTATGGGCTTGGGATGCCCGATCCGAAGCACCGTTGGCCCCCGCCGGAACGACTGCATTCTGCAGCGGCGCCGGTGGCACTTTATACATGGCGCTGAACGAGGATCCTCATTTCGTTCTTCCTCTTGATATTCGCTCTTTGGCCAATAGCCAGTCATTCAAGGTACAGATATCGTTCACCTTGTTATCAGAAAGCGACGTCGCCGAAAGGCTGCATCGACAGGAAGAAGAACTCAAGCTTGCTCTGGAGTCTACCTCTGACGCGGGCTCGAACGGCCTGCAAGCCCTTCAAGCAATAAAAATGGCCAACGAAGCGGCACTCGAGAGCCACCGTCTTGCGATCGCAGAACTGGAAGCTACAAACCGATCTGCGCATGAAAGTCATCGGAGAACGCTCGCAGAGCTTCAAGCCGAAACGCAGGCAATCAAAGAGAATGACCGCCGTGATCTGATGGACGTCGAAGACCGCCATAGTTCTGAGCTCGCGGCCATTCAGGCCGAACATTCGATCGTTTTAGAAAATCATCGGATGGCGCTCACCGAACTCAGGTCCGAATACCTGGCACAGCAAGAACGACATCGTACGGCCTTGGCAGATATTGAAGCGGAAAATCTGGAACTCAGGGAAAGGCACCGGCAGGAGATCGCCGAGCTGCAGGTGGAAAGGCTGTATTCGCAAGATCGCGAGCATCGTAATCTAGCCCACAAAGACACGCAGATCGACGAGCTGAACCTCGGTCTCAGTGCCCTGCAGTCATCTTACAGCTGGAAGATTACCGCCCCGCTTAGACGCCTCGCGAGAGCCGCATATCGAGCAAAACGAATCGCAGCGTCATTGCGCAGCATAATTCGACGCGGGGGTGGCGTTGTCAGCACAACAAGGAAGGCTCTGGAAGTCTGGCGATCTCAGGGTATCTCAGGGGTCATTGCGCAAGCTCGATGGGTTCATAACATGCCCGCTGGAACGCCTGAGGTTCCGGATCGCCATGACTATGGCCTATGGATCAAGAATTACGACACCCTCGACGACGCTCGTATTGAGGGAATCAAAAACGACGTAGCGTCGTGGGATGACGCGCCGCTTATATCGGTCATCATGCCCGTTTACAATCCTCCTATAGATCTGCTGATGGAAGCCGTTGAAAGCGTTCGGGCTCAGCTTTATCCACATTGGGAATTGTGTATAGCGGATGACGCTTCCAGCGACCCGGAAGTCAAAAATTATCTGCGAGACCTGACAGTCCAGGAAAACCGGGTGAAAGTGGTTTTCCGCGAGTCAAACGGTCACATTGTGCAGGCGAGCAATTCCGCCCTGGCGCTGGCCCAGGGTCAGTACATTGCGTTAATGGACAACGATGATCTGCTTGCCAGTCACGCGCTTTATTGCGTCGCGAGAGCCATTCGTGAGAACCCGGACGCGGGCTTGATCTACTCAGACGAAGACAAAGTCGATATCAATGGGGTGCGCAGCGCTCCCTACTTCAAACCGGACTGGAACGAGTTTCTGTTCAGATCCCAGAATGTGATTTGCCATCTTGCTGCGTACCGGCGAACCCTTGTTGAGCAGGTGGGCCAGTTCAGGGAAGGGTATGAGGGCGCACAGGATTATGACCTAGCACTGCGCTGCGCTGACGCACTGGATCGCCGCCAGATCGTACATATTCCCCACGTGCTCTATCACTGGCGCATACATGCTGGTAGTACCGCGTTAGGAGGCGATGAAAAGCCCTATGCCGCTCTGGCAGGCGTAAGAGCGCTAGACGATCATCTGCAACGCAAAGGTGGTATCGGCACCGCCGAGCTGTTACCGCTGGGCATGTACAGGGTCCGATATACTCTGCCAAACGTCCTGCCCTTGGTCAGCCTAGTCATACCGACGCGGAACGCCCATGGTTTGGTCAAGCAATGCGTAGACAGTATCAGGAACCTGACTACTTACCCGCACTACGAAATCATTCTGATCGACAACGGCTCTGACGATCCTGATTCGCTGGAGTATTTTGCCCTACTGAACCAGGAAGAACGGATTCGCGTGCTTCGCGACGACGGGCCGTTCAACTACTCAGCGCTCAACAACCGCGCCGTTCAGATGGCCCAGGGTGAGTTGATCGGTCTGATCAATAACGATATCGAGGTGATCAGCCCGGGCTGGCTGGATGAGATGGTCTCTATCGCACTGCAACCGCAGGTAGGCGCCGTGGGTGCCAGGCTGTGGTATCCAGACGACCGTCTGCAGCACGGCGGCATCATCGTCGGATTAGGCGGCGTCGCCGGGCATTCCCATAAATACCTTCCCAAAGGCGCACCAGGGTACTTTTGCAGGGGAGAGCTGATCCAGGAATTCTCGGCGGTCACGGCAGCCTGCCTGATCGTCAAGAAATCGGTCTTCGAGGAAGTTGACGGCCTCAACGAAAATCATCTCAAGATCGCATTCAATGACGTAGACTTTTGCCTTAAAGTTCAGGAAGCCGGTTATGTGAACGTCTGGACACCTTATGCAGAGTTGTACCATCACGAATCGGCAACTCGCGGTGTCGAGGACACAGCAGAAAAACAGGCCCGTTTCGCAGAGGAAATCCAGTATATGAAGTCGCGGTGGCCGAATATTCTGGACGATTACGCATATAGTCCAAATCTAACCCTGGACCGAGAAGATTTCAGCCTGGCTTGGCCATCAAGGAGCAAGATATGAGCCCCCCCATCCATTCAATGGCTTTCACTGCCGCACACATTAATGGTCGAGGGCGTATTCGTGTCTGAGCGTAAACCCGAAGATATGGAGACGGGTTGGACTATAGGGCGGTATCAAGCCGTACTAGGGGTCGCGTACTTTCTGATTGTAGCGTTCTGGTCAGTAGGCATCGTGTTTCACGGAGCCCCTGATGAGTCGACCCATTTTTTTCTGCTGGAGTATCTGAAAACCTACCACTCATTGCCCGACGTCGCGGAACCTGTACACGCGTTCACCGGAAGCATTTCGGGCTACACATGGCATCCGGGTGACTTCTGGTATCACGGACTGCCATTTCCACACGTACTCGCTGCACTCGGCACTTCATATGGATTCGGTTGGATAATGCCAACCGAATTTGGCTATCTTGCCGCACGAAGCTGCAATTGGCTGATGGGGGCAGTGTTTGTCTGCGCCTTGTTTCGTATCGGAATACACGCAGGCCTACCGAAACAGGCAGCCGCTCTGACGGCAGCCATCATATCCCTCATCCCTCAAGTCTCGTTCGTATTCTCCTACTTCAACAGTGATGCATATGGCCTCATGAGCATCGCCCTGAGCTTGAGCACGCTCTTCGGCTTTCTGAAAAATTCAAATAAAATTACCGCCATGCATCTGGGTGCGTCGTTAGGCCTTCTATTCATGGCCAAGTTGTACATGTTGCCTGCCGTGGTTTTCATTCTCGTGATGCTGTTAGCGCATTACTGGATCCGCAACAGGAATCTGGCAGCTCTAACCCCCACGATGTTGATTGCCTGTATGATTATCTGCGCACCAATGCTGATAATTACCTACCTAAAATTTGGAGAAATATCTGGTATTTCTGGTCAAATGGCTTTCGTAGCAATACACAAAGCCAATCCGGCTATCAATTTCGGTACTTGTTATTTTGCGTGCCCCGAGCATTTCTTCAATATAGAAACCATTCAGCCTTGGCTAAGTGTGGCGCTACATAGCTACTTCTCGGTTACTGGGTGGATGAACGTTTATATTCCGGCACCTTATTACATAGGCGCGGCAATAATTCTGATAGCTTTTACACTCGGCGCCATAGGCAACACGGTGCGCAGCTATTTCTACCAGAACACCAGCGACTTTTTGCTACGTAACCTGCTGCCGTTGCTAATGACGCTCGGTCTGTTCCCGTCCATCATAATATTAAGCCTGATAGCCTCTCAAAAATCATTGCCACAGCCGCAAGGTCGCTACCTCTTCGTCACGATTCCGTTCATGATGATTCTTGCAGCTATTGCGCTTACCTATCAGGTCCGCTACAAAAGCGCTATCCTCACTGCTTGCACTCCGAAAACTGCGAAACTTCATATCGTGTTGCTGACCATCGTTGCCTGCTGGATGGCTTGGACGAACCTGTTGGCCTGGTCTCTAAACACGCTCTCTCCCGCCAACATTCAGAAATCGGCCATCGGCCGCCCTGTTGCCAGTGCTGTCCTGGCAAGCGATGCAGCACGCGAGCTTATTCCGAGAACGATAGACGCCAAACATCTCGTGGAGCGACTGCAGTTCGTCAACGATAAACTTATGTTAAGCGTGCCTTCGGGGCAGGCATCGGTCATCGGATATTACGATGCGCTCGCTATAACTGCCGACGGCCTGCTTTTGCGCGGATGGACATACATAGATCAATCGAACGGTGCTCCTTCGTATGTGATTGCCATAGAGGCAGGAAAGATTGCCGGAGCAGTTGCTGTGGACGTAAGCCGGCCGGATGTTGCCAAAGCCGTTGGATTCAGCCCAGCGCTCCGTACCGGCTTCAATGGTACTATCCCTCTCGCCGCTACGTCTGAAGAATGCAGTCTGAAACTGTATGCCGTCAGCTCGACCTTTAAAATTTTCGCAATGCCTGATGTATGTGAATCCATCGGGCATTCGGCTCACTGATCATGGGTATCTCAATGGAAAACATCCCGCTTTTTTCGGCCGTCAAAGCCAATGCCGGTCTAGACTTCCTGTCGCCTTTGAAGGCAGTCCTGGACAGCCACTGGTACGTTCTGGGGAGCGAAGTCAAGGCGTTCGAAGAGGAATTTGCCGCTTATGTAGGCGTGTCCAACTGCGTGAGCGTTGCGAATGGCTCGGATGCGCTTGAGTTGGCGCTCAAGGGGCTGGGTGTCGGGGTGGCCAGTCGTGTCGTGGCGGTTGCCAATGCTGGTTTCTACGGGAGCACCGCCATTCATGCAGTCGGCGCAGACCCGGTGTATGCGGAAGTCGATCCGGATACACTGACGCTCTGCCCAAAATCGCTGGCAGCAGTAATAGCCGAATCGAAGCCTTCGGTAGTTATCGTCACGCACCTATACGGCCAGCTGGCGAACATCGAGGAAATCGTTAAAGTCGCCTCCTCTGCAGGCATTCCGGTTCTTGAAGACTGCGCCCAGTCCCATGGTGCGCGTCGCAATGGCAAACAAGCTGGCAGCTTCGGAACGATCGCCTGTTTCAGCTTTTACCCAACGAAGAATCTTGGCGCTCTGGGTGATGGCGGAGCAGTAGTCACTAATGACGATGCTTTAGCCGCGCGTATCCGCCAATTGCGACAATACGGATGGGATCAGAAGTACCGCATCGCTGTACCTGGTGGCCGTAACAGCCGCCTGGACGAAATGCAGGCGGCGATTCTCCGTATCAAATTGCCCTTGCTTGATAGCTGGAATGAACAACGTCGTTCAATCGCTCAGCGTTACAGTGCGGCTTTTGCCGGCTTTGACATGCAATTGCCATGCTCCGTGGCAGAAGATTACGTAGCCCATCTTTATGTGGTACGCGTCAAAGACAGGGCAGCGTTTGCCGCCGCGCTCAAGAACCGGGCAGTCAGCACTGATATCCACTACCCTATCGCTGACCATAAGCAGCCTGGCTACCCTCAAGCCTCAGCATTAACCCTGGCAGTCACTGAACAAGCATGCGAAACCGTCATATCGCTGCCTTGCTTCCCGGGTCTGGGCGATGATGAGGTGGATCGCGTCATTGCCGCTGTCACGGCCTATTTTTCCGAGGAGATATGACTTTGCTGACGTTGGTCATTCCTGTCTATCGCAACGAAAGTAATCTTCCAGACCTGCTAAAGGCGGTCACCGCTCTGGACACAGAGCTGGAAAGTGCTCTTGAAGTGGTGTTCGTGGTAGACGGCAGTCCTGACCGCTGTTACGAAGTACTCAGGGAACAGCTGCCTCTCCAGACATTCCGCTCAAAGCTGATTTTGCTGTCGCGAAACTTCGGTTCGTTCATGGCGATTCGTACAGGCCTCCAGCACGGAACCGGTGATCGGTTCGCCGTCATGGCTGCGGATCTGCAGGAACCGCCTGAGCTGGTCCTCGAAATGAACAGGGTTTTGACCCGCGGTAACGCCGACGTGGTTGTCGGCGTGCGCGAGGCGCGTCGAGACCCATGGGCGACGCGCACTGCTTCCAGACTCTTCTGGGGCTTTTACCGTCGATACGTGATACCGGAGCTTCCTCCGGGCGGTGTGGACATGTTCGCCTGCAACAAAGCCTTTCGCGATACGCTGCTGACGCTTGAGGAGCGGCACAGTTCTCTGATCGCCCAGATTTTCTGGATGGGTTACCGTCGCGAGATAGTTACCTATACGCGTCAGGAGCGCGTGCATGGAACCTCTGCGTGGACCCTTCGCAAGAAGATCAATTATCTGATGGACAGCGTGTTCTCGTTCACAGACATGCCGATCCGGCTCCTGACCCGTGTGGGGGCGTTCGGATCGGTATTGGCGGCGATCTTCGGTGTGTTTACCTTGGTCGCCAAGATCGAGGGGATGATCGACGTACCCGGCTATGCGATGATCATGCTGACCATCACTTTCCTCGGGTCCCTGAATCTTTTGGGCTTGGGGATCGTTGGTTCCTATGCGTGGCGCACTTATGAAAACACTAAGAATCGACCCTTGGCGATCCCAATGCGGGTAGAAGGGTTTGGAGAAAAAAATGAGCAGCGGTAAGGATTTCTTTGTTCATAGCCACGCCCTATGCGAGTCTGAGAACATTGGTAAGGATTCGAGGGTCTGGGCCTTTGCACATGTATTGCCTGGCGCGCGCCTGGGCACCGAGTGCAATGTCTGCGACAACGTTTTTATCGAAAATGATGTCGTCATTGGTGACCGTGTAACGCTGAAATGCGGCGTACAGGTCTGGGATGGCATCACCATTGAAGACGATGTTTTCATCGGACCGAACGCAACCTTCACTAACGACCTGTTCCCTCGCAGCAAGGTATATCCGCAAACCTTTGCACGCACGATCATTCGCAAAGGCGCCTCCTTGGGCGCGAACTGCACGATCCTGCCTGGGATCACTATCGGCATCAATGCGATGGTGGGTGCTGGGGCAGTGGTAACCCGCTCTGTTCCGCCCAATGCGATCGTAGTGGGCAACCCTGCAAAGATTATCGGTTACGTTGATGCCAAACCTGTTGCAGGAACTGCCGAGTCCGGACAGCAGACCGCGCCCGGCGTGATACCAACGTCCGTCAAGAACGTCACGCTGCACACGATGAACGAAGTGACGGACATCCGTGGCAGCCTGTCGGCCGGTGAATTCGAGCGCTCTGTTCCTTTCAAATGCGAGCGTTACTTCCTCGTCTATGACGTACCCACAGCCGAAACGCGAGGCGAGCATGCGCATCGTCTCTGCCATCAGTTCCTGGTCGCGGTAAAAGGTTCGGTGCATGTCGTAGCAGACGACGGGAGGAACCGCGAAGAGTTCGTTCTGGACAAGCCCAACCTCGGCGTACATCTGCCTCCTATGACATGGGGCATCCAGTATCGCTACTCATCAGACGCTGTGTTGCTAGTCTTTGCCTCTCACTATTACGACGCTCAAGACTACATTCGAAACTATGACGAGTTCAAATCCTTGATTAAAGAGACAGACTAAGCTCGCATGAAATTTTCGGTCATATCTAGAACACTTAAACAGGATATTGCCCGATTCCTGCTGTCAGGCGGGTTCAATACCGGCCTGACATATGGAATATATCTGCTACTGATATTAGTATTAGACTACAAATTGAGTTATACCATATCCTATGTCTTTGGAATTTTATTAGCGTACCTTCTGAACAGGTACTTTGTATTCAAAAGCCATAAAGGAATCAAGTCCGTACTGTCTCTTCCGGTTATTTATGGAGCTCAATATTGCGTAGGGCTATTTCTTATATGGATCTGGATTGATAAATTGAACCTCAGTCCCCAGATCGCTCCGCTAGTGGCAATAGCGATAACGCTTCCGATAACCTTCGCGCTTTCAAAACTGGCATTTTCAAATAGGGCTTTGCATAAATGACCTTGACACACAGCGTTTCTCCGACTTCAAACTTGTCCAGCCTAATATACTTTGAGCTTAACCGAATTTGCTCCACTAGAAGATTCGTAGTCCTGCCTGAGGCGTGCTTCCCTAAAGAATGTTGAACGCGCTTTGAACCCATCACATTCACAGCGTGGCTCAAAGATTTAAGATCAAGCTTAGTAACGTCGACCATATCAGACTGAGAAGCTTGGATTTAACTGACGATATTCGGCCGCATGACTCTCACCGATGCATTTACAGGCTCAGCACGTGACCATACCCCACTATAAAAACCCATCAAAGGCATACTCTTTATCGGCTTGGACCGGTGCATTTCTAATTATAGGTTTGATTTTCAGCCTCTTGTGCTTTTACTTACCAATTAGCAGGGCGTCGCTCGTACTTGACGTCAGCTCTAAAGCTTCAGGAGAGTCGCAACTCTTCTTTGGAGAGACGCCCGCTTACGAGCAAAAAAATAGCGCCTGGCAGCACATCAGTCCAGGAGCGAACGAACTCACATTTCCCTTAAGAGGCTCCTATGCATATCTTAGATGGGACCCATTATACGGCGCAGGTACTATCGAACTTAAGGATGCGTATATATCCATACTTGGCCAGCGGCTGGAAATAGATCGTCTAACTCTAACCCCTGCGCACCAAATTGCCCGGTTCGAACGAATACATAACGCAACGCTCATTGTCACCGACGCCGCTGCTAACGACCCTCAAATTAACGTATCGCTTGACTTCGACGGGCTACGAAAACAAAGAATCATCGTCAGTGCCTTTATAGGGTTCATTTTAGCCCTCTTCTTTATAATCTCATTCTTTTTCAGAGAGCCTATTTTTAAAAAGTTCGCGGATGCAGATGCAGGGATACACCACATTTTATCCGCACTACGAAACGACAGCTTCAGTTTCAAAGAAATCGCTGTGCTAACAGCGATCGGCTCACTGCTGTACATCTACTTCATTTCCAGTCTCTCGCTGTCTATTGATGATGAAATGGCTGCCGTACGTCGAGACCCTGCAGCTTGGGTATCTCAAGGGCGCTGGTTCGTCTACCTTGTTGAGAAATTTCTGTTTCCTCAGTCGGCGATTCCTTTTGCTCCCTATATATTTCTGGTTATATCTCTTGCGCTCTCTTATGCGCTAATTCTTCGTGCGCACGACCGCAGACCTGACTGGAAGAGTTATTTACTTTATCCTATATTCTGCGCCTATCCAACGTGGTGGTTTATATCGGAGTTTTATTCGAATATTCCTGCGTTAGCTTTTGGCGCGCTATTTGTAAGCTCCAGCATATATCTTAGCTTCAAAAATAACCTTTTCTCCCACTCGCTCAGGAATGCTATTCTTAAAAATTTTCTGATATGCATTTTGCTTGCTTGCGCCATTGGCGCTTATCAGTCTCTGTTACTGCTCTATGCAAGCCTAGTATGCGGGGCACTCATCGTAAAGCTGCAGCGTTCTGAACAAAACAGCATCACTCTTGCAAAGAGCACACTAGCAATCCTCTTTAAGAACTTCGCTCTAGTTATTGCTTCTTTTGTCTTATACAGCGCACTAAACAAAATAGCGCAGATAACTCTCGCCGCCGACAGTGGATACCTAGGAAACTTTATAAATATTAATGCGCTGCTAAACAGCCCCTCCGAAGTACTGTCAGGGGTGATAGCCGAGATGCAACTCATATATACCGGCAACGCAACGCGCTATGGCGCTAGCATCGGCCTTTCATATTTCATTATGATAATAGCTACACTTAGCCTGGCATCAAAACAACTAGGCAAAAGCGTACTCCTTCTTACTTTATGGGCTGGGGTACTAATAACCCCCTTCGGCCTCAATTTCGCATCGGGCGGCCTGCCCTTGCCACTACGCACTATGCTTGGAGTAGCTTACGTAAGTTGGCTAGCATGCCTGCTTACGGCCTCTTACAAACGCCCGCTCGCGGTATTAATTTTTGGCCTAGTGATAGCAGCTTATGAGATCCAGCTCCTTAGTGCCAACTCGCAATATATTGCTTCGTCGACCATCACTCAAGCACACGATAGAATGCTCGCTGCCGACATCTACCGGCGGATAGGGGAGCTCGATGACACTTTTGACCGGACAACTCCTGTAGAGGTAGACATATATGGTAAAAAGCCAGTTAACAATCTGTACGCGGATGGCTGGTCTTCGACAATGCAAGGTTCTTTCTTCTCATGGGACAATGGTAACATTGAACGCATGAGCATCTTCATGAGGATAATGGGCTATGAAAATATATCTACGCCATCTGCCGATGAACGAATAGCTCTAACACCTAACTTCAAAGAAATGCCTATCTGGCCAGCTGCTGGGTCTGTAAAAAAAGTTGGTGAACGCTATCTTGTTAGGCTTAGCAAGGAGCCAGATCCGGTTCATGCAACGTACCAGCCCTGATCTGCTGCTTCGTTTTGCTGATATGTAAATGAAGCGCACCTAAATTTGTCGGCGTCACATCTGCCCAACAGTGCTTAGAGCTTAGAAAAGTCTAACATCAATGGGCAGATTCGCTGATAGAGTGGACAGCAGTGACCATAGCAAGCCGTTAGATTTTCTACGAGCCAATAGGCGGCAATACCCAGTAAATCCACATTATATTTCTCGTTCGTTTACGCAGAACGACCATGCCGTTAAACTTTTATTCCCGCGGCAGCGCAGTGACATTCGCGAGAGCGGTAGCTCTGGCGGCATTTGTGCCTTACCAAAATTATCGAGTAGCAACGCGTTAATCCCTTTGCATTTTGACTTGATTCCTGAGTCGTACGGGCTCAGCTAGTATTGCGCCTCAAAACGTTCCCGCAACTGCCGTAACGACTGATGAGCATACAAGCACAATATGGCCTCGTCAGACTAAACATAGTCACGACTAGCGCCAGCGCGGTTACAGAGTTAGCGCGCACGGTTTCGGACTGCGGAGATTCATTCGAGGGGCATGGTGGTAACGTTTCACACCAATACAGAAGCGCCACTTCAGTCCGCCGGTCAGCTTGGCAGGCCACATGTTCCTGGGACGCATGTTGATTCGTGCTGTAGCGAGATGAGCTTTGTACATAGCTATTGATCCGGAAGCTATGGCCGATCTCAAGCGTTTTGCGGCAAGAACTTTCTAGATACTATATATATCCAGGCGACCGTAGTAGGCGCGGTGTGGGGTATCAACAGTCATCTGGCAACCATTATGGGGCCAAAACTTTGATCCACTGGAGCCCAAGTTTCTGGCTATTTACTTAGAGGCTAAGGTGTGCGCCGCAAATATGCGGATACCTTAGCCTCAGCCGAGGATGCAGGAGTCAGCCTGTGACCAGGCAGCTGCCCTACGACGGTAACAGACGCCACGTCAACCCTGCCCCTGCTTCAAGTCGGCTAATGTGGTCCGTTTTTTCGCTGGAATTCTAGCGATTTTTACCGATAACTTGCCAAATCTCTACACCCTATGGCGAAGCAAATAGCAAATAGCAAATAGCAAAAAAGAAAAAGGCGTACGACGGCGATTACATTAGTCGTAAAGCCGGAAATCCGAACGGAGGTTTTAAATTGTTCACGATGAGAGGCCCAGCAATATATTTGGTATCCGGATCGCACTTCTGATAATAGATGACAAAGAAAGAGGTAGCGCGGGATATTCTCACACCGACATCGCATGACGCAGGACAAGATATCAGATCAACTTTACGCGCCACCTCATTTTCTATAAATCAGATCTTTTTACTAGCTGGCGATACGGGGTGGAAAGGCGACACTAAAGTCTTCCGCCAGAATCGTCAGATTCGGGTTGTAGAAGGGATCATTAGCGATGATTTTCTTCCACTTGCTCTGCATATATTCGACTTCGCTGATGAAGCGCTTGATCTTTTCGGGTGTGTCCTCAAAACCCCGTGTTGCGGACTCGTGGTGATACAAATCCGCATTGGGCGTCCAGATATTCTCGTACCCTGCGGCCATTATCTTCAGACACAGATCCACATCGTTGAACGCAATTTTAAGTTCTTTTGCGTTCAGACCACCCACCTCTTCGAAGATCGATTTCTTGACGATCAGGCACGCGGCGGTGACAGCCGCCATCCCTTGTATCAAGGACGCCCTTCCAAAATATCCGTGATGCCCTCGGGGCAGCATCTTGTGAGCATGTCCGGCCAAGGTCAGCGGCCCCATGATCACGCCACCGTGCTGCAGTCTGTCGTCGGGGTACCAAAGCCTGGCACCGATCGCGCCAGCATTTGGCTGCAGTGCCAGTGACACCATTTCATCAAGCCAATCGGGATTGATGACCTCGATATCATTGTTGATCAGGCCGATCAGCTCGCCTTTTGCATGCTCGACAGCGTTGTTGTTGATGGCAGAGTAGTTGAACTCACCCTCATCACGGATCACGCTGACGTTGTCCAGTCTGGACAGGAATTCAAAATATTGAAGTGACTGGGGGTCGTCTGATCCGTTGTCGACCAGGATGATCTCATAGTTGGGGTAAGTGGTTTTCTGGCGGATACTTTCGATACATTGCTTGACGAGTTCGTACGCGTTCCGGGTCGGAATGATAAGGCTGACCAGCGGCTTCGCCACAGGCAGGTCGTAGTGAACCCTATACATCCCAAAGTCCAGCAACTCAGCGTGTCCCGCTATCCCGGACCGCTTGAGATGTTCGTCCAAAGCCCTTTGCCCGGCGTGCTGTGCATACGGCTTCTCGTCGCCGGACATCGCTGTGCTGCCAGCGTGGATGCGCCAGTGGTAGAGAACGCGCGGAATATGTTTGATCTGACTCGCTTCGACCTGCTCAACGCAACGCAACGCAAGGTCATAGTCCTGAGATCCCTCAAAACCTGTTCTAAACCTGCCGACCTTCTCAACCAGCGCTCTACGATAAACGCCCAGGTGGCTGATCATGTTGTGTGAGCGGAACAGGTAAGGATTCCAGTCAGTTTTGAAGTAAGGCGCAGATCTTGCTCCCTGCTCGTCGATCTTGTCCTCATCCGAATACATCACTGCCACATCCGGATTCTGGTTGACAGTCTTCGCAACCCAGAAAAGAGCATGCTCTGGAATAATGTCGTCATTATCCATCAGTACAATAAACTCTCCGGTTGCCATATCAAGCGCCGAATTGGTCGCTTTGCATATATGTCCGTTTTCTTCGCGATAGCACACTTTGATTCTATGATCCGACTTCGCACTCTGATCAAGAAAAAGTTTGACTCTATGATCGGTAGACGCATCGTCTGCGATACACAGTTCCCAATTGAAATACACCTGGTGTCGGATGCTTTCGATCGCTTCTTTAAGCATATCAATTGGAGGATTGTAGACGGGCATTATTATCGACAAGAGCGGCTTCTGCTCCCAAGCGCCGATTTCTTCATACATGCAGAGACGATCAATGTCCGTCACGGTGTCGAACTGCTCGACCCACTGAGCGTACGAGTGCGGCTCTTCAGCTACGGCCATGGCGTCATTGACTGCCATCACAGGAGCGGCGATCCGTTCATGGCCTGGTGCATCGGCAACCAGGTCCTGTTGAGCATGTTGTCCACCCAGCGTACGCCTGATGGCACTGACCAGTTTTCTGATTGGCGACGTTACTTTCCAGCTGGTTGAGCCTTGAAGCTCTCTGATGGTGAGATTCAAGTTATGAATATGCGTATCACGCTCGATCAAGGCCTGCCTGTGAGCCGCTTCTCTTCTGGTTAACTCCTGCTGCAATGCCTCTAACGCTGCAGCGGATTGCTTTTTCTGAAGAGAGCTCTCGTGGCGGAGACGCTTAAGCATGACTCGGTGACCTCTTAATGAAACGAATTCCTTATCGGCTAGCCCCTTTGCAACCCAGCAAAACGGCTACCCGCATCCAATCAGCGCCGGCATATTACACCAAATGTGTATGAAGGTTGGGTGATATGATGGCGTTTTCATAGCTTGCAGGCCAAACCGCCCTGGCGCTACTGGCTCACCTCAGCCCGATCAGCGCTTACCGTGCAGGAATCGACTTGCTCAAAGCAGACAGAACCCCATCGGGCAGCACTCATCCAGTCTTGGCAGAAAGGTGACGCCAGATCAAGGCTCAGCGCATCTCGGATCTACTTTAGCGTATAGACCTTGTCCAGATGTCGTCTGCCGATGATCGTCACCACTCGTTGCTCGAATGAATCAAGCTCGCGTGGTATTTTGCTGAGAGGGCCGTAAGAACTTATAAGCGGCCTAAGAGAATTGCCAACCACAAACTCAGATTCCCTTGCAGAGTTTGCCGATACACGCCAGCGCGGCGTAAAGCAGATAGACGTTTAAACAACCGAGCTTGCCGGCCGCCAGCAAACTCCCCCAGCACTCTTTTATTTGATTCCGATAGCCTGGTTATCATCCCGAACAGAACCTGAAGATTAGCGTCATTCCACTTTATGAATCTGCCTGACAACATTCCGCGCAAGCGCGCAAGCCGATCCATAAACGTAGCGTTGGCTCCAATCAGGTTTCCCCCGTGCTGCCTGTAGTACAGACCAGGCTGCGCGTCATATATGACCTCTCCACCACACCCTGTCACTAGAAGATATGTCAGCCAGTCATGCGCGACGATTGGGGAATCGTCAGGCAGTTCAAGCAGCAGGTCCCGTGCAGCTCGGTTAATAAGCATTGTGTTGGCGCCGGCAAGGCTCTGGACAAGGGCATTCTGAAACGATGGTGGTCTGGCGAACAGAGGCGACTTGCCGATAATATTATTGTCTGCATCTACCAGACAGGTTCTTGCACAGTACAGGGCGGGTGTGGTTTCGCCGACTCTGGAAAGACAGGAAAGGCTGCGCGCCAGCTTGTCGCTGAACCACACATCATCTTGATCACTGAACGCAAAGTAATCTCCGATTATGTCGCGGCGTTGAACGAGCGAAATGAAATTGCTCGCAAATCCTTGGCAAGGCCCCTTGAGGATAACCAGGCGCTCAGCGCCCCAGCGCGCCTGGTATTCGCTCAAAATACGACAGGTGTCATCGGTGGATGCATCATCAGAGACGTAAAGGACCCAGTCAGAAAAGGTCTGTGCCGCAAATGATTCCAGCTGCTCCTTCAGATAGGCGGCGCCATTGAACGTACACATCAAAATGGCTACACGCCCGGTAACGCTATGGGAACCCGTGATGCCGATAGGGCATGGCTCTAAGCTCGTGCCCGCCCCCCTGATGATACCCTTGACTGTTTGCCGCATTCCTGACGATGCCTTTAGGCGCAAAGTTTGCGAGTCTACCCGTTACCCACTCGTCCGTCAGTAGATGTGACGCAAATTCAGCTACTTGGAAAAATTATTCCTACTACCTACAAATCTAACGGAACTTTCCTACGTAGTTATAAAGCAAACTAAAAAGTGGGGGCGCAAGTACGTGCTAGCGGACGCCATAATCAGCGCGGGCCGCTTTAAGATTAGCCCATCGTGCCAAAATCTTCGGCGATGCCTCACCCCAACCTGAACCGCGCCGTATTGTCATTCAGCGCCCGACTCCCCTCACTCAAGGTATCCGCTGCCCGGTTAACCGCGCGCGCACCTTCGAGCAGGCGCCCTGCTGCCTGATCTACCTGCTGGATACTGCCGCTGACTTCGTCGGCGGTCGCGGCTTGTTCCTCGACTGCCGTCGAGATCTGCGCCAGGGTATCGGTCACGCCCTGCACGGCCGACGCGATTTCACCCAGGCGCGCGCCCAGGCCGGTAACAGACTGCGCGTCTGTGATGGCTTGTCCGCAGGCGGCTTCCATCAGGTCCACGGCCTGGGTCACGGTCGAGCGCAGGCTGTCGACCGTGCCAGCGATCTGCGCGGTGGAGGCCTGGGTGCGTTGCGAAAGACTGCGCACCTCGTCGGCGACCACGGCGAAACCGCGGCCCTGCTCGCCGGCTCGCGCGGCCTCGATGGCAGCGTTGAGGGCCAGCAGGTTGGTCTGCTCGGCAATACCACGGATGGCATCCACCACCGACTGGATCTGTTGCCCTTGCTCGCTGACGCGACTCAACGCAGCGGCGGTGTCGGTCAAGCGCCGATTGAGCTGTTGAATGCTGTGGGTCGTCCGCTGGCTGTCACGGCTGCTTTCTTCGGCGATCTGACGGGTCTGACGCGCGCTATCCGAAGCCTCCTCACAGCTTTTCGCCACACCCTGGGATGTAGCAGCCAGCTCGGTCGCCGCGGCCGCGATCTGGCTGATCTGCTGTTGCTGGTCTTCCACTTCATTGAGCGTGCCGCTGGACTGAGCGCTGAGCGTGTCTACGGCCTCCCCGACCCGCCGCGTTTCCTGATTGACTCCCAGCAGACTCGCCCGCAGTTGCACGACCGCCACGTTGAGCGCCTTGCTGATGGACGCCAGCTCGTCGCGTCCCTGAACCGATACCTCGACACACAGATTGCCGTCTCTGAGCGATTCGGCCAGCGTGGTGATCCCGCTCGCGCTACGACGGATCGACGCCTGCAGACAGGCGAACAGATAGAGCGCGGCCAGTAAAAGTACGGTAAATGCAGCAGCCAGGGGAATGAATGCCACAGTCGCCTTTTGTCGGTAGTAGTCCAGACGATCGTCCAGCGAAGTCAGCGACTGCTTGCGCAGCTCCGCCATCGCCCCAAGCATGGTATCGATACTGCGCTCGAAGGCGCTGGGCTGGAGTTTGATGGTCCCGCCGAAGACACCGTCGTCGAGCACCTTGAGTTCAGCGTCAAGCGTGGTCAGGGTCGTCTGGTAATGGTCGGCCCATCCCGCGAGTTCGGGCGGAAGCCGGGAGATCAACAGCGCCCCTGCCTTGTGCATCTGCTCACGGGCGTCGTCGATGCGACTGCGCAAGTCGCGCATCTGCAAGCGGCTTTGCAGGCTGAACTGTCCGGATACCACGGATGTCTGCCCGATGCTGGCCATCCGGCCGATGCGCTCGACCAGATCAGGGATCTGCTGGGTGGCAAGCTGCATGAGCAAGTAGGTTTCAAGCCTTGGATCGAGCATCAGGCCGCTGTCCATGCCGATCTGCTCGCGCAGCGCCTGGACTTCGCTCAATGCCCGGGTGAACCGGTCATAACCATCCGGCCACCAGCCAACGGTTCTCAGCGACGCTGTATCCATGCCGCCGGTCGAAGCTTTTACGACATCATAACGGGCCATCGCATCCCGGCTGGCGCCTTCGTGCGCCAATACGGTGCCAAGTTGTTCGACTGCCTGCACGATTCTGGGGCTGCCCGCATCGACCAATGCAATAGCCGCGCGCGCTTCGGGGGTCGGCTCACGCAGGATATCGGCCGCCTTCCAGCGCGCGGCAAGGTCCCGCTGCATCGACAATTGAGTGTCCAGGTCATCCAGCGCCCGAAGCTGACGAGTACCCGAGCGCTCGCCCGAAATGACCGCCAGCTTGTCGCGGTAGTCTTCGGCGATGACCCAGATACTGCCGAGTAAAGGCAACATGAACAGCAGAAACAGCATCTGGAACTTGCGGGCGAACTGAAAGCGCCCCATCAGGCGCATACCCGGCGACAAAAGACTGTTCATGATTTCCCCTGTAAAACGCTGCACAGGACCACCTGATGCAAACGACGCTAGATCCAAAAGCTGAAGGCAAATTGCCATTCCTACTTCTGACAAAGCAAAAACCGGACCTTTAGTACGGTCACCACCGAAAATCGTGCAGGATATGGCGCCAGAAGCCCGACGCAGAGAGAATGCCAGCGATGAGGGAAGCTGGCGCCCGGGAGGACTGCCAATACGCACGCCGGCAAAATCGTCACCGGAGGAAACACGAGTCGGGCTTTTCGTCACGGTCGAATGCCGGGAAACCGGCCTTCCGAGCTAACCAATTGATCACACGCAAATATTTTTCAGAACAATGCTTGACACTCTGCCGTTATCCACGAATAATGCGCGCCACTTGGCTACATAGCTCAGTTGGTTAGAGCATAGCATTCATAATGCTGGGGTCCGGGGTTCAAGTCCCTGTGTAGCCACCAAGTACCTGCTACGAGATGCATGGTGTCTCGTAGCGATCAAGAAGCCCGCCTCGTGCGGGCTTTCTTGTTTTTGGCGTTCGAACTTTTGCCCTCCTTTATGATGATCTCTTCCGGAATACCGGAATCTGCGTCCCGCGAAAAAGCCACACCCGCACCTTCCCGCCTGCGACAACCGATCGCGTTGACAGTCACAAAGAAATAATTTGTCGCACTATTTTCAAACCTGTTAGCATCAAAGCCCCGTGATGAGCAGACGGTACTCAAGTACCGCACCTCAATGCTGTGCTGACGAATGCTGTTCTTCAGCCGCCTTTTGCAAACGACCACAATTAGAGCAGTCCTCGAGGTCTGCCAGCCCTGTTCCGGATAGCGCAAAGCGCTCGAACGCGGTAGCCGGTTGGAAGACTCCCGCCCGCGTTCTTCGAAAAACTCTGGAACCTGACAAGCCGCCGCACACGCCCCTCAAGCCAGGGTGCTTTCGGCTGCCCGCTATTTACGTTGCTCAAGGTTCGCACAGCGTTACAGGCTTCTTGCATCGCCCCGGGGTTTTTCTTGTGAGCAGTCATAGGGGCCGTACATGCTGTTGAATAAACCTACGTCACGAAGGAAGTTTCTGCTTTCCTCGCTGATCGCGTTGCCTGCGATAGGCGTCGCCGTCAAAGGCCTGAGCGCCGCTGAAGCCGCTGAAATGGTGGCTCCCAAGCTTGAAGAGTACCGTCCGACCTTCTTCACCCCTGCCGAATGGGCATTCGTCATGGCGGCATGCGATCGCATGATTCCGGCCGGCGGCCGTGGTCCTGGCGCACTGGAAACCAACGTTCCGGTATTCGTAGACCAGCAACTGGCAAGCGATCTGGGCAGCGAAATCTACCTCGAAGGCCCCTTCCAGATCGATGCATCGCCTGATCTGGGCTATCAGATTCCGTACACCCCTCAGCAGATTTACCGCAATGGCATCAAGGCGGCTGACGCCTGGTGTCAGGAGCAGCATGGCAAGAGCTTTGCCCAGCTCGACGCGGCGACCCAGGACAGTGTGCTGAAGAAGCTGCAGTCCGGCGAAGTGAACTTCAAGGCTTACGGCGAAGACATCCTCAAGTCCAAGCTGTTCTTTGGCGAAATGCTGGCTCATGCCCAGCAGGGCTATCTCTCCGACCCGATCTACGGTGGCAACAAGGGCATGAAGGCCTGGATCGCCATCGGTTTCCCGGGTGCGCGCGCCAGCTACCTGGAATGGGTGACACAGCACAACGTCAAGTACCCGCTCGGGCCCGTCAGTCTCAGCGGCGATCGCGGCTGATCCCTATTCGCCAAGCATTCAGCAAAGGTTTTTTATGGCAAACATTACCAATGACGAAGTAGATGTCGTCGTCGTCGGCCTGGGTTGGGCCGGCTCTCTGATGAGCATCGAGCTGGCTCAGGCAGGCCTGAAAGTACGTGCCCTGGAACGCGGTGAAGATCGCTCCAACGCCGACTTTACGTATCCCAAGCCAGCCGATCAGTACGCTTATGGCGTGCGCAACAAGATCATGGTCACCCCGAAAGACGGCGCACTGACCGTTCGCCACAACGAAAAAAGCGTCGCATTGCCGACCCGCAAGTGGGGCGCGTTCGTGCCCGGCACCGGCGTGGGCGGTTCGGGTCTGCACTGGACCGGCGTACTGATCCGGCCGACCGAAACCGACATCAAGCTCAAGACGTATGCGGACCAGGCCTACAAGCCCGGCATTCTGCAGGACGACATGCGCATCGGCGACTACCCCTTCA
The DNA here is from genome assembly GCF_036706555.1 of Pseudomonas sp. JDS28PS106. NCBI lineage: Bacteria > Pseudomonadati > Pseudomonadota > Gammaproteobacteria > Pseudomonadales > Pseudomonadaceae > Pseudomonas > Pseudomonas sp. JDS28PS106. Next base: position 30,991 of record NZ_JBAJGT010000010.1, on the reverse strand, counting down.
CCTGGGACGAGATCGAACCGTACCTGGACAAGTTCGACAAGATCTGTGGCCTGTCCGGCAACACCGGCAACCTGAACGGCAAGATCATGGAAGGCGGTGACCCGTTCGAAGGCCGGCGCTCGAACCCGTACCCGCTGCCCGCACTGGAAGACACGCTGAACAACAAGATGTTCGCCGACGCCGCGCGCAAGCTGGGCTACCACCCGTTCCCGAACCCTTCGGCAAACGTGTCACGTGCCTGGACCAACCCGTACGGCAACCAGATCGCGCCGTGCAACTACTGCGGCTATTGCAGCAAGTACCCATGCCTGAACTACTCGAAGGCTTCGCCGCAGACCGCGGTGATGGATTCGCTCAAGCGCATGAAGAACTTCGATTACAAGTGCAACGCCAACGTGCTTAAAGTCGAACTGCATCAGGACGGCAAGACCGCGCGTGGCGTAACCTACGCCGACCAGGACGGCAATATCGTGTTCCAGCCGGCCGGCATCGTCGTGCTTGCAGGTTTCCAGTTCGTCAACGTGCGCCTGATGCTGCTGTCCGGTATCGGCAAGCCCTACGATCCGATCACCGAGACGGGCACCGTGGGCCGCAACTACGCGTTCCTCAGCAACGGCGGTTCGACCCTGTTCTTCAAGGACAAGGAGTTCAACCCGTTCGCTACCGCCGGCGCCACTGGCCAGATGTTCAACGACGTCTCGCCCGGCAACTTCGACGGTCCTTCCCTGGGCTTCATCGGCGGCGCCAAGATCCACAGTTCGCAAGCCACCGGTACGCCGATCGGCACCTCGCTGCCCGCCGGCACTCCGGCCTGGGGTCAGGGCTGGAAAGACGGCATGCAGGACTGGTACGGCCATTCGATGAAGGTCAGCATCTCCACCGGCTGCATGTCGTATCGCGGTCACTACGTGGACCTGGACCCGACCTACAAGGACCCGTGGGGCCTGCCGCTGCTGCGCATCACCTTCGACTGGAAACAGAACGAACTCAAGCTGCAGCAGTACCTGCGCAAGATCGTGCTGGACATCACCAAGGAACTGAACCCGGACAGCTACAGCGAAAGCTTCCTGGGCATGGATTCGCACTGGGATATCACCAAGTACGTTTCGACGCACAACGTGGGCGGCGCAATCATGGGCGATTCGCCCAAGACCAGCGCGCTCAACCGCTACCTGCAGAGCTGGGACGTGCATAACGTCTTCGTTCCAGGCGGCAACGCCTTCCCGCAGAACTTCCAGGCGAACCCGACCGCGCTCATTGGCGCCCTCACGCTGTTCTCGGCCCAGGCCATCAAGGATCAGTACCTGAAAAACCCTGGCCCGCTGGTTCAGGCATAAGGAGCGAGACCATGAAATCCAAATCCCGCTCTTTGTTGCTGGGACTGATCGTTGCCGCGGTGGTGATCGCGCTGCTGGGCTGGCTGGTCAGCGTCTTTTTGAACCGCTCGGGCGATGCCTCGGCGCAGATGACTCAGGAAGTGACGCCTGAACTCATCAAGAAAGGCGAATACCTGGCACGCGCCGGCGACTGCGTGGCCTGCCACACCAGCCACGATGGCAAACCTTTCGCGGGCGGTCACGGTATCGCCTCGCCGATCGGCACCATCTATGCCACCAACATCACGCCTGACAAGGAAACCGGTATTGGCGACTGGACGTACGGCGACTTCGAGCGCGCGGTCCGCCGTGGCGTCGGCCATGATGGCAGCGCGCTGTATCCGGCGATGCCCTTCCCGTCCTACGCCCGCGTGACCGACGAAGACACCCAGGCGCTGTATGCCTACTTCATGAAGGGCGTCGAGCCGGTCAAGCAGGCGAACAAGGCCAACGACATTCCGTGGCCTCTGTCGATCCGCTGGCCGCTGGCGTACTGGCGCACGTTGTTCTCGCCAAGCCCTGAGTCGGTCGCCGTTCCACTCGCTGCCGCCAAGTCCGACAGCGAAGCGAAGATCGCCCGTGGTGCGTATCTGGTACAAGGCCTGGGCCATTGCGGCTCCTGCCATACACCACGCGCGCTGACCATGCAGGAAAAAGGCCTCGAAGATAAAGACGCCGACTACCTGACTGGCGCTGTGCTCAACGACTGGGCAGTGCCGGCACTGCGCGGCGTGAAGCACTGGTCGCAGGAAGAGCTGGTCGACTACTTGGGTACCGGCCGTAACGGCAAGGCTGCGGTTGCCGGCGAGATGACCGACGTCATCGCCAACAGCACCTCGCACATGTCCGACGAGGACCTGCACGCCATGGCTGCCTACCTGAAGTCCCTGGCGTCCGACGGCAAAGCGGTTTACCAGCATGAGCCGCAGCGCAGCGACGCCACCGCGGCCAAGCTGACCGCTGCCAAGGACCTCACCCTGGGCGAGCGTCTGTACCTGGATAACTGCAACGCCTGTCACTTCGTCAAAGGCGAAGGCGCTTCGCGGGTCTTCCCGCGTCTGGACGGCGCTTCGGTGATCAACGCCGAAAACCCGACAGCGCTGATCCATGTGATCCTCGCCGGCGCGCAGACACCGTCCACCGAGCGTGCCCCCGCGGTGCTGCCGATGCCAGGTTTCGCCAAGCGCCTGAGTGACAGCGAGGTTGCCGAGCTGGCGTCCTTCCTGCGCCAGGGCTGGTCGAACAAGGCCTCTGCCGTGAGCGAGAAGCAGGTGAAGGAAGTGCGTTCAGCATTGGAAAAAGGCCACCCTGTGGCCGAGAAAAAGCTGGAAGCCAGTAACGAGCGGTAACCGACCGTAAACAGAGAAGCCCGCCATGTGCGGGCTTTTTTGTGGGTGAGCGTCGTACGTCCAATCGCGCACTGTTCCGCCCTCAGACCGCGTCATTCTCATCGCCAGCAAGCTGGCTCCCACTGAGAGTAAACACGCGATTTCCGTAGGAGCGGATTTATCCGCGAAAGCTCACGAAGGACGACACATTGACTGCGTCTGATACATTTTTCGCGGATGAATCCGCTCCTACAGGCGATGGGGCGGCTCCGCTCGCACAGGGCCGCCCTTTTTGTTAACTGCCAGATCAGATACTGAACTTGCCCACCAGGCTGTTGAACGACACCGCCAGACGCGACAGTTCCTGGCTAGAGGCGCTGGTCTGGTGTGCGCCTGCGGCGGTCTGGGTCGACAGGTCCTGGATGTTGATCAGGTTGCGATCCACTTCACGGGCCACGTGGGACTGCTCTTCGGAGGCGGTGGCAATGACCATGTTGCGGTCGTTGATTTCCGCGATGCTCTGAGCGATACGCTCCAGCGACTGACCGGTGGCCTGGGCCAGCGACTGGGTGTTGCTGGCCAGGGTCCGGCTGTTGCCCATGGCGCGCACGGCCTGATCGGCGCTGTTCTGCACAGTGCCGATCATGTTCTCGATTTCGCCCGTGGATGCCTGGGTACGGGCGGCCAAGGCGCGAACTTCGTCGGCGACCACGGCGAAACCACGACCCTGTTCACCGGCGCGGGCTGCCTCGATGGCTGCGTTGAGCGCCAGCAGGTTGGTCTGTTCGGCAATACCGCGAATCACGTCCAGCACCTGGCCGATATCGCGAACCTGACCGGCCAGTTCTTCGACCATGGTGGTGGATGAGCTGATTTCGGCGCTAACCGTGTTGATTGCCTTGACGGCTTCGCGCGCCTGGTCGCGGCCGGTCGCGGCCTCGTTGCTGGTCAGCTTCGATGCATCGGATGTGGACATGGCATTGCGCGCCACTTCTTCCACGGCCGCGGTCATTTCGGTGACTGCGGTAGCGGCCTGCTGGATTTCATCGTTCTGGCGATTCAGGCCCCGGCTGCTCTCTTCAGTGACGGCGTTCAGCTCTTCCGCCGCCGAGGCCAGTTGGTCGGCTGCGCTGGCGATCTGCTGGATGGTGTTCTTCAGGCTGGTCTGCATATCACCCAGCGCCGACAGCAATTGACCCGCTTCGTCGCGACGCGTACTGACGATAGGCTGAGTCAGATCACCGCTGGCGACGCGTTGAGCGCTGACCACGGCTTCGGCAATCGGACGGCTGATGGCGCGGCTGATGAACATGCCCAGGATAAAGGCGGCCAGGAATGCCAGGCCCACGCCAACGTATAGGTTGAGACGAGCGGAAGCTTCGGTCTCAGTCGCTGCCACGGAAGCCTCTTCGGCCTGGCGGGCGTTGGACTTCACCATGACGTTGAACTCTTCCATCACTTGGCGATAGCTCTGGTGCATGTCACTGGCGATGAGTGCTCTGGCACCCGGGATATCGCCTGCGTTGATCAGCGTCATGATCCGGTCGAGCAGCGCCTGATAGGCCGGCCAGTCGCGATCCATCTGATCACCCGCAGCACGCTCGTCATCGGCCAGCGGAGTAGCCCGATATTCCTTGTAGGATTTCTCGGTGGCAGCGCGGTTTTCCCGCATGCTGGCAAGAATCTCGTCTTTCAGCGTCTGCGGTGCATTGGCTGCCACCGCTGACAGGTAACGGTAGAGATCGCGGTTCTGAGAAATGAAATTGCTTTTAGCCACGCTGGTCTTGGAAATCGATACCAGGTTGTTGTCGAAAACCGACTTCATGTTGGCGGATATCGCCTCGACGCCCCGGCCGCCGATCACACCGACCGCAACCGTAATGAGCGCGCACAGCGCAAATGCAATGAAAAGCTTGGTCGAAAGCTTGGCGTTGTAGAACCAGTTCATCCGAATTACCTATGGAACAGCCGAAAGGGCTGAGCAAACGTGCGGGAGGGAAACGCGCAATCAAGTGGCGTCAAACCTGCTATCGGCTTGTCTGGCAACGGCTGTAGGCAGTTCATCGGCGTTTGGTTACATATTTTCCTAGCTTGACGTGCGCCTGTAGGAGCCAGCTCGCTGGCGATTGAACTTGGATCGCCAGCAAGACGGATCGCCGCCCGCTGGCTCCTGCAGAGCACTGGATCAGGATTTTTTCACAGTCCTTGGGCTACCATCGGCGGTTATTCGTCAGCCAGAGCCTGTGAGCCGTGATACCTGCGTCCATTCCCGATCAGTCGTCCCCTCTTCCCGCTGTGCTTGCCGGCCCTGTGCTGCGTCGTCAGGAATCGGAGCGCGTAGTGATGTGGCTGGTGGGGTCGCGTCCATTGCGGTTGACGCTGCGGTTGCGTGCGCAAGGCCAGGGATTCACGGACTACGTTCTGGACGCGGAGAAGTGTCAGGTCGTCGCCGTGGGCCGTCATGCGTTCGTGCACTTGATCGATGTGCGTCTCGGTGAAGCATTGCCCCATGACACGCTGATCGACTATGACCTGCTGATCGACGGCGAATCCGGCGGAGTCGCTCAGTGGGCACCGCATCTGTTGTACGCCGGTAACGACCTGCCCAATTTCGTTGTCCGTAGCCGGATCGATCAATTGCTGCACGGATCCTGCCGCAAGCCTCATCACGGCTCGGCCGAGGGTCTTCTGTGCGTTGACCGCCTGCTGGCCGGTCAACAGGCGCCGAAGGATCGTCCGGCTCTGTTGATGATGAGCGGCGATCAGATTTACGCCGACGATGTGGCCGGCCCCATGTTGCGGGCGATTCACGCGCTGATCCAACGTCTCGGTCTGTTCGGCGAAACCCTGGAAGGTGCGGTGGTCAGTCACAGTGACGAGCTGTACCAGCACCCGGCCAGCTACTATCAGCGCGCCGACCTGCTGCCCGCCCTCAAAAGCAACGACACGCTGCGCGAGCGTTTTTTCGGCGGCGCCAGCAAGCCGGTGTTCACCAGCAGCACGGCGGACAATCATCTGGTCACTTTCGCCGAAGTGATGGCCATGTACCTGCTGGTCTGGTCGCCCACACCGTGGGCTCTCATCGAGGTAACCCCGCCGCGCTTCGAACCCGGCGAGCGTGAGCGCTGGGAACGTGAGCACCTGCAGGTCGAGGCGTTCCGGAAAGGCCTGAACGGCGTGGCACGGGCCATGGCGCACCTGCCCTGCATGATGATCTTCGACGATCACGACATCACCGACGACTGGAATCTGTCGGCGAACTGGGAGGACACCGCCTACAACCATCCTTTTTCACGGCGCATCATCGGTAATGCCTTGATCGCCTATCTGCTGTGTCAGGGCTGGGGCAACAATCCGGATGTGTTTCCGGAACTGGTCCGTCAGACTCAGGAGCTGAGTGCCGAGGCGGCATGCGCGGGACAGGACTGGCAGACCGAGAGCCAGGATGTGTTGATCACCCGTCTGCTCGCGTTCCAGCAATGGCATTACGTATTGCCAAGCGAGCCAGCCTTGGTGGTGCTCGACACTCGTACCCGGCGCTGGCGCAGCGAATCGAATTTCAATCACCCCTCCGGCCTGCTGGACTGGGAAGCGCTCAGCGAACTGCAACATGAATTGCTCGACCACAAGTCCGCAATCATCGTTTCTCCGGCGCCAGTCTTCGGGGTCAAGTTGATCGAGGCCATCCAGCGGGTATTCAGCTGGTGTGGCTACCCTCTGCTGGTGGACGCGGAAAACTGGATGGCGCACCGGGGCGCGGCGCAGGTGATCCTGAATATCTTCCGGCACTCGCGGACCCCGGGTAACTACGTGATCCTTTCGGGCGACGTGCATTATTCGTTCGTCTACGAAATCCTGATCCGCCACCGCAGCGGCGGGCCGCGCATCTGGCAGATCACCAGCAGCGGCATCAAGAACGAATTTCCCCGCAGGCTGCTGGATACATTCGACCGGCTCAACCGTTGGCTGTACTCTCCCCGCTCGCCGCTGAACTGGTTTACCAAACGTCGCCTGATGAAAGTCGTGCCGCGTATTCCCGAGCACAGCAAGGCCGGCGAGCGGCTATGGAATTCGGCGGGCGTCGGCCAGGTTTTCCTCAATGAAACCGGGCAGCCGGTGCTGATCAATCAGCTCAACGCCAACGGCACGCCGCCTACCTGTTTCGTCGAGGTCGAGCAGCCGCAAGACGAGCGGACCGACGCGCAGCCCCGTTTTATGGAAAATGAACGGGAAACCAGCGATAGTCATCGCTGAACCTTCTCGCCGGTTACCGGGTCGATAGTGGTTACCGGTCGGGTTTACGGCCAGGAAGGTGTCTGAAGCACCCTCTGAACCCTGACAGTATTTTTCCGTGGAGAGCGCCCCGTGATAACCAACCAACGCATAGCCAGACTCAACGCCTGGGGGGCGCATGGCTTTACCGCCACCGGCGTCGTCCTGGCGTTTCTCGCCACCATCGCGCTGTTCAACAACGAGCCCAAGGCCTGCCTCCTGTGGCTGGGCGCCGCGCTCATCGTTGACGGTCTGGATGGCTCGCTGGCGCGCAAGGTCAATACCACGTCGGTCCTGCCGCATTTCGACGGTTCGGTGCTGGATCTGGTGATCGACTACCTGACCTATGTCTTCATACCGGCGCTGTTCATCTATCGATACATCCCGGTTCCTGACTACACCTTGCTGCTGAGCGTTTCGGTGATTCTGGTGTCGTCGCTGTTCTGCTTCTGCAACGTCGACATGAAGAGCAAGGACAATTACTTCCAGGGTTTTCCGGCGGCCTGGAATGTGGTCGCGCTCTGTCTGTACATCCTGTCGCCGGAGCCATGGCTGACCTTCATCACCATCATCGCTCTCGCCCTGCTGACCCTGACCCGCATGAAGTTCCTGCACCCGTTTCGGGTACGTCGCTTCATGCCGATCAACATTGCCGTGACGACCGTATGGCTGTTGAGCAGTGCGTTGCTGATCATCAATCACCCACACAACGGTCCCGTGGTCATGGGCCTGTGGCTGACTATGTCGGCCTACTTTCTCGGCATCTGCATCTGGCGCACGTCGCTGGAATGGATCGGCCGGCTCAAGGCCTGACCAACCCCGCCCGGCCGGAATGCGTTTCCGGCCGGCGCATCCTTCTCCCGATCAGGACTTCGCGTCCGCGTCTGCCTGCATGACCACCGGGGTCTTGCCGAAATACCAGGTGCTGAAGCAGCACAGCGACAGCCCCGCCGCCGCCAGCAAGCCGCCCACGATGCCGACGTTGGCGACCCCCAGCTGACTGCTGACCACGCTGCCAAGCAGTGCTCCGCCGCCAATCCCGATATTGAAGATGCCCGAGAACAGCGCCATCGCGACATCGGTAGCATCCGGCGCCAGCGACAGTACACGCGCTTGCAGCAACAGGCCGAAGCACATGATCGCCACGCCCCAGATGACCGTCAGCGTACCCAGCGCCTGGATATGGCCGGAAAGCGGCAGCAGCATCAGCAGACACAATGCGATCACCGAAATGGCGCCGATCAGCATGCCATTGGGAAAGCGGCTGCTCAGCAGGCTGAACAGCACCGATCCGATCACCCCCGCGCCGCCGAACAGCAACAGCAGGAATGTGGTCATTTCGCCGCTCAGCACGGCGACGTTCTGCGTGAAGGGTTCGATGTAGCTGTAGGCGGTGAAATGCGCGGTCACCACGATGACCGTCAACAGATAGACCGCCATCAGGCGCGAACGCTTGAAAAGCATTGGCAGACTTTGCAGCGAGCCGGAGTTCTGGCTTGGCAGCACCGGCAATGCCCGGCTGAGCAGCACCACCACGACCGCCGCCACCGCGGCGATGCTCAGGAACGTGGTCCGCCAGCCCAGCGCCTCGCCCAGCATCCGGCCCAAGGGAATGCCCAGCACCATGGCCAGTGAAGTGCCGGTCGCCAGCAGTCCCAGCGCCTGAACCTGTTTGCCCGGCGGGGCGATGCGCACCGCCAGCGAGGCGGTCACCGACCAGAACACCGCGTGCGCAAAGGCAATGCCGACCCGGCTGACCAGCAACAGGGCGAAGCTGTTGGAGGCCGCCGAGACTACATGGCTGACCACGAACACGGCGAAAACCCCCATCAGCAGCTTGCGCCGCTCGATGTTGCGCGTGATCAGCATCATCGGCAACGACATCAGCGACACGACCCAGGCGTAAATGGTGAGCATCAGCCCTACCTGCGCGGTGGTCATGTCGAAACTGGCACCGATATTGGTCAGAAGGCCAATCGGCACGAACTCGGTGGTATTGAAAATGAAGGCCGCCAGCGCCAGCGCGATCACGCCTAGCCAGCTTCCGGTATGTTCATTGGGGGGCGTATTCATCAGGAGGGGCAGCGCTCAAAGAAAGGTCGTTCACCACGCGCTTCCTGCACGTGGCACCTGGACAGCAAAATCAGGCATGCAAAGCAGCCACACGGCAACGCGAAAACCGCCACTCAAGGTTTGCACCGAGTGTCGCGAGCGATGTGGATTTTCTTGTGAGTATTGGAATACAGCCGGATGCCGCGGATTCTACGTCTCGCGCTGTTGGACCACAACACAACGCCGGTGACGCCTCGTGTGGGATAACCACCCGTCGATTGCGCGAGACACACTACATAGTTGCGCACCGCGGCATTTACCGACGCGCAAATACCGCCGCACACTGGTCGTCCAAGGAGGTGTCATATGTTCACGACCATTCTGGTAGCCGTCGACGGCAATGAACAAAGCGACAAGGTTCTGGAACTCGCACGTCGCATGGCGGATTCAGGTACGGGGCCGGCCCGTCTGCATCTGGTCTGCGTGGTGGACCCGGCCTACGCCGTGAAGGATTGCGAAACGGCCGGGACGCGTCAGGAGTTTCCCGCCGCGGCCAATGAGCAGCATCATGCCGAAGTCCTGATCGACCGCGCCTTAGGGCAGCTTCGCGAACGGGGCATGCAGTGTTCGGCCAGCACGCTGCGCGGCAACAGCCCGGCGCAGGCGATTTGCGATGAGGCTCGCCGCATCGAAAGCGATCTTATCGTGATCGGCCATCGACACCTGTCGTTCATGGGGCGCCTGCTAGATCCTTCGGTGGGTCAGCGTATCCTGGACGCGGCGCCCTGCCCGGTGCTGGTGGAAGTGCGCTAGCCCGCCCGCCCCAGCAGGACCGTAGGAGCGGATTCATCCGCGATAAACGCTGACGCGGTTTCCCTGATTCACCGCATGAACCGGCATTGCTGCCGCTTTGCGGCAGATCGCGGATAAATCCGCTCCTACGAATCGTGCACACCTGTTCGTGGGAGCCAGCTTGCTGGCGATAAAACGATTACGCGGTCTATCTGAAAAAACGCGCTGTCCGGTTTGCTGCCGCTTTGCGGCAGATCGCGGATAAATCCGCTCCTACGAATGCGAACCGCCGAGGAAGCGCCGTTCGTGATCCGCGTGCGGCAGCAGGCAATGGTCATAACGCCCGAACAACCGATAGCGATTGAGCGCGATGCGGTTGTAGGCCCAGTCCCGCAATGGGCGTGGGAAGATGCGCAGGATACCGAGCAACGGCCACGGCGAAGGCAGCAGCCGCATGATGTACAGAAAGGCGTCCGAGCGCAGGTAGACCCGATCGTTGACGATCAATGCAATGGTATGAAATTCGTCGAGCGGCAGGCCGGCCCACCTCAACAGTGCCTGGCCTTCCGGCGACTGTACGGCGGCCAGACGCAGCCGCCGATGCCGGTCATGGCGGATCAGGAATTTCACGACGCCGTTGCATAACTTGCAGACGCCGTCGAACAGCACGACACATTCATCGGGTTTCAGGTAAGGCGCGGGGCTGGCTGGCATGACGTTGCTCCTGAACTGGATGTCCGCCGCATGCGCTGAAACGCAAACGCCCCGCGATCCGGGGTGGACCGCGAGGCGTGCAGACTAATGCGTCAGGCGCTTGAATCAAACCTTTCGCACGAACTCGGATTTGAGCTTCATGGCGCCGATCCCGTCGATCTTGCAATCGATGTCGTGATCGCCGTCCACCAGGCGGATGTTCTTGACCTTGGTTCCGACCTTGACCACCAGTGAGGATCCTTTGACTTTCAGGTCCTTGATCACCGTCACACTGTCGCCGTCCTGCAGCACGTTGCCGGTGGAATCCTTGATCACTTTCACGTCGTCCGAAGCGTCGGCGGCCTCGCCCGCGGCAGACCACTCATGAGCACATTCCGGGCAAACGAGCATGGTGCCGTCTTCGTAGGTGTACTCGGAATTGCATTTGGGGCAGGACGGTAAGCTCACTGGAATCTCGCATCGAAGGTTAAAGACCATGAATTATAAAGGGCTTTTAGCTTTCGATGCGAGCGAGGCCGGGTTTCACTGCTGCGGCCAGGTGTCCCCCAGCAGCTTCAGCACCGGCTGGTTGTTACGGTATTTCTCCCGCAAGGGGTGCCACATCACTTCCAGATCCCTGCAGACCTCCGATTCGGGTGTCGCGGTGCACAGTTCCACCACATCAAGGTATTCGCGCACATCGCTGTCGAGGGTATCGGCGGGTTGCTCGCAGGACGGGCAGGAATTGAGCACCACCTGCGCCTGATCCAGCCAGCCCGCATATTGCTTGCCGTTTTTCGCCGTGTAGGTGCCGTAGATCCAGGCACTGTCGGTGCCCATCGATACCTGCACGGTGTCGCCGGCGACGACGTAGGCTTTCTGCGCCGAGCAGGAGGCATGGGGCGCATCGTGAAAGTAAGCGCGGCGGCTCCCGATGATTGTGCCTTGCAGCAAAGGACGGTAACCGCCGTTGTCCAGCCGGATGTTTTCGTCGAGCACTTCGCAGTCAATCGGCTCCGAAGCCTCGCCTTCCAGCTTCTCAACCTGCTGCAGCAGCACTTCCGTATGATGATGACCGGACACCGCGCCGAACAAGCTGCCCTTGAGCGTCACAGTCTCACCCAGCAAGGGACGCAACGCGTCGTACCCCGGCTGATCGAGCACCAACTGGATCAGGCGCACATCGTCATCGACGCTCAGCGCCTCTTCATCGTCGTTGCCAGCCATGCACAAGGGCGAGTCCAGCGCCAGATAAAAGCCGACCTCAGGCTCGTCACCCGTGGTCAGGTCTTCGAATCCGGGCACACCCGGAAACACGCGACGCTCCAGCATGCCTTGAATGGAAACCACGTCCGGTTCGAAGCTCAGGCACGGCTCCACGGCCCGTGCCTGAGTCAGGGGCATCACGCCGAAGACCAGACAGAACAAAATACGCAAACGCAAAGTGAAGTCCATATGTGCTACATCCCGGAAACGTCGGAGCGACGCGGCCGGGAGGTTAGAGCAAAGCCTGCCGCCCGTCAGCTGCATCGGCACGGGTCGGGAGCTGCATCACAGTCCGCACAATTCAAGGTCATCGCAATTGGCGATTGCCGCCCGTAGACGCAGCTGACATTATTCGCAGCCGTGAATAACTCTCATCTGCACACTCATCCTTGTCAGCCGCCCGCGCACGTACTGTTGATCGAAGACGATCCGCACTTGCGCGAGCACCTGAGCGCGCATTTTCTGCGCCGCGGCTTTGCGCTGTCCGCCAGCGGGCATGGCAGCGCCGGGCTGGAAATGGCCTGCGCGCAGTCTTTCGATCTGGTGCTGCTGGACGTCATGCTTCCCGGCATGAGCGGGCTCGAGGTGCTGGCGAACCTGCGCCGCGCGCAAGGCGTGCCGGTGATGCTGATGTCCGCGCTAGGCGCGGAGCAGGACCGGATCAGTGGTTTCACCCAAGGGGCGGACGATTATTTGCCCAAGCCATTCAGCCTCGCTGAACTGGACGCGCGGGTGGATGCCTTGCTGCGTCGGGTACGGCTTGACCGGCAGTCACCGCCTCCGGAAACGTCGGCGTCGGTTTCGCTACAACGAGACACAGCCGCTCAGGACGTGTCTTACAAAGGCTGCGCCGCGGGCCTGACCCAGTCCGAATATCGCTTGCTGGTGACCTTGCTGGAACATCCGGACGAGCCGCTGAGCAAGGCTTTCCTCTATCAGCATGTCCTGCATCGTGGCTACACCCGGCTCGACCGTGGCCTGGATGTGCACGTATGCAACCTGCGACGCAAGCTGACAGCGATCAACTTTCGCGAGCTGACCATTCAGGCGGTGCGCAACCAGGGTTACGTGCTGGTCAGGGCGCCAGCGGACTGATGCGCCGACGTCATTCGCTACTCTGGAAGCTCGCCCTGACCCAGGTCGGTTTCTGCCTGCTGCTGGTGTGGGCCATCTGGAGCTGGAGCCTGGAAGTCGAGCGCAGCACCTACTTTCTGGCGCCGGCCGATCAACAGAAACTGGCTGACTATGCCCGTCAGGCCGAGCGGGTCTGGCAGACCGGCAGTGCCGAAGACGTGGAGCGCTGGCGCCTGGCTTTGCAGCACCAGGAAAAGACCTGGGTCGCAGTGATCGGCGAGCATTTGCAGAGTCTGGGCACCCACACGCTGAGCGCAGATGAAAGCGCCCACCTGACCTTCATGCGCAAACCGGACTGGCCGATGAGCCGGCGTCTGCAGGACGAGTTGCCTTACGTCAGCATCGCCTTCCCCGAGCATCCGGGCAGCGGGCGTCTGGTCATGCAGCTCCCTGAACGGCTGTTGCCCGCCGGGCTCACGCCCTGGACGCATCTGTTCACCCACTGGATCGTCCCGGCCTTGCTGGCGTTCGCGCTGGGCCTGCTGGTCTATCGCCAGCTTATCGTGCCGCTCACCGATCTGCGTGAGCGCGCCAACGCACTGCGCGCCGATGACCTTGAAAGCACAATCGACTGCTCGGTGGCTCAGCGTCGCGACGAACTGGGCGAGCTGGCGCTGGCTTTCGAGCACATGGCCGAACGCTTGCGGCAAAGCCTCAAGCAGCAACGGCAGCTGCTACGCACCTTGTCCCATGAAATCCGCACGCCGCTGGCACGCCTGCGCATCGCCAGCGAAAGCGGCCTATCGCAGCCTGATCTGCAACAGCGCGTGGCGCGCGAGGTCGACGATATGCAGCGGCTGGTGGACGATTCGCTGGACCTGGCCTGGCTGGATGCCACCCGCTCGCAGTTGCCGATGGAGGAAGTGGTGGTGCTGTCGGTCTGGGAGGCATTGAGTGCCGATGCCGGTTTCGAAAGCGGCTGGCCGGCGTCACGCCTGCCCTGCGAGCTCGGTCCTGACTGCCGGGTGCTGGCACACCTGGACAGCTTCGCGCAGGCACTGGAAAACCTGCTGCGCAACGCGATCCGGCATTCGCCGGAACACGGCGTCGTGCGACTGTCGGGCGTGCGAGTGGGAGACTGCTGGGAACTGTGCATTGAGGATCAAGGCTCCGGTGTGCCAGAAGCGGAGCGTCAGAAGATCTTCGAACCTTTCCTGCGTCTGGACGGCGCGCCCGGCAAAGGTTTCGGCCTGGGCCTGAGCATCGCACGCCGCGCCATCGAACTGCAGAACGGCGCGCTATGGGCTTCCCAGGGCGACAAGGGCCTACGGATGAACATTCGTCTGCGAGCCGCAAATGTTTAGAAAGTTAATGCGCTTTACTCGCATTTGCATCTGACTATCATCTGCGATCTCTAAAGGCTCGATGCCAGTAGCCTGACCCGCCGTTCCAGGAGATCCCGATGTATCTGCGCCTGCCGCCCCTGCCCTTTTTTGCTGTCCTGTTAAGCGCCTGCAACTTGATGCCCTGTACGGTTCTGGCCGCCGAGCCGGCAGCGAAAGCGGCGCCCGCGCCGATCGAGCTCGAAGCGCAGAACGTGGTCGCGACGGCCGAGGAAGAGGTCAAGCAGGCGCCGGGCGTGTCCATTATCACCGCCGAAGACATCAAGAAGCGGCCGCCCGCCAATGACCTGTCGCAAATTATCCGCACCATGCCGGGGGTGAACCTGACCGGCAACTCCAGCAGTGGTCAGCGCGGCAACAACCGGCAGATCGACATTCGTGGGATGGGACCGGAAAACACCCTGATTCTGGTGGACAGCAAACCGGTCAGCAGTCGCAATTCAGTCCGTTATGGCTGGCGTGGCGAGCGCGACACCCGTGGCGACAGCAACTGGGTGCCCGCCGAGCTGGTGGAACGCATCGAAGTCCTGCGCGGGCCGGCGGCGGCCCGCTATGGCAATGGCGCGGCAGGTGGCGTGGTGAACATCATCACCAAGAAGCCGACCGACGAAACCCATGGTTCGGCCACTGTCTACACCTCGTTCCCCGAGCACAGCGAGGAAGGCGGCACCCGGCGTACCAACTTCAGCCTGAGCGGCCCACTGACCGAAAACCTGCATTACCGCGTCTACGGCAACATTGCCAAAACCGACTCCGACGATGCCGACATCAACAGCGGCCATGAATCGACCCGCACCGGCAATCAGGTCGGCACCTTGCCGGCCGGCCGTGAGGGCGTGCGCAACAAAGACGTCAACGGTCTGCTGAGCTGGAAGCTGTCTCCGCAACACACCCTCGATTTCGAAGCCGGCTACAGCCGCCAAGGCAACATCTATTCGGGCGACACCCAGAACACCAACAGCAACAGCACCGTCAAAAACCTCATTGGCCACGAGACCAATCGCACGTTTCGCGAGACGTATTCGGTCACCGATCGTGGCGATTGGGACTGGGGCACCTCGCTGGCCTATGTGCAGTATGAAAAGACCCGTAACAGTCGCATCAGCGAAGGACTGGCGGGCGGCACCGAAGGAATTTTCTCCAGCACCGATTTCAACACCTCGGTGCTGCGGGATCTGACGGCCCATGGTGAAGTCAATCTGCCGCTGCACCTCGGATTCGACCAGACCCTGACGCTGGGCACCGAGTGGGTCGAACAGAAACTCGACGATCCGAGCTCCAACACCCAGACCACCACCGCCGGCGGCGCGGTGTCCGGCCTGTCCAGCACCGACCGCAGCAGTAGCATGTCGGCAAGCATCGCTTCGTTGTTCATCGAGGACAATATCCAGGTGCTGCCGGGAACCACCGTGACACCTGGCCTGCGGCTGGATGATCACAACATCGTCGGGCTCAACTGGAGCCCGTCGCTGAACCTGTCCCATGAGCTGACCGATACCGTCACGCTCAAGGCCGGTATCGCCCGCGCCTACAAGGCGCCGAATCTTTACCAACTGGACGAGGATTACCTGCTCTATAGCAACGGCCAGGGCTGCTATGGGCAGACCACCAGTTGCTATCTGCAAGGCAATGCCAACCTCGAAGCGGAAACCAGCGTCAACAAGGAACTGGGCATCGAGTACAAAAACGATGGCCTGATTGCCGGACTGACCTACTTCCGCAATGACTACAAGAACAAGATCGAATCGGGTATGACCCCGGTCGGCACAGCGGTGGGCGGTACCGGCAGCACCGCGAACGCGACCATTTTCACCTGGGAAAACGTGCCCAAGGCCGTGGTCGAAGGGCTGGAAGGCAACCTGACCCTGCCGCTGGCCGATGACCTGACCTGGACCAACAATTTCACCTGGATGCTGCGTTCGGAGAACAAGGAAACCGGAGACGTGCTGTCGGTCACGCCGGAATACACGGTCAACTCGATGCTCGACTGGCAGGCCCGCGACGATCTGTCGTTGCAGTTCAACGTGGTCTGGTATGGCAAGCAGACGCCCAAGAAGTACGATTATCACGGCGACCGGGTGACCGGCTCGGCGCGCAATCAGGTCGCGCCTTATGCGGTGGCCGGCCTGAGTGGCACCTATGAACTGACCAAGAACCTGAGCCTGACCGCGGGCGTGGAGAACCTGTTCGACAAACGTCAGTGGCGGGCGGGCAATGCCCAGGGTGTGAATAACATCGAAGGCGCCGGGGCGGCCACCTACAACGAGCCTGGCCGTACGCTGTTCACCAGCCTCACGGCGTCGTTCTGATGGCAGCTTTGCGGGCAAAAGGTCGGATGGCTGTCGTGGCCGCCTTGCTGTTGTCGAGCGCGGTTGCCCAGGCCCGTCCGGCGCCCGATCAGCCAATGGACGATCGTATCCTGCATCGCCAGGATCTGGCTTACCGGTTCACGACTCAGGACGTCGACTCCGCCGACGGTCAGCGGCATTACCGGTTGTGGATCGCAATGCCCCGCCGCCCTGCCCCTGAGCAGGGATTCCCGGTGGCCTGGCTGCTCGACGGCAACGCCGCGCTGGGCGCGCTGAACGCCGATTTGTTGCAGCAGTTGGCGCAAGGCGCGGCCCCGGTGCTGGTTGCGGTCGGTTCGCCGACTCATGACCGTATCGACCGCGCGGGCCGTACCCTGGACTACACGCCGCGACTCGGCCATGCGCCAGACCAGCAAGACCCTTTGACCGGTCTGCCGAGCGGGGGCGCCGACGCGTTCCTCGATGTGCTGGAAACGCGCATCAGACCGGCCGTTGCCGGGCACGTGCCGCTGGACGCTCGGCGCCAGACGCTGTGGGGTCACTCCTACGGCGGTCTGCTGGTGCTGCATGCCTTGTTTA
Organism: Pseudomonas sp. JDS28PS106; assembly: GCF_036706555.1. NCBI lineage: Bacteria > Pseudomonadati > Pseudomonadota > Gammaproteobacteria > Pseudomonadales > Pseudomonadaceae > Pseudomonas > Pseudomonas sp. JDS28PS106. Next base: position 13,847 of record NZ_JBAJGT010000010.1, on the reverse strand, counting down.
CCCGGCCGCAGAGCTTCCAGACCTTTGCAGCGGCCAGCCCCTCCTTGTGGTGGGGACAGGGCGCCGTGCTCGATGAACGCCAGGGTCTGGCGCGACGTCTGGCCGGTCACCCAGCCACCGTGCTGCTGATGCGCGGCGGCCAGGAACCCGCCGCGCCACCCCGGATGAAGCTGGCGCCCCAGGCGGCCGATCAGGCGTCTCGTTCGCTGTACAAATCATTTCAAGGCGTTACAAATCTGGACGCCTATTACCGGGTATTCCCGGACCTCAATCATGGCCCGATGCTGGCCGCTTCACTGCGCTACACGCTGCTCTGGCTGAATCGGCAGCCCTGACGCGCTGCCCGATATCCGGTCTTCACGGTCGTCGTCTCGTCGAGCATGGAGGCTGGACAGCGCAACGGCACTGATCTACATAAATCAGGCATCCCCGGCCGCGCTGTCCAGCCGCGGCCCTTCCCCTCAACGTCATGCGTTGGCGGTAGCCATTCCGGCCCGCAGTAACCGCTCATGCCCGGTCACCTCAAGAGCAGAACCATGGGTACTTCTCATAACCCGGCGCTGGGCTATCGCCCGGAAGTCGATGGCCTGCGCGCGGTCGCAGTGCTTCCCGTCATTCTTTATCACTGCGGCCTGAACTGGTTTCCCGGCGGCTATGTCGGCGTCGACGTGTTCTTCGTGATCTCCGGTTACCTGATCACCTCCATCATCCTCGCCGAAATGCTTGCCGGGCGCTTTTCGCTGGTGACTTTCTACGAACGACGCGCGCGACGCATCCTGCCCGCACTGTTCGCGATGATGTCGCTGTGCGTGCCAGCGGCCTGGGTGCTGCTGGACCCGGAGGACTTCAAGTACTTTGCGAAAAGTCTGGTGGCCGTGCCGCTCTTTTCATCGAACCTGCTGTTCTGGCTGGAGAGCGGCTACTTCGATGCCAGTGCCGACCTGAAACCGCTGTTGCACACCTGGACGTTGGCCGTCGAAGAACAGTACTACCTGTTCTTTCCGCTTTTTCTGATGGCGGCGTGGGGGCTGGGTCGCAAGCGCCTGGTCGCGATCCTGGCCGTGGCCGCGGCGGCCAGTTTCGTCATCGCTGAAACGGGCGCCCGAGAAGACGCCACCAGCACCTTCTATCTGCTGCACGCCCGTGCCTGGGAGCTGCTGGTCGGGTCTTTTATCGCGTTCTATTTCTCCTGGCGTCCGCGCAGTCTGCAGCCCCATCATGGCCTCAGTCAGCTCGCCAGCCTGCTGGGGCTGGTACTGATCGGTTACGCCGTGCTGCGGTTCGACAAAAGCACGCCGTTTCCCGGAATCAATGCCCTGCTGCCGGTCATGGGCGCCGCCCTCGTCATCCTTTTCGCCGACGCGCGGACGCTGGTCGGGCGCGCTCTGAGCAACAGGGTCATGGTAGGAATCGGCATGATCAGTTACAGCGCCTACCTCTGGCATCAACCGCTGTTCGCCTTCGCCCGGCACAGCACACTGGTGGAGCCGCCGCTGGCGGTGATGCTGGGGCTGGTGGTGGCGTCACTGGCGCTGGCGTGGCTGAGCTGGCGCTTCATCGAACAGCCGTTTCGCAACAAAAATCGATTCGAGCGCCGCCAGGTATTCGGTTTCACGGCGACCGCTTCGGTCATGTTCATGGCAGTGGGACTGGCGGGATACAGCCACAACGGATTCGCCCAGCGCTTCAACGTCGACCCGGCAATCTATCAAGCATTCACCGATCCCCAGGTACGCGAACAGTGCGACCAGAGCCACGACGGCACGGGCTGGAATGTGGACTTCTGTCTGTTCGGCCTGGCGAACGCCGGTGCGACGCCAAGCGTCGCGGTGTTTGGCGACAGTCATTCCGAAGCACTACTGTCGACCTTCGACGCGGCAGCCCGGGAACAGGGTGAAACGCTGGCGCATATTGGCCTGGGCGGCTGCCTGCCGTTGCTCGGCGTCGATGTCGCCCACGGCAATTATGCGCCAGGCGTGTGCGAGACGCTGGCAGCCCGGCAGCTCGAATACGTGAAGCAGCACGCCATCCGCAAGGTCGTGCTGGTCGCGCGCTGGACGCTGTACACCGACGGCAACTATCACGAGCGGGAAAAGACCAACTATTTTCTGGTCACGAGCGACAGCCAGGAACGCAGCAAACAAGCGTCGCGAAAGGTATTTCGCAAGGCTCTGCACGAAACCGTGCGGGCCTACCGCGAGCTGGGCGCCGAGGTCTTCATCGTGGCCCAGGTCCCGCAGCAAATCATCAACCCCAAGAACCTGTATTACCGACTGGCGCGGGATGCCGCCGACACCCCGGAAGAAAAAATGCGTTTGGTAAGCACTCTCTCGGTACCGATGGACCTTCACGATCAGTTGCAACGCTTCAGCCGCGAGACCTTCGAGCAGGAGCGGCGCTTGAACCATGCGCGACTGGTCACTCTGGATGACGTCTTCTGCCGCCGCCAGCAGTGCCTGATCGGCGACGCCGATTCCTGGTACAAGGATTTCAACCACCTGAACGACAACGGCGCACGACTGCTCGCCGGACACATCAGCGAGTTGCTTGCCCAGTGACCTGTCGGTCTACACTGTGTCGCTGTGCCCGGTCGCTCAGGAGGTCGTCGATGACCTACGCCAGTTTCGCCCCTTTTCAGGATTTGGCCCGCCGCCTGATTCCCCATACCCATGCGGAAAAGATCGACGGCTCGCACGATATCTCGCATTTGCAGCGGGTGTGGCGCAATGTCTGTGCGATCCGTGACCGCGAAGGCGGTGATGCCGAAGTGCTGGTGGCCGCCACCCTGTTGCATGACTGCGTCGCCGTGGAGAAGAACTCTCCGTTCCGCGCCAGCGCATCCCGGCTCGCGGCGGCCAAGGCCGGTGAACTGCTCAACGAAATGGGCTGGGACGAAGAACGCATCGCCTCGGTCGCTCATGCGATCGAGGCGCACAGTTTTTCCGCGGACATTGCTCCTCTGTCTCTGGAAGCGAAGATTCTTCAGGATGCCGACCGTCTGGATGCGCTGGGCATGGTCGGCGTGGCGCGGCTTTTCTATGTGTCCGGGCGCATGGGCAGTTCGCTCTACGATCCTCAGGACCCCGGCGCCGATCATCGGCCCTACGATGACAAGCGCTTCGCCGTCGATCATTTCCATACCAAGCTGCTGCACCTGGCCGAGGGATTCCAGACGGCCACAGGCGCGCGTATCGCAGGCATGCGGCATGAGCGTTTGCAGCGTTTTCTGGCCGAGCTGATGGAAGAAGTCGGCGCACCGGATTGACCGGAATGCTCCGAACGCTGTGTTGACGGCAAAAACCGTGACTCACGTCGCAATGTCATAAAGACATCACACGACTGCCTTATAAACGCGTCTTCGAAGATGCTTGTTTATAGGGTCATGCACCGTGAAAAAATTCCTGTCTCGCTTCTTGCGCCCCCGGTCGAGGACGTCAGTGCTGCGCCGCTTCAGGATCGCTCAGCGACTGGTGCTGTGTTTCGGCATTACGGCGCTGCTGATGGTCGCGCTGGGCGTATTCAGCCTGTTGCAGATGCAGGACCTCCGCAATCAGGGTGCGGCGGTGGAAAGCGGTGCGATGCCGAGCATTGCCATGGCCGACGCTATCGCCATCGCGCTGGTGAAGCTGCGCAGCGAGACCACCCGCTTGATCGCCAATGCCGATGACCCCGGCGCGGTGATCAACAGCAAGATCAATGTCGAGCAGCTCAGAAACGAAGTGGAGAAAGGTTTCGCCGATTACCTGGCGCGGGTCGGCAACGGCACCGAGCGCGATTCGATCCTCGCCTTGCAGGATGCCTACAAGGCATTCATGCCGGGCTTGCAGGACGAGATCGCGCTGATCGAACAGCGCAAGCTCGATGAAGCGCGCATGCTGTCCAACACCATGCTGTCCATGCACGGCGATCTGATGGACATGCAGGTTCAGTTGTTGCGCGAACTCAATACCCAGAGCGCCGCTGCGGCCGTCGAGGCGGCCAGCGCCAGCTACACGCGGACACGGATCATCGCCCTGAGCGCGATTGGCGTCGCGCTGGCGCTGACTCTGCTGCTCGCGTGGCGCCTGAGCGTGAGCATCATCCACCCCGTGCGCCACGCCCTGCATATCGCCAGCACCATCGCCGACGGGGACCTTTCCGAGCATGAAATACCCCAGGGCAAGGACGAGACCGCGCAACTGCTGATCATGCTGGGACGCATGCGCGGCAACCTGCACAGCACCATCGACCAGATCTACGCCGCCGCCAGCCAGCTCTCGCAGTCAGTCCAGGAAATGGGCAGCATCGCCGAAGCCAGCGCAGTCAACCTGCAATTGCAGAACGATGAGATCGAGCAGGCCGCCGTGGCCGTGAACCAGATGAGCCAGGCCGCGGTGGAAGTCGCGGGCAACGCCAGCAATACCGTGACCGAGTCTCAGGCCTCGACCCAGGCCGCTGCTCAGGGGCAGGTCCGGCTGTCGGCGACCATCAGTTCAATCAAGGAACTGACCGACAACGTGCTGGACTCGTCGCAACAGGCCGAGGGGCTGGCCGAACGCACCCAGAGCATCAGCAGCATTCTCGACGTGATCCGCTCCATCGCCAACCAGACCAATTTGCTGGCACTCAACGCTGCCATCGAGGCCGCGCGCGCCGGTGAGGCCGGTCGCGGATTCGCGGTGGTCGCCGACGAAGTACGCTCACTGGCGCAGCGCACCAGCGCGTCGACAACCGAGATCGAAACCTTGATCAATGGCGTGCAGCAGAGCACCCAGGAAACCGCCGAATCACTGCGTCACACGGCGACCCAGGCCAACCTGACGCTGGAGCAGGCCGCGGCGACCGGCGAGGCGCTGACCGTCATCATCAGCTCGACCAACACCATCAACGACCGCAACCTGCTGATCGCCAGCGCCGCCGAGCAACAGGCGCAAGTGGCCGGCGAAGTGGACCGCAACCTGAGCAGCATTCGCGACCTGTCGAGCCAGACCGCCTCAGGTGCGCAACAGACGACAGTGGCAAGCAATGCCCTGTCGATGCTGGCCACCGACCTGAACACCATGGTGCAGCGCTTCGTGCTCTAAAGATCAACGCGGATCCGTAGGAGCGGATTCATCCGCGAAAAAACACATCAGGCGCCACTGATGCATCGTCTATAACGGCGCCTCGCGGATGAATCCGCTCCTACGACATGCCAAGCGGCGCAGGTCACACCTGTGTGGGAGCTGGCTTGCCAGCGATCTGCCGCGCAGCGGCAGCAAGACCAGAGGCGCGTTGTGTCAGGTCTCGCCATTCGCCAGCAAGCTGGCTCCCACCGGGTAGGTGCGATACATCTGCTTGAACTGCCGCATCCGTGTAGGAGCTGGCTTGCCAGCGATCTGCCGCGCAGCGGCAGCAAGATCAGACGGCGCGGTGTGTCAGGTCTTGCCAATCGCCAGCAAGCTGGCTCCTACCGGGTAGGTGCGATACATCTGCTTGAACTGCCGCATCCGTGTAGGAGCTGGCTTGCCAGCGATCTGCCGCGCAGCGGCAGCAAGATCAGACTGCGCGGTGTGTCAGGTCTTGCCAATCGCCAGCAAGCTGGCTCCTACGAGTCCAATCAATCCTGCGGACGCAACCGGTACTGCGGCGGCAGTTGATCCAGGCCGCTGATGGTCACGTCGAGACTCTTCCAGCGACCGTCCTTGATGCCGTAGATGCAGCCGTGCACCGACAGGCTCTGGCCGCGATGCCAGGCGTTCTGGACGATGGTGGTGTGACCGACGTTCGCCACCTGCTGGATGACGTTCAGCTCGCACAGGCGATCGACGCGCTCTTCCTCGGTCGGCAATTTCGCCAGGTCTGCGCGATTTTCGTAGTACAGGTCGCGGATCGAGCGAATCCAGCCGTCGATCAGGCCCAACTGGCGGTCTTGCATCGAGGCACGCACGCCGCCGCAGCCGTAATGCCCGGTCACCAGAATGTGTTTCACCTTGAGTACGTCCACCGCGTACTGGATGACCGACAGGCAGTTCAGGTCGGTGTGGAGCACGACGTTCGCTACGTTGCGATGCACGAACAGATCGCCCGGCAGCATGCCGACGATTTCGTTGGCGGGGACGCGAGCGTCCGAGCAACCGATCCAGAGGTATTCGGGGGTCTGCTGGCGCGCCAGCTTGGCGAAGAACTCGGGATCCTCCTGCTTGATCGCCGCGGCCCAACGCTCGTTGTTATCGATCAGGTCTTGTAGATCGTTCATGCTATGACGCCTCGGTAATGATGCTCAGGTATGACTGGCGCGCGTCGGTTCAAGTCACGCGTGGCGGACGAGCAGCGCTGCCTGTCCAGTGGATGACGAAACACGGAATCTTCAAAGTCGCGGCCGGTCCACCTTACAGGCCCTACTCAACGAGGATTTGCCATGAACGATTCACGCCGTCCGTACGATGCGCCGCAGCCCGAGCCCATCGACGACAACGAAGACCGCATGGGTTCGATGCGCGAGCTGCGCTTCGATGACGATGACACCGCCCGGATCGGCGACGAGATGCCCGAGGACGAACTGGAGCATGTGTTGCCCGACTCCCGTGAAGCCGAAGCAGGGCTGACTGGCGCGTCCACCGCCGATCATCACCAGACCGACGATGACCTGTCGCCGGAAACCCTGATTCGCGAAGACGGCGCGCGCTCTCCCGACGAACAGGGCGAGGACGGCCCGGCAGATCTGGAAGTGACCATCGTCGACGAAGACGACATCGGCGGCGGTAACGGTCTGGATGAAGAAGAAATGGCGATCGTCGATCCGCTGGACGGCCGCCCGGACCGTCCCTGATCAACAGCCGGTGACTACTCCAGCAGTGTGCAGGCCATGACGACCGCGTCTTCCCGCCCGCCCACTGCCGGGTAATAGTCCCGGCGTCGACCGATCTCGTTGAAGCCGTAGTTCTCGTACAGCCGGTAGGCCGGGCGGTTGCTGTCGCGCAGCTCTAGGAAGCATTCGCGAGCGTCGAGTTGATAGGCGCGCTTCATGAGGTGGTCGAGCAGGCGGTAGCCCAGTCCGCGCCCCTGGCTTTCCGGCTTGACGGTGATATTGAGCAGATGCGCTTCGTCGATGATGACCTGAATGACGCCGTGGCCCACCTGTTGCGAGCCTTCGAACATCAGCCAGATTTCATAGGATTTGAGCCCGTCGAGAAAAATCCCGCGGGTCCAGGGGTGGCTGAACGCTGCGTATTCGATCTTCAGCACAGCGTCGAGGTCCGCCTCGGTCATCGGGCGAAAACTGATTGACTCACTCATCATGGGGTTTCCAGCGCGCCATCAGCCGACGCATGGCTTGCCAGACGCCGGCCTTGCGCTCCGGCTCGTCCATCAACAATTCCAGGCTTGGCAAGGCCCATGCCGTGCCCAGCCCATCGACCTGCACTTCCTGGTTATAGGCCTCGGCATCCGCCTCGGCGGCGAAACGCAGCGCGGGCAGTCCGATCAGCCACAGGCATTTGCAGGGTTCTTCCTCGAAGCGCGCGGCAATGAAGCCTTGTACGAAATCGCGCGCCGCTTCCGGCCCCTGATCCAGATTGCCGCGCACCAGCAAGGGCCAGCGCACCGGCTCGCCGATGATCTGCGGGCTGTCCGGCAGGCCCGCGGCGCGCAGCATGTCCTTGAGCAGCAGGTAGGAAGGATCGCGACTCTGGAACGGCTGGCCAGTGGACAACTCGACCAACAGCAGACAGCCTCCGGCGCGCAGCAGCTGCAATGCGAAACGCGGCGGTGGTACAGCGACAGGTTTGACCTGCGCAGGCTCGACACTTTCGCTCGCGACCGGAGCCGGCGTCCGCGCCGCGGACGAAGGGCGTGGCACCTCGATTCGGGGACGCTCGGCCGGTCGCGCCGGGGGCGCCGCCACGGCAACGCTCGACTCCACCGGCTCGCCTGACGCCTGTGCGGCCGGCGCGGGGCCGGACGGTGGTTCCACCGGCGTCGGCAACCACGCCAGCAGCTCCGGGCGCGACGGCGCGGCGAAAGGCAGTTCGGTACGCGGCAGCCAGCTGACCACTTGCATCGAAGTCAGATAGGCGCGGCGACGGGACTCGTTGAGCAAGGAAACCACCAGGGGATAAGTTCAGCGCGCAATTCTAGGCGCTTGGCCGGTAATCGTCGAGCCAGGATCCGACATGTGCCGGCCGCCTCGGACTGTTACAAGCTTTCGTGCGCTGATGCCGCCGGGAGGTGAAATCTTGCCGGGATGATGCAGTACAATCGCCGACTTTCATTTGCCAACAGCCGGCCATCCAATGATCGAACCCAAGCGCGTCCTGCGCGCCCTTGCCGAACACTGGGCGTTACTCGAGCCTTTGTGCGAACACTTCGACCAGGGCACCCTGAGCCTGAGCGAGTTGCGTCAGCAACTGGCGACACGGCAGCAGGAAAGCACCCCGCAAGACATCACCCATTTGCTGGACGTCTGGATACGCCTGGACATTCTGGTCCCGGTCGCCAAGAGTCCGAACCGTTTCGAACTCAATGCCCAGATCCACGACTTCCTCTCCTATCTGCGCCGCGAGCATCGACTCGGGCTGTGCCTGGAGATCGAAGCCTATCTGCGTCACCTGGAGCGACTGGCCGGCTATATCCAGGACGCGTTTGACATTCGTGATGCCAACGATCTGGCGCGTCAGTTGCGTCTGCTGGACATGCGCGTGCGCGACGTTCTCAAGAAACTCGCCAACGACGAGCAGGCACTGGTCGCCGTGGCCGAGCGTGCCAAGACCAGCGACCGGCAGATTCCGCTGCGCCAGCGCTACGCCGAAGTGCTGGCGACCTGGGATGAGTACGTCGAGCCGATGATCCAGCTGGTCAACGCCGACGGTGCCTTTGAGCAGGGCGTACGCAAGGTCGAAAAGGTCCTGTTGCGCCTGCTGACCGAGCAGCAGCGGCTGGGGCATCTGGTAGATGACGACATGTTGCTGCGCACCCATGCGCGGATTCTGGAGATGCAGACCAGCGCTCAGCTCACCTTGCGTCATGCGCGCGAGCTGCTGCTGCCGCTGCGTGAAGAAGCCCGTCGCCACAATGCCGTTACCCGCGGCGCCGCGCTGGCGTTGTCCGCGATCCGGCGCAAGGGTCTCGACGCTGTGCCACAGGCGGCAATGCCTTTGTTCACCCGCCCGCAGAGCACGTTCCTTGGCAATGCCAGCCAGGTCGAAGCCTACGTCTACGCGCTGGCCCGGTTCGAACCCAAACCCGCGAAATTCCCCAAGGCCAGCAGCACCCGCAAGGGCGAGCCGCCGCGCGCGCCGCGCACGGTCAAGGAAATGCTCGAGCGCTGCGAACAGGCCCTGCCAATGCCGGACCTGATGCTCTGGCTGCTGGAGCAGGAGCCCGAGGGCGAAACGGAAGAATTGTTGTACTGGTTCTCGCGCCTCTCGCGGGACAAGCGCTTTGCCCGCGATCGCCTGGAGCGACGCGAATACCTTACCCGGGAGCACCGCGTCAGCCTGCGCTCCTTCGCGCTGCTCGCCGGTTCCGACGAGCAGCCAGAGCATTCCGAGAGCACTGTTCATGCATCTTGATCTATCCGAAATGTCCCAGCTGGCGCCGATCTTCCGCGAGCTGTTCAAGGGCTACCACATCAGCCGCCGCGATCCAGAGCTGTACGCTCAGCTTTCCAACTTCCAGGACCAGTACCGCACCTTGTTCAAGGCGCTGGGCTTCGAACTGGTGTGCGATACCCGTGGTTTCTATTACTTCGTGCCTGAACTGGCGGCGGCGCAGGTCAACAAGACCGCGCAGCGTCTGGCGCTGTTCACCTTCATCCTGGTCGAACGCCTTGCCGATCAGGGCCGTGATCCCATCGCCGTACTGGACGGCGGCAGCCTGGGCCGGGACGAACTGCCCTCGATGCTGGAGAAATACCGCGACCTGTTCCTGCAAGCCGAAGTGCAGACCCAGGATGAACTGGAAGAGAAAATCCTGCGCCGCATGACCCAGCTCGGCTTTGCCGGCGAGGAAGTGGGCGTCTACCGTTTCCTGCCGCCCATGCACCGCTTTCTCGACGTCTGCCTGTCGGTCCAGCAGGACCGGGACCTGGCCGCCAGTCTGCACAGCGCCCTGCCGCTGCCCACGCCGATCCTCATCGACGATGACAGCGACGAGAAACTGTTGCAGACCGACGATCCTCTGGATCTGGATGAATTCGATCAGGCAGACGAGGAAACCGAAGAGCAGGCGCTGGCCCGCGCCGTTGCCGAGGAACAGGAGATGAACGCATGAGCCAGGAACGCTATGGCATTCGCCGCTTCGCGCTGTTGAATACCGCCGGCTACAGCCTCGGGCTGTTCCCGCTGGAAAACCCGTTGTCGGTCTACGGCGCGAATAACCTGGGCAAGAGTGCGTCGATCAACGCATTGCAGTTCCCGATCCTGGCCCGCATGTCCGACATGAGCTTCGGCAAGTACAGCCTCGAACAGTCGCGCCGTTTCTACTTCGCTTCCGACACCAGTTACATCCTGGTCGAGGTGTCGCTGCCACACGGTCCGCATGTGATCGGCGTGGTCGGGCGCGGACCCGGCGGCGGTTTCGGCCACCAGTTCTTCGCCTACGCGGGCGAACTGGACCTGGCGCATTATCAGAAAGACGATACCTGTCTGCGTCAGAAAGAGCTGTTCAACAACCTGGAAAGCCATGGGCTGAAAGCCTATGAACTCAAGCCCGATGAGTTGCGTCGGTTGCTGGTGGGCGGACACACTTCGATTCCGCTCGACCTGACCCTCATCCCGCTGCGTTCGACCAGTGAACAGAGCCTCAAGACCTTCCGCGCACTGTTCATCAACCTGCTGCACATGCGCGAGATTACCGCCGCCAAGCTCAAGCAGTTGTTCCTCGACGCGTTCGAACACAGCCTGCGCTCCGGCAGCGTCGACTACATTGCCGCCTGTGAAGAAGCCTTCCGCGATGTGCGCCGCATGGAGCAGGATTACAACTCGCTGGTCCTGGCCGGCCCGCTGGTCGAAGCATTGGCCGCCGGCGTCAGGCAGCGCGACATTCTGCGCGGCAAGCTGCACCGGTTGTCGCCGCTGCTGGACTCGCTGCTGGGCACCTGGTCCGACTATTCCGGAGCACGCAAGGAAGAGCTGGTCATCCAGGCGGAACATTACCGGGCGCAACAGGACGTCCTGCAGAACGATCAGCGAAACAGCACTCAGGAGCTGATGCGTCTGGAGCGGGAAATCAGCAGCGTTCAGCGCTGGCTGGGCGAGCTGTCGGTGCTCAAGAACCGCTTCGCGCTGGTGGACGACGTCCGGGTGCTGGAACAGCAGTTACTGGCCGCCAAGGATGCGCACGACGAACTGGCCGGTGCGCTGGCCCAGTCGCGTCAGTTCAGTGCCGAGGATCTCGATGAGCGTTTGCGCGATCTGGAAAAGCGTTTGAAATCGGTGAAACAGCAACTGGATCACGCCGATAACAACAGCTACGCCCGGTTACGCGAAGAGTTTTCCCAACCGGACGTCGAGCGCCTCATGCGCCTGTTCAACGGTGCACTGTTCAGCCTGCCGCTGGGCGAGCAAGGCATCGCGCTGGACGATGGCGACGCCTGGGTCAAATCTCTGGAAGCGATTCTGGACGGTTTCAAGGGCGAGCAATTCCAGGTGCCGGGTCTGTCGATCAACCTGTCGAGCATCGAACCCCCTGCCTTGCAGGCGCTGGCCGACCGGGCCGCATTGCGCGATCAGAAAGAACGCCTGGAAAAAGAGCTCAAGCAGCTCAAGACCCAACAGGCCGTGGCCGCCGACCGCGTGGCCGGCAAGAACCAGACCGAGGCCTTGTACCAGCAGGTGCTGGATGCGCAGAAGGCGCTGGAAGACTTCCGTCGTTGCCAGACGCTGAGCGCCGAGGAGTCAGGCAAGCTCGAGGAGCTTGCGCAAATGGAGGCCGCCCAGGATGAACTGAAGCGCTCCAGTGATGCGTTCACCGAGCGGGTCCAGCAGCTGTCGGCCAAGCTGCAACTGGTCGCGCGGCAGATCGGCGATCTGGAATCGAAACAGCGAACGCTGGATGACGCGCTGCGCCGTCGTCAGTTGCTGCCGGCAGACATGCCATTCGGTACGCCGTTCATGGAGCCGGTCGACGACTCGATGGAAAACCTGCTGCCGCTGCTCAATGACTACCAGGACAGCTGGCAGGCGCTGCTGCGCAGCGACGGGCAGATCGACGCGCTCTATGCGCAGGTACGGCTCAAGGGCGTTGCCAAGTTCGACAGCGAAGATGACGTGGAGCGTCGTCTGCAACTGTTGATCAACGCTTACGCGCATCGCACCGACGAAGCGCTGACGCTTGGCAAGGCACGGCGCGCGGCGGTCACCGACATCGCGCGTACCCTGCGCAACATCCGCAGCGACTATGACAGCCTCGAACATCAGCTCGCGCTGTTCAACCGCGAGATCAACAAGCGCCAGGTCTCCAACCTCGCCAGTTTCCGTATCGTTCTGGCGCCCAACAAGGAAGCGCTGAAGCATATCGATCAGATCATTCACAGTGCCGGTCAGTACGAGGAAGGCGAGACGCTGTCGGTCTTCGACCTGAGCCAGAGCGCCGAGCAGGACAACAAGAACGAGGAAGCCAAGGAGTACCTGGCGCGTCTGGTCGCAGCCAACCACAACCAGTTGGGCCTCAAGGACTTGTTCGAGCTGGCCTTCGAGATCACCAAGGTCAATGGTCAGCCGATCATTCACACCGATATCGATGGGGCCGCATCCAACGGCACGACCATGACCATCAAGGCGCTTACCAACATGTATCTGTTGTTGCACCTGATGGACCGCGATCTGGCTGGACGTGTACGCCTGCCCTACTACCTCGACGAGGCAGCAGACATCGACGAGAAGAACCAGTCGGCTCTGCTGGAAACCAGCTTGCAGTTGGGCTTCGTGCCGATCCTGGCGAGTGTTAAACCGCAGGTCTCAGCGCACGTTGCCATCGACCTCGAAGGCGGCAGCGGGCCCAACGGCATCTATATCGACGAAGCGGACTGGAAGTACATTCAGCGCCGCGATGAAGCGCAGCCGAAGCTTGAAGCGGTCGAAGAGGAAGCCGTTGCTGGATAACCCTCGTTGAGACGTGAACGAAGGCCGCATGAGAATGCGGCCTTTTTTATAGCTCGTTCTGCGGTGTCGCTAGCCTTTGTTCTTCTTTTTGGTGATGGCTTTCATGCGGGTCGCGGCCTTTTGCACGGTGGCCATTTTCTCGGGCCGTTTCATGCCCCGCCACTTGCGGATCTCTTCGCGGGTACGACCGCAGCTGACGCACATCTCACTGTTCAACTGACAGAGCGAGACGCAGGGGTTCTCAATGTCTTTGGCCATGCTTGCCACCTGATCGCTGCCGCAGGTTAAGCCGTGCCGCCCAGTCACCGCCGTTGGCCGATGCGCAGCGCTCTTCGGAATCGAACTCCAGGTGAGTCTCGATGTTGGAGATAGAGATGCCTATGTCCTCAAGCGCCGTTTGGGTGAGTTCGGCAATTCTCGCGCGGTCTTTGCTCGAACTGGCTTGGTGCATCTCGACGTCCTTATTAAATACCCAGGTGACGACAAGGCTTTGCGGGAAATGGTCGTAGTCGACGCGATGCGTCAGCCACTCGAAACCTGGGAATTCGCTTTTCGCCAATTCGCATGCGGTAGTCAGCGAGCGTGCCAGTTCCCGCTCCATGTTCGCATGCTTACGTTTCGATGAGGCCATCAAAAACGACTCCCGAGCGTTGGGTGGAAGATTCCAGAAAGACAAAACCCCTGACTGCTTATGCAATCAGGGGTTTCGGAATGAATCTTGACGATGACCTACTCTCACATGGGGAAACCCCACACTACCATCGGCGATGCATCGTTTCACTGCTG